>DATBDE010000029.1:0-2109 GCA_036270095.1 Solirubrobacteraceae bacterium | reverse complement strand
GTGGGTTCCTGGTGCGCGCAGACCGAGAACGCGCCTGGCGTCTGCGGGGGGACCCAGCTCTCGCCACTGGCGAGATCGCGGCCCACGCCCCCGATCGTGATGTGCACCGGCGAGGGGCTCGAAGACCTCACCCCGATGCTTCCCTGGGTGATGCGCCGGGTTGCCGCATCGAAGCTGGTCACCGACGAGACGAAGAGCTGGGTGTTCGGGTCGGCCAGGCCGGTGGTGAAGCTCCAGGCGCGGGCCAGAACGAGGCCGCCGATCGCCAGGGTCGCCGATGCGCGATACGCGGCCCCCGGTTCGAGCGGCGAGACAGGGATGATCACCGCGCCCGTGGGCAGGTACCCGCCGACGTGCTCGGTGGTGTTGTCGACGGTGCGGATCTCGACCGGGCCACTGGGACCCGCGAGGCTCGCGTCGGTGATCCTCGCCTGGCCACCGACGTCGGCCATGACGAGGAGATTCGGGCCGGTCGTGAACCCCGCGGGCAGCCCGACGAAGTCGCCCGGCGTGACCGGGAGCCCGTAGGACCACTGCTTGTACGGGACGACAGCCGCGCCGTTGCCGGGATACGGGTACAGCGCCGGGCTGCTCGGATCCCGACGCAGGTAGCCGGGCCTCGTCGTGGCGCAGACGTGGTCGTACGAAGCACTCACGCCAAGCTGGGTGAGGCGTGGCGAGAGCAGCGGCATCAAGCCGAGCGGCGCGTTCTCCCATGGGTTGCGACGGGGCCCCCAGGAGCCCCAGCCAAGGACGGCATTCGTTCCCGCCCAGGCGCCGTCCTTCGTGTAGCCGCGCCGCGAAGCATCCTCGAGCGGGTCGAAGACGTTGTTGAGCTGCATGTAGCGGTTGTGGGCCGCGCAGGCCTTCGTCCAGTCGCGCCGCTCGACGAGGTCGCCTGGGATCCCGTTCGCCGCGCGCTGCGCGTTCAGGGCGGCCACGGCGGATGCGCCGGTCAGCGCGTGGGCGCTCGCGGGTGCTGCGAGTGATGCGCAACACCCTGCAAGCGTCAGGGCGACTCGCGGAAACGGCACGGCGGCACCCTAGCCCGCCGTCAGAGCGCGTGGGCGATCAGGAGCGCCGGTGGCAGCAGCCAGGCGAGGGCGGACAGCAACGGGAAAGCGACGCGCTCGGCCATGCGACGTTCAATTCGCCGCGGCCGCGCGCCCTCCTTCCAGCCAGCCGTCGATGAGCCGCCGCGCAATGGTGAACGGGGGCGGCAGCAGCGGGGTGCCCGCAAGGATCTCGTCGCGCGTGAACCAGGCCACGTCTTCGAGCTCGGCGTCCGCGACCCGCGCCCGGCCGGAGGCGTAGGTCGCCTCGAAGCCGAGCATCAGCGAGAGCGGGAACGGCCACGGTTGCGAGAGCCGGTACTCGACCGCGCCGACCACCACGGCCGCCTCCTCGAGCACCTCGCGGGCCACCGCGGCCTCGAGCGACTCGCCTGGCTCGACGAAGCCGGCGAGGCAGCTGTAGCGACCCGGCGGCCAGGGCGGGCGTCGGCCGAGCAGCAGCCGGTCGCCGTCGCTGACGAGCATGATCACCACCGGGTCCGTGCGCGGGTGATGGACATGGCCGTTCGGGCAGCGGCGCGAGTGGCCGCCCTCGTGTGCCTCGGTCCGCTCGCCGCAGACGCCACAGAATCGGTGCGTGTCATGCCAGTGCGCCAGCGCGCTGGCGTACGCGACAAGGCCCGCGTCGGCCTGCGAGAGGATCGCCGCCGCCTCGCGCAACCCGGTGAGCTGGGCGCCAGTGGTCGCCGGCACGACGAACAGCGGGATCCCATCGGCGAGCCCGAGGAAGTAGCCGTCGGCGGCGTTCAGGCCGTCCAGCGAAGCCAGTTCCGGAGTCTCACCCGCGAGCGCCACGCCGCCTGGCCCGACGACGACGGCGCGCGCTCGCGGGTCGTTCCGAGCGGCAGCGATCCACGCTTCATCCGTGCGGCGATCGGCGGCGCGATCCAGCGCACCCCCCGCGAACGTGATGGGTTCGGGCACCCACCCAGCGTACGCGTGGTCCTAGGAGGAGGCCTTCATGATCAGCAGCGCCGCCGGCGCGAGCCACGCCAGCACGGATGCAATTGGGAAGAACCGCTCGGGCATGGCTGCA
>DATBDE010000028.1:0-1777 GCA_036270095.1 Solirubrobacteraceae bacterium | reverse complement strand
CAGAACTGGCTGCGCGCGAAGCCGCCGGTCGCGCGGATCTCGTGCACCTCCTGACCGGTCGCGGTCATCGAGTCGAGGACGAGGTTCAGCTGCTGGCAGACGCCCTCGATGGCTGCGCGCACGAGGTGGCCGCGGCCGTGGTGGCGCGTGAGGCCAACGTATGCGCCGGTCGGCACGGCGCTCCAATGGGGCGCGCGCTCGGACAGCAGGTAGGGCGCCATCACCAGGCCGTCGCAGCCGGGCGGGACCTCTGCAGCGAGGCGCAGCAGCTCCGCTTCGGCGTGCGGCCCGAGGTCGGGCGCGAGCGCCTCGCCGGCCCACTGCAGCACCACGCCGCCGTTGTTGATCGCCCCGCCGGCGACCCAGCGATCCCTTGTCAGGCAGTAGCAGAACACACGCCGCATGGGGTCGACCACGGGCCGCTCGACCATCAGCCGCAGAGCACCGCTCGTCCCGATCGAGCATGCCGCCACGCCGGGGCGCACCGCGCCGACGCCGAGGTTCGCCAGCGGCCCGTCGCCGGCCCCGGCGATGACCGGAGTGCTCGGGTCGACTCCGAGCTCCTGCGCGGCGGCGCCCGTCAGCTCGAGCGCCTGATCGGTCGCCACGAGCTCCGCGAGCTGCTCTGCCCGGATGCCCGCGAGCTCGAGCGCCTTCGCACACCAATCGAGCGTCTCGAGCTCGAACAGGCCCGTGCCGGAGGCCACCGACCAGTCGACCACCCAGCGCCCCGTGAGCCGGTGCAACACGAGCTCCTTGAGCCCGACCCAGCGCCGTGCCGCCGCATGGATGGCGGGCTCGCGCTCGCGGAACCACACGAGCTTCGCGAGCGGGGCCATCGGGTGCAACGGCGTCCCGGTGCGGTCGTGCAGCTCGGGGTGCTCGGCCTTCAGCCGTTGCGCCTGCGCTGCCGCGCGCGTGTCGGCCCAGGTGAGCAGCGGGGTCAGTGGCCGGTCGTCCCCGCCGAGTGCGACAAGCCCATGCATCGCCGTGCTGCACGCCACACCTGCGACCCGCCGCCCGGACCTGCGAACCTCGCCGGCAGCCTCGCGCGCCGCGGCCACGACGGCGTCGACAACGACGCCCGGGTCCTGGACGGCCTCGCCGGGTCCCGGCTCCTCGAGCGGGTATTCGACCTCCGCCTCACCATGCCGCCCGCCGGCCGCGTCGAACGCCGAGACCTTGGCGCTCGTGGTGCCGACGTCCAGGCCCAGGACGACTGGCTGCATGCTCACCGCCTCACGCGCAGCGTTGTCCGCCCGCTGCAGCGCCCGGAGCGAACCGTCACGGCGATCAGCGCCCGCCTCATCCCGCCGGCTTCTCCTCGGGCCGCCATCCGGGACCGTGCCACACGTGCCCGGCGCGCTCGCGCCACGTCGCCGCGGTGCGCACGTCGTTCCACAGTGCGACGTATTCGTGGAAGGCGACGCGCACGGGATGGAACGTGTCGATGTTGGTCGTCAGGCCGTAGCGCACGCGCTGGCCCTCGGGCTCGAAGCTGCCGAACAGGCGGTCCCAGATGACCAGGATCCCGCCGTAGTTGCGGTCGAGGTACTGCTCGTTGGCGCCGTGATGGACGCGGTGATGCGAGGGCGTGTTCAGGACCGCCTCCAGCGCCCGCGGCAGCTTCCCGATCCGCTCGGTGTGCAGGCCGAACTGGTAGATCAGGCTCCAGGACTGAGCCAGGAGCACCATCCACGGCGGGAACCCGAGGAGCGGTAGCGGCAGCCAGAACGGCAGGTAGGTCATCGGCACCCATGTCTGGCGCAGCGCGGTC
>DATBDE010000027.1:0-15206 GCA_036270095.1 Solirubrobacteraceae bacterium | reverse complement strand
TCGTCTCGGTCAACGTCTTCGTGACCGACATCGAGGACATCCCCCGCATCGCGCCGGTCCGCCGCGAGCTGTTCGGCGACCACCGCCCCGCCTCGACCGCGGTCGAGATCTCGCGGCTGCTGCTCCCGGGCGCCAAGCTCGAGATCAACGCCGTGGCGCTGCGATGAGCGCGCCGGCCGCCACCGGCCCGCAGGTGGTCAAGGTCTCGCTCGTCGACCAGGTGGCCGACATCGTCCGCGACCGCGTGGCCAACGGCGAGCTCGCGCCAGGCGAGACGCTGCACATCGAGCGGCTCGCGCGCGAGCTCGGGGTCTCCCGCACGCCGGTGCGCGAGGCGATCTCCAAGCTCGAGGTCTCCGGCACGGTCGTGCGGCGCCCGGGCCACGCGCCCACGGTCTTCGCGGCGCGCTCCGAGGACGTGCGCGAGTACTTCGAGATGCGCATGGAGCTCGAGCCCCTGGCCGCGCGGCTCGCGCTTCCGCACCTCGACGGCAAGCAGGTCGCGGAGCTCGCGTCGCTGACCAAGGCGATGGACACGTTCGACGCGCCCAACTGGCCGTCGCTGAACCGCGCCTTTCATCGCACGCTCTACGTGGCGGCGGACCGGCCCTTCCTGGTCGACACGATCGAGAACCTCATCGCCCGTTCGGAGCCCTACATCCGCATCTACTTCGACAACCACGACCTGCGCCAGACCCAGCGCGAGCACCGGCGCATCCTCGCCGCCGTGCGCAAGCGCGACGAGGCCGAGGTGACCGAGGCGATCCGCGACCACCTGCAGCAGGTCATCGCGGGCGTGCTCGAGGCGCTCGAGCACCGCGGCCGGCAGCTGGCGGAGGACGCGCGCTGATCCTCCAGTACCCCGACGACGTCGCCGGCCTCACGCTGCGCGTGCTGGAGGCGGGCACGGGCGACGACAACGTCGTCCTGCTGCACGGGGTCGCGGCGCGAGCCGATCGCTGGCGCGAGAACCTCGGGCCGCTCAGCGAGGCCGGACTCCACCTGTATGCGCTGGATCTCCCGGGCCACGGCTTCTCCAGCAACGACCCGGCGCTCGACTACTCGGTGCCCGTGTTCGCCGAGGTGGTGGCGCAGTTCATCGTCGACCGCCTGGGCGGCCGGCCCACGCTGGTGGTGGGCACGTCGCTGGGCGGGCACGTCACCGCGCGGCTGGCGCTCGCCCACCCCGAGCTGGTGTCCGCCGCGGTGCTCGTGGCGCCGACCGGGATGCGGCCGCTGGGCGAGGAGCGCCGCGCGGCCATCGCGCGCGGGATCCTCGACGCCAGCCTCGAGGGCACACGGGCCAAGCTGAAGTGGCTCGTGCACGACCCGGCGCTGGCCACCGAGGCGTGGGCGCTGGAGGAGTCACGGATCAACGGCTCGCGCGGCACCCACGGTGCCATCGAGCGGCTCGCCGCCTACTTCCGCGACCGCATCGACGACGACGTCCTCTCCCCCGCCGAGCTCCAGCGGCTGGAGCAGACCGCGCCGCTCCTGTTCGTGTGGGGCGACGACGACACGATGGTGCCGCCAACCGAGGCCGAGGTGCTGCACGAGCACATGGCCGACGTGCGCCTCGTGGTCGTCCCCGACGCCGGGCACGCGCCCTACTTCGAGGTGCCGGCGGTGTTCAACGCCGCGGTGCTCGACTTCGTGCGGTGAGGCAACGGGTCGATACCCACGTGCACTACATGCCCTCGGCGCTGCGCGAGGCGCTGGAGGGCCGCGAGGACATCCCCCGCCTGACGCGGCAGAACGGCGACCTGGTCGTCGACTGGCACGACGGGATCTCGTTCCCGCTGTGGCGGGCGGCCATCGACCTCGAGGCGGCCGGGCAGCGCGCGCAGGCGGCGGGGATCGACACGTCGGTGCTCAGCGTGATCACGCCGAGCGTGGAGCAGTTCGCGCCCGCGGAGGCGATCGCGGTCGCGCGCGCGTGCAACGACGAGCTGGCCGAGGCCAGCCGTGACGCCCGCTTCGCGGCGGTGGCGACGCTGCCCTGGCAGGCGCCCGACGCCGCCGTGGCCGAGCTCGAGCGCGCCGCGTCGTTGGGCCTGTCCGGCGCCTACGTCTCCTCCACCGTCGGCGTCGAGCCGCTAGACGCTCCCGCGTTCGCGCCCGTCTTCGACGCCGCCGCCGCGCTCGGCCTGCCGGTCATGCTCCACCCCGCCTACCCGATGGGCGTGCCCGCGGTGGACGCCTACGCGCTGCCCACCACGCTCGGGTTCCTGATGGAGACGAGCGCGGCCACGCTGCGCCTGATCCTCGGCGGGCTGTACGTGCGCCATCCCGACTTCAAGCTCTACCTCGTCCACATCGGCAGCCTGCTGCCCTACATCCTCGGCCGCCTCGACTACGAGGCCGAGCGCTACGAGGGCGCCATGGGCAAGCTCAGCGTGCCCCCGAGCGAGCACGTCAAGCGGCTCTACACCGACTCGGTCTGCGTCTACCCACCGGCGCTGCGGCTCGCGCTGGAGACCTTCGGCGCCGACCGGATGATGTTCGGCACCGACGAGCCGTTCTGGGCCTCGGACAAGGCGGTCGACGCAGTGGCCGCGCTCGACCTGCCGCCCGCGACGCAGGAGCGCGTGTGGGCGCGCACGGCCCAGACGCTGTTCGGCCTCGAGTAGCGGCTACTGCACGTAGACCGGTGTGCCGACGTCGACCTTGCGGTAGAGGCGCACGACGTCGGGGATCGCCATGCGGATGCACCCGTGCGAGGCCGCGGTGCCGAGCGAGCCCACGTCGTCGGTCCCATGGATGCCGGCGCCGCCGTTGAAGCCCATCCAGCGGGCCTTGAGCGGGTCCTGGGGCCCGGGCGGGATCGTCTTGCCGGCCAAGTCGCCGGCCCAGCTCGACTTCGGCACGTGCCAGGACGGGTTGACCTGCTTGCTCTGGACGTCGTAGAGGCCGGCGGGGGTCTCCAGGCCCTGGCGCCCGACGGCGATGCGGTAGGTCCGCGCCAGCCGCAGGCGCTGGTAGAAGCGCAACCGGAAGCCCCGGCGGTCGACGACGACGTAGGACGGGTAGCGGCGCGGCAGCTCGGCCGCCGTGACCGTGGGCTTGAGCCGCCGCCGCGGCGCACGGAACGTGCCGGAGTCGCCGCGGTGCACGAGCCGGCGCACGATCCCGCGCTGCAGCGCGGCCCGGCGGACGGCCACGCCATAGCGGCCGGGCAGGCGGCGCAGCCGCGTGCCCGACGGTGAGACCGTGGCGTCGGCGGGAGCGCGGTTCAGCCGGGCGGCCACGGTGCGCACGGTGTCGCGCACGGCCGCCCGCGAGAACTGCACCTGGGGGCGCAGCTGCCGGTTCAGCTTCCCGCCGGTCACCGCACGCCAGGTGCGGCTGAGGATCGAGCCGTCGCGACTCTGGGCCAGGGCCGTCGCGATCGAGCGGTCGACGTCCAGGCGCAGGCGGGCGCGGTCGGGTGAGAGCCGCACGCGGCGCCCGGAGCCGATCGTCACGACGACGGTGCGCTGCAGCGGCTCGACCAGCGTGCGGTTCAGGCGCACCTGGGCCTGCTGCCGATTGAGGCCGCCCACGTCGACGCCGCCGACGCGCACGCCGTCGGCGATGCGGCCGTCCTGCCCTTGGTCGTAGATGTAGGCCGCCACGGCCAGGCCCAGAAGCACGACGAGCAGGCCGGCGGCGACCAGGCACCACCTCCGCTTCACACGCAGAGGCTTCCCGCGGAGGCGGGTTTCAAGCGGCTAGCGCGCGTGCTCGGCGGCTTCGGCGGCGGCCTTGTAGAGCCGCACCTTGCCGGCGTCCTTGCCCTGGCGCGCGGCCTTGGCGGCGCGCGCCCAGCGCCGGGCGATGTCGTCCACCGTGCGGGCGGGACGCCCCTGATCGGCCTTGTGCTGCTCGCGCTCGACCTCCTCGCGCAGGGCGTCGAGGCCCTCCTCGTCGCGCTCGGCCAGCGCGTCGACGAGCCGCTGGCGGGCATCCTCCTGGTAGGCGCGCTCGTCCTGGCGCCCGCCGCCGGGTCGCCCCCGACCCTCGGGCGAGAGCTGGTTCTGGGAGCGGAGCCGGCGCGCCATGGGTCGAGCTTAGCCGTCCGTCGCCCGACGACTGACGCCGCGTAGCCTGCAGCCGATGGAGGGCGTCAGGTCCCGACGCGGCTTCGCGCTGGTCATCGGCGCGCTGATGCTGACGATGCTGCTGGCGGCGCTGGACCAGACCATCGTCTCCACTGCGCTGCCCACCATCGTCGGCGACCTCGGGGGCCTCAACCACCTGTCGTGGGTGGTCACGTCGTACCTGCTGGCCATCACCATCGTCACGCCGCTGTACGGGAAGCTCGGCGACCTCTACGGCCGCAAGCGCGTGCTGCAGGGCGCGCTCGTGCTGTTCCTGATCGGTTCGGCCCTGTGTGGGCTGGCGCAGGGCATGACCGAGCTCATCGCCTTCCGGGCGCTGCAGGGCCTGGGCGGCGGCGGGCTCATCGTCAGCGCCCAGGCCTCGATCGGCGACATCGTCTCGCCGCGCGAGCGCGGCCGCTACCTGGGCTTCTTCGGCGCCGTGTTCGGGTTCGCGAGCGTGGCCGGGCCACTGATCGGCGGCTTCTTCACCAGCAACGCGAGCTGGCGCTGGATCTTCTACATCAACCTCCCGCTGGGGGCGCTCGCGCTGGTGGTCATCGCGGTCGCGCTGCCCAGCGCGGGCGAGCGCGTGCGTCGTCGCGTCGACTACCTGGGCACGGTGCTGCTCGGCGTGTGCCTGGCTTCGCTGGTGCTGCTGACCACGCTCGGCGGCACCACCTACGCCTGGGACTCGGCCTTCGTCATCGGCCTGGGGGTGCTGGCGGTGCTGGCCCTGGTCGCGTTCGTGGCCGTCGAGCGCCGCGCGTCCGAGCCGGTGCTGCCGCCGTCGCTGTTCCGCAACCGGGTCGTGGTCCTGGCCAGCCTGCTCAGCTTCGTGATCGGCTTCGCGCTGTTCGGCGCGCTGACCTATCTCCCGCTGTTCCAGCAGGTCGTGCGCGGGCTCAGCCCGACCGCGTCGGGGCTGCAGCTGATTCCGCTCATGGCCGGCCTGCTCGCGTCCTCGATCGGGTCCGGCCAGGTCATCTCGCGCACCGGGCGCTACAAGATCTTCCCGATCCTGGGCACGGCGATCGCGGCCATCGGGCTCCTGCTGCTCTCGCGCCTGAACGAGGACACCGGCACGCTGGAGGCGGCGGCGTTCATGCTCGTGCTCGGCGTCGGGCTGGGCTTCGTGCTGCAGGTGCTCGTGCTCGTGGTGCAGAACGCCGTGCCCTACACGCAGCTCGGCATCGCCACGTCGTCGGCCACGCTGTTCCGCTCCATCGGCGGCTCGCTGGGCACGGCGCTCCTGGGCGCGATCTTCTCCAACCGGCTTGCCGACGAGCTGGCCTCGCGGCTCCCGGCGGGCGCCGCCGCGGGCGGGCGGCTGGCCTCCGCCGGGGTGAACCCGGCGCAGGTGAAGTCGCTGCCCCCGGCCCTGCACGATGCGTTCGTGCTGTCGTTCACGGACTCGCTCTCGACCGTGTTCGTCATCGCCGCCGCCGTCGTGGCGGTGAGCTTCGTGCTCGCGTGGATGCTGGAGGAGCGGCCGCTGCGCCGGACGATCGAGGACCGCGACCTCGGCGACGCGCTGCCGCCGCCGCAGGACATCGACTCGCTGAGCGAGATCACGCGCGAGCTCAGCCGCTGCGTCGGGCGCGACCGCACCCGCGGCTTCATCGAGCGGGTGATCGCCGACGCCGGCGTCGACCTGACCCCGGCCGAGGGCGTGGTGCTCGCGCGCTCGCGCGACGGTCTGGTGAGCCCGGCCGCGGTCGTGGCCATGGAACCGGACAACGCGCTCAAGCTGCAGGCCGGCCTGGTGGGGCTCCAGGTCCAGGGGCTGGTCGAGCCCGGCGAGCTGCCCGCGGCCGTGACCGAGGACGGCGGCGCGATCCGCGCACGGCTGCTCGAGGCGCGCGAGCGCGACCTGCGTTCGCTCGTCGCCGACTGGGAGCCCGAGGGCCCCGGCGTCGACCGCATGATTGCCCGCCTGGCCGACGAGCTCGCGCATCAGCAGGCGCTCGCCGCCTAGCGGCCGCTATCGTTCGTCGAGCAAGGGAAGTAGCCCTGCGACACGGCGCGTTCGTCAGCACGGCCACAACGGGCCCGGCGCGTCGATCCGGCTTCCGGCCGGCCGGGCCAAACCTTCGAGACGTCCCCGACTCGAAGGAGCTCCGCAGTGCTTCCCTGGATCGCCGTCATCGCCTTCGTCGCCGCCGCCCTGCTGGTCGATCTCCGCGTGGCCGGTCGCCGCACCCCGTCGGTGCGCTCGGCCGCAGCCTGGTCGGTCGCGTGGATCGTCATCGGCGTGGCCTTCGCCGGCGTGCTGCTCGTGCTCGACGGCGGGCAGGCGGCGAGCGAGTACCTGGCCGGGTTCGCGGTCGAGAAGTCGCTCTCGCTCGACAACCTGTTCGTGTTCGCGGTGCTGTTCGGCTTCTTCGCCGTGCCCGCGGACGAGCGCCGGCGCGTGCTCGTCTACGGCATCGCCGGCGCGATCGCCCTGCGCGCGCTGTTCATCGTCGTCGGCGTGACCGCGCTCGAGGCCTTCCACCCCACGACCTATGTGCTCGGCGCCCTGCTCGGGCTGACCGCCTGGAAGATCGCCCGCGGCGGCACCGGCGACCACATCGACCCCGAGAAGACCCTGGCCATGCGCGCCCTGCGCCGCGTGTTCCCCCGCGGGCTGACGCCCGTGCGCGCGGCGATGGTGATGGTGGCCGCGTTCGACGTGATGTTCGCGATCGACTCCATCCCCGCCGTTCTGGCGATCACGCGCGACGGGTTCCTCGTGTTCGCGGCCAACGCGTTCAGCCTGCTGGGCATGGTGAGCCTGTTCTTCGTGCTCGACGGGCTGCTCGGGCGCTTCCGCTTCCTGCACCTGGGCCTGGCGGCGATCCTCGCCTACGTCGCCGCCAAGCTGCTGCTGGTCGACGTGTGGCATCCGCCCACGGGGCTGTCGCTGGCGGTCGTGCTCGGGCTGATGGGGGCGGCGGCGCTGGCGTCGGTCGTGGCCGAGCGCCGCGACGCGGGCCGCGCGCAGCCGTCCTAGCCGGCGACCCGGCCGACCGCGGACTCGGAGCCGCCGAGCTGGCGGCGCAGCTCGCGCTTGAGCACCTTGCCCGAGGCGTTCTTGGGCAGCTCGTCGATGGGGTGCACGGACTTGGGCACCTTGTGGGGCGCGAGCCGGCCCTTGGCGTAGTCGATGAGCGCCTGCGGCTCGACGTCGTCCTTGAGCACGACGACCGCGGCGATGGCCTCGATCCAGCGCTCGTGGGGCAGGCCGACGACCGCGACCTCGGCGACGGCGGCGTGGCCGTAGAGCGCGTCCTCGACCTCGCGCGAGGCGACGAGCACGCCGCCGGTGTTCACGACGTCCTTGATGCGGTCGACGACGAACAGGTAGCCCTCGTCATCGCTGCGCACGAGGTCGCCGCAGTGGAACCAGCCGCCAGCGAACGCCTCGGCGGTCTCCTCCGGCTTGCCCCAGTAACCGGTGCAGAGCTGGGGCGAGCGGTAGACGACCTCGCCGAGCTCGCCCGGCGGCACGTCCTGCAGGTCGGCGTCGACGACACGGGTCTCCACGAACAGCACCGAGCGGCCGACCGAGTCCGGCCGCTGCGCGTGCTCCTCCGGGCGCAGGACGGTGGCCAGCGGCCCGATCTCGGACTGGCCGAAGCAGTTGTAGAACCCGACCTCGGGCAGGCGCGCCTGCAGGCGCTCGAGCACGGGCACGGGCATGATCGAGGCGCCGTAGTAGGCGCGGCGCAGGGAGCGCAGGTCGGCGTCGGTCAGGCCGGGGTGGTTGGCCAGCCCGACCCAGACCGAGGGCGGGAAGAACAACGACGTGATGCCGTCGCGGGGGACGCGCTCGAGGACGGCGTCGAGGTCGGGGCCCTCGAGCAGGTGGTTGGTCGCCCCCACGGCCAGGCCGGGCAGGAGGAAGACGTGCATCTGCGCCGAGTGGTAGAGCGGCATGGTGTGCAGCGGCGCGTCGTCGGCGGTGATGTCGAGGGCGGCGATGCAGGACGCGTACTCGTGGACGAGCGCGCGGTGGGTGAGCATCGCGCCCTTGGGCTGCGAGGTCGTGCCCGAGGTGTAGAGGAGCTGGACGAGGTCGTCGTCGCGAATGCCGTCCTCTGCGTGCTCGGGCGCGGCGTCGTCGAGCGCCCAGGCCAGGACGTCGTCGCGCAGCGCGCCGCGGTGCAGCTCGCCAAGGCGGTCCTCGACCGCCTCGACGTGCGCGGTCAGCGCGGCGTCGACGAACGCGGCGGTGGGCTCGGACTGCGTGAGCAGGTAGGCGAGCTCCTCGCCGCGGGCGTTGAAGTTGACCGGCACGTGGACGAGGCCGGCGCGGGCGCAGCCCAAGTAGAGCAGCAGGTAGGCGTCGGAGTTCTTGCCGAACGCGGCGACGCGTTCGCCGTGCGCGAGCCCGAGGCCGCGCAGCGCGGCGGCGACACGGTCGGCGCCGCGGTCGAGCTCGGCGTAGGTCCAGCGCCGGTCGGCGAAGGTCAGCGCCAGCCGGCCCGGGAGCCGCCCGGTCGTGCGCCTGAGTACGGCACCGACGGTGCTGGGGTAAACGGGGGCCGGGCCGTGGGCGTCCAACGCCGAGCGAGCCTACGCCTAATTCGGCGTCGATTCGCGGCCGGGCGCGAACCATCCGTCCGAGCCCACGGTGGCGCCGCTGGCCAGCCGCGGCGCGTAATGGTCGAAGAACAGGCGCGCGACGAGCTCCCCGCGCGTGCTCACGCCGACCTTGTCGAACACCGCCTTGAGGTGGTCCTGCACCGTGTACGGGGACAGGTACAGCCGGCCCGCGATCTGTCCGTGGACGCCCCCTGGGCGACGAGCTGGGTCACGTTCCGCTCGCGCTGCGTCAGGGCGTAGCCGTCGGCGATCAGCGGCGCGAGCTCGGGCGCCTGCGCCGCTTCGAGCAGCACCGCCGTCCGCGCGTCGGCTCCGTCCCCGAGCATCGACCCGCGCACGAGCAGCCACCGCCCCGAGGGCGCTCGCACGCGCGCGCTGGCCGCCCCGCTCACGCGCCCGGCGGCGATGTTGCGCGCCCGGTCGGCCACCGCGCGGATCACGAACGGGAGCCGGTCGCCGTCGTCGCTGCCACGGAGCTCGTCCAGCCACAGCTCGGCCGCGGCATTGGCGAGCGCGACCGTGTCCTCATCGGTCAGGAGCAGCAGGCCCACCCCGCGCTCCTCCTCGTTCCCAGATAGGGCCGAGAGCAGGATCGCCCGCCGCAGGCCCTCGGTCAGGTGCGAGGCAAGCCCGTTGAGCAGCGTCGCGTCGGCCGGGTCGAAGTCGGCGCGGCCGGCCTCGCGCATGAGCACCACGCCGCCCCACGTCCCCGAGGCGTCGGCGAGTGCCGCGCGCAGTTCGTCGGCGAAGCCGTGAAGCCCGCGCAGCTCGCGGTGGCGCGCGCTGCGCTGCAGGCGCCCGTCGGTGGCGGCGCTCAGCGTGCCGGCGCGGGCCTGGACGGGCGAGGTCGGTGAACTTGTTGAAGTCCGGCTCCATCGCCTCGATCTCGGCCAGGCGGGGGGTCGCCTCGTCGGGCAGTCCGTTCTCGATCACATGGCCGGTGGGCAGGAGTGTCGCCGGGTCCATGGTCATCACGCACACGCCGTCGAACGGCACCGCGCGACGCAGGATCTGTGCGACCGCGAGCGAGTAGTCGCGAAACGCCCAGGCCGCGGTGCGAGAGCCTCACCACCTCGTCCCGGAAGCGCTCAGGTGAAGCCACTGCCATCTCTCGATTGTGGCAGCGCTGCTCGAGAAAAGAGCCCAGGAATCTGGGATGGGGTTTCGCGGGAAGGAGCGAACGCGATGTCCGCACACAGCCCCGAAGAGGTCCACGACGTGCTGATGGCGGCGTTCACCGCCGGCGACGTCGAGGGCTTCGTCCGCACGTACGAGGAGGACGCGACGCTGGTCGTCCCGCCCGACGAGGTGCTCGTACACGGGCGCGACGAGATCCGCCGGGCGGTCGCGCCGACCTTCGCCCTGATGCCCCGGGGCGAGGTGACGGTGCTGAAGAAGATCGAGAGCGATGGCCTGGCGCTGACCCAGGCGCGTGGCGCCTCGTCGGCACCGGCGAGGACGGTCAGACGATCGAGCTCACCGGCGACGGCACGATCGTCTCGCGCCGCCAGCCCGACGGCACCTGGCTGGTCGTGCTCGACAACCCGCTGCGCCCCCGGTGACCGACAACCCTAGGGGGTCAGACCCCCTTGAGGGTGGTCGAGGGTTGGCTTGTCGCGCTCGCGACGCACGCCGCGTCGGATCGCTAAGGACCGTCTAAGCGCGAGCAAAGAGGCGCCCGATTGCCTGTCGCGCATGCTCCCCACGTTCCGCATCCTCCCGCCCGGCACGGCCTCCGTTCCCCCTGCGCCCACGGCCCACGCCGGCCTGGCCGCGGTCCTTGCTGCGGTCATGGCCTCCGCGATGGCGCTGGCCGCCGTGTCGGCCGGCGGGCAGGCGGGCATCGCGGGGCACGGCGCGCGCACCCTGCCGCCGTTGGCGCAGGGCCCGGTGTCGTCCGCGCTCGGGCACGCGGACCGCGCCTACCGCGTGGTCAGGCTGCGGGCGCGTAGCCGGCCCCAGCGGCTGAGCGCGCGCTTTGCCCCCGCGGGGCAACCGCGCCTCCTGAGCTGACCGCCTCCGGCGCGAGACGAGCGACGGCTTCCCCGCCGCCCTGGACATCTTGGGCGACACGGTGGTCGGCGGCCCGGGCCAGCACACGGTCAACGGCCACTTCCACCAGGGCGAGGCCCGCGCATTCCTCAAGCCCGCCGGCGGCTCGTTCGCGCTCGACCAGCGCGCGAGCGCGCGGCTGAGCTTCCGGCGGGGCCGCAAGGCGGCCGGAACCGTGTCGGTCGCCGCGCACCCCGGCGCCAACCGGGTGCGGTTCGAGGGCCGGATCTCGCGCCGCAAGCGACTGAAGCCCGGCCGCTACTCGGTCGCCATCGTCGCGACGAATGACGCCGGCCAGCGGGCGGTCGGCCGCACCCTGCGCTCCGCATCGTGCGCTGAGAACGGGCGGATCACGTGACGCCCTGAAACCAGGACACCGCCTCGGCGATGGCCTGCTCGGCCGGCCGCCACGTGTAGCCGAGCTCGCGCTGCGCTTTCGCGCTCGAGAACCACAGCGGGTGGCGGGCGAGGCGGGTCTCGTCGAGGTTGACCAGCGCGGACTCACGGCCCACCGCGCGGCTCCCCAGGTCGACGGCGTGGGCGGCGGCCAGCGCCACGGTCCAGGGGACCGGCACGCGCGGCGGCCGCCGCCCGGCGCTGCGCGCGATCAGGGCGAAGGCGTCGCGCAGGGCCAGGTCGTCGCCGCCGAGCAGGTAGCGCTCGCCGGCGCGGCCGCGCTCGAGCGCGAGCCGGTGGCCGCGGGCCACGTCGGCGGCCGCGACCACGTTGATCCCCGCCCGCGGCAGGTACGCGCCGATCCGGCCGCGCATGACCCCGAGCACGACCTGGCCGCTCGGCGTCGGCCGCCGGTCCAGCGGCCCTATCGTCGTCGTGGGGTTGACCACGACGACGTCCTGCCCCTGGCCCGCGGCCTCCAATGCCGCCCGCTCGCCCGCCAGCTTCGTGCGCTTGTAGGGGATGCGCAGCTCCCAGGCCGGCGGCGCGTCGGCCTCGGTGGCCGCCCGCCCCGGCACCGGCCCGCACGTGGCCGAGCTGCTGGTCACGACGACGCGCCGGCGCCGCCCCCGCGCCGCGGCGTCCAGCACCGCGCGCGTGCCAGCGACGTTGACGGCCTCCATCGCGCCCACATCCGCGCGCGCGTAGCTGTAGACCGCGGCCACGTGCAGCACCGCCGCGCAGTCCTCGACCGCCCGCGCCACCGCCGCCCCATCGCGCAGGTCGGCGGCAACGTGCTCGGCCACCGCCGCCTCGGGCGGCGGCGCCGTCCGGCACAGCGCCCGCACCTCGGCCCCGGCGTCGACCAGCTCGCGCGCGACGTGCGCGCCGATCAGGCCGCTCGCCCCGGTGACGAGGACCCTCACCGACCGACGACGGCCCGGACCGACTCCTTGAGCGAGCGGGTGGTGGCGAGCACCGCGGTGGGCTCGTAGCCGCAGTGGGCCATGCAGTTGTCGCAGCGCGGGTCGCGCCCGCGGCCGTAGGCGTCCCAGTCGGTGGTCTCGACCAGCTCCTTGTACGTCTTCGCGTAGCCGTCGGCCATGAGGTAGCACGGCCGCTGCCAGCCGAAGAGCGAGTAGCTCGGAATGCCCCACGCGGTGCAGCCGAAGTCGACCTTGCCCTCGAGGAAGTCGAGGAACAGGGGCGAGTGGTTGAGCCGCCAGCGCTTGCGGCGCCCATCCGCGAACGCGGCCCGGAACAGGTCGCGGGTCTGCTTCACGCCGAGGAAGTGGTCCTGGTCGGGCGCTTTCTCGTACGCGTACGCGGGCGAGATCATCATGTCGTCGACTTCGAGCTCGTCGTTGAGGAAGTCGAGCACGCGGCGCACGGTGTCGGGCGAGTCGTGGGTGAAGAAGGTCGTGTTCGTGGTGACGCGGAAGCCGCGCCCCTTCGCCGCCCGGATGGCCGCCACCGCCTGGTCGAACACGCCTTCGCGCTCGACCGACTCGTCGTGGCGCTCCCGCAGCCCGTCCAGGTGGACGGCCCAAGCGAAGTACGGCGACGGCGCGAAACGGTCGAGCTTGCGCTCCATGAGGATCGCGTTGGTGCACAGATAGACGAACCGCTTGCGCGCGACGAGCTCGCCCGCGATCTCGTGGATCTCCGGGTGGATGAGCGGCTCGCCGCCCGCGATCGAGACCATCGGCGCCCCGCTCTCCTCGATCGCGCCGACCGCCTGCTCGACGCTCATGCGCCGGCGCAAGACGTGCTCGGGGTGCTGGATCTTGCCGCAGCCCGCGCAGGCCAGGTTGCACTGGAACAGCGGCTCGAGCTCCACCAGCAGCGGGAACTTCTCGCGCCGCGCGAGGCGCTGCCGGGCCAGGTAGGCCCCCATACGGATGCTCTGCCGAAACGGGACGGACATGTCTTATCTCTCCCCTCGGAGTTCGGGTGGGAGCTTGAAGCGGGTGGTCTCGCGGGTCACGGTGTGCTCGGAGACCTCGAGTGGCCCGAGCACGGCCAGCGCGTCGAGCACGCGGGCGACCAGGCGCTCGGGGGCCGACGCCCCGGCGGTCAGGCCGATCGTGCCGGCGCGGGCGAGCCAGGCCGGGTCGACGTGGCTCTCGTCGTCGACCAGGCGGGCCGCCGTGCCCGCGCGCTCGGCCACCTCGACCAGGCGCCGCGAGTTGGAGGAGTTGGCCGAGCCCACGACGAGCACGACGTCGCAGTCGGGCGCCAGCGCCCGCACCGCGTCCTGGCGGTTCTGCGTCGCGTAACAGATGTCGTCGCTCCCCGGCCCGACGATGCCGGGGAAGCGCTCGCGCAGCGCGTCGATCACGTCGCGGGTCTCATCCACCGCCAGCGTGGTCTGGGTCAGGTAGCCAACGCGGTCGGGGTCCTCGACCTCGACGTGCGCCGCCTCGCGCGCGTCGGCGACGACGCGGATGGCCGGGGCCTCGCCGCGCGTGCCCTCGACCTCGTCGTGGCCGTCGTGCCCGACGAGCACGACCGTGTAGCCACGCCCGGCAAAGCGGCGCGCCTCGGCGTGGACCTTGCTGACCAGCGGGCAGGTGGCGTCGACCGTGCGCAGGCGCCGTCGCGTGGCCTCGGAGCGGACCCGCGGCGGCACGCCGTGGGCCGAGAAGACGACGTTGGCGTGCTCGGGGACCTCATCGATCTCGTCCACGAAGATCACCCCGCGCCGCTCGAGGTCGGCCACGACGTGGGCGTTGTGGACGATCTGCTTGCGCACGTAGAGCGGCGGGCCCTCCTGCTCGAGCATCCGCTCGACGACCTCAATGGCGCGCTCGACGCCGGCACAGGACGCGCGCGGCCCGGCCAGCACCAGCGCGCGCGGGCGCACGGCGTCGCCCCACGCCGCCAGCACGGTCGCGGCGCGGCGCAGCGCGCGGTAGGCGGCGCGCGCCCCGGCCACGGTGGCCAGCGTGCGGTGCAGCTCACGGCCCGGCGTGTCGACGATCGCGCGCACCACGGCGACGGGGCGACCGGCGGCCGCCGGAACCAGCCAGGCCGACTCCATGTCGACGGCGAGCGCGCCGGTCGCGGCCAGGCGCTCGCGTCTGGCGCCGGTGACCAGCCGCGCGCGGGAGGCGATCGGGCCGGTGTGCACGCGCAGGCCCGCGCGGCGCAGCATCCCCGCGAGCAGCTCGGCGCCGGGCAGCGGTTGCGTCCCGGCCGGTCCGCGCACCTCGGTCGCGACCACGAGGTCGCCCGCGACCAGGCCGTCCTGCAACCCGCCGCCGAAGCCCATGACGGCAAGCGCACCGTCGACCGTGTCGAGCCGCGCCGCGGCCCGACGAGCAGCGCGAGCGCCCATGCCGGTGCGCACGGCCTCCACGCCGGCCTTCCGCACCGCGTGCGCCTCGAGGCGCAGCGGGGTGAGGACGGTCAGGCTCATGCGGCGGCCTCCACGACGCCGCCGGCCTCCGCGGCCCGCGCCGCCGCGAGCGCCTCGGTCGCCGCCGCCTCGCCGCTGCGCACCGCGCCCTCCATCGTCGCCGGCCAGCCCGTGGCGGTGTAGGCGCCGGCCAGCACGAGGCCGGGGATCGCCGTGCGCGGCCCGGGCCGCAGGGCGCGCGTCCCGGGCGCTGCCCGGAAGGTCGCCGCGTGCTCGCGGGTCACGAAGAAGCGCTCGACGCGCGCGGTCCGGGCCGCGGGCAGTAGCGCGGCCAGCGCCGGATCGAAGCGCGCGCGCAGCTCGGCTGGGCTCATGGCCATCTCGCGCTGCGCGCCCGACAGCGAGACCGCGAGGTACTGGCCCCGCTCCAGCCCGGCCGAGCGCGTGCGGTCGAACACGTACTGCACCGGGCTGCGCACGGCCGCCGCGAACGGGAGGTCCAGGACCGGGCGGTCGTAGACGGCGTGCAGGTTCACGATCGGCGACGTGCCCAGGCGGCGCAGTGCACCGATGTCGGGGAGCGCGCCGTCGGGCAGCAGGTCGGCGGCGCGGTCGTGCGGCACGGCGACGACCACGGCGTCGGCGTCCAGCACCTCGTCCGGGCCGTACACGGCGAGGCCCTCGATGCGGTCGGCCTTCCACCGCGCGCGCACCTCGACGCCGGCGGA
>DATBDE010000026.1:0-11968 GCA_036270095.1 Solirubrobacteraceae bacterium | reverse complement strand
CTCTACATCGTCAAGGAGCCGGTGCCCGACTACCACGCCTTCCGCGCATCGCGCGGGGAGCCGAACAAGTGAGCGAGCGCTACGACCCGAGCGAGATCGAGCCCCGCTGGCAGGCGCTGTGGGAGCGCGAGCGGACGTGGGAGGTCACCAACGAGCCCGAGGGCGACAAGTACTACGTGCTCGAGATGCTCCCCTACCCGAGCGGCGAGCCGCACATGGGGCACCTCAAGGTCTACTCGATCGGCGACGCCGTGGCCCACTACCGGCGCCGCACCGGGCACCACGTGCTGCACCCGATGGGCTACGACGCGTTCGGGCTGCCGGCCGAGAACCACGCCATCAACACCGGCGAGCACCCGCGCATCTCCACCGACCGGTCCATCGCCGCGTTCCAGACGGCGTTCCGGCGCTGGGGCATCTCGATCGACTGGTCGCGCGAGTTCGGCACCCACGAGCCGCGCTACTACCGCTGGACGCAGTGGATCTTCCTGAAGCTGTTCGAGCACGGGCTTGCCTACCGAAAGGAGGCGGCGGTCAACTGGTGCCCCAACGACGCGACCGTGCTCGCCAACGAGCAGGTGATCGACGGGCGCTGCGAGCGCTGCGGCACGCCGGTCGAGGTGCGCCAGCTCGAGCAGTGGTTCTTCCGCATCACCGACTACGCCGACCGGCTGCTCGAGGACCTAGAGACGATCGAGTGGCCGGCGCACGTCAAGACCATGCAGCGCAACTGGATCGGGCGCTCGGAGGGCGCCGAGGTCGTGTTCCGCTGCGAGCAGCCGGGGATCGACTACCCGGTGTTCACGACGCGGCCGGACACGCTGTTCGGAGCGACGTTCTTCGTCATGGCGCCGGAGCATCCGGACGTGTTCCGGCTGGCGGCGGGAACCGAGCACGAGGAGGAGGTTCACCGCTACGTCAACCATGCGCTGAACGAGTCCGCCGACGTGCGCAGCGACACCGACCGCCGGAAGACCGGCGTGCCGCTCGGGCGCACGGTCGTCAACCCGGTCAACGGCGAGGCGATCCCGATGTTCGTCTCCGACTACGTGCTCATGGAGTACGGGACCGGGGCGCTGATGGCGGTGCCGGCGCACGACGAGCGCGACTACGACTTCGCGCAGGCCTTCGGGCTGGAGATCCGCCGGGTCATCGACCGGGGCGGCGAGAACGACGACCTGCCGCACACGGGCGACGGCGTCCTGGTCAACTCCGGTGAATTCGACGGGCTGCCCAGCGAGGCGGCCAAGCGCGAGATCGTCAGGTGGCTGGAGACGCGCGGCGCCGGGCACGCGTCGGTCAATTACCGGCTGCGCGATTGGCTGCTGTCGCGCCAGCGCTACTGGGGTTGCCCGATCCCGATCGTCTACTGCGACGAGTGCGGGATCCAGCCGGTGCCGGAGTCCGAGCTGCCGGTGGTCCTGCCCGACGTCAAGGACTACGCGCCGCAGGGACGCTCGCCGCTGGCCGCGGCCGAGGCCTGGGTCAACACGACGTGCCCGTCCTGCGGCGGCGCGGCGCTCCGCGAGACCGACACGATGGACACCTTCGTCGACTCGTCGTGGTACTTCGTGCGCTACTGCGACGCGCTCAACGACGAGGCGGCGTGGGATCCGGAGGCCGTCCGCTGGTGGATGCCGGTGGACCAGTACATCGGCGGCATCGAGCACGCGATCCTGCACCTGCTCTACGCGCGGTTCTTCATGAAGGCGCTGACCGACCTCGGGCATCTCGAGGTCAACGAGCCGTTCGCGCGCCTGTTCACCCTGGGCATGATCACCCGCGACGGGGCCAAGATGTCCAAGTCGCGCGGCAACGTGATCTCGCCGATGCCGATCGTCGACCGCTACGGGGCCGACACCGCGCGGTCCTACTCGCTGTTCATCGGCCCGCCCGACCAGGACGCGGACTGGTCCGACGATGGCGTCGAGGGCGTGTACCGGTTCCTGCGGCGCCTGTGGCAGATCGGGGCCGACGTGGCGGCCGAGGACTCGGGCTTCGCCGACGTGCCCGCCGCGCCCGAGGGCGCCGACCTCGAGCTCCTGCGCAAGGCGCACTGGGCCATCGCCAAGGTCACGAACGACATGGAGGACCGCTTCGCGTTCAACACCGCGATCGCGGCGGTCATGGAGCTGGTCAACTCCTGTTACGACGCGCGCCGGGCGGGCGCCGACCCGGGCGCGCTGCGCTTCGCCATCGGGACGGCCGCGTCGCTGATCTTCCCGTTCGCGCCGCACTGCGCGGCCGATGTCTACGACCGGCTGTTCGGCGACCGCGTGTGGGAGGAGCCGTGGCCCGAGGCCGACCCGGCGTTTCTGGCCCGCGACACTTTCCAGCTCGTCTGCCAGGTCAACGGGAAGGTGCGCGACCGGCTCGAGGCCGACTCCGGCGCGTCGCAGGAGGAGCTGGCGGCGCTGTGCCGCCAGGCCCCCAACGTGCGGGCGCACGTGGACGGGCGCGAGGTGGTCAAGGAGGTCGTCGTCCCGGGCAAGCTGGTCAACCTCGTGGTGCGCTGAGCGTGGCCGAGCAGCCGGTGCCCGTGGGCGAGGACGCGCCGGTGTTCGCGGTGATGGCGACGACGCGGACGATGCGGCGGCTTCGCCCCGACCCGGTGCCTTCGGAGTTGCTCTCGCGCCTGGTCGGGGCGGCGACGTGGGACCGGTGGTGACTGCGTACATCGGCATCTGCGGGGCCGGGATGCCGGCGGCGCGGCCGCAGGACCTGCGCGCCGCCGAGGAGGTGGGACGCCTCGTCGCTCGCGCCAAGGGCATTCTGGTCTGCGGGGGGTTGGGCGGGGTCATGGAGGCCGCATGCCGCGGGGCGCACGCCGCCGGCGGCATCACGGTCGGCCTCCTCCCATCGCGTCACCGGCACACGGCGAACCCGTTCGTGAGGGTGGCGATCCCGACCGGCATCGGGGAGCTGCGCAACGGCCTCGTCGTGCGCGCCGCCGACGCCGTCGTGGCCATCGGCGGCGAATGGGGGACGCTGTCCGAGATCGCGCTGGCGATCAAGAATGGCACGCCCGTGGTCGGCCTGGACACGTGGGATCTCGGCCGAGGCGAGATTGAGGTCGCGCCCGATCCGGCCGCCGCGGTCGCGCGGGCGCTTGAGCTTTCGCGCTAGGCCCCGGAGGCGAAGCGGCGCTCGAGCGCGTCCTGGTGCCCGGCCAGCGGGTCGTCGGTTTCGAGACGCGGAAGGTGCAGCGGTCATCGCCGAGCGAGAGCAGCGTCGTCCGCTCCGAGCGCAGGCCGCTGACGGCGGGGTCGAGCGAGGTCATCCAGTTCGCGTCCCAGGCGCACAGCACGGTCGTCAGCAGGACGGCGTCGTGACGCGCGAAGAAGTCGCGGAAGAAGCAGCGGTCGACGCGCATCTCGAACGTCGCGGGGTCGACGCGCTCGAAGTCGATGTCGAGTAGGTGCCGTACATCGCGAAGTCCTTGCGGCAGGCCTTGTCGACGGCGTCGAGCGGATCGTCGCACCGAGCCAGCGCCGCGACGGCGATGTCGAGCGACCGGCGCAGGATCGTGCCGAACACGTGCTGCAGGAAGAGCAGCGTGCGGCGCTTGTCGCCGTCGAAGAGCGGCAGCAGCTGCTCGTTGGCGGCCAGCACGACGGCCGAGACCGCGAGCATTCCCTGCGACGGCGGGTCGACGACCATGTCCTTGTCCTGCTCGGCGAACTCGTTCGCGCGGGCGCGGATTGCGTCCACGATCTCGTCCTCGCGCCCGGGCGCGATCAGCTTGACGTACTCGCCGATGCCCTTGAGCAGCTCGTGCGGCATGACGCGGCCCATGAGCCAGCGGCCCTCCATGGCGAGGAGCTTGTCGCTCACAGCCACGGGGTGATTTGACACGAACCGCGCGTCTGCCGCAACCCGTCGCGCCCTACGTTCGGCCAATGCGCGATATCTCCAAGCCCCAGCTGGTCGTGTACGCGGCCGCGGCGATCGCCATCGCGCTGATCGGGGCGCGGTATCTGCGCGACGACGGCGGCTCTCCGGGCGCGGCGGCGGCGGCCTCGTCGGGCGCCCGCTCGACCCCGTCCCGCGGCGTCTCGGTGCGGGCGGCGGGCGACGCGCTGGTCGTGGTGCACGTGGCGGGGGCGGTGCGCCGTCCGGGCGTCTACCGCCTGCGCGCGAGCGACCGGGTGCAGGACGCGGTTCGGCTGGCGGGCGGGGCGACGCGCCACGCAAACCTTGACGGGCTCAACCTGGCGGCCAAGCTCGAGGACGGGCGCCAGATCGTGGTGCCGCGGAAGGGAGCGCCCGCGGGAGGCGAGGCGGCTCCGCCGGAAGGCGCCGCGGCCGGCGCCGGCGGCTCACCGTCGGCGCCGGTCAACCTCAACACCGCGACGGCCGAGCAGCTCGACGGACTCGATGGCGTCGGGCCGACTACCGCGCAGAAGATCATCGCCTACCGAGCACAGCACGGCGGCTTCGGGTCGGTGAGCGAGCTCGACCGCATCCCCGGCATCGGCGCGAAGCGCATGGCGGCGCTGCGCGACCACGTGACGGTCTGATCGCGGCGAAGGCGCGCGCCTACCCGCGGCACCTGATCCTCGGAGCGCTGGTCGCCGGGCTCCTCGTCGGGCCGTGGTCGGTGCCGGCGGCGTGCCTGGTCGCGGCGGTCGGCCTGTTGGTGGCCGGCGCACTGCGGCTGGGGCCGGTGGTGACGGCGCTGGGCACGGTGGCGCTGGTCGGCGGAGCAGCAGCGGCCCACGCCCGGCGTGAGGCGCTCGACGCAACCGCGCTGCACCCGCTGGTCGGCCAGGAGGTCACCCGCCGGGCAACGCTGCTCGAGGCACCGCGCCCGACGCGCACAAGAGGAGAACGCGCCCTCGTGCGGTTGGCGAGCGGCCGAGGCGCCGGGGAGACCCTCCTCGCCCGCATCCCGGGAGCAGGCGCGAAACGCACACCCTCCGGCTGGGCCGGGCTCGAGGCGGGCGACGAGGTGGTGGTCGGCGGCGAGCTGCAACGCCTGCGCTCGTGGGATGCGTGGGCGCGGGTCCGCGGGGCGCATGCGGTACTGCGTGTCCGCTTTGCCCGGCCCACCGGCGGGCGGCGGGGCGGGCTCGCGGGGGCGGTGGACGCGGTCCGGCGTCGGGCCGAGGCGGGGCTCGACGGCGGCCTCGACCCGCCGGAGGCGGCGCTTGCCCGTGGGATGGTGCTGGGGCAGGACGAGCGGCTCTCGGCGGCCGCCCGAGGCGACTTCCAGCGCTCGGGCCTTGCCCACATCCTGGCCGCGAGCGGGCAGAACGTGATGCTGCTTGCCGCGCTGGCCCTGCCGCTGCTGGCGGCGGTCGGGCTCGGGCTGCGCGCGCGGCTGGCCGGCGTCCTGCTCCTCGTCGCCCTCTACATCCCGCTGGCCGGCGCCGGGCCGTCGATCCAGCGCGCGGGCGTGATGGGCGCGGCCGGGCTCATCGCCGCCATCGCCGGCCGCCGGTCGTCGCGCTGGTACGCGGTGCTGCTGGCGGCGGCGGCGACGCTCCTGCTCGACCCGCGGGCGGTGGCCGACCCGGGCTGGCAGCTCTCGTTCGCCGCGGTGATCGCCATCCTCGCCCTGGCGGCGCCGCTCCGCGACCGACTGGTCCGGCGCGGCGTGCCCCGCGGCCTCGCCGAGGCCACGGCGCTGACCCTCGCGGCGACGCTCGGCACTGCGCCGTTGCTCGCGCATCACTTCGACCGCGTCTCGCCGGTCTCGCTGCCGGCCAACCTGCTCGCGACGCCGGCCGTCGCGCCGGCGATGTGGCTGGGGTTGCTGTCGGCCGCGGCGGCGCAAGTCGCGACTCCGCTCGCCCACCTCCTCGACGCCCTGGCGCTGTATCCGCTCGCGTACCTGGCCTGGCTCGCGCACGCGAGCGCGGCGCTGCCCGGAGCGGCGCTGTCGCTGCACCTGCGCTCGTGGGGGACGGTCGCCGCGGCCTACGCGGTCCCGATCGCCGTACTTCTCCTTCGCCGCCGTCTCGCCAGGACGGCTCGCAACGCCCGGCGATCGGTCCGCAAACGCGCGCTGGGCGCCCTCGTCGCCGTCGCCGCCACGCTCGTCGCAGCGACGCTCGCCAGCGGCCGTGACGGGCCGACGACGAAGCCGCTCACGATCTCCTTCCTCGACATCGGCCAGGGCGACGCCACGCTCATCCAGGACGGCGGGAGGACCGTGTTGGTCGACGCCGGGCCGCCAGACGGGCCCATCCTCGCCCGGCTGAAGGCCGCCGGGGTCACGACCATCGACCTGCTCGTCGTCACCCACGATCAGGCCGACCACGAGGGTGGTGCACCCGGCGTGCTCGCCGGCCACCGGGTCGGGCTCGTGCTCGACGGCGCCGCCGGCGACCGCACGGCGGACCACCTGGCGCTCGTGCGGGCTGCCGCGGCCGCGCACGCCCGCCGCATCGCGCCCCAGCAGGGCCAGGTGCTGCGCGCCGGGCGCATCCGGGTCGACGTCCTCTGGCCGCCGTGGCCGCCGCCGGACCCCGGCGGCGACCCGAACCAGCGCGCCATCGTCGCCCTGGTCCACGTCGGCCGCTTCGACCTGCTCCTGCCCGCCGACGCCGAGTCCGACGTCACCGCGCCGCTGACGCTGCCGCCGGTCGACGCGCTGAAGGTCGCCCACCACGGCTCCGAGGACCCCGGCCTGCCCGACCTGCTCCAGCGCCTGCGCCCCCGGGTGGCGGTGATCGAGGTGGGGCGCCGCAACACCTACGGCCACCCGACGCCGCAGGCGCTCAACGCGGTCAAGGCCAGCGGCGCCGCGCTCTACCGCACCGACCGCGACGGCACCGTGCGCCTCACGGTGACCGGCGACCGGCTGCGCGTCGTGGCGCACGGGTAGCCTGGCCGGAGTGCCCAGCTTCAAGCCCGCCTACCTCATCCACGGCGACGACCACGGCCGCATCGCCGAGCGGCGTGCCCGGCTGCGGGCTCTGGCCGAGTCGGAGTCCGGCACGGGCGGGGTGGAGGTCCTCGAGGGCGACGCGGCGACGCCGGAGCAGGCGGCCGCGGCCCTGCAGGCCATGACCTTCGCCCTCGGTCGCCGCTTCGTCATCGTCGAGGGCGTCGAGCGCTGGAAGGCCGGCGACCTGGAGCCGCTCGTGCAGGCCATGCAGCCGCCGCCGCCCGACACCACCATCGCCTTCTTCGCCCGCGAGGAGTCGCGCGCCAAGGCGCCCGACGGCGTGCACGAGATCGTCAAGCAGGCCGGCGGTGACATCGCCGCCGAGCAGACGGTCAAGCCGTGGGAGCTGCCCAAGTGGGTCGCCGCGCGCGGGCGCGAGCTCGGCCTCGAGTTCGACCGCGGCGCCGCCAGCGCGCTGATCCGCCACGTCGGCGACCGCCAGCAGCGGCTCGTGCGCGAGCTCGAGAAGATGGAGCTCGAGCTCGGCCCCGGCGCGACGGTGACCGAGCAGACGGTCGACGACCTCGCCGCGACCAGCGCCGAGCGCAAGGTGTGGACCCTGGCCGACGCCATCGTCGCCGGCGACGACGCCCTCGCGCAGCGCTGCCTGCTCGAGCTGCGGGCCCAGGGCGAGCGCCTCCCCGGCCTGATCTGGAACGTGGCCAAGCGCCTGCGCGAGGCCAACGACATCGCGACCCGCCTGACCGCGGGCCAGAGCCCTGCGCAGGTGCGGAAGGGCCTGCGCATGCCGACGAAGGCGGCCGAGCGGCTGATCGACGACGTCAGCCGCCGCGACAAGGAGGGCCTGCGCGCGGCCCTGGCCGCCCTGGCCGACCTCGAGCGCGACAGCAGAGGCGGCGGCGCCCTCAGCGAGGACACCGCCGCCGTACTCGCCGTCACTGAAGCGACGAGCGCCTAGCCACTAGGCCATAACTCGGCGCTTCCTGGCTCGTGACGCAGGGGTGAAGCCGTGCTAGGCACGGCGAGCCCCGAGGAGCTAGTCAGGGACGGCGAGAATGGGCTAGTCCCACTCTTGGACGACGTCTTCGTGGGTGATCTTGCCGTCGCGCACCTCGATGGCTCCCGCGCACCGCACGCGCGTGCCGTCGGGGTACTCGCAGTCGACCCACAGCGCCGCCGTGTCGCCGTCGCTCAGCGCATGCCGGACCGAGTGGGTCATGTCGCGTGCCGCGACGTCCTCGACGTAGCCGCGGATCTCCTCGACGCCCGAGTAGCGCAGCGGCGCGCTCGGCGGGTGCTCGCGGTCGACGATCTCGATGACCGCGTCGTCGGCGTAGAAGGCCAGCCGGCCGGCGGCGTCGCGCTGCTGCACGGTGCGGCCGAGGGCGGTCAGGTCGAACGTGGTTCCGGTGGTGGTCATGAATGTGCCTCCAGGATGTGGGTGAACGGGGTGTGGGTTCGCAGGCGCTCTTCGCCTGCCTGAGCGCCAAGCGGGTCGCCGGCCATCGGGGCCTCCAGGGGGCCCTCGTCGACCGTCGTTGCTGCCATGTCGAACCTCCATCCGATTCGGTGACGCTGCGTAGGCTCCCGCGCGCCCGTTGCGCCCCCGTCAACCGCCCGTCAAACTTGGATTTGTGCTCCGAGTTCGCCTGCTCGGGCCGATGACGGTGGAGGTCGACGGGAAGCCGCTACCGGCCCCGGCCGGGCGCCGGGCCTGGAGCCTCCTCGCCTGGCTCGCGCTGCACCCCGCGCCGCAGGCCCGCGGCGAGCTCGCTGCGCGCTTCTGGCCCGACGTGCTCGACACCAGCGCCCGCGCCAGCCTGCGCAGCGCGGTCTGGACCCTGCGCCGCGACCTCGGCGAGGCGGGCGGGGCCCACGTCGTCGCGACACGCCACCACCTCGAGCTCGACGGCGACGTCGCCGTCGACGCCCGCGAGTTCGACGCCCTCGTCGCCGAGGGCGAGCTCGCCCGGGCGGCGGAGCTCGGCGACGCGCCGCTGCTGGCCGGCTTCGAGGACGAGTGGGCGCTGCGGGCGCGCGACGCCCACCGCGACCACCTGATCGACGTGCTCGAGCGGCTGGCCGAGGACGCCGAGCCCAAGGCAGCACTCGTCTACACCCGGCGCCAGGTCGCGCTCGAGCCGATGGGGGAGGAGGTCCACCGCCGCCTCATGCGCCGCCTGGCCGCGACCGGCGACCGCCCCGCCGCCCTGGCCGCGTACGAGCGCCTGCGCGAGCGGCTGCGCCGCGAGCTGGGCCTGGCGCCGAGCGCCGCGACCCGTGAGCTGGCCGAGGCGCTGAGGGGCGAAGGGGCGCCAAGTGCGGTGGCCGCGGACGAGGCCGTCGTGGTCGCAGCGACGGCGGCGCCCGCTCCGACCCGCCGCCTGCTCCCCCTCGCGGGCCGCGAGGCCGAGTTGCAAGCGCTCCTGCGCGCGTGGGACGAGGCCCGCGCTGGCTCCGGCGCCGTCGTCGTCCTGCGCGGCGAGGCCGGCATCGGCAAGACCCGCCTGGCCACCGAGCTGCTCGACCGTGCCCGCGCCCAAGGCGCCCGCGGCGCCGTCTGTGCCGGGCTCGAGCTCGGCGGCGGCGCGCCCCTCGGCCTGTGGGCCGAGTTGGCGGCCGAGCTCGGCCGCGAGGTCCCGGCCCCGCCGCCCGAGTCGGCCTGGCCCGACGACCTCAGCCGCCTCGCCCCCGAGCTCGCCGCCCGCTTCGGCCGTGACCCCGCCGCACGCGCCGACGTGCCGCCCGAGCTGGAACGGGCGCGCCTGTTCGAGGCCGCCGCCGAGCTCGTCGCCTGGGCCACCCACGACCGCCCCGCCGTGCTCGTCATGGAGGACCTCCACCTGGTCGACGACCTCAGCCTCGACCTCGCCGGCTACGTCGCCCGCCGGGTGCCGGGCCTACCGGTGCTCGTCGTGCTCACCCGCCGCGAGCTCCCCCGCCGCCCGGCCGTGGACGCGCTCGAGCAGGCCCTCCGCGCCCGCGGCGCGCTGGCCGCCGAGCTCGTGCTCGCGCCCCTCGAGGACTCCGCCGTCGCGACCCTTTCCCGCGCGATCGGCGCCCTCGACGACGCCGACGTGGCCCAGGTCGTCCTCGGCGCCGAGGGCAACGCGCTGCTGGCGGTCGAGCAGGCCCGCGCGCTCGCGGCCGGCGAGCGCGAGCCGCCCGCGAGCCTGCGCGGCGCCGTGCGCGCGGCCATGGCGCCGCTGCCCGACGACGCCCGTCGCGTGGCCGAGCTGGCCGCGGTGGCCGGTCGCGACCTCGACCCCGGCGAGCTCGTCAGCCTCCCCCTCGACGACCCCCGCGCCGCTGCCAGCCGCGCCGTCCAGACGGGTCTGCTCGACGCCGGCGCCGGACGCTTCGGCTACCGCCACGCGCTCCTGCGCGAGGCCGTCTACGCCGACCTGCCCGGCCCGCACCGCGCCCACCTGCACGAGGCGATCGCCACGGTGCTGATCGAGCGCGCCGACCCGGGCCCCGGCCGTCGCGCCGCCGAGGCCGCCCGCCACCTGCGCCTGGCCGGCCGCGACGACCAGGCGGTCGAGCAGCTCGCCCGCGCGGCCGACCACGCCCGCGCCGTCGGCGCCATCGACGAAGCCGCGGGCTTCCTGGCCGAGGCGCTCGAGCTGCGCCCCGAGGACACCGAGCTGCTGCTCGCCGCCTCCGACGCCGAGGCCTGGCGCGGGCATCGCGCCCTGGCCGAGGAGCGCTTCGAGCAGGCCCTGAAGCTCGTCGAGGCCGAGGGCGACCCGCTCGCCTGCGCGACCGCCTGGCTCCACCTCGAGCGCGGCTACCACGGGCCCATCTGCTACCCGCGCGGGGTGCTGCACACCTCCACGCGGGTGCTCGAGATCCTCGACGAGGCCGGCCTGGACGCTCCGGCGCTGCGGCTCGAGGCGCTCAGCGCCCGCGCCTGGTCGGAGGCCATCGCCGGCGATGCCGACGAGGCCGAGCGGCTGCTCGCCCAGGTCCTCGACCTGGCCGGTGGCAAGCTCGACGACGGGCTCCTGCGCTTCGACGTGAGCCACGCCCGCCAGCTGGCGCTCATCCGCCGCGGCCAGTTCCGCGACGCCTACGGTCCGTCGATCGAGGCCGGCGTCGACGCCGTGCGGGCCGGTCGTCCCGACCTCTCGGCAGGCATCTGGATCAACGCCGCGGCGGCGGCCATGGCCGTCGGCGAGCACGCCCGGGCCGAGGAGTTCATCGACCGCGCCCTGGAGGCCCTCCACGGCGTCGGCACCTTCGCCCTCGAGCTGCTGACCTGGTCGGCACGCGCCCATCTGTACCTGCGCACCGGCCGCCTCGACGCCGCCCGCGACGCAGCGGCCCACGCCGAGGAGCTGGCCGACCGCCTCAGCAGCCCCGAGTACGCGCGCCTGACCGCCGGCGACGGCGGCCTCGTCGCGCTGGCCCGCGGCGAGCACGAGCGCGCCGCCGACCTCCTCGCCCGCGCCCTGGACGGCGAGGCGCCGATCAGCCGTCCGCTGGCCCGCCTGGCTCGAGCCGAGGCGCTGGCGTCGCTGCACCGCTGCGACGAGGCCGACGCCGAGATCCGCGCCACCGCGCTCGAGCCGGTCGGCCCGGCCGATTTCCCCGACACCCTGGTCGCCCGCCTGACCCGCGTGCAGGGCCTGGTGGCCGCCGCGCGCGGCGACGACGCGCTGGCCCAGCGGCGCCTGCGCGAGTCCGCCGCTGGCTGGCGGCGCATCACCGACCGCGGGCGCGGCGACCGCATGCATGCCGTGTTCGCCGACTTCGGCCGGCCCGCGATCGGTCTCGTCGAGCCGGCCCATGAGCTCGAGCGCGTCGAAGCCGAGCTCGAGGAGCTCCATGCCGCAGTTCAGTGACGCGATCACCACCTCGGCCCCGCCCGAGGAGGTGTGGAAGCTGCTCTACGACGCGTCGCGCTTCGCGGAGTGGTGGGAGGGCATCGAGACCTCCGAGGTGCGCGACGGCGGCGCGACCATCTACCCCGACGGCTACCCCGACTTCCCGATGCCGCAGGCCATCGAGGCCTCGCGCGACGACGGCGGCCGGGTGCGCATCTCCTGCCTGGTCTCCGACATCCGCTTCGAGTGGCGCCTGGCCGAGCACGCCGACGGCACGCGCATC
>DATBDE010000025.1:0-32869 GCA_036270095.1 Solirubrobacteraceae bacterium | reverse complement strand
GACGGCCGAGTCGCCGTTCGAGATCGCCTCCGAGAACCTCCGCCGCGAGAACGTTCGCCGCGCGCTCGCCGCGCTGCCGACGCGCGAGCGCGAGGTCATCGAGATGCGCTTCGGCCTGACGGGCGAGCGCCCGCGCACGCTCGAGGAGGTCGGCCAGGCCTTCAACGTGACGCGTGAGCGGATCCGCCAGATCGAGAACCACACGCTGAAGAAGCTCGAGGCGCTGCCGGAAGCACAACGCCTCCGCGACGCCAGCTGACCCTGAGCCATCTCGGCGCCCCTGGCCAGGTCCTCGGGGTTCGCCGTGCCATGCCGGCTTCAGTCCTGCGTCCCGAGCCAGGAACGCCGAGCTATGGCTGAGCGGTCGCGCGCCTGCGGCGGCCCTAGAATCGACCGCCACCCGGGGGGATTCCCGAGCGGTCAAAGGGGCGTGGCTGTAAACCACGTGGCTCAGCCTTCGCAGGTTCGAATCCTGCTCCCCCCATCAAACCGCTGGCACGTGTCGGGACATTTCCCTGGATATAGCAGGGACTTTGCGCCCTAGGCCTGTGGAGCTGCGTGACGACGAACAACTCATGGGCGTGCTCGCCTTCGGCGACTCGATCACCAACGGGGGCGGCGAGCTGCAGTTCGGGGTGGCCCTCCAGTCGTGGGCGCTCTGGGTGGCGCGAGCGCTGGGGGTGCCCTTCATGGGATTCGCGACCGACGGGGCGCGAGCCGCGGACGTGGTCACCGAGCAGATCCCGGCACAACGGCGCCAGAGCGCCGACCCCGGCGCCCGCTACGACCTGGGCTGCGTGTACATCGGCGTCAACGACGTGCGCGCCACGGACTGGGACGCCGTCGCGTTCGAACGCGACCTGGCGACTGCGCTCGACTTCCTCGCGCAGCGCTGCGACCGCACGCTGACGCTCACGATCCCACTCGACCTCGGCCGCCCGCCCGCAAGGTACGTGCGCGAGGGCAACGCGGCGATCGAGCGCTCGGCGGCAGCGCCCGGGACGCTCGTCGCAGACCTGCGCGGCTTCCGCGGGCGGCGCGTCGTGATGGCCGACCACGTGCACCCGACGGCGTTCGGGCAGATCGCGATCGCCGAGCGCGCGCTCGCCAGCCTCGCCGCGGACGGGCGCCCGCCGAAGGTCATGCCGTCGTCGCTGATCCGCTACGACACGACGCGCTGGAAGCGGCTGCGTGGAGACTTCACGTACGCCTACCGCCATGCGAAGGTGAGCGCGCGAGACGCGGCGCTGCGGGTTCGCGCCCGCTGACCAGCCGCCCCGCCTCCTCCGTCGCCGCGCGCAGCCGCGCCGCCAAATCGGCGGTCAGGCTTCCGCGTCGGAGCTGCCACGTCCAGTTGCGTTCGTCCACCACGCCCGGCACGTTCATGCGCGCCTCGCTCCCCAGCCCGAGCACGTCCTGCATCTGCGCGATCGCGACCACCGCAGGCGACGCGAAGGCCAGCCGGATGAGCGCCCACCACGGGTCGCGGTCGGCGATGCCGGCGTTTGCCAGCGCGGCCTCTACCTCGCACCGCACGGGCGGGTCCAGCCCCTCCCACCACCCGCGGATCGTGTCGTGGTCGTGCGTGCCCGTGTACACGACGTCGTCGGGCCGGTGGCGGTGGAGGCGGTGCGGGCTCCACGGCTCGTCGGGGTCGAAGGCGAACTGCAGCACCGCCATCCCAGGGAGCCCGAGCATCCGTCGCAGCCGCTCGACGGCCGGCGTGATGTTGCCCAGGTTCTCGGCCACCAGCGCCAGCGCGCCGAGCTCGCGCCGGGCGGCGTCGAACGGTGCGCGACCGGGTCCGCGCCGCCACCGGCCGGCGCGTGCATCAGCTGCGTCCGCCGGCACCGACCAGTAGGCGACGAACCCCCGGAAGTGGTCGATGCGGGCGAGATCCACCAGCTCCGCCGTCCGCCGCATCCGCGCGACCCACCACCGGTACCCGCGCCGCCGCAGCGCCGGCCAGTCGTAGAGCGGATTTCCCCACAGCTGGCCGCGCGCGCTGAACTTGTCTGGCGGGGCGCCCGCGACCTCGCCCTCCCGGAACAGCTCGGGATGGGTCACGTGGTCGGCCCCGTTGGGCGCGATGTAGATCGGCACGTCGCCGATGACCCGTACCCCGCGAGAGCGCGCGAACGCGCGGAGCGCTCCCCACTCGCGGTCGAACCGCACCTGGTCGGCCGCGGCGCCGGCGCCCGCGAACCGCTCCCAGTCGGCGAGCCAGATGCGCTCCCGCGCGCGAAACGCGTCCAGCTCATCCGCCCCCACGGCCGCCTCCGGTTCGGCGAGCAGCTCCGGCGCCGCGGCGAACACCGACGGCGCCTTGTACGGCGACCGGCCCTCGCCGGCTGGCCCCAGCGGAAGCACCTGCCACCAAGACTGTCCGGCCTCGGCCAGCCACTCCACGAAACGGTAGGCCTCGTCCCCGAGCCGCCCACCCGGCAGCGACGTCGGATGGAGCTGCACGCCGCTCGAGCGCGAAAGGTGGGGACGGGGAGTACTCGGGTGGAGCCGGGGGCCGGCATCACCCAATCGGGGGGTCGTGTCGGGCGCGCCGCTTGCCCGCGCCGCACGGCCAGATTCAAGATTGGGGGAATTGGTCATCAGATAGGGGGACCAGGTCCTTGCATGCCCACCTCAGGCGACAGCGAACGCACGAGTCCCGCCACCGGCCCCGGCGCCCCCGCCGGCGTGACCGACCGACGGCGGTCGCCGGCGCCCGCGGAGGCCACCGGCGAGCACCCGGTCGAACCCCCGGGCGAAGGCTGGTCCGCGCTCCCACCCCCCGCCGAGCGCACCGCGCCGCCGCGCATCCAGGTCCTCAGCCCAGCGCCGATCGTCGACTGCGGCCGCTACCCGGCCAAGCGCACCGTCGGCGACTACGTCGACGTCTCGGCCGACATCTTTCGCGACGGTCACGAGATCGTCCGCGCCGTCGTCCGCTACCAGGGCCCGGGCCACACCGAGTGGGCCGAGACGCGCATGGACTGGATCGACCGCGACGTCGACGGCGACTGCTGGGCTGGCAGGTTCCGGGTCACCGAAATGGGGCGGTGGAGGTTCACGATCGAGGCCTGGTCCGATCTCTTCGGCACCTGGCGCGACGAGCTCAGCCGCAAGATCGAGGCCGGGCAGAGCGACCTGCGCGGCGAGCTTTCCGAGGGCGTAGTCCTGCTCGAGGACGTCCGCACCCGCACCGACGGCGAGGACCGCCGCCTGCTCGACCACGTCCTCGCCACCCTCGCCGACCCGATCGCGCCCGACGAGGCCAAGCACGACGCCGCCCTCGGCCCCGAGCTGCTGGCCGCCATCGAGCGTCACCCCGACCGCCACGACGCCACCGAGATGGAGGAGCCGCTGGAGCTCGACGTGGAGCGCGAGCGCGCGCGCTTCTCCTCCTGGTACGAGCTCTTCCCTCGCTCTTGGGGCGGGTTCGAGGGCGTCCGCAGGCAGCTCGCCAGGCTGGCCGACCTGGGCTTCGACGTCCTCTACTTCCCCCCGATCCACCCGATCGGCCGGACCAACCGCAAGGGCCGCAACAACGCGCTCGAGGCCGGCCTCGACGACCCCGGCAGCCCCTGGGCGATCGGTTCCGAGGAGGGCGGGCACGACGCCATCCACCCCGACCTCGGTACGCTCGAGGACTTCGAGCGCCTGGTGAAGGGCGCGCGCCGGCTCGGCATCGAGATCGCGCTCGACTTCGCGATCCAGTGCTCCGCCGACCACCCTTGGCTGCGGGAGCACCCAGAGTGGTTCAACCGCCGCCCCGACGGCACCCTCAAGTACGCCGAGAACCCGCCCAAGCGCTACCAGGACATCTACAACGTCAACTTCGACTCCGAGGACTGGGAGGGGCTCTGGCACGCGCTGCGCGACATCGTGCTGCTGTGGGTCGACCGGGGGGTCCGGATCTTTCGCGTCGATAACCCCCACACCAAGCCGCTGCCGTTCTGGGAGTGGCTGATCCGTGAGGTCAGGGCTCACGACCCCGACGTGGTCTTCCTGAGCGAGGCGTTCACGCGGCGAGTGAAGCTGCGCGCGCTCGCGAAGGCCGGCTTCAGCCAGTCCTACACCTACTTCACATGGAAGAACTCGCGCCACGAGCTGACCGAGTACGTCCACGAGCTGGCGTATTCGGGGATGCAGGAGTACTGCCGCCCGAACTTCTTCGTCAACACGCCGGACATCCTCAACGAGTACCTCGTCCACGGTGGGCCGGCGGCGTTTGAGACGCGACTCGTACTCGCCGCCACCCTCTCGCCGTCGTACGGCATCTACTCGGGGTTCGAGCACTTCGAGAATGTGCCCGCGCGGGCGGGGAGCGAGGAGTACCTCGACTCGGAGAAGTACGAGGTCAAGGCCCGCGCCCTCGACGGTCCACTCCTGCCCCTCGTCCAAGGGCTCAACCACATCCGGCGCGAGAACGTCGCCCTCCAGCGCCTCTCGAACGTCACGTTCCTCGATACCGAGAACGACGCGCTGGTCGCCTACCACAAGCGCTGGGGTGACAACACGCTCATCGTTGTGGTGACCCTCGATCCGCGCTGGCCCCAGGAGGCGGTGGCCGTCGTGCCGGCGTGGCTCGGGCTGGCGCCGGTGTTCACGGTGGAGGACCTGCTCGACGGCGAGCGCTACGACTGGCACCTCGGCCGCAACTACGTCCGTCTGGCGCCCGGCGAGCGGATGGCCCACGTCCTCCGCGTGGTGCATCCAGCCGGATGACTCACCCGGCCTCTATATCGTGCGCCTGGATGGCGAGCGGAGGCCAAGCGTGAGCGTCCGCGACCGCACCGAGACCCACCGCGTGAGCCGGGCGATACGCCCGCGCCCGCGCACACTCGCGGCGCCCGAGGCAGCGCGTCGCCCCGAGCCGGAGCACTGGTTCCAGTCCGAGCCGCTGTGGTTCAAGCGGGCCGTCTTCTACGAGCTCTACATCCGCGGCTTCTACGACGGCGACGGCGACGGCTCCGGGGACTTCCGCGGCCTCACCGAGAAGCTCGACTACCTGCAGTGGCTCGGCGTGGACTGCATCTGGCTCCTGCCCATGTACGACTCGCCGATGCGCGATGGCGGCTACGACATCTCCGACTTCCTCGCCATCCATTCCGATTACGGCCGGATCGAGGACGTCCGCCGCTTCATCGACGAGGCCCACCAGCGCGGCATCCGCGTGATCGCCGACCTAGTCATGAACCACACCTCGGTCGACCACCCGTGGTTCCAGGAGGCGCGCGAGCGCCCCGACTCGCCCCGGCGCGACTGGTACGTGTGGTCGGACGCGCCGCAGCGCTATGCCGGCGCGCGGGTCATCTTCGTCGACACCGAGCCCTCGAACTGGACGTGGGACGAGAAGGCCGGCGCGTACTACTGGCACCGATTCTTCCACCACCAGCCCGACCTCAACTTCGACGACCCGGACGTGCAGGAGGCGATGCTCGAGGTCGTCCGCTTCTGGTTCGACATGGGCCTCGACGGCTTCCGACTCGACGCCGTGCCCTACCTCTACGAGCGCGAGGGCACGAGCTGCGAGAACCTGCCCGAGACGCACGCCTACCTCCAGCGGGTGCGTCGCGAGGTGGAGGAGAACTACCCCGACCGCGTGCTGCTCGCCGAGGCCAACCAGTGGCCCGAGGACGTCGTCGACTATTTCGGCGCCGGCGACGAGTGCCACATGGCGTTTCACTTCCCCGTCATGCCGCGCATGTTCATGGCCCTGCGCCGCGAGGAGGCCATCCCGCTGCTCGAGATCCTCGATCGCACCCCGCACATCCCCGACAACTGCCAGTGGGGGCTGTTCCTGCGCAACCACGACGAGCTGACGCTCGAGATGGTTACCGACGAGGAGCGCGACTACATGTACGCCGAGTACGCGAAGGACCCGCGCATGAAGCTCAACCTCGGCATTCGCCGCCGTCTCGCGCCCTTGCTCGACAACGGCCGTGACGAGGTGGAGCTCATGACCGCGATCCTGTTCTCGCTTCCCGGCAGCCCGGTGCTGTACTACGGCGACGAGATCGGGATGGGAGACAACGTCTACCTCGGCGACCGCGATGGCGTGCGCACGCCGATGCAGTGGACGGGTGACCGCAATGGCGGGTTCTCGAGCGCCGACTTCGCGCAGCTCTACGCGCCGTCGTCGATGGATCCCGTGTACGGGTTCCAGGCAGTGAACGTCGAGGCTCAGCTCCGCACCCCCACGTCGCTCCTGCGCTGGACGCGCCGCTTCATCGCGCTGCGCAAGGAGCATCCGGTGTTCGGCCTCGGCACCTACGAGGGGCTGCGGCCGGCCAACAAGCGGATCTTCGCCCACATCCGCCGCTATGAGCGCGATGTCGTGCTGTGCGTCCACAACCTCGCCCGCTCGGCGCAGGCGGTCGAGCTCGACCTGTCGGAGTTCGAGGGCCGCTACCCCGAGGAGATGCTGGGGCGCAGCCGCTTCCCCCGCATCGGCGAGCTGCCGTACCTGCTCACGCTGGGGCCGCTCGGCTTCTTCTGGTTCCGCCTCGTCGAGGTCGAGGAGGATGGCGACGGCGATGCCCGCTGACGTGCGCGACGCCCTGCGCCGGGGCGAGCTGCCGCTCCTCGACGAGGAGGCGCTGGCCGAGTACGTCGTGGCGCAGCGGTGGTTCGGCTCCAAGGCGCGCCAGGTCGTGCACCTCGGCGTCCTCGACGTCGTTCCCCTGCGGCTCGCGCCGCCGCTGCTGGCCGCCGTGCTGGTCGAGGCGCGGTTCGGCCCCGGCACGCACGAGGTCTACCAGCTGCCGATCGGCCTGCGGCCGGCCTCGGAGGGCTGGACCAAGGGCGTGATCGCGGAGGCCGACGGCCTCACCCTGTACGACGCGCTCGCCGACCCGGCCCAGGGCCACGCCCTGCTGGGGCTGATGCGGGTCGACGCGCGGGTGAGGTCGCAGGACGCGGTGAGCGAGTTCCACTGGGTCGACGGCGTGTCCGACCCGGGCGCGCGCGTGCCGGCCCGGCCGATGGGGGCCGAGCAATCCAACAGCTCGGTCGTGTTCGGCGAAGCGCTCGCGCTCAAGCTCTACCGACGCGTCGAGGCCGGCATCAACCCCGAGCTGGAGCTGCTGCGCTTCCTCACCGAGCGCGGGTTCCGTAGCATCCCGGCGCTGGTCGGCTGGTACGAGTACGTCGGCCGCGTGATGGACGCGACCCTTGGCGTGCTGCAGGAGTTCCTGCCGTCCGGCCGCGACGGGTGGGAGCTGGCGCTCGACGAGCTGTCCACCGACCCCGACGCGTTCCTGTCGCGGCTGAACCCGCTCGGGCGGACCACGGGGGAGCTGCACAGCGTGCTCGGGTCGGAGGCCACCGACCCCGCGTTCGCGCCCGAGGAGCCGAGCGCGGAGTCGCTCGGGCTACTCAACGCCACGGTCGACGAGCAGATCGAGCGCATCTTCGTCGACCTCCCCGACGACAACGAGGCGGTTGCGGCCATCGTGGGCCGGGGCGAGGAGGTGCGCGAGCAGCTTCGCACGCTCACGCACCTCGGCAGTGCCGGCAAGGTCATCCGCACCCACGGCGACTACCACCTCGGGCAGACCATGCTCGCTGCGCGCGGCTGGGTCATACTGGACTTCGAGGGCGAGCCGGCGCGCACCCTGCCCGAGCGCCGGCGCAAGCGCTCGCCCCTGCGGGACGTGGCGGGGATGATGCGGTCGTTCGCGTACGCCGCCTCCGCGTCGGAGATCCTGCGCGGCGTCGCTCCGCCTGAGGCCTGGGAGGCGCGCGCGCGCGAGGAGTTCCTGACCGGCTACCTCGAGACGGTCGACTCGTCGCTGCTGCCGGCCGGCGTTCACGGCATCGAGCGGCTGCTTTCGCTGTTCGAGCTGGAGAAGGCGGTCTACGAGCTGCGCTACGAGCTCAACAACCGGCCCGACTGGGTCCGGATCCCGGTGGCCGGGATCCTGCGTCTGCTCGAGGTCCCGGCGACGTGACGCTCGACGCCGAGATCGAGCTCGTCGTCCGGCGCGAGCACGCCGATCCCCACCACGTGCTCGGCGCGCATCGCTCCGACGGCGGCATCGTCGTGCGCGCGTTTCGGCCCGCTGCCGCGCAGGTGCGCGCTCGGCCCAACGGCGGCGAGCCGGTGGAGCTCGAGCGGCGCCACCCGGCCGGGCTCTTCGAGGGCACGCTGCGGAGCGCCGACTTCCCGGTCCGCTACGACCTCGAGGTGCGCTACCCCGACGGGAACACGTTCGTCCTCCAAGACCCATACGCCTTCCCGCCCACCATCGACGAGGTCGACCTCCACCTCGTCGGCGAGGGCCGCCACGAGGAGCTGTACGAGCGGCTCGGGGCCCACGTGCGCGAGATCGACGGCATCGTGGGCACGTCGTTCGCGGTCTGGGCGCCCGCCGCGCGGGCGGTGAGCGCGGTGGGCGACTTCAACAGCTGGGACGGGCGGCTGCATCCCATGCGCTCGCTGGGGGCATCGGGGATCTGGGAGATTTTCATCCCCGGCGTGCAGGAGGGGGCGGCGTACAAGTTCGAGATCCTCACTCAATCGGGTGAGATGAGGCTGAAGGCCGACCCGATCGCCTTCGCGACGCAGGTGCCGCCGCGCACCGACTCGGTCATCCACCGTCCCCGCCACCGCTGGGGCGACGCCGCGTGGATGGAGCGGCGCCGCGCCTCCGAGCCCTACGACGAGCCGGTGTCGATCTACGAGGTGCATCTGGGCTCGTGGCGCCTGAACCCGCTGGAAGGCAACCGTTCACTCACCTACGTGGAGCTGGCCGACGAGCTCGCCGCCTACGTCACCGACCTCGGCTTCACCCATGTCGAGCTGCTGCCGGTCATGGAGCATCCGTTCTCGGGCTCGTGGGGCTACCAGGTCACGAGCTACTTTGCCCCCACCGCGCGCTTCGGCAGCCCCGATGACTTCCGTGCGTTCGTCGACTGCCTCCACCAGGCCGGCGTTGGCGTGATCCTCGACTGGGTCCCGGCCCACTTCCCGCGTGACGACTGGGCGCTGGCGCGCTTCGACGGCAGCGCGCTGTACGAGCACGAGGACCCGCGCCGCGGCGCCCACCCCGAGTGGGGCACGTTGATCTTCAACTACGCGCGCAACGAGGTCCGCAACTTCCTGCTCGGCAGCGCGCTGTTCTGGCCGCGCGAGTACCACGCGGATGGGATCCGCGTCGACGCGGTCGCGTCGATGCTCTACCTGGACTACTCGCGTCCCGAGGGCGCGTGGGTACCGAACGAGTTCGGTGGCAACGAGGACCTCGACGCGGTCCGGTTCCTCCAGGAGCTCAACGAGGTGCTCCATCGGCGAGAGCCCGGCGTGCTGTCGGTGGCGGAGGAGTCCACCGCGTGGCCGGGGGTCTCGCGGCCCACCTACCTGGGGGGCCTCGGTTTTGGTTTCAAGTGGAACATGGGGTGGATGCACGACACGCTGGACTACTTTCAGCGCGACCCCCTCTACCGCCGGTTTCACCACCACCAGCTCGCGTTCAGCCTCATGTACGCCTTCACCGAGAACTTCGTGCTGCCGCTCTCGCACGACGAGGTCGTGCACGGCAAGGGCTCGCTCTACGGCAAGATGGCCGGCGACCGGTGGCAGAAGCTCGCCAACCTGCGCGCGCTCTACGGCTACATGTGGGCGCATCCGGGGAAGAAGCTGCTGTTCATGGGCGGCGAGCTGGCGCAGGAGGCCGAGTGGAGCCACGAGCGCTCGCTCGACTGGCACCTGCTCGAAAGCCGGGAGAACTCCGGCGTGCAGGCGCTCGTGCGCGACCTCAACCACGCGATGGGGGCCGAGCCGGCGCTCTACGAGCAGGACTTCGACGCGGCCGGCTTCTGGTGGCTGGAGGCCAACGACGCCGAGGCGAACGTGCTGGCGTTCGCGCGCGCCTCGCGCGGGGGGCGGCGGGTGCTCGTGTGCGCGGCCAACCTGTCGCCCGTGCCGTGCGAGGGCTACAGGTTGGGGCTGCCGCGGTCGGGACGATGGCGTGAGGCGCTCAACACCGACTCGGAGCTCTACGGCGGGTCGAACACGGGCAACCTCGGGGGTGTCGAGGCCGAGGCGATCCCGTGGCACGAGCAGCCGTTCTCAGCGGCGGTCACGCTGCCGCCGCTGGGCGTCGTCTGGCTGGTTCCCGAGGACGCCTGACGCGCGTTGGCGACGGCGCCGGAGTACCCGTTCAGGCGGCCCCTGGGTGCCTTCCCGCGGTGCGACGGCGCGGTCGAGTTCCGCGTCTGGGCGCCGCGGCCCGCGGCCGTGGCGGTGCGCCTGGGCAGGCGCGACCATCCGCTGGCCGCGGCCGGCTACGGCGTGTGGGAGGGCGTCGTTCCCGACACCGCGCCGGGCGACGACTACTTTCTCGTGCTCGACGGACGCCGCTATCCCGATCCGTGCTCGCGCTTCCAGCCGCGCGGGCTGCGCGGGCCCTCGCGGGTGGTTGACACGGGCGCGTTCGCCTGGGCCGATAGTCGCTGGCCCGGTCTGTCGCTGGATGCGCTCGTGGTCTACGAGCTGCATGTCGGCACGTTTAGCGCCGAGGGGACGTTCGAGGGGGTCATCCCGGGGCTGGACGAGCTGCGCGCGCTCGGGGTCACCGCGATCGAGCTGATGCCGGTTACCGAGTTCCCCGGCGTACGCGGCTGGGGCTACGACGGCGTGTACGCGGGAGCGCCGCACCACGCCTACGGCGGACCGGAGGGCCTGCAGCGGCTGGTGAATGCCGCTCATGCCAAGGGCGTCGGGGTGATCCTCGACGTCGTCTACAACCATGTCGGCGCCTCGGGTGTGAGGGCGCTCAAGGCGTTCGGTCCTTACTTCGCCGACCGCTACGACACCGACTGGGGCAAGGCGATCAACTACGACGACGCGGGCTGCGACGGCGTGCGCGAGTGGGCGATCCAGAACGCGTGCCGGTGGGTGCGCGACTACCACGTCGACGGCCTCCGGCTCGACGCCGTGCACGCGATCCTCGACGCGGGACCCCGGCACGTGCTCGAGGAGCTGGCGGATCGGGTGCGTGCCGCGCGGCCCGGCGCGCTCGTGATCGCCGAGAGCAACCGCAACGATCCGCGCCTGCTCCGTCCGCCAGCGGTCGGCGGGCTCGGGCTCGACGCCCAGTGGGCCGACGACTTCCACCACGCGCTGCGCGCGCTCCTCACCGACGAGCGCGAGGGCTATTACCGCGACTTCGGTCGCGTGGCCGACCTGGCCAAGGCGTTCGGGAGGCCGTTCGTGTACGACGGCCGCTGGTCTGAGGTGCGCGAGCGGCGGGTGGGGGCGCCGGCCGGTGACCGGCCGCCGGAGCAGTTCGTCGTCTTCTCGCAGAACCACGACCAGGTCGGCAACCGCGCCTTCGGCGACCGCATGCCCCGCGAGGCGCGCCCGCTGGCGGCGTTCTGCGTGCTGCTCTCGCCGTTCACGCCGCTGCTGTTCATGGGCGAGGAGTACGGGGAGGAGGCGCCATTCCAGTTCTTCACCGATCACATCGAGCGGCGCATCGCGCGCGCCACGCGTGAGGGCCGCCGCAACGAGTTCGCCCACTTCGCGGCGTTCGCGGGGGAGGAGGTGCCGGACCCACAGGCGGTCGCGGTGTTCTTGCGGTCGAAGCTCACGCGGCGCGTCGACGCGGACTTGGCCGCGCTGTATCGGACGCTGTTGCGAGCGCGCCGCGAGCTTCCGCGCGAGGCGACGGACGTCGACTTCGACGAGGACGCGCGCTGGCTGCGCGTGCGCCGGGGAGCTTTCGAGCTTGCCTGCAACTTCGCGGGGCGGCGGGGGCGCGTGCCGGTGTCGGGCGGCGCGGTCGTGCTCGCCACGCACGAGGAGACGGCAGTTGCCGACGGGCACGTGCAGCTGCCGCCGCTCGGGGGGGTCGTGGTGCGATGACGGACGCGTGGCCGGGGCGGCCGTTCCCGCTCGGTCCCACCTGGGATGGTGCGGGCACGAACTTCTCGCTCTTCTCCGAGCACGCCGAGCGGGTCGAGCTGTGCCTGTTCGACGACGAAGGGCACGAAACGCGCGTGGCGGTGCGCGAGCGCACGGCCCACAACTGGCACTGCTACCTGCCCGGCGTGGGGCCGGGCCAGCGCTACGGCTACCGCGTGTACGGGCGCTACGAGCCCGAGGAGGGCGACCGCTTTAATCCCGCCAAGCTCCTGGTCGACCCGTATGCCAAGGCCATCGACGGGCCGGTGCGGTGGGAGGCCGCCAACGTGTTCCCATACGTCGCCGACGGCACCGACACCGCCGACCTCGAGCCGGACGACGAGGACTCGGCCGACGCCGTGCCGCGGAGCGTGATCGTCGATCCCTCGTTCGAGTGGGATGGCGACCGACGCCCCGAGACGCCCTGGTCGGAGACAGTGATCTACGAGACCCACGTGAAGGGCTTCACCGCGCGCGGGCCGGACATCCGCGAGGGCCTGCGCGGCACGTACGCGGCGCTGGCGTCCGACGAGGCGATTGCGTACCTGCAGTCGCTCGGGGTGACAGCGGTGGAGCTGATGCCGGTTCACCACATCGTCGACGAGAGCTTCATCGTCGCGAAGGGACTGAGCAACTACTGGGGCTACAGCTCGATCGGCTACTTCGCACCCCACGCGGCGTATGCGGCGACCGGCACTCGCGGCGAGCAGGTGCGCGAGTTCAAGGGGATGGTCAAGGCACTCCACCGCGCCGGCATCGAGGTGATCCTCGACGTCGTCTACAACCACACCGCCGAGGGCAACCACCTCGGGCCGATGCTGGCGTTCAAGGGCGTCGACAACCGCGCCTACTACCGCGTGGTCCCGGAGAACCCGCGGTTCTACATGGACTTCACCGGCACCGGGAACAGCCTCAACCCGGTCCACCCGAGCGTGCTGCGGCTGATCATGGACTCGCTGCGCTACTGGGTGCTCGAGTGCCACGTCGACGGGTTCCGCTTCGACCTCGCCTCCGCGCTCGCGCGTGAGTTCTACGACGTCGATCGGCTCTCGGCGTTCTTCGACACGATCCACCAGGACCCCCTCCTCTCGCAGGTGAAGCTGATCGCGGAGCCATGGGACGTGGGGCCGGGCGGCTACCAGGTGGGGAACTTCCCGGTGCTGTGGACGGAGTGGAATGGCATCTATCGCGACAACGTGCGCGACTTTTGGCGCGGCCACGCCCGAGTCGCGGACCTGGCCCGGCGGTTCGCCGGCTCGAGCGACCTGTACCAGGGCGAGGGCCGCGGGCCGGTCGCCTCGATCAACTTCGTCACCGCGCACGACGGGTTCACGCTGCGCGACCTCGTCTCCTACAACGAGAAGCACAACGAGGCCAACCTCGAGGACGGCCGCGACGGATCCGACGACAACCGCAGCTGGAACTGCGGCGTCGAGGGCGAGACCGACGACCCTTCGGTGAACGCGCTGCGCGAGCGCCAGCAGCGCAACTTCCTCGCCACCCTGTTCCTGTCCCAGGGCGTGCCGATGCTGCTCGGCGGCGACGAGCTGTCGCGCACGCAGCACGGGAACAACAATGCGTGGTGCCAGGACAACGAGCTGTCGTGGTACGCGTGGGAGATGGATTCGCGGGCTTCCGCCCTGCTGGCCTTCGTGCGGCGGCTCATCGCCGTGCGGCGGCGGCATCCGGTGTTCCATCGGCGCAGCTTCTTGACGGGTGGGCAGCCGCTGGGCTCGGGGCTGCCCGACGCCTGGTGGTTCCGGACCGACGGCCGGCGCATGATCCGCTCCGACTGGGAGCGGCCCGAGGGGCTGGTGGTCGGCGTGTTCCTCAATGGCGGGGAGATCGCTGAGCCGTCGGTGACCGGCGAGCGCGTGAGCGACGACTCGTTCCTCGTGTTATTCAATGCGAGCGCCGACGCGGTCGTGATGACGTTGCCCGCGCGGCGATTCGGGCGGCTGTGGACGCTGGAGCTGTCGACGGCGGAGCCACAGCTCGAGCGAGGCGAGTGGACAGCACGGGCACGCGGCGACGTGCGCCTGCCGGATCGCTCACTGCTGGTCTTGCGGCGGGCTTGATGGCCGCTTTGCGCGCGACGTACCGCCTCCAGCTCGGCTCCGGCATGGGGTTCGATGAGGCCCGGGCACTCGTGCCGTACCTGCGCGACCTCGGCGTGAGCCATCTGTATCTTTCGCCGTGCTTCCAGGCTCGCGCGGGGTCGCCGCACGGCTACGACGTGATCGACCCGGGACGGATTTCCGTCGAGCTCGGCGGCGAGTCTGCGTTCCGCGCTTTGGCCGGCGCGGGACTGGGCGTGGTCCTCGACGTCGTTCCCAACCACATGGCGGCGGTGGACGAGAATCGGTACTGGGCGGATCCGTCGCTGCGGTCTCGCTTCTTCGACGTCGACCCGGCGACTCGTCGCCACCGGCGCTTCTTCGACATCGACCACCTGGCCGGGGTGCGGCAGGAGGATCCGTCGGTGTTCGCGGCCACCCACGAGCTCGTGCTCCGGCTGGTGCGGGAGGGCGTCGTCGACGGGCTGCGGATCGACCATCCCGATGGGCTGGCGGATCCGGCCGGCTACCTGCGGCGGCTGCGGTCGGAGGGGGTCGAGCGCGTGTGGGTGGAGAAGATCCTCGACCCGGGCGAGTCGCTGCGGGACTGGCCGGTGGAGGGCACGGTGGGCTACGAGTTCCTCAACGACGCCGAGGCGCTGTTCGTGGATGGGGCCGGCTCCGATCCCCTCACCTCGCTCTACGGGGAGCTCACCGGCGAGCGGCGGCCGTTCGGCGAAGTCGCGCTGGAGGCGAAGCGCGAGCAGGTGACCGGCACGTTCCGGCCCGAGGTGGAGCGGCTGGCGCGTCTGCACAACCATCCCGCGTTGGCCAGCGCGCTTGCATCGCTGCCGGTGTATCGCACCTACGTCGAGCCCTGGTCGGGGCTCGTCACCGACGCCGACCGATCGGCAGTGTCCGACTTGCCTCCCGACCTACGGCGGGCGCTGTTGCTCGAGGACCATGCCCCGGATGAGTTCGTCACCCGCTTCCAGCAGACGACGCCGGCAGTGATGGCGAAGGGCGTCGAGGACACGGCGTTCTACCGCTATAACCGGCTGCTGGCGCTGAACGAGGTGGGCGGTGACCCGTCGCGGTTCGGGATCGAGGTGGCGCAATTCCACGTCGGCTGCCTCGAGCGAGCGCGCCGGTTTCCGCGCGGGCTGCTCGTGACCCAAACGCACGACACGAAGCGCAGCGGCGACGTGCGCGCGCGGATCGGCGCACTGGCAGGGATGGCGGAGGAATGGCGATCTTCCGTGCTTCGGTGGCTCGCTCTGTGCGAGCCGCCATCGGTGAACGAGGCGTACCTCGTCCTCCAGACGCTCGTGGGCGCGTGGCCGCTGTCACTGGAGCGGCTCGAGGCCTACGTGGTCAAGGCGCTGCGCGAGGCGAAGGTGAGCACGAACTGGGTCGACCCGGATCTGGCCTGGGAGGAGAGCGCCGTGGCCTACTGCCGGCGCCTATACGAGCACCGCGCATTTCTCGAGGCGTTCACGCCGTTCGCGGAGCGGCTCGCGCGGGCGGGCGAGCGTTCCGCTCTGGGCCAGACGCTCTTGAAGCTCACTGCCCCCGGCGTGCCCGACATCTACCAGGGCGACGAGCTGTGGGCACTGTCGCTGGTCGACCCGGACAACCGCCGCCCCATCGAATGGAACCGGCACCGCGCCGCGCTGGCCGAGCTGCGCGGCGGAGCTGAGCCGACGCCCGAGACCGTGAAGCTGTTCGTCATCGAGCGCGGGTTGGCGCTGCGGGCCCGGCGACCCCGGGCGTTTGCCGATGGTTACCGGGCGGTCGAGGCGGGCGAGGCGTGCTGCGCGTACTTGCGCGGGGCGGACGTCCTTGCTGCCACCGCTCTCCGCGATTGCGACGACACCCGGCTCGCTCTGCCCCCGGGGACAGCGGGTCTGTGGCGCAACGTGCTGACCGACGCGGAGGTGGAGCTCCGCGGCTCGACCCCGCTCGACCAGATCGCCCTGCCGGGCTGGAACGTCGCGCTGCTCGAGCGCCACTGAAGGGCAGCATTTACCGGTTCACCACCGTCCCATCAGCCGCGGCGATCAACGGCTGACCTAGCCGAAGTAGCTCGACAAACGGGCGGGGTTTCCGACCCAGGCCCGATGGCGCCGATCGAGCATAGAGCGTCGCCTCTGTGCTGATGTCGGGCGCAACGTCCGGCCAAAGCGGGAGTCTGCTGGCCGGGGTGAAAGACGGTTGCCCATCGTCGAGGCTCGCCTGTGAATCCCGAGTTGGCAACAGCGTTTCGGCAGGCACGATCGAATCGGCTCGCCACAGCGACGACGGCACTCTCATCGTCAAGCTCTACGGGCATCCGACGCACGCGAACGCGATCGAGCGCATCCGCCGCCCAGATGGGGACAACGTGCGTCGATTAGAGCTGGTCTCGGGGGATTCTCGGGGGACAGCGGCTAGAGATCAGGCCCCCCATCGTCGACCTGCGGCGCCACCGCTGGCCACGAGCTCGAGCTGGCGGCGCTCGTCGCCGAGCGGCCACAGATAGACGCGCTCGCAGCCGGCCTGCGCGTAGCGCGACAGCACCTCGGCGCAGTGCGCGGCCGAGCCGATGCAGATGTGCGGCGCGGCGCACGACCGGCGCGAGCACGTCGGCGAGCACGCGGTCGCGCTCGGCCGCGTCCTCGGTCACCCAGGTCCACATCGTGGCCAGCGCGCTGGGGAACCCCTCGGCCTCGCGGCCCCGCTCGGTGAGTCGCCACGCGAGAGCTCGGCGCGCGCGCCCGCGAACCGCTCCGGCGTCGTGTTGTAGGCGGAGGCCAGCCAGCCGTCGCCGGCCTGGGCCACGCGCGCCAGGCCGGCCGGCGAGCCCCAGCTCGCGACCCACAACGGGATCGCGCGCGGGCCGGGGGCGAGCACGAGGTCGGGCGGCAGCGCGCAGTAATGCGCGTCGGGCGGGCATGGCTCCTGCGCGAGGAGGGCCCGCACCGTCGGGATCGCCTCGTCGAAGCGCCCCGGCGCTCCGCAAAGGAGACGCCTACGGCCTCGTAGTCGCGCGGCGAGGACCCCGGCCCGAGTGCTGCCACAAGGCGGCCTCCCGAGAGCAGGTCGATGGCGCCCAGCGCCTTGGCCAGCGGTACCGGGGATCGCGGCACGGCGAGCGCGATCGTCGTCGCGAGCTCCAGCGCGCCCGAGCGCTCGATCACGCTCGCCAGCGCGGTCGGCCCGTCCAGCCACGGCGCCGCGAAGACGAAGTGGTCGTTGGCGGCGACGGCGGCAAAGCCGCAGTCCCGGGCGGCGTCGACCGCCGCGCCCAGCCGCTGCGGCGACAGCGGCTCCGGGTCCAGCTGCATCAGTGGCAGATGGACGCCGAGCTCCACGCCGCCATGTCACCTCGACACGGCGCCGACCATCCCCGGCCGTGGCTGCCACCCGGCCGCGGCGACGAAGCGCCGGTTGGAGACCCGCTCGCCGTCGCGGCCGACGTTGTAGATGCCGCTCGCGAGCTCCAGCGCCGCCAGGTGGGCGCCGGCCGCGTCCTCTACGTGCAGCGTCGCGCCGAGCGCCGGGACCGGCTCGTCGTTGCCGGTCCCCGGCCCGTCGAGCAGGCCGAGCCGCAGCACCACCCCGCGCCGGCCGGTGCGCGCGAAGCGGTCGGTGTGGCCCTCGGCAGCCAGGGCCGAGCGCAGGATGGAGGAGACCTCGGCGACGGGCGTGTCCTCGGTGGCCGGCGTTCTCGTGCCACCGCTCGGGCTTGTCGAGCTCCTCGAGCGGGCGAATGCGCGTGGCCAGGTGCAGCACCGCGTCGACGTGGCGCACGGCCCGCGCCACGGCGTCGGGGTCGAACACGTCGAGCTGGTCGCGCGTGGGCACGCGCAGGTCGTGCCCGGCCGCGGCGGCAAGGGAAGCACCGCGCGCCCGAGCGCGCCGGTGCCGCCGGTCAGGAGCAGGCGCATCAGGCGGCCACCGCCGTCGCATCGGCGCGTGCCGCCAGCGCGGCCCTGAAGCCCTCGCGCCAGGTCGGGAAGTCCGGATGCCAGCCGAGCTTGTGCCTTGCCTTTCGTTGGCGGCCCCGCGAATCTGCGTGAACAGCGAGACGCCGGCCTCGCCGCGGCCACGCGCCCGAGCCACGTCGGCACGTGCCGCGGCGCCGGCGCGCCCAGCGCGCGCGCGAGCTCGGGGAGCCACACGCGAGCCGCGGCCGGCTCGTCGTCGGCCACGTTGAAGGTCCCGGTCACGCTCGCCTTCGACCGCCAGGGCGGTGGCCGCCGCGGCATCGTCGACGTGTACGAACGACCACACGCCGGCGCCGTCGCCGACCAGCGGCAGCGTGTGCGCGCGCAGCGCCTCCATGAAGGTCGGCATGGCCGCGCCAGCCCCGTAGAGGTTGGCGTAGCGGAGCACGACGCCCGCGATGTCGTCGTGTGCCAGCGTCGCCCGCTCGAGGTGGCGGATCGCCGCCAGCGAGCGCGCCATGCTGGCGGGCGGGTCGGGATCGAGCGGGTCGTCCTCGGCCTTGACCGGGCCGCCGCGACGCTCGTAGTTCCAGTTGCCGAAGCTCTGGGCCACGAACCGCCGCGCGCCCACCGTGCGCGCGGCCTCGAGCAGGTGGTCGAGCCCCTCGGTGCGCAAGCGGTTGGTGAGCGCGAACTCGTGGTCCCAGCGCCGCACGCTGGTCACGCCGCGCAGCGCCGTGAGCTCGTGGATGACGACCTCGGGCTCGGCGCCGACCACGGCGGCCATCACCGCGGCCTTGTCGAGGACGTCGGCCACCACCGGCTCGGCGCCCAGCGCGCGGATGAGGCTGTGGTTGCGGTCCGAGCGGCTCATCGCCACCACCTCATGGCGGCGATCGGTCAGCAGCGGGATGAGCCGTCGTCCGACGGCGCCGGTCGCACCGGCCAGGAACACCTTCATGCCACACGCTCCTTCGTTGCGATTCGCGTTCGGTTGGCGCCGACCTCGAGCAGCAGGCCGCCGAGCGCCCACGCCCGAGCACCGCCAGGGGGCCCGCGACGGCGTCGCCGTCGAAGTAGACGACGCTGCGCAGGGCACGCTGCGCCGCGCCCGCCGGCAGGACGCCGGAGAGCGTGGAGAAGAAGTCGGGAACCATCTGCGGGCCGACCGAGCCGCCGGAGCTCGCCAGCGACAGCAGCAGCACGAGGATCGCGGCCAGGGCGATGCCCGCCGGGCCGAGCAGACGGCTCAACGCGGCGGCCGGGGCGGCGACGGCGAGCGACAGCAGCGCCGCGACCCCGGCGACCGCGCCGAACGCGCCGGTGACCGCACCCACGACCTGGTCCACGGTGACGGCCACGACCACGCCGACCAGGACGGCGAGCGCCACGAGCGTGGCCACCAGCACCGCTGTGCTCACGTCGCGCGCGAGCACGAAGAGCAGCGCTCCGAAGAGCAGGCTCCCGAGCGTCGTCCCGGCCACGAGGATGAAGGTCGACAGTCCGCGCGCGTCGCTGGGTGGCAGGGGCCGGACGTCCGCGACGGTGACGTGCGGGCCTGCCGCGGCGCCGACCGCCGAGCGCACCACGGCCGCCGTCGGCGCCCCCGACGCGCTGGCGACCAGTAGCCGCGGCCGGGGGCCGGCGACCACGAGCACGCCGCTGACGTCCTGGTCGCGCAGGGCGGCGCGCGCCGCCGCCTCCGAGCCGTAGCGGACGAGGTCGAACCCGCCGGGCGCGGCGCGGTCGAGGCCGGCGGCGACGCGGACTTGCAGCGGCGCCGGCGCCACGACCGCCACCCGCACGTCGTTGGGCGTAGGGGCGTGCACGGCGACCGTGAACAGGCCGACGAACGCGCACGCCAGCAGCGTGCCGCCGAGAAGCGGCGGCAGCAGGCGCCGGGCCAGACCGGGCGGGGAGTCGACGGGAACGGTGACAGAACTCAACGCTGATGAACTCCACAGCGTTGATATTATTCGTCAAGACGAATTCCGCGGTCGACGAAAGGGACACGGATGGCCAGGACGGGACGGCGCCGCGGCGGCGGCGACACCAGGCAGGCGATCGCCGAGGCGGCCCGGCGCCAGTTCGCCGACCGCGGCTACGAGGCGGCCACGATCCGCTCGATTGCGACCGAGGCGGGCGTCGACCCCGCGCTCGTCATGCACTTTCACGGGTCCAAGGAGGCGCTCTTCGCCGAGGTCGTGCAGTGGCCGTTCGACCCCGACGAGGCGGTGGCCGAGCTGCTCGTCGGCAAACGCTCCGCGGTGGGCGAGCGGCTGGCGCGATTGTTCGTCACCACCTGGGATGCCGAGGCCGGCCGCAACCCCATCGTCGCGCTCCTGCGCACCGCGCTCTCCCAGGAGTCGACCGCGCGCCTGTTCCGCGACTTCCTGTCAACCCGCTTCTTCGGGCCCCTCGCCGAAGGGCTGCGCATCGACCGGCCCGAGCTGCGCACGAGCCTTACGTCGTCGCAGCTCGTCGGGCTCGGGATCATCCGCTACGTCATGCGCTTCGAGCCGCTGGCCTCGATGGACTCTGAGGCCGTGATCGCGGTCCTGGGCCCCGCCCTGCAACGCCACCTCACCGGACGCCTGCCCGAGTAGCTCTAGCTCCCCGGGCGCGCGGGGACGGAGCGAAACGATGCTGCGGCGCAGGCTCCGCGCCCGCTCGTTCAGTCCCGCAGCATCGTCTCCGCGTAACTCCACGGCGGAGAATCGAATCAGGCGGCGACGGCCGCCTCGGGCACGCCCACCGGCTCGGGCTCGCGCTCGATGTCGCTCTCGCGCACGAGCACCAGCGCCAGCACCGCGCCGACGAAGCACACGAGGCCGCCGATGAGCAGGATCTCGTTGAGCCCGCTCAGGAAGCCCTCGCGCGCCGCGTGGACGATGGTCGCGCGCGAGCCGGGCGGCGCCGACGCCAGCACCTGGTTGAGGTTGCCCGAGGAGGCAGCCTCGACGATCTCGCGCGGGCGGTCGCCGACCGCGGCGGGCGTGCCCGCGGTCAGCGCCGCCACCTTGCTCGCGCCTTCGCCGACGAAGATCGCGCCCCACACCGCGATCCCCACCGCCACGCCAACCTGGCGGAAGGTGTCGTTGATGCCGGCCGCCATGCCGCTCTGCTCCCTCGGCACCACGCTGACCGCCACGTCGGCGATGACCGGGTTGATCAGCCCGACGCCGGCGCCGACGACGAGGAAGCCGCCGAGCAGCGCGGTCCAGTCGGAGCCCACGTCCAGGCCGCCCATGAGCAGCAGCCCGACGCCCACGGCGCCGAGCGAGAAGCTCAGGAGCACGCGCGCCTGCACCCGCGAAAGCAGCAGGCCGGCGATCGGGGCGGCGATGAAGCTCACGACGGTCGTCGGCAGGTAGCGCAGCCCGGCGTCGAACGGCGAGAAGCCGAGGTAGTTCTGCAGGTACAGCGAGAGGTAGAGGAACAGGGCGAAGATCGAGCTCGACACCGCGAACGCCGCCAGCTGCACGCCGGTGAACGCCGGCCGGCGGAAGAGCTGCAGCGGGAGCATCGGCTCGCGCACGCGCGCCTCGATAGCCACGAAGGCGGCGAGCAGCACCGCGGCGCCCACGAACGACGCCACGATCGTCGTGCTGCCCCAGCCCTCGTCGTTGCCGCGCACGAGGGCAAGGACGAGCAGGAACAGCGCCACGCTGAACGTGACCACCCCGAGCCAGTCCACGCCGGTCGCGTTGGGGTCCCGGCTCTCGCGCACCCGCAGGGCGGTGATGGCGATCGCCGCCAGCCCGATGGGCACGTTGAGGTAGAAGATCGACTGCCAACCCAGGGAGTCGGTCAGCGCACCGCCGACGAGCGGGCCGATCGCGACGGCGACGCCGATGGTCGCGCCGTACATGCCCATGGCCATGCCGCGCTCACGGCCGGCCGTGAACTCCTGCGCGATGAGCGCCAGCGACACCGCGAACATCACCGCGCCGCCGACGCCCTGCACTGCGCGCGCCAGGTTCAGGAAGGTCGCGTCGGGCGACAACGCGCACAGCAGCGAGGCGGCCGAGAAGATCCCCAGCCCGACGATGAACACCCGCCGGCGCCCGAGACGGTCGGCCAGCGACCCCGCCGTGAGCACCAGCGCGGCGAGCGTCAGCGCGTAGGCGTCGACGACCCACTGCAGATCGGTGAAGCTCGCGCCCAGGTCCTTGCGGATCGACGGCAGCGCGACGTTGACCACCGTGATGTCGAGCAACAACATGAAGGTCGCCGTCGAGACGGCTATCAGGGTCCACCACTTGCGTTCCATGTTCAGGGCTCCTTGTCACATCCTCCGGTTTTCATGCGTCACTCCCTTGACGGACCACGACGACGGAATGTGACGGATGAACGAACCAGAACTGCTCGCCGACCGCTTCGAGACCAACCGCCCCCGCCTGCGCGCCGTGGCCTATCGCATGCTCGGCTCGGTCAGCGAGGCCGACGATGCCGTGCAAGAGGCGTGGCTGCGCCTCAACCGCGCCGACGCCTCCGGGGTAAAGAATCTCGAGGGCTGGCTGACCACCGTGCTCGCGCGCGTGTGCTTGGACGTCCTGCGGACGCGCCGCACGCGCGGCGAGGAGCCGCTCGGCCCGCACGTGCCCGAGCCCATCGTCGACCGCGAAGACGGAGCCCATCCCGAGCACGAGGCGCTGCTGTCCGACGCGGTCGGCCTCGCGCTGCTGGTGGTGCTGGAGACCCTGGCGCCGGCCGAGCGCTTGGCCTTCGTGCTCCACGACATGTTCGCGGTCCCGTTCGAGGAGATCGCGCCCATCGTCGACCGCTCGCCGGCTGCGGCCCGCCAGCTCGCGAGCCGCGCGCGGCGCCGGGTGCGCGGCTCGGTGCCCGAGCCCGAGCGTGACCGCGCGCGCCAGCGCGAGCTGGTCGACGCCTTCCTCGCCGCCGCGCGCGACGGCGACTTCGACCGCCTCGTCGCCATCCTGCACCCCGATGCCGTGCTGCGGGCCGATCGCGGACCCGCCGGCGTCGAGCTCCACGGCGCCGAGCAGGTGGCGGCGCGGGTGCTCTCGTTCGCCCGCTTGGCCGGGTGGGCGCGCCCGGCGCTCGTCAACGGGGCGGCTGGTTTTGTCGTGGCCCCCCAGGGGCGGCTGTTCGCCGTGGCCGGGTTCACGGTCGCCGAGGGCCGGATCGTCGAGATCGACCTGCTGGCCGACCCCGAGCGCCTGCGCGACCTCGAGCTCGACATCTTCGACGACAGACTGGAATAGGGTCTGAGATCCCGACCCGGGGAGCGGTCCATGAGCGAGGCCAACGAGGCCACCGTCAAGACGATCTACGAGGCGTTTGGGACCGGCGACGTTCCCACGATCCTCGACAAGCTCACCGACGACGTGGACTGGGCGGCCGACACCGCTTCGACGGTCGCGCCGTGGTATGGGCAGCGTGTCGGCAAGGACGCCGTGGCCGACTTCTTCCAGGCCATCGGCGGAGCGGTCGAGATCACCGCGTTCACGCCGCTCTCGTTCGCGTCCAACGAGACCGAGGTCTTCGCGTTCCTCGACTTCGGGCTCACGGTCCGGACCACGGGCAAGTCGGGGACGATGCGCCTGCACCACTACTTCCGCTTCCGCGACGGGCAGATCGAGTACTACCGCGGGACCGAGGACACCGCGCTGACCGAGGAGCTGTTCCGGGCCTGACCGTCGGCCTGGAGGTGGGCGTCGAGGGCCTTGCTGGCCTGGGTGTCCTCGTAGACCTCGTAGTCGCGCAGCTTGCCCCAAGCCATGTGGCCCCAGATCACGTAGCGGTTCGCGTAGATCGTCTCGCCCTCCGGCGTGCGCAGGTAGTCGTGGCCGCGGATGCAGAGCTTCATGTTCCAGGGCGGCCCGGCCACGGCGACCTCGTCGGCGAAGATCTGCAGCCCGGTGTCGACGAACCGCTGCAGCCAGCGGCCGAGCTCGTCCTTGCCCTGCAGCTCGGTCGCCCAGGAGCTGTCGCCGGGGAAGCGGAAGCGGACGTCGTCGTGGTCCATCCGCAGCAGCGGCTTGTAGTCGCCGGCGTTCAGCCGCGCGAGGTTGCGGTCCAGCAGTTGCTTGGCCAGCCACGAGAGCACGTTGGCGCCTCCTAGATAGATCGCTCTAATAGTCTACGCGGATCATGCCGACGGAGACCAAGGACCGGATCGTCACCACCACCGCGGAGCTGTTTCGCCGCCAGGGCTACAACGCCACCGGCATCAAGCAGATCGTCGACGAGGCCCGGGCGCCCTTCGGTTCGATCTACCACTTCTTCCCTGGGGGCAAGGAGCAGCTGGGGGCGGAGACCATCCGTTGGTCGGGCGCGATGTACGGCGCGCTCGTACCGGCGATCTTCGACCCGGCGCCCGACGTGGTGACCGCGGTGCGCACGTTCTTCGCCGGCGCGGCGGCGGACCTGGCCGCCAGCGGCTACGCCGACGCCTGCCCGATCGCGACGGTGGCGCTGGAGGTCGCGAGCGTCAGCGAGCCGCTGCGCGAGGCCTGCGCCGACGTCTTTGACGGCTGGCTCGAGTCCGCCAGCGAGCGCCTGACCGGCGCCGGCATCGCCAAGCGGCGCGCCCGCGAGCTGGCCATCGGCATGGTGGCGGCGCTGGAGGGGGCGTTCGTCCTCGCCCGGGCCCAGCGCAGCACCGAGCCGCTGGCCGTGGCCGGAGAGCTGATGGCCGACGCCCTGCAGCGCGCCCTTCCGGCCTGACCGCGAGCGCTAGCCGGCGGCGACCGCTTCGTCGGCCTGCGCGCTGAGGCGGACGCGCTCGATCTCGCGCAGGCGCCAGTACATCACCGCCACCGAGAAGACCTCGAGCGGGAACGTGAACGCCTCGCCGATGGCGAGCGCGATCGGGTTCTCGCTCGACTCGCCGATCGACGTGAAGACCAGGCCGATCAGCACGGCGAGGATCCCGGCCAGGAGCTCGACGCTGAAGACGATGAAGAAGACCCGCCACGCGTTGCCACGGACGAGGCGCGCGCTGCGGCGGAAGCTGCGCCTGACCCCCACCTCCTCGGCCACGACCACCGGGCCCACGACCGCCGTGAAGGTCCAGATGATGAAGCCGGGGATGATCAGCAGCAGCATGCCCAGCCCGACGGCCAGTGCCTGGAGGATGGCCACGGCGAACAGCGGCAGGATCACCGGCGGCACGCGCGAGAGGATGCCCTTGAGCTCGACCCGCCGCTCGCCGTCCTCCCAGCGGTGCACGAGCTGCTCGGCCGCGCCCGCGAAGAACATGGCGGCGAAGCTGTCGACCACGGTGGTCACCAGCGCGGCGATGCCGCGCGGCAGCTCGTGCTCGACGAACAACTCGATCACCAACGGGATCACCGTCGCGACGATCACTGCCGGGACGACGATGCGCGCGTTCACCACGATGATCGCGACGGCGGAGCGGTAGACGCGGAGGACATGCAGGCGCGTTGGCACGGGCGGCGCGTACGGTAATCCCCGGCGCACGCGGACGCCGACGTAGGATGGGCACGATGCCCGAGGCGCAGAAGCCGCTCGAGCTGATCCTGGCCCGCAACCTCCTCTCCAGCATCTCGACCCCTGCGTTCCTGGTCGACGCCGAGGGCACCCTCGTGTTCTTCAACGAGGCCGCCGGATCCCTGGTCGGCCGGCGCTTCGAGGAGACCGGCGCGCTGGGGCCGCGCGAGTGGGGGGAGGCGTTCGGGCCGTTCGACGCCGCCGGTGACCCGATCCCTTGGGACCAACTGCCCCTGACCATCGCCCTGCAGCACGGGCGGCCGATGCACTCGCGCATGCACATCCACAGCAGCAGCGGCGACCTGCACGACATCGAGGTCAGCGCGCTGCCCATCGTCGGCACCGAGGGCTTCCGCGGCGCGATCGCGATCTTCTGGCCCGTCGGGGCCGAGGACGGCTCGGCCGCATGAAGGCAACGGTGTGGGGCGCGCGCGGGTCGGTTCCCGCGCCGGGGCCCGAGACCAACCGCTACGGCGGGAACACCTCGTGCGTGCACGTCTCGCTCGACGACGGCAGCGAGCTCGTCCTCGACGCCGGCACGGGCATCCGCCCGCTCGGGCTGGCGATGACGGGGACGGCCGAGCGCATCCACATCCTCTTGACCCACCTGCACATGGACCACATCCAGGGGCTGATGTTCTTCGCGCCGCTCTTCCACCCCAAGACCGACGTCATCATCTACGGGCCGGCGTCGCCGGAGGCGTCGCTGATGGATCGCATCGCCCGCTACATCTCGGCGCCGCTGTCGCCGGTCGAGGTGCGCGAGCTGCCCTGTCAGGTCTCGTTCCGGGACGCCCCGGACATCGAGTGGCAGATCGGGTCGGCGAGTGTCCGCGCCAGCTCGGTCGCCCACCGGGGGCCGACGCTCGGCTACCGCATCACCGAGGGCGACACCTCGCTGGCCTACATCCCCGACCACGAGCCGGCGCTCGGCGCGTCGCTGGACTCGCTGGGCGACGAGTGGATCTCCGGCTACGCGCTGGCGAGGGACGCCTCCCTGCTCATCCACGACGCCCAGTACACCGACGCCGAGTACCCCGCGCACATGGGCTGGGGGCACTCGCGCATCACCGACACGCTGGCCTTCGCGCACCGGGTGGGGGCGCAGCGCCTGGCGCTCTTCCACCACGACCCGATGCACGACGACGACATGCTCGACGGGTTCGTGACCGACGCGGCGGAGCGGTGGCGGGAGCGGGGGTGCGACCCGGCCCAGATCGCGATCGCGCGCGAGCGCCGGCCGCTGGACTTCGCGCGGCCGCGCGCGCCGGACGCGTCCGCGTCGAGCGCGAGCGCGCCGGGATCGGCCGCGCGCTCGCCCGACGTCACCTCGGCGTAACCGCGGCGGTCTAGCCTCGGGCGGGCGTGAGCCCGCGCGGGACCGATTGGAGCCTGGCGCTCTTGGTGGCGCTGCTCGTGGCGACCGGCCTGCTGACCGCGTTCGCCGGCTCGCCGGGCTCCGCCTGGGTGTTCGTGCTCCACGGCGCGCTGGGCGCGGCGATCGCGATCGTGCTCGTGTGGAAGAGCCGGCGGGTGTGGTCGAGGGTGGTCGACCCGGCGCGCTGGGACGGCAGCACCGGCTTCGGGCTGCTGGCCGGGGCGCTGGTCGGCGCCGCGCTCGTGTCGGGGTTCGTGTGGTCGGCGGGGGGCGACCTGCACCTCGCGGGGTTCGGGCTGTTGAACTGGCACTGGGCCCTCGGCGCGGTGCTCGGCCTCATCGTGCTGGTGCACGCGCTGCTGCGGGCCAAGCGCCCGCGCGTCCGCGACCTGGCCGGCCGGCGCCAGCTCTTCGCGACCGCGGGTGTGGCCGTGGGCGCCATCGCGTTCTGGCAACTCCAGCGGCCGGTCGCCGGCCTGTTCGGCCTGCGCGGGGCCAAGCGGCGGTTCACCGGCTCCTACGAGGCCGACTCGTTCGCGGGCAACACGTTCCCGTCGACATCGTGGGTCGCCGACCACCCGCGCGAGCTCGCGCCCGACCACCGCGTGACCGTGGGCGGCATGTGCGCGCGGCCGGTCGCCGTCCGCGCCGACCGGCTCGACGCCGGTGACGAGCTCGTCGCCACTCTCGACTGCACCGGCGGCTTCTATTCCACCCAGCGGTGGCGGGGCGCGCGCCTGGGCCGACTGCTCGACGCCGCGCAGCCCGCGGCGGGTGCGGGCCGCGTGCGCGTCGTGTCCTACACCGGATACCGCTGGGACTTCCCGCTCGCGGTCGCCCGCCGCCTGCTGCTCGCCACCCACGTCGGCGACGAACGCCTGAGCCACGACCACGGCGCCCCGGTGCGCCTGGTCGCGCCTGGTCGCCGCGGGTTCCAGTGGGTCAAGTGGGTGGAGCGCATCGAGCTGCACGCCGACCCCGACGCAGGCGCGCCCGCAGCCACGGTGTGGAGCTCGTTCACCGCGCGCGGAAGCGGGAGCTGAGGGCCGCATGCCGCTCACGCCGCCAGCCGCTTGGCGGCGTCGGTGCAGTCGCGGCGGTCGGTCCACGCCCCGTCGGGCGGGCGCTCCCAGGCACCGAGCAGCGTGCTCTGCTCCATGCGGTGCTCGAGGTTCGCGCCGACGCCGACCACGACCCTCGCCCGCGCGCTGCCGCCGTAGGTGTCGCTCGTCATCCCGTACACGCGCGCATCGAGGCGGGCGCCGTTGACCAGCCGCTCGCCCATTCCGGCCACGGCGCGACCGAGGCCGCCGGGGTCGTCCGGATGCCCGAGCGCGTCGAGCAGGCGCTTCGTCGCCTCGGCGTTGGCGGGCGCTCGGAGATCGAGCCGCCCTTCCACCTCCAGGCGCCCGCCGGTGCCGCCGTGCGCCACCGCCCGGGCCAGCAGCTTCCCCGCCGCCAGCCCCGGCGGCAGTTGCAGCCCGCCCTCGAGCTGGCGCGATGCGGTGGCCAGCAGCTCGACCGGCTTGCCGCGGCGGTCGAAGGTCACGGCCACCGAGGTCGCCCCGGCGCCGGCGCCGCTCGCGCCGAGCAACTTGGCGCTGAGCGCTGCGCTCGAGGCGGCGTCGAGCCGCAGGTAGTAGGTGCGCCGCGCCGTGCGGTGGTCGGTGCGAATGCCGACCGAGACGCCCATGGCCACGCGGGCGCTGACCGTCGCCGGCCCGACGTCGGCCTCGCCGGTGGCGTCGCCGCCGGTGCCCCCCTCGTCCCACTCGACGTCGGGCCGGCGCACGTCCTCACCGCCGCCGAAGAGATCGTCGATCGCCTCGGCCGGGCCGTCGAGGAGCGGGATGGTCTCGTCGCGGCCGAGCTGGTCGATGAGCCGCTTCGCGGCGGCCTCGTCGGGCAGGATCCACTCGCGCCCGTCGCCCAGCCGTGCGATCACTGCGGCGCGCGCCTCGGCGCCCGCGCCGAGCACGTCGCCGCCGGTGCCGATCGATCCGCCCGCGCCGATGCCGACCTCGGCCCCGGCGTGCCCGCCACCGATCAGCGTCACGGCCACCTTGCCGTTGGAGAGACGCTCGACGATCAGGGCCTGGTCCTCGCCCAGGCGCACGACGCCGACGGACACCGAGCCGTTGTCGCGCTGGGCGTCGCGCTTGACCACGCACGGCTCGGGCGGGGGAGGGCAGAGCGCCCCGCCCACGGCGCACAGGCCCTGGCGCAGGGCGTAGAGCAGCCGCTCGCCGACGCCGCTGACCGCCACTGCGCCGACCCCCGCTGCGAGCACGAGCGCCACGAGGCCGAGCAGCGCCACGTAGTCCACCGTTGCCTGGCCCCCGTCCGATCGCGCTGCCCGTTGCATGCGGCCAGCGTCCTCGCAGATCTGTGACGAGACCACGCGGAGATGTGGAGATTGGGACGTGAATGCGTCACGGACGACATGAACGGCGCCGTGCGTAGCGGCCGACGCACCGTGTCGCTGCTCGCCGAGGCTGAGCGTGGAACAATCGACGCGCGCCGACGAAAGGAGCTGCGATGGAGTCCTCCTCGCCCACCCGCGTGCTCGTCGTCGCCAACAAGACGGCGGCGACCCCGGCTTTGCTCGACACCGTGCGCGACCGCGCCAAACGTGGCCCGGCCACGTTCACGCTGCTGGTGCCCAACGCGGCGCACGGGCTGCATAAGGTCATGGACCCCGAGGACCACACGGACAAGTCCGAGGCCGAGAACGTGATCGAGCTCGCCCAGCCGCTGCTCGAGGACGCCGCCGGCGGGTCGGTGCAGACGCTGATCGGCGACCCCGAGCCCCTGGCCGCTATCCAGGACGCCGTGAACCTCCACGGCTTCGACGAGATCATCATCTCGACGCTGCCGACCCGGGTCTCGCGCTGGCTGCACCTCGACCTGCCGTCCAAGGTCAAGGGCCTCGGCCTGCCGGTGACGACGATCACCGCGAAGGGCCGGGAAGAGGCAGCGGTGCCGGGTACCTAGCGCTACGCTCCTCCCCCCGCCCAGTTAGCTCAGCTGGTAGAGCACTTCCATGGTAAGGAAGGGGTCGTCGGTTCGAGTCCGACACTGGGCTCCTCGAAAGCCCCGCAAATGAGGGGTTTTCTTTTGCCCTCTGCCTTTTCTCCTTTGTTTCGCTCGAAAACGGCAACGCTTTTGGCAACACGAATCGGCAAGGGCTCGCAAACGAGTCCTGAGCGTCCTAGTTGGGTCCGTGCCTGAGGTACCTGCCCAGCCGGAGGGGAAGCAGCGCTGGATTGGAATCGTCGCGGCCCTACTCCCCGAGCCCCACGGCTTCCAGGGCCTCGGCGCGGTCGAAGTACTCCTCGCCCCGGACGACCCTGCCCTCATGCACCGTGTAGATGATCCCGAGGTGCCAGTCGGCGTCTGCCGGGCGGACCGCATGCGGCCGCGCTGCAGCGACATTGACATGATTGGGCCAGTGCGGGCTGCGAGCGCTGCCATCGTCGTGTTCCTGGCCTCGGCGGCCGTGCTCGTGCTCGAGATCCTCGCGGCGCGCGAGATGGCCCCGTACGTAGGCGTGTCGCTGAACACCTACACCGGGATCATCGGCACCGTGCTCGCCGGAATTGCGGCGGGGACGTGGATCGGTGGATGGGCGGCCGACCGGATCTCGCCCAACAAGCTCCTGGGCCCGATCCTGATCGCCGGCGGTCTGCTGGTCATCACCTCGCCACCACTAGTCACGGGTATCGGCCAGGATCTGCACGCCGACAGCCTGAAGGCGATCGTTGCCCTTTCCGCCACGACGGTCTTTCTCCCCGCCTTCGTGCTCAGCGGCGTGACGCCCATCGTCGCCAAGATGCAATTGCACGATCTCAAGGTGACCGGGAGCGTCGTCGGCAGGCTGTCTGCGTTCGCCACGGCCGGCGCGCTCGTGGGCACCTTCGGCACCGGCTTCGTCCTCACTGCGCATCTGCACACCCGAGTAATCCTCGCCGGTGTCGGCATCGTCCTCGTCGTGGCCGGGGCGGTGCTGTGGTGGCGTTTGCTGCGGTCCGCCCGGGCGGTGCCGATCGTGCTCCTGGTGGCGGCGATGGGCGCGAGCGTCGCAGCGCAGCAGGTGCGCGGACCGTGCAAGGTCGAGAGTGGCTACTTCTGCATCCAGGTGCTGTCGATATCGGGGAATGTTCGGATCCTGATGCTCGACAACGTCGAGCACTCAATGGTCAATCTCCGCAACCCCAAGGTCCTGGCTCTCGCCTACACCGAGGTGATGGCCGCCGCGACCCAGACCATCGTGGCACCTGGAAAACCCATCGCAGCCCTGAACATCGGTGGTGGGGCGTTCGCGCTGCCCCGGTATTTCGCCGCCACCCGGCCGGGTTCAACCAACAAGGTCATCGAGATTGATCCCGCGGTCGTCGACATTGCGCGCTCAGACTTCGGACTGCGCAGCGACCCGAGGCTTCGGACGGAGATCGGAGACGCGCGGGTGCTGGTGAAAAGAGAACCGCCGCGTAGCTACGACGTCATCGTCGGCGACGCCTTCTCTGGGCGTTCTCCCCCGTGGCACCTGACGACGAAGCAGTTTCTCGCGCAGTTGCGAATGCTGCTGGAGCCGCGGGGCGCCTACCTGATGAATTTGATCGACGGGGGCAACCGCTTCCTCAGCGCGGAGGCGGCCACTATGCGGCAGGTGTTTCCGCATGTGGTGCTGTTCGAAATGCCCAGCGAGCCCCACAATCATGTACTCGCCGGCTCGAACGCCCCGCTCGATGTCCCAGCCATCGCCGCTCGATCAGCGAGGCTCGGCTCCAAGGCCATGCCGGTCACCGCAGCCGGTCTCCAACGCCTCATCGGCCATGCGACGCCCCTGGACGACGATTTCGCACCCGTCGACCAACTCGTAACCTAACCTCGATCCGCCGTTATCGCGTCGAGTGTGATGTTGGTGTGAGGGCTCGGGGTGAGTGCGCTGGTGATGGTCTGGTGGTGACGGGTTCGATCTTTGGGAGCGGGTCTCGGCGGGGGCGCGGGGCTGATGGTGCCGGGGTCGTGGGCAGGCGGAGCCGGGGTTGGTGCCCGTTCGTCGTTGGGATCGCCGCGGCGAATTCTTGCTCGCCCCTGATCGCGCCAATGACGATCACGCTGTCCGGCGGATCTGACCAACGGATGACGAAAGCGGACCTGTGCACCGATCTCCATGAGCTCGGCATCGCCCGCGGGTTCGGGCGACTCAAGCGCGAGGCCGAGTCTCGCGGCGGCGCGCCAGAGCAGGGCGGCATCTCCGACCGGGTCCGCGGCGGCGAGCAGCATCAGTTGCTGCGTGGTCGCGGGGAGCTGGTCGATGCGCTGCCGGTAGCGGTCCTCGATTTGCGCCGGAACGTCCACTGCGTCGGGAAGGGCAAAGCCGCCGGCCAGTTCGGCCGAAGTCATTCCGCGCGACAGTTCCAAGAGCGCGAGCGGGTTGCCGCGGGTTTCCGCGACGATCCGATCACTGACCGGTGCATCCAGGCGACCGGAGACGACGCTGGCGAGTAGGGCGTGCGCGTCTTCGTCGTCAACGCCGGTAAGGCGCAGCTCCGAGAGGCCCGCGAGCTCGTGCTCATCGCTCGGCTCGCGCGCCGCGAACACGATCGCGATCGACTCCGCGAGCAGGCGTCGCGCAACGAATCCCAGGATTTGCGCTGAGGCGGCGTCGAGCCATTGGGCGTCGTCGACCACGCAGAGCAGCGGCTATTCCTCTGACATCTGGGCCAGCAGGCTGAGCGTGGTTAGCGCGACGAGGAATGGCTCAGGCGCCTTCCCGAAGGAAAGACCAAACGCGATGCTCAGCGCGTCCCGCTGCGGCGAGGGGAGCACGTCGATCTGGGACGGCATCGGCGCGCACAACTGGTGCACCCCAGCGAACGGCCATTCCATCTCTGACTCGACCCCTGCGATCTGAGCGACCTTGAACCCGCCCGCCTGAGTGACAGCATGCCGCAGCAGCGCGGTCTTACCGAGACCAGCCTCGCCGCGGATCACGAGCACTGCGCTCTGGCCCTCTCGGACGTTCTCGAGCAGCCGGTCCAGGTACTCGCGCTCGCTGGTCCGGCCGACGAACGCCGGCGGACGCTTGGCGGCCATGCCGTCAAGCGCA
>DATBDE010000024.1:0-23342 GCA_036270095.1 Solirubrobacteraceae bacterium | reverse complement strand
CACGACGACGACGACCGGCACCGGGTCCCCGGGGGGCGGCGCCACCACCACGTCGGGCGGCCTGCCGACCACCGGCCCGGGCTCGCCCTCGGACCGCACGCTCGACGGTGGCCCCGGCGACGACGTCCTCGAGGGAGACGGCCCCAACGCGACCGCCGACTACTCCCGGTCCCCCTCGGCCGAGATCGTCGACCTGGTTGCCGGCACCGCGACCGGCGGCGACGGCAACGACACGCTGCAGAACATCGCCAACATCGACGGCACGCCGTTCGGCGACACCCTGGTCGGCAACGCGCAGCCCAACAAGGTCACCGGCGGGGGCGGTACCGACACCGTCGCCACGCTGGAGGGCGCGGACACCATCGACGTCCGCGACGGCGGCCCCGACACGGTGGCCTGCGGCACCGAGACCGACAGCGTCATCGCCGACCGCCGCAGCGCCGACCAGGTCAACGCCGACTGCGAGAACGTCGACGCGCTGCCCGAGCCGCCGGCGCCGCCTCCCTCCACGACCACGTCGCCGACCACGACCACCGGTCCGGGGTCGACGGCCTTCGGCGCTCAGCCCGGCGGACCCAACGACACCACGCTGCTGTTCTCGCTGCGCGCGGCGCGCGCCCAGCGCGTGCTGCGCCAGAAGGGCCTGGTGCTCAAGGTGCGCTGCCCGGACGAGTCCTGCACCGCGATCGTGGGCACGACGGGGTCGCTGCGCGGGCTGCGCTCGGGCATCCGGCCGGCCACGTCGCAGGTGGCCGCGGGGGTGACGAAGACGCTGCGCGTGCGCCTGACGCGCAAGCAGCTGCTGCGCACGGCGCTGCGCCACCACAAGCACGCGATCCTCACGCTGACCGTCGACGGCGTCGACGCGTCGGGCAACGTGGTCACCCGCACGGTGCGGGTGCGGGTCGAGCGCTAGATCGCCAGGTCGAGCTGCCCGGTGTCCGGAGCTGCGGACTCGCCTTCGGGCTCGAAGCCGGCCATGCGCACGCCGAGCAAGCGGACGGGGCGCGGCGGCCCGTAGGCGCGCAGGAGCTCGCAGGCGATGGCGCCCACGGTCTCGCCGTCGTCGACGGGCTGGGCGACGGTCCGGGCGCGGGTGATGGTGGTGAAGTCGTCGAGGCGGACCTTGATCGAGATCGTGCGCCCGCGCGCCTCCTTGCGGCGCAGCGTCTCGCACAGGCCATCGGCGAGGCGCTGCAGCACGCGCTCCATCTCGGCGCGGTCGGCGATGTCGGTGTCGAAGGTGCGCTCGTTGGAACGGGAGACGGTCTCGCGGTGCTCGCTCAGCGTGGTCGAGCCGACGAAGCTGGCGCGGGCGACGAGGTCGTTGCCGTGGCGGGGGCCGAAGCGGGCGCGCAGGGCTTCGGGGTCGGCCTCGCGCAGCCCCTGCAGCGTGGTGATGCCGAGCGCGCGCAGACGCTCGGCGGTCTTGGGGCCGATGCCGGGAACGAGGCTCGGCGGGGCCTGCGCGAAGCGCTCGCACGCCTGCTCGATGCTCATCGCCACGAGGCCGCGCGGCTTCTCGAGGTCGCTGCACACCTTGGCCACGAGCTTGTTCGGGCCGATGCCCACCGAGACGCCGAGGCCGGTGGTGGCGTCGACGTCGTGCTGCAGGCGGCGCATGGCCGCCTTCGGCGCCACGAGGCCGGAGAGGTCGAGGTAGGCCTCGTCCAAGCCGACCTGCTCGACTACGGGCACAGCCTCGCGCACGAGCGCCATCACGCGGGCCGACATGTCGCGGTAGGCGGGGAAGTCGGGCGGGATGAGGATCGCGTCGGGGCACAGGCGGCGCGCCCGCGCGGTCGGCATGGCCGAGCCGACGCCGAACCGGCGCGCCTCGTAGGACGCGGTGGTGACCACGGCGCGCGGGCCCGATCCGGAGACGATGACCGGCTTGCCGCGCAGCTCGGGACGGCGCAGCAGCTCGACGCCGGCGTAGAACGCGTCGACGTCCAGGTGGGCGATGACCGTGCGGGCCACTCGGAAGAGTGTCCCGCGCGTCCCGGCTAGTACAGCGCGGCCGCGAGCCGGCGGCGGTACTCGCGCGCGAGCGGGTTGTCGACCCCCAGCTCGTCGAGGATGCCGACGACGATCCGGCGCAGGTCGTCCTTGGCGCCGTCGGCGGACGGGAACGCGTCCAGGAGCGCGTCGAGGGCGGCCTCGCGGTCGCCGCGGTCCAGGGCGGCGAAGGCCTCGGTGAGGTCGGGGTCGCCGGACTGCTCGCGCCGGATGCGGGCGGCCAGGCCCTCGGCGGCGAAGGAGCCGGAGGCGGACTCGAGGAGCTCGAGCGCGTCGTCGTCCTCGCCGCGGTCGCGCAGGATGCGGGCGAGGGCCAGGCGGGCGTCGGCGCGAGCGGGCTCGAGCTCGAGGGCGCGGCGCAGCGAGACCTCGTCGCCGGACTCGATCAGGCCGTCGGCCTCGCTGGGCACGAGGGCGTCGTAGAAGGCCTCGACGCGAGCGGGCGGCTGGGCGCCGACGAACTCCGAGACCACGCGGCCGTCCTTGAACGCCTTGACGGCGGGGATGCCCTGGATGCCGAAGGCGGCGGAGATGCGCGGGCTGGCGTCGGTGTCGAGCTTGGCCAGGACGACCTGGCCCTCACGCGCGTTCGCGCCCTTCTCAAGCATCGGCCCGAGCTGTCGGCACGGGCCGCACCACTCGGCCCAGAAGTCGACCACGACGGGGATGGACCGGGAGCGGTTGATGACCTCCTGCTCGAAGGTCTCCTCGGTGACGTCGATGACCATGCCTCTAGGGTAGGACGCCGTGCCAGAGGCCCAACGCACGGTCGACAGCGACGGGGCGAAGCTTGCCGTCTCCGTCGACGGCGAGGGGCCTGCGGTGGTGCTGCTGCACGGATTGACGGCGACGCACCGTTACGTGGTCATGGGGTCGAAGGCACTGCCCCGGGCCGGGTTCCAGACCGTCGCGTACGACGCGCGCGGGCACGGGGTGTCGCCGCCGGCGCCGGGCTACTCCTACGCCGCGCTCGCCGACGACCTGGGCGCGGTGCTGGACGCCCTGGGGCTCGACCGCGCCGTGCTCGCGGGGGCGTCGATGGGGGCGCACACGCTGCTGCGCTTCGCGCTCGAGGCGCCAACGCGCGTCGCCGGCCTCGTGGTGATCACGCCGGCGTTCCTGCCCGACGCGGTCGACGACCCGGCGCGGGCCGAGCGCTGGCACGCGCTCGCCGCCGGGCTGCGTGAGAGTGGGGTCGAGGGGTTCATGGACGCCTACGGCGAGCCCGACGTGCCCGAGTCGGTGCGCGCGACCGTGCTCGAGGTGGTGCGCCAGCGCCTCTCGCGCCACGAGCACCCCGAGGCCGTGGCCGACGCGCTCGACGAGGTGCCGTTCTCGCGCCCGTTCGACGCGCTGGACGAGCTGGCGTCGATCTCGGCGCCGACGACGATCGTGGCCAGCCGCGACGAGATCGACCCCGAGCACCCCTACGGCGTCGGCGAGGCCTACGCCGAGGTCATCCCCGGCGCGCGTCTGGTGTCCGAGGAGCCGGGCCGCTCGCCGCTGGCGTGGCAGGGAGGCCAGCTCTCGAAGGTCATCGCCAGCGTCGCGGAGTCGGCGGCGCCGGCGTGAGCAAGTCGGCCGGCTACTCGGGCACCCCGCTGCCGCGCAAGCTCGGGATCAAGGAGGGCTCGCGGGTGGCGGTGCTGTCCGCCCCCGACGCGTTCGACGCGACGCTGGGCGCGTTGCCCGACGGCGTGGCGGTGCGAACGCGGGCGCGCGGGCCGCTGGACGTGATCGTGTTCTTCACGACGTCGCGAGCCGCGCTGGAGCGGCGGATCCCGACGCTGCTCACCGCGCTCGATCCGGCGGGGCGGCTGTGGGTGGCGTGGCCGAAGCGCGCGTCGGGGGTGGCGACGGACGTGACGGAGGACGTGGTGCGCGAGATCGCGCTGGCGCACCGGCTGGTGGACAACAAGGTCGCGGCGATCGATGCGACTTGGTCGGGGTTGCAGCTCGTGATTCGTGTGGCGGATCGGACGCGGCCCTAGCGCGCGGGTTCAGAGCGCGGATGGCGCGGTCCTCGGGCCTCGTCGAGAACGGCGGCGACGAGGGTGGGTGACCGGGGCGGGGCTGGTTTTCTCAAGCGATCGGAGGTTTGGTGGTGCTATAGCCCCTACAAAGCTCCGATCGCTCGCGAATTCGCGGCCGTCGCCCGAACCCGACCTCCTTCGTCGCCGCTGTTCGCCAGCCGCACGAAGCCGAACGGGGACCCCTACGGCCGTGACGTCCTGCGCAGGATCGCCTCCAGCTCCGCCGCCGCGCGCTCGCGCTCGGCAGCGTCCTCCAGCGCCACGTCGTGCTCGACCGTTCCCTCCGCCATGGCGGTCTCGCGCTCGTCGTTGACGCGCTCGGCCCAGGCGCTGAGCTCGGCCGCGAACTCCGCGGACGCGACCAGCGCGTTCTCGTCGGACGCGTCGAACTGCCGCGAGGCCAGGATCTCCGTCTGCAGCTTGGCGTCCTTGATCTGGCGCGAGACCAGCTCGACCTCGACCTTGCCGCCGCGGTGGCGCCGCGTGTCGACGTAGCACCCGTAGTGGCCCGCCGCGGCGTGCCTTGCCGCCTGGGTCAGCGCCGCGCGGTACTCGGCCAGGCCGAACATGTCCTTGGCGCGATAGCCCCGGCGGGCGAGCACCGCGACCGTCTCCCACCGCGTCCCCAGCAGGTGCCGCTTCCCCTCCTGGCGCTCGAGCGAGAGCTCGAACACCCCCGGCTCGACCTCCTGGTTGTGGATGTGGAAGCGCTCCGGCAACCCGATTGCCCTCCAACGAAGAGGGTACGGGCGCGGGCACGGGGGTGGCGCTGCGATCGCTGAAGTAGCGTCCGCCAGATGCCGGAGGTGATCGTGGCCGGCGCCGGGATGGCCGGCCTCACGGCGGCCGCCCACGCCCGCGCACGCGGGGCCTCCGTGCTGCTGCTCGAGAAGCTCGCCCGCCCGGGCGGCGCCATGCGCCTCTCAAGCGGCGTGATCTGGCGCCACACCCGCTTCGAGGACTTCCGCGCCGAGTGCCCCGACGGCGACCCGGCGCTGCAGCGGCTCATGCACGAGCGCCTCGACGCCGACCTGCAGTGGCTGGAGGCGCTCGGCGCGCAGGTGACCGGGCGCACGACCGACAACCCCCGCACCACCGGCTGGCGCTTCGACCCCGAGAGCCTCACCGGCGCGCTGACCCGCGCCGCTGGCGCGCCGCAGACCCTCGCCGCGCTGCGCCAGCGCCCCGAGGACGGCACGCCGGTCATCCTCGCCACCGGCGGCTTTGCCGCCAGCCGCGCCATGCTCGCCCTCCACGTCACCCCCGAGGCCGAGCACGTCCTCCTACGTACCGCCCCCGGCGCCACCGGCGACGGCCTCCGCCTCGGCCTCGCGGCCGGCGCCACCCTCGGCCCCGGCTTGGACCAGGTCGACGCGCGCCTCATGCCCGCCGCGCTCATCCCGCCCGGCGACTTCGTGCTCGCCGCGCAGCTCTACGCGCGCGAGGCGGTGGTGACCAACGCGGAGGGCGAGCGCTTCGAGGCCCGGGCCTGGTCCGAGATCGACGTCGCCCAGTGGGCCGCGCGCCAGCGCCACGGGCGCGTGTGGCTGCAGGTGCCGCGCGCGCGGCTCACCGACGCGATCAGGGAGCGCATCGCGGTTGCCGAGCGCCTCGGCGCACCCGTCCAGCGCACCGCCGCCGGCGTGGTGGTCGAGTGCGTCGCCGGCGTGACCGCCACGCTCGGCGGCCTCGCCGTCGACACCGACGCCCGCGCCGCCCCAGGCGTCTACGCCGCCGGCCACGACGCGGGCGGGATCGCGACCGGCGGTTATGCCAGCGGCCTTGCCGCTGCGCTGGTGTTCGGCCGGATCGCCGCGGAGAGCGCCCTGGGATGACCGAGCACGCCTTCGGCCGCGCGCCCGCGTTCACGGTCGGCATCGAGGAGGAGCTCCTCCTCGTCGACCGCGACACCCACCAGCTCGCGCCGAACGCCGCCGACGTCCTGAGCCGCCTCGACGGCCTCCCGCCGGGCAGCGTCGGCCACGAGGCGTTTGCCGCCGAGCTCGAGCTGCGCTCGCCCGCCGCCGACGACGCCGAGGCGGCCAGCACGGCGCTCGGCGTCGCGCGCGCCGCCGCCGGCCGCGCCGGCGCCACCCTGATCGGCGCCGGCTTGCACCCGAGCGCCGCCCTCGGCGACGCCGAGCTCGTGGCCAAGGAGCGCTACCGCCGCGTCGAGGACGAGATGCGCGGCCTCATCCGCCGCACCCCCGAGTGCGCCCTGCACGTTCACGTCGGCATGCCCGACGCCGACGCGGCCGTGCACGCGCTCAACGGCCTGCGCGAGGCGCTTCCGCTGCTGCAGGCGCTGGCCGCCAACTCGCCCTACTGGTTCGGCCGCGACTCGGGCCTGGCCAGCGCCCGCGCCGCGGCCGTGCGCGCATACCCGGGACGCGGTGCGCCCCGCGCGTTCCGGAACTGGGACGACTACGCCGCGACCGCCGACGAGGCCCTGCGCGCCGGTGACCTGCCCGACTACACCTACCTGTGGTGGGACATCCGCCTGCAGCCGCGGCTGGGCACGGTCGAGGTGCGCGAGCTCGACGCCCAGGCGCCGCTGCGCGACATCGCCGCGATCGCCGGGCTCATCCACGCCATCGCCCTGCGTGCCGTCGAGGACCCGCCGCGGCGCACGACCGCGCCGGAGGCCCTGGCCTGGTCGGCCTGGATGGCCTCACGCGACGGCCTCGACGCCCACGTGCTCGACGCCGACGGCATCCGCCGGTCGCTGCGCGACATCGCTCGCCGCACCGCCGCCGAGCTGGAGCAGGACGAGGCCGAGCGCCTCGCCAGCGACGGCAACGGAGCGCAGCGCCAACGCATCGCCTACGCCCACGGCGGGTTGCGTGCCCTGCTGGGCGAGCTCGTACGCATGACGTCAGACCTCTGACCCGGATTTTTCATGCCGGCCTCATCTGCATCTGGTACATCACGTGTCCGATGTCGACGACGAGCCCCGAGACTCCGTCAGAGAGCAGCGGGAGCGGCGCCCAAGCGGCGTCCATCTCCAACGCGCTGGTCCAGCTGCACCGCCGCGCCTACGGCAAGGGGCCGACCAAGGCCAAGACCTACCTGCTCGATGACGTCGTGCTCTGCATCCTCGAGGGCGGCGCCCTGCGCATCGAGGAGACGCTGCGCGACCACGGCGAGGAGGAGATGGTCCACACCGTTCGCCGCACCTTCCAGGCCGCCCTGAACGACGAATTCCGCGGCATCATCGAGGAGGCCACGGGCCGTCCCGTGCGGGCGTTCATGTCCCAGTTCGACCCCGAGCACAACGTCGGGGCCGAGATCTTCTTCCTCGAGCCGCGCTAGCTGTAAGTTCCGAGCGCGCTCTCGGCCGCGGCGGGAGAGTCGTGCACGCCGAGCTGTTCGAGCATCCCCGCGGTGTGGAACACGTCGAGTACCGGGCCCGGGGCGCATAGGAGGGCGAACTGGCGCCCCTGCAGCGTGAGCCGCCGTTGCGTCGCGACCAGATGATGGATCCCGGTCGAGTCCATGAAGGCGACCCCACGCAGGTCGACCAGCACCTGGCCGGCACGGTCGAGGATCACGGTGCCCAACGCCGTCTCGAAGCACTCGCTGGTGCCGAAGTCGATCTCGCCGTCGAACGCGAGGAGATCGATCTCGCCAACCGAAGACAGGTTCACCGCCAGCCGCATGGCCGGGCGAGCGTACTCGGCGGTGACGGCCGCACAAGGGCATGCGGCGGGCGCCGTCAGGATCCGGACGAACCGTCCTCGCTGTTGTGATTATCCCGGAACTGGCGGACTTCGCCCGTCAGGCCCTTCGTCTCGGCGCGGAGCGCGGCCATGCGCTGGCGCAGCAGCATGAGCGACGCCGACTGCTGCTCCCACGCGATCCGCAGCCGGTCGAGCTGCTCGAGCACGGGCAGGCCGTCGCCGTTGCCGTCGTGGATGACCGCGATGGCGGCGTGCCTGCTGCCCACACGCTGATGCAGTCCTCCGAGACGCTCCGGGGTCTCCGGGAGCAGCACCCAGGCGCCGTCGGCCCGGCGCGTCACCTCGCCCGTGTCGTGCAGCCCCTTGAGGGCCGTCGACACGGTCGGGCGCTGGGCGCCGACCAGCCGCGCGAGCGAGTCATGGGTCAGGCGAAGCGGAAGGACGACCCCGCCCGCGGTCACGCGCCCCCAGCGCTCGGCCAGGTGCCAGAACAGCTCGCGGAGCCGGACATCCACCCGAGGGTTGTGGCAGATGGCCTGCACCACCGCCTGGCGCGCGGACCGCTCCGCCATGCGCTGGACGACCGTGGCAAGGACGCCGGGCCACTGGCTGAGCCGCTGCACGACCTCGGCGTTCAGGACCGCGAGTTGGGTGGGAAGCAGCGCGAACCACTGCACGGCGGCCTCGACGAAGTCGGCGACCGCCTCGTCGGCCTGCGGCACGACCACGTCCCCGGGGCCGAGCAGCTCCATGGCAACGACGTCGCCGGCGATCACCTCGCGCAGGAGCGCGCCCTCGAGGACGAGCAGGCCAATGCCGCCATCCGCGAGGGGCTCGGGCTCCCAGCGCCCAGCGTCGACGTCCATGGTCGGCGCGACCAGCGCCGTCCGCGCCTGCATGAGCTCCGACGGGTCGATGGCATCGGCGAGATCCGGATCGGCGTCCAGTAGGGCAATCACCGTCGCGACCCCTTCCTCTGTTGCTCCATAAGGACGATGACGCCGTGTACCTCTTTGGAGGTCACGATGAGCGGAAGGCAGGTCACCTTGCACTCTATGGCGCGCCCACGGCGGTTCGTCGCGTTGAGCACGAGCTCGTTGCCCTCGGTGTTGCCGGCCAGGGCGTTGCGGATCGGCCGGCGCAGTTTCTCCACCGGCAGCCCGATGTCGAGCGAGAGCAGGTGCTGTCCGGACACCTCGTCGGAGCGCAGCCCCCACAGGTCCTCGGCCTGCTCGTTCCAGATCTGGATCCGCTGCTCGCGGTCGACCACGGCGACGGCGACGCCGAGGGAGAGCAGGATCGACTCCAGGAAGGCGTTGACCCGGTCGAGCTCGCCGCTGCGCTGGCGCAGCTCCTCGTTGATGGTCTCGAGCTCCTCGTTGGTCGAGTGGAGCTCCTCGTTCATGGTCTCGAGCTCCTCGTTGGTCGACTGGAGCTCCTCGTTGGTGGTCTCGAGCTCCTCCACGGCCGACTGCAGCTCCTCGTAGGCCATCTCGAGCTCGCGCTTGGAGCGCTCGAGCTCGTTGCGCAGTTGCTCGAAGCGGGCGACGTCGGCAAAGGTGATGCTGGAGCCCATGAACGTCCCCGAGGCGCTGATGACCGGCGATGCGACGATCTCGGTGTAGCGCTGCTTGCGGTCGGCCGACCTCCACTCGACGACGCCGAGCGACACGGAGTGGCGGCTCCCGGCCACCTCGTCGAGTGCGGTGCGCAGGTCGGTGGGCCGGTAAGACAGGTCCAGGTCCTGCATGGGACGGCCGAGGTCGGAGGGGGCGATGCCGAAGAGGGAGCGCGCCTGCTGGTTGGCGAGCACCAGCTGGCCGACGCGGTCGACCACGATCTGGGCGACAGGCCCAGTGTCGAACGAGCCCTCGCGGAGGTGGAACAGGTTGCCGACCTCGGGCTCCCCACCGTCGCCATCGGCCGCGCCGAGCAGCCGGTCGCGGCGGGACGCGCGGGGGACCTTGCGGAACACCCGGCCCTTCGTGCTCACCGGCGTGAACACGTCGGCGCGGGTGATCAGCATCTCCGCCTTGCCCAGGAAGAGATACCCGCGCTGATTCAGCGAGAAGTGGAAGTGGCGGAGGATCCGGGTCTGGGTCTCGGCGTTGAAGTACATGAGCGTGTTCCGGCAGATCAGCAGCTCGGTGCGCGAGATCGGCGCGTCCTGCACGAGGTCGTTGCGCCCGAAGATCACCGTTCGCCGCAGGTCCTTGCGGAAGGTCATGCCCTCCGGCGTGCCCTCGAAGTAGCGTTTGACGAGCTCCGGCGCAACCGAATCGATCCGGCTCTTCGCGTAGGTGCCGAGGCGCGCGACGGCCAGCGCCTCCTCGTCGACGTCGGTGGCGTAGATCTTCGCCCGCGCGGAGTACGCCTCCTCGCCCAGCGCCTCGGCGAGCACGATGGCCGCCGTATAGGCCTCCTCGCCCGAAGCGCAGCCCGCGCACCAGACTCGGATCGGCTCGGTCTCGGGCACGGACTCGAGCAGGGCGGGCAGCACCTCCTCGGACAGGTAGTCCCACGAGGCCTTGTCACGGAAGAACCCGGTGACGTTGATGCAGATGGTGTTGAAGAGCTCGCGGTACTCCTCCGGATGGACCTCGAGGTAGTCCTGGTAGTCGGCGAAGCCGTCGATGCCGACCTCCTGCATGCGCTTGAGGGTCCGGCGCTGGAGGCTCGACCGCTTGTAACCGGTGAAGTCGAAGCCGCGGGTCAGCTTGAGGAACTCGAGCAGCTCCTCGAAGCCGGTGGCCTCGGTCGATCGGGTGGAGGCAACGTCGCTCACGGCGTCAGCTTGACCTCATCGGCGGCCCCCTCGCCTCGGTCGATGGCGCTGCGCAGGATCCCGGCGCGGTCGGCGACCTCCGTCGCGCGCCGCGCGAAGGTGGCAGCCGACATCTCGTTGCCGCGCCCGTGCTGGCGCCCGGCGAGCCGCCGGAGGAGATCGGCGCGCTCCTCGAGGACTCGGAGGGCGGTCCACAGCGCGGTCTCCACCGAGTCCGACTGCAGCTCCATCATCGACTCGGCGGAGAAGGAATGACCGACGTGGCAGCGGAAGCGGGTGAGGTCGCCGTCGGCCTGCTCCCAGATCACCCCGCCGCATTCAGGGCAGGTGAGCGGCGTGGGCTCGCCGGGCATGTCCGAGGGATTGCGCTGCTCGCCGGTCGGATTGGGATGCCGCGTGCCGGTCACGTGTATCGGGTTGGCGCGCAGCTTCCGCGACAGTCGGAGCAACAGCGGGGCGATGGCGTCGGCCGGGACCACGTGATCGACGGGAACGTGCGCCAGGGCCATCGCGGGCATGCTCGGCGTCAGCGCGTCCTTGGGGTCCTGCACGACGGCGATGCCGCCCGCCTCCTTGATCGCGCGAAGGCCGGAGACGCCATCGTCGAGCGAGCCGGAGAGCACCACGCCGATCACGCCGCTGTGGCGCGCCTGCGCCGCGCTGCGGAACAGCGGATCGGCGGCCGGTCGGCACCCGTTCTCGCGCGGGCCTCGGTCGAGGACGAGGCGGCCGTCGACGACGAGCACGTGGTGGTCGGGTGGGGCGACCGCGATGCAGTTCGCCTCGAGCGCCTGATCGTGCCCGGCCGCGACCACGGGCAGCCGACCGGCCCGTCGCAGGATGTCGGGCAGCACGCTCGTGCCGGTCGCAGGCAGATGAAGGACGATGACGACCGCAGCACCGAGTTCGTCCGTGAGGCCGCCAACGAGCTTGAGGAGCGCTTCGACTCCGCCAGCCGACGCGCCGATGACGACGATCGGCGGGGTCCGGGGCTGAGCAGCACGGTCCACGATGTCAGGTGTCCTCCCCGCAACGTACCACCGGGCCGGAATCCCGCCGCAATGCGATACAACCCGAACATGGGGACGGACGCCGCGGTCGTGCAACGGCTTCTCGACGCCTTCGCGCGCCGCGACGCCGACGCCCTCGCCGGCATGGTCGCCGATGATTTCCTCTTTGAGCCGCTGTCTACCGAAGCCGCCGACCGCGACGCGTACCGCGGGAGTGAGGGGATGCGCAGCTACCTCCGCGACGTGACCGAGACCTGGCGCCAGTTCGACGTCAAGGTCGGCGTGGTCGAGGAGGTGCACGAGCATGTGCTCGTCACCGGCCGCATCTACGCACGGGCGCGTCGATCCAGCCTGGTCGCCGACGATCCCGTCGCGTTCGCGTGGAAAGTGGTGAACGGGCGTGCCCGCTGGGGAAAGGTGTTCCTGAGCGAGGCGGCGGCCCGACAGGCGATCCGCGCCACCTGACTGCCGCCGTTTCGGACCTATTGGGGCGGGTACGACCTAGAAGCACTCGTTCCGCCGGCCAGGCCGGCGGGGCAGCGGCCAGAACAGGCCAGGGACGTAAGGCGTCGCTTCTGATGGAGGCGGCGCGCGGACCTCGGTAGCTCATCCACCGAAAAACGAGGTTCGCCATGCCTGCCTTACTCGCAGACGTCGAAGAACGCACCCGCGACGACGCCCCGGAGCTGCACCAACGGCTCAAGGCGACCGGCGACCCGGCCGCCCGGGAGGCGCTCGTCCAGCGCTACCAGGGGCTCGTCCGCCGGCTCGCCTCCCGCTACAACTCCGGGCAGGACGGCTTCGACGACCTGGTCCAGGTCGGCAACGTCGGCCTGCTCAACGCGCTCAAGCGGTTCGACCCCGACCGCGGTCTGGCCTTCCGCTCGTTCGCCGTCCCCACCATCCTCGGCGAGCTGCGCCGCTACTTCCGCGACACCCGCTGGGCCGTGCACATGCCGCGCGGCCTGCAGGAGCGCTTCCTGCTCGTGGAGCGCGCCGCCGACGAGCTCAGCGGCATGCTCGAGCGCGCGCCCACTGCCGCCGACATCGCCCGCAAGCTCGAGCTGACCGAGGAGCAGGTCGCCGAGGCGATCGCCGTGCGCCACGGCTACGACGCGCTCTCGCTCGACCGCCCCCAGGCCGATGCCGACGGTGACGAGGACCTCACGCTGCTCGACACGCTGGGCGAGGAGGAGGGCCGTTACGAGCTCGTGGCCTACCGCGAGTCGGTCGCCCCGACGATGCGTGCGCTGCCCCAGCGCGAGCAGGACATCCTGCGCCTGCGCTTCGTCGAGGACCTCACCCAGACCGAGATCGCGGAGCGCATGGGCGTGTCCCAGATGCAGGTCTCGCGCCTGTTGCGGCGCAGCCTGGACCGGCTCCGGGTGGTCGCGGAGGCCGCTGAGGTCGCCGAGGTCGCCGTGGCGGCCTAGCTAAGAAGCTAGAGGGTTGACGCTTCGGCGACCGTGCGCAGCCGCTCGAGCGCGCGGCGCAGGAGCCTCGACACCTGCATCTGCGAGATCCCGAGCCGCTCGGCGATCTCGTCCTGCGTGAGGTCCTGCCCGAACCGCAGCCGGATCGCCTCACGGTCGCGCTCCGGTAGCGCCGCCATGGTGCCGCGCACGACGCTCGCGTATTCGACCAGCTCGAAGCGCGGGTCGTGTACCGGCACCGACGCAAGCAGCGCGGCGGGGTCCTCGGACCCGGCCGTGCGCGCGGGCGCGTCCAGCGACGCGGCCTGGAAGGCGTCGGCCGCCTCGAGGCTCTCGAGCACGGCCTCGTGGTCGAGGTGCGTGGCCTCGGCGAGCTCGGCCGGCGTGGGACTACGGCCGAGCTTGACCGCGAGCTTGGACTGCGCCTGGCGCACCTTGGCCACGTGCTCCTGCACCGCGCGCGGGACGCGCACGGCCCAGCCGGTGTCGCGGAAGTGGCGCCGCAGCTCGCCCAGGATCGTGGGCACCGCGAAGGAGGAGAACCGCAGGCCGCGCTCGGGGTCGAAGCGGTCGACGGCCTGGACCAGGCCCAGGTTCGCGACCTGGAGCAGGTCCTCGAAGGACTGGCTGGTGTTGCGGTAGCGCCGGGCCAGCTGCGCCGCGAGCGGCATGAAGCGCTCGACGAGCTGGTCGCGCGCCGCACGATCGTCGAACCGGTGCAGGCGCAGGAAGAGCCGACGCTCCTCCGCGGCACGCACGGCGTCGTTCTGGGTTGCTTCTACGTCGCTGGTGGCAGCGACATCCGCAGCAGGCATGACGAAACGGCCTCCCGGGGTTCGCCTGCCTCCACTCTACGAAGCAGGGACGGGAGGACAAGGGCGATTTGGCGGCGGTGCTCCCCTCCGTCCTCCTCGCGGGCCAGCCCGCTCGGTGTCCGGGGGCAAGCCCCGCCGCTCAGCCGGTACCCGCTGCCCGCGCGCGCTACCCGGCGGTTTCAGGCGCGCACGCCGCGGCCGAGCACGGCGACGGCCACGCCGGCCACGATGACGAGCGTGAGCACGGTCGTGGCCGGGCCCACGCGGTGCGAGATCGTGAGCAGGCCGTCGACGATCGCCGCCACCGCGGCGACGGCCAGGCCCCCGCGCACGGCCAGCGCGGAGCGCACGCCGGCGGGCTGCGGCCACAGCGCGAACAGGGCCAACGCGGCGCCCACGAGGAGGTCGGCGGTGCCGTAGAGCGCATTGCTCCCTGCCGCGGCGGCGATGACGAAGAGCGCCATCCCCGCGACTGCGAGCACGATCGGCGTCAGGCGCGTTACGTCGCTCACGGCGTCCATCGTAGGCCGTACTAGGATTTCGGGGCGTGAGTACCGAGACGCATTCCGAGCGCCGTGCGGAGTCCCTCCGCTCGTCGCCGCCGATGTTCGAATCGCGGTTCCTGGACAAGCTCTCGCGCGTTCACCCGGCCGTCGTGCCGGCCATCTTCGTGCCCGCGATCGTGGTCTTCTCGGTGCTCGCGCTGGAGCGCCTGAGCGTGCTCGAGTGGATCGGCTGCGCCATCGGCGGCTACCTGTTCTGGACCATCAGCGAGTACGCGATCCACCGCTTCGTCTTCCACTTCGAGCCCGAGAAGGGCATCGGCGCGCGCCTGCACTGGATCATCCACGGCGTCCACCACGACCACCCGAACGATCCGCTGCGGCTGGTCATGCCGCCGTCGGTCAGCGTGCCGCTGAGCGCGCTGTTCTTCCTGATCTTCTGGCTCGTGCTGCCGCTCGGCGCCGCCCTCGGCGTGGCCAGCGGCTTCTTCGCGGGCTACCTCGCGTACGACATGACGCACTACTACGTCCACCATCGCATGCCCAAGTCGGCTCTGGGGCGCAAGCTGCGCGAGCTGCACATGCGCCATCACTTCCAGGACCACACCAAGGGCTACGGCATCAGCGCTCCGTGGTGGGACGTGGTCTTTCACACCTACTCCAAGCGGCGCAAGCGCGCGGCCCACTGAACCGGAGGAACGAATGCCCTACGAGGTCCCCGCTCTGCCCTACGCGTACGACGCGCTCGAGCCCCACATCGACGAGGCGACGATGCGCGTGCACCACGACAAGCACCACCAGGCCTACGTCGACAAGGTCAACGCCGCCCTGGAGGGCACCGAGTGGGCCGACCGCCCGATCGAGGACGTCATCGCCAACCTTGGCCAGATCCCCGACGACAAGCGCACGGCCGTGCGCAACAACGGCGGCGGCCACTACAACCACAGCCTGTTCTGGGTCTCGATGAGCCCGGACGGTGGCGGCCAGCCCGACGGCGATCTCGCCGCGGCCATCGACTCCGCCTTCGGATCGTTCGCCGACTTCCAGGAGAAGCTCAAGACCACCGGCGTCAACCAGTTCGGTTCGGGCTGGTCGTGGCTCGTGCACGACGGCTCCGGGCTCGCCGTGGTCGGCTCGGCCAATCAGGACAACCCGCTCACCGATGGCGCGACGCCGCTGCTCGGCGTCGACGTCTGGGAGCACGCCTACTACCTGAAGTACCAGAACCGCAGGCCCGACTACCTCGACGCGTGGTGGAACACGGTCGACTGGGGTACGGTGGCGGAGCGGTTCGCTAGCGCCGGCTAGCCCGCTCGTTCAGCGTCCCGTAGGTCAGGCCGATCTGGCTTCCGGGCGCGGGGCTCGACGTCGGCGCCGCCGGCGTCGAGCTGAGCGCCCGGGCCAGGAAGCCGGCCTCGAACGAGACCCGCGTGTAGACGCCCGGGAAGCTGCGGTCGCCGCAATGCTGGCCGCCGAAGGAGACGATGCCGACCAGCGTCGGCACGCCGCCGTCCGTGGAGACGAGCGGGCCGCCGCTGTCGCCGCGGCAGGCGTCGGGCAGGCCGCCGGTGCTGCAGATCATCTCGGTGCGCTTGAAGGAGCCCTCGTAGTCGACCTCGCAGCGCCGGTTGCTGGCCGCGGTGATCGTCGCCTGCTGGAGGCTGTCGGGGGTCGCGCGGTCGTTGTTGGCCACGAGGCCCCAGCCGGTGAGCAGGAGCTTCGAGCCGGGCGCGGCCAAGCTCGCCTGGTCGGCGCCGGCGGCGGGGATCGGCGGCGCCGCGGAGAGGGAGGCGAGGTGGACGACGGCCGCGTCGTGCCCCGTGCGGCCGGGCTGGTAGCCGGAGTCCACGTCGATGCTCGACACCGGCAGGCGCTGGCCCCCGGCGCCCGACAGCGTGTCCTGGCCGGTGACGACGTCGAAGTTGCGGATGCCGCTGTCGACCACGCAGTGCGCCGCGGTGACCACCGCGGCGGGGGAGACCACGGTGGCGCCGCAGAACTGGCCCTGCGGGCCGGAGCGGCCGGGGGCGACGAGGAAGGCGGTCCAGGGGGCGGAGCCCACCGCTGCCGGCGTGCCGCCGACGATGCTGCGCTGGCGCGGGGCGGCGGAGGCCGTGGGGGCGAGCGCGGCCGCGGCGCAGAGCGCGACGACGGCGAGGGGCAGGACCGACCTGAGCTTCATGTGGAGTCTTCCTTCCGTGGGGCCACTGGAGCCGGCTACGGCCGCCCGGAGCGGTCGTCACGGTAACCGGCGCGCGGTCGCTTCCAGGTAAAGACTGCGTGGGCTTAGGGTTTGGGCGATGAGGCGGTGGTCTCGACGCGGGCGCGTGGGCGCTTCCATTGCGTTGACGGTGATCGCCGCCATCGCGCTGCTGCTCGGCGGCTTCACGCTCTACCTGCGCCAGGAGGTCTTCGACGACGGGGCCTTCGCGGACCGCGCCCAGTCGGCCCTGCAGCACCGCGCCATCCGCCAGACCATCTCCGACGAGCTGGTCGAGACGGCGATCCGCAAGGGCTCGACCGAGCTCCTGCAGGCCAAGCCGCTGGTGCAGACGATCACCGAGGCCGCGTTGCGCACGCCGGCCTTCGGCGCGGTGTTCCGCACCGCGGCGCTGCAGGTGCACCGGCTGGCGTTCAGCCGCAACGAGAGCTCGGTCGCCCTCGACCTCGCCGACGTGGGGCAGGTGGTGGCGGGTGCGGCCCGGGCCATCGCGCCGCAGATCGCCAAGCGCATCCCGCGCGGCCTCGACGCTCGCCTGATCGACTTCCGCAAGCGCCAGTGGGCCACGAAGACGCTCGAGGCGGCCGCCGAGGTGCGGGTCCTCGGCATCGTCCTGCCCATCGTCGCCCTGTTGCTCATAGCGGGGGCGATCGCGGTGGCGCCCAATCGCCGCGTCGCCGTGACCGGCGTCGGCGTCTCCGTCGCCGTGGTGGCGGCGATCGGGTTCGCCGCACTGCTCTTCATTCGCGACAGCATCAACCTCGTCGGCATCGGGGGCGACGACGCGCAGTTCACCCAGGCGGGTCGCGACCTCTTCGACGTGTTCTTCGGCGACCTGCGCACGTGGTGCCTGTGGGTGGGCGCCGCCGGGCTCGTCGTCGCCGCCGCCGCCACGTCGGTCCTGCAGCCGGTGGAGGTAGCCAACCGCGCGCAGCGCGCTCGCGCGCTGGCGCTGCGCACGCCGACCACGCGCGCCGGCCGCGTGGGCCGCGGCGTGGCCATCGTGGCGGTGAGCCTGTTCATCGTGCTCGACTCGAGCGCGTTCCTGAAGGCGCTGGCGATCCTGGTCGGCGCCTTCGGCCTGTTCTTCGGGACCAGCGAGATCCTCTCCGTCGTCACGCGCCCGGTGGGCGAGACGCCGGTCGAGATCGCGCGGCGCCGGCGCCGCGCGCTGCTCTCGGCCGGCGCCACCGTGGTCGTCCTCGCCCTGCTCGGGGGCGGCCTGGCGCTGGCGTTCAGCGGCGGCAGCGAGACCAAGCGCCCGGTGTTCGGCGCCGACCAGAACCCGACCTACTGCAACGGGTTCCGCGAGCTCTGCGACCGCACGCTGGACCAGGTCACGCTCGCCGCCACCCACAACGCCATGTCGGCGGGCGACTACCGCGGCTTCTTCTTCCCCGCCCAGGTCGGGACGCTCACGGCCCAGCTCGACTACGGCGTGCGCGGTCTGCTCATCGACGCCTACTACGGCATCCGCGACCCCAAGCGCAACCGCGTGCGGACCGACCTCGAGAACAACGAGGCCAATGCCATCGTGCGGACGCTGCCGCCCGCGGTCCTTTCGGCGGCCAAGCGGTTGGCCGGGAGCATCGGGCTCGGCGACCTCAAGGGCAAGAAGGACCTCTACCTCTGCCACGGCCTGTGCGAGCTCGGCGCCGTACGCATGGTCGACGCGCTGGGCGAGGTGCGCGACTTCATGGACAAGCATCCCGACGAGGTCGTGGTCATCTTCATCGAGGACTACGTCCACGCCGCCGACATCGCCAAGGTCTTCAAGCAGGCCGGCCTCCTGCGCTACACGCTGGTCCACAACCGCGACGCGCCCTGGCCGACCCTGCGACAGATGATCACGAGCGGCAAGCGCCTGCTGGTCATGGCCGAGAACCGCCCCGATCTCCCCCGCGTGCCCTGGTACCAGGACGGCTTCGACCTCACCCAGGACACGCCCTACCAGTTCCCCAAGCCGGCCGACCTGCGCGACTACAAGCTGTCGTGCGGGCTGAACCGCGGCAACCCCAACAGCCCGCTGTTCCTGGTCAACCACTGGATCGAGCGCTTCAACCCATCGCCGTCGGTGTCGGCCAAGGTCAACGCGTTCCCGTTCCTGGTCAAGCGCGCGCAGAAGTGCGACCGCATTCGCGGCGTGCTGCGGCCTACGCTGCTCGCGGTCGACTTCTACGACGAGGGCGACCTCCTGGGGGCGGTCAACGTCCTCAACGGCGTGCCGCGCGACGCCAAGGCGCAGCTGCCGACGCGGCGCGGGTCCTAGCCGCGCAGCGCCTCGATCTCGGCGCGCAGCTCGGCCACGGCGCGCTCGAGCTGCGCCACGCGGGCGGGGAGGTCGTCGGCCGGCGCGGGCGCGGCCGCCGCGGGCCCAGCGGCCGGGGCGACCTCGGCCTCCTCGTCGCCGCCCAAGCGCTGGGCGAAGCGATCCTCCTTCTGGCCCGGGCGCCGTTCCAGGCGCGCGGCCAGGCCGCGGTCGCCGAGCCGGCCGAGCACGTCCTCGATGGCGGCCAGGTCGGCGAACGGATGCATGCGCTCGGTGCGGCCTTTGAGCTCGCCCGACGTCTGCGGGCCGCGCAGCATGAGCACGCACAGGACCGCCTGCTCGTCGCGGCCGAGGCCGATGGCCTCGTCGAGCAGGTGGCGGTACTTCGCCGCGCGGCTGCCGGCGCCGCTGGCCAAGCGCGTCCACCCGCGCCGGTGTAGCCGCGCGAGGGCCTCCCGGATCGCGCCCTCGTCGTAGTGGACCACCGGGTCGCGGTTGGTGGACTGGTTGCAGGCGGCGCGCAGGGCGTTGAGGCTGAGCGGATAGCCGTCCGGCGTGGTGCGCTGCTTCTCGAGCAGGCAGCCGAGGACGCGGATCTCGACCGCGTCCGGCTCGACGCCGCTAGGCACCATTGCTGATCGGCCGCGCCTGCTGGCGCGAGGGCGGGTCGTGCAGCAGCATCTGGGGGACGGTGACGAGCTGGAAGCCGCGGGCGCGCAGGCGGCGAATGATCTCGGGCAGCGCCGCCAGCGTCTGGCTGCGGTCCCCGCCGCCGTCGTGCATGAGGATGACGGCGCCGTTCTTGGCCCGGTTGACCGCGCGGTCGACGATCGCCGCCGTGCCCGGTCGCGTGAAGTCGCCGGTGTCGACCGTCCACAGCACGGCGAGCATGCGGTGCTGGTGCAGGGTGCTGACCGTGGTGGCGTTGAACGCCCCGCCGGGCGGCCGGAACAGGCGCGGATAGGGCACGCCGTAGGAGCGGATGCGCAGGGCGGCGTCCTGGATCGCCTTGTTCTGCAGGCTGGGCGAGAGCGGCGGCAGGGTTTGGTGCTGCTCGGTGTGGTCACCGATGGCGAAGCCGGCCTTGATCTCGTCCTTCAGGCCCGCGTCGAAGGTGTTGAGCTGCTGGCCGACGATGAAGAAGGTGGCGGGCGCGCGCAGCCGCTGCAGCGTGCGTACGAACTGCGGCGTCAGCGGCCCGGGGCCGTCATCGATGGTCAGCGCGACCTCCTTCTTGGCCGGGCTGCCGCGCGAGATGAACGGCGTGTAGCCGAGCACGCGGGTGATCGCGCGCGACTCACGGCGGTACGCGGACGTCGTCGCCCGGGCGTCGGCGGACTTCGCCTTGGCGCCCGCCGCGCCCTTCCCCGAGCCGCTGGCGCTCTTGCCGCCCGAGGACGCGTTGTCGCCGGAGCTGCTGCTGCCTCCGCCGCCCGAGGCGACGACGACGATCACGACCACAAGCACGATCAGGCCGACGACGCCGCCCAGTAGGGCCAAGCGGCGACGGCGGATCTGCTGGCGCCGCTGATCGCGGCGGCGGCGCAGCTCCTCCGAGCGACTACCCGGTGGACGTGGTGTGCGGGTCGCGGGTCCGGCCACCGGGGCCAGGGTAGCCCGCGCCAGCCGCGCGGTCGGCAAGCGTTGCTGCGCCGGTTTCGACGACGATGCGGCACGGGCGCTTGGCCAGCACGAAGGTGGTGGTGGGCCCGAGCAGCTGCTCGGAGTGCGGCCCTCGGCGTAGGTCTTGGCCGTGAGCGCGAACAAGGCCGCCGGCGAGCATGAACACCAGCGGCGTGAGGCCGAGCGCGTGCGCTGCGACCAAGCCGAGCGCGTAGTGGATCGACGACCCGACGTTCACGTAGGCGGTGGCGAACAGCCCCGGGACCCGACCGAGCGACGCAGCCCCCGCTCGACCAGACGCGCCATGGCCTACGCCGGGGCGGGTTCCCGGACGCTGAGACTGCGTGTGTCGTCGGCGGCCGGACGGAGGATCAACACCTCCGCCGGTGCCCGCTCGATCAGCCACTCGAGGTCGTCGAGGGTCAGGCCGTTCCGCGGGTTGGCGTCCGCGGAGACGATGATGCGGTCGAAGCTCTCCTCGTCGAGCAGGCGCTGCAGGGCGTCGCGGTACGTGCGCCCGCGGCTGATCCGCGAGTCCACCGACACACCCAGGCTGCGGGCCCGCTGTTCGATCGCCTCGAGCAGTGGCATGCCGAACGTGCACGCCTTGGGCAGCGGAGCATCGAGCGGGAGCGTTCGCGGCACGCGGGCCAGGAAGGCGGGCATGATGGTGGCGTTCTCGGCCCGGGCCACGCGCACGGCGGCCTCGAACGCGCGCTTGGACATCTCCTGGCCGGTGAACGGCAGCAGGATGCGGCTGACCGGGCGCGGGCGGTTGCGCGACGGGCGGAAGCCGTGCGGCGGGAGGAAGTAGCCGGCTGCGACGCCGATCCCGACTCCCACGATGGCGACGATGACGACGACGACTGCGCTCATGGCTCCGCACGCTCTCTGCGCTGCGCGCGGTCGGCCACGATCCGCACGTCGACGCCGGGTAGAAGTTCCATCAGCCGCTGGGGGAGGGGCGTGCGTAAGCGGGCGACGCCTCGGGCCGGCCGTGCCCGGCCCATGAGGATGTAGGTCGTCCCGCGCTGCGCGGCGACCTCCGCCACTGCCTCCGGCACGTGATCGGATTCCTCGATCAGCAGATGCGAGCCCAACACGGATGCGAGCTGGCGCAACGCCGCCAGGGAGCGCTCGTCGTCCTCGGAGAGCTTGTGGCCGGGTGGCTTGACCCACAGGAGGTCGAGCGGGCCGCCCAGGCGCTGGGCCGATCGCCACGCACGGCGCACGAGCCGTTGTGCGCCCGGGTAGGGCTCGACGAGCGCCAACAGGCGCTCGCCGACGGCCTGCGGCGCCGCATCGGCGATGGATCCCTCGCGGACACCGACGAGCTCGGTGACCAGGCGCTTGGCCTCGACCTCCTCGGCGACCTGCCGCAGCGCGATCTCGCGCAGGGTCGTGAGGTTCTCGATCTTGAAGAAATTGTTCAGCGCGGACTCGATGCGGTCCGGCGGGTAGACCTTGCCTGCGCGCAGCCGCTCGATCAGGGCCTCAGGCGTGAGATCGATGAGGACGACCTCGTCCGCGCGGCCGAGGATCGCGTCGGGGATCGTCTCGCGCACGCGCACGCCGCTGAGCTCGGCGACGCGGTCGTTCAGCGACTCGAGGTGCTGCACGTTGACGGTGGAGATGACGTCGATGCCGGCGTCCAGGACGTCCTCGACGTCCTCGTAGCGCTTGGCGTGCTCGAGGCCGGGAGCGTTGGTGTGCGCGAGCTCGTCGATCAGGCACACCTCGGGGGCGCGGCGGAGCACCGCGGGCAGGTCGAGCTCCTCGAGCTCGGTGTCGCGGTAGAGCACGCGGCGCCGCGGCACCAGCGCCAGGCCGTCGGCCAGCCGCTGGGTCTCCTCGCGGCCGTGCGTCTCGAGCAGGCCGATCACCACGTCACGCCCGTTCTCGAGCTCGGCGTGTCCCTCCTGGAGCATCCGGTAGGTCTTGCCGACCCCGGCGGCCATGCCCAGGAACACGGTGAGTCTTCCTCGCGGCACGTTGCCATCAGGGTGCCAGGGCTCGGTGGACACGATCGAGCTCGTGCGCGAGCTGCTCGGGGCGCGCGGGGAGATAGAGGGGGCTGCAGCCGTCGCGCAGGAGCACGAGCAGGCGGGCGACGCCCCCGGCGGCCACGGGCTCGAGCGCGCGAAGGCGGTCGACGACGTCGAGCAGCGCGTTGCGGTTCAGGCGCACGGCGGTGGGGTTGGGGGCGACCGCCGACGTGATGGAGCGCGGCGCGACGGCGGCCGTGAAGGCGCGCTCGAGCGCGACGACGACGCGGGCGCGCCCGCGCGGACCGGCCAGCTGCCCGGCGCGTAGGGCCAGCGTCCGCCGGCTCACGGGGTCCTCGCCGCGCGCCAGCGCGCGGTCCAGCGAGGGCCGGAAGATCGCCACGTACAGGCGCAGGCCGAACCCGGGCGGCCCGGGCAGGCGCCAGGCGAGGCCGCCGTGCGCGCGGGTGCCGTGGCGGGGGAGCGAGAGCGATGCCATCAGGCGCCCAGCAGGTTGTGGATGACCAGGTCGATCAGCTTGATCCCGACGAAGGGCACGATCAGGCCGCCGAGGCCGTAGATCAGCATGTTGCGACGAAGCAGCGCGCTGGCGCCGATGGGTCGGTAGCGCACCCCGCGCAGGGCCAGTGGCACCAGCAGCGGGATGATCAGCGCGTTGAAGACGATCGCGGACAGGATCGCGCTCTCCGGCGTCCCCAGGCTCATGATGTTCAGCGCGTTCAGCGGCCCCGTCTTGTCGCCGGCCAGCGCGTAGGTGGCGACGAAGATCGCCGGCAGGATCGCGAAGTACTTGGCGACGTCGTTGGCGATCGAGAACGTGGTCAGCGCGCCGCGCGTGATCAGCAGCTGCTTGCCCACCTCGACGATCTCGATGAGCTTCGTCGGGTTGGAGTCGAGGTCGACCATGTTCCCGGCCTCGCGCGCGGCCTGGGTGCCGGTGTTCAT
>DATBDE010000023.1:0-4012 GCA_036270095.1 Solirubrobacteraceae bacterium | reverse complement strand
CGGAAGGGCGCGTGGCGCCGCTGGCCGACCGCGTGGGCATCGCCACGGTAGACGAGCTCATCGCCAGCGGGGCCGACGTGGCCGACGCCGCCGCCGAGGCGCTGGCCGACGCGCGGCCGCTGGAGCCGGGCATGCTCGCGCGGCCCCTGCTGGCGCCCGGCAACATCGCCTGCGTGGGCCTCAACTACGAGGACCACATCCGCGAGACCGGCCTCGACCGGCCCGAGCGCCCGCTGATCTTCGCCAAGTTGACCTCGTCGCTGCTCGGCCCCGACGAGGAGATCCGCTGGCCCGCCGGCCTGACCACCTCGGTGGACTGGGAGGCCGAGCTGGCCGTGGTCATCGGCCGGCGCATGTCCGGCGTGTCGGTGGACGACGCGCTCGACCACGCCTTCGGCTACACGGCCGCCAACGACGTCAGCGCCCGCGACCTGCAGTTCTCGGACGGGCAGTGGATCCGGGGCAAGAGCATCGACACCTTCTGCCCGATCGGGCCGGTGATCGTGACCGCCGACGGCTACGACCCCGACGCCAAGGCCGTGGCCAGCCGCGTCAACGGCAAGACGATGCAGGACTCGTCGACGAGCTTGATGGTCTTCGGCACGGCCCAGATCCTCAGCTTCCTCTCCGCGTTCACGACCCTCGAGCCTGGCGACCTCGTGCTCACCGGCACGCCGTGGGGCGTCGGCGGCTTCCGCGAGCCGCCGGTGTTCCTGGACGCGGGCGACGTCGTCGAGGTCGAGGTCGAGGGGATCGGCGTGCTGCGCAACCCCGTGGGCGGCCCGCAGGGCTGATGGCGCTGGTCGCTGTCACCGACCACCCGTTCCCGCACCTGGAAGCGGCGCGTGCGGTGCTCGAGCCCGCCGGCCACGAGGTGGTCGAGCACGATTGCAGCACGGCCGAGGAGGTGGCGCGGGCCTGCGCCGACGCCGACGGCGTGCTCAACACCTATGCGCCCGTGCCGGCCGGGACGCTCGACGCGCTGGAGCGGTGCCGCGGCATCGCCCGCTTCGGCATCGGGGTGGACACCATCGACCTCGACCGGGCAAGCGAGCGCGGCATCCCGGTCACCAACGTGCCCGACTACTGCACCGAGGAGGTCGCCGCCCACACCGTCGCCCTGCTGCTGGCCACCCAGCGCCGGGTGGCCCAGCTCGACCGCCGGGTACGCGAGGGGACGTGGGGCCCGTTCTCGGCCGGCCCGATCCGGCGCCTGAGCGAGCTGCAGCTCGGCCTCGTGGGCATGGGCAAGATCCCGCGCGCGGTGGCCGGCGCCGCCGCGGCACTGGGTCTGCGCGTAGCCGCCTTCGACCCCTACGTCCCCGACGGCGACTGGCCCGACGGCGTGGCGCGGCGGCGATCGCTCGGCGACCTGGCGGCGGAGTCCGACGTGCTCTCGGTCCACGCGCCGCTGACCGCCGAGACGACGCACCTGATCGACGAGGAGGTGCTTGCGGCCATGCCCACCGACGCCGTGCTGCTCAACACCGCCCGCGGCGGCCTCGTCGACACCGACGCGCTCGTCGCCGCCCTGCGCGACGGCACCATCGCGGGCGCCGGGCTCGACGTGCTCGAGCAGGAGCCGGCGCCGGAGGACAGCCCGCTGCTCGCGCTCGACCAGGTCGTGCTCACGCCGCACACCGCCTTCTACTCGGAGGCGTCGCTGGTCGAGCTGCAGCGCAAGGCGGCCGAGCAGCTGCGCGCGATGCTGGCCGGCGAGCGCCCGACGTACCTGCTCAACCCCTCCGCGCTGCGCGGGTGAGCGGTCCGTTCGCCCGGGGCGGCGGCCGCGCCGACTTCGAGCTCCGGGTCGACCTCGTTGCGTTGCGCGCCGAGCGCCTGGCTCGCGTGCAGGCCGCGCTGCGCGCCTCGCCGCTGGACGCGCTGCTGCTGTGGCGGGACGAGAACGTCCGCTACCTCACCGGCCTGCGGGCGCAGATCATCTCCGGCAAGTCGGCCCTGCTCAACGGCGTGTTCCTGGCCGACGGGCGCGCGCCGGTGCTGCTGTGCTCGGGCGGCGAGGTCGACCGCGTGCGCGCGGTCATGCCCTGGATCGAGGACGCCCGTGCGATCCCGATCATGGAGGCGGCCGGGCTGGTGCGCGAGGCCGTGCGGGGCACGCTCGCGCCGCTGGTGCGCGAGGCCGGCGCCGACGCGGTGGGCATCGACGAGTGCGCCTACGCGCAGGTTGCGGAGCTGCGCGAAGCTCTACCCGGCGTCGCGCTGCACGACGGCGACCCACTGATGCAGACCTGCCGGGCGCGCAAGTCGGCCGGCGAGCTCGCGGTCATGGAGGAGGCGGCGGCGATCGCCGAGGGCGTGACCGCCGCCGCGCTGGACGCCGTGCGTCCGGGCGTGCGCGAGCTCGACATCGCCGGCGAGGCGCTGCGCGCCCTGCACCGCCTGGGCGGTGAGACCGCCCACCTGGCCACGCCGTTCGTGGCCTCGGGCGAGCGCATGGCCCCGCCCAACCGCATGGCGACGGACAAGCTCGTCCGCGAGGGCGACCTCGTCTTCATCGACATCGGGTCGATGTGGAACGGCTACTACTCCGACCTCGGCCGCACCACAGTGTGCGGCACGCCGTCGGCCGAGCAGCGGCGCGTCTACCGCGCGGTCCACGCCGCCCTGCAGGCCGGCACCGCCGCCATGCGCGCCGGCGCGACCACCACCGACGTCGCCGCCGCGGTGACCGGCGCGGCGCGCGAGCACGGGCTGGCCGACCGCCTCCTGAGCCTGTTCATCGGCCACGGCATCGGCATGGGCGCCAACGAGCCGCCCTACGTGGGCGAGCAGCAGCCGGGCGCCGAGGAGGCGACGCTCGAGGAGGGCATGACGCTCGCGCTCGAGCCGCTCATCTGGGTGCCCGGCGTGCGCGGCGGCGCCGGCGTGCGGCTCGAGGACACGATCGCGGTGACCGCGGACGGCGGCCGCGCTTTGACCCGCACCGCGTTCGACGAGCGCCTGCTGGCCTAGAAAGGCTGAGGGGGGTTGGGGGGGGTCAAGTCTTTCTTTGCCGCACTGGATTGCGGTGCGGCAAAGAAAGACTTGACCCCCTTGCCGGTCTAGGCCATCACGCGGCCGCCGGCGACGTCCAGTGTCACGCCGGTAAGCCACCCCGCCGCGTCCGAGGCCAGGAACACGGCGGCGTGGGCCGAGTCCTCGGGCGCGCCCAAGCGCGCGAGCGGCGACAGCTTGGCCAGCGCCTCGCGCTGCTCCTCGTCGAGGTTGCGCTCGATGCGCTCGGTCAGCGTCGTGGCGGGCGCGATGCAGTTGCAGCGCACGCCGCTCGGCCCGACCTCGCGCGCCACGTGGCGGGTGAACTGCACGATCCCGGCCTTGGCCGCAGCGTAGGAGGAGACCAGGGTCGCGTCCAGCAGCCGGGCGGCGTTGGAGGCCATGGTCACCACGGCGCCGTGGCGCCGCTCGATCATGCCCGGGATGAAAGCCTTGACCGCCAGGAAGGTCGAGGTGAGGTTGGCGTCGATGACGTGGTGCCACTCGGCCTCGGTGATGTCCTGCACCGACGTGTAGTGGTCGAAGCCGCCCGCGAAGGGCATGAGGATGTCCACCGGGCCGAGCGCGCCCAGGACGTGGTCGCGGATCCCCTCGACGTGGTCCCACGACGTCGCGTCCCCGGGGGCGGCAAGCGCGCCACCCCCGAGCTCGTCCACCAGCGCATCGACGGGGCCGGGGTCGCGCCCGTTGACCGCGACCCGCACGCCGTTCTGCGCCAGCAGACGGCACGTCGCCGCGCCGATGCCGCGAGACCCGCCGGTGACCAGGGCGACGCGGCCGTCGAGATCGGCGTAGCGGGCCGCCGGCTCCCCTTCCGGTGCCGGCATGGCTAGGCGAGCGCCTCGTCCGCGAAGGGGTGCTTGGTGAAGATGATCGGCCCGTCCTTGGTCACGAGCAGGTTCTCCTCCAGGCGCACGGTCTGTTCCAGGCCCGGGTGGCCGGCGAAGGTCTCGGCGGCGAAGTACATGTTCTCCTGGAGCTCGACCGGATAGTC
>DATBDE010000022.1:0-12226 GCA_036270095.1 Solirubrobacteraceae bacterium | reverse complement strand
TTCCTTCGCCGTCGCCGGTCTCCATGGCATGACCAACGTGATCTTCGACATCTCGATGTCCCTCGACGGCTACGTCGCCGGCCCCGACCCGACCGACGAGGACCCGCTGGGCCGCGGCGGCGAGCTGCTGCACGAGTGGCTCTTCGCGACCCGGTACTTCAACGACACCCACGGCACGAAGGGCGGCGGCGACGACAACGACGACTCGCGCCTGCTCGACCAGACCTGGGGCGGCATCCGCGCCGAGGTGATGGGCCGCGGCAAGTTCAGCGGCGGCTCGGGGCCCTGGGAGGCCGATGGCAACGCGCGTGGCTGGTGGGGCGACGAGCCGCCGTTCCACTATCCCGTCTTCGTGCTCACCCGTCACCCGCGCGACCCGCTGCCGATGGAGGGCGGGACGACCTTCACCTTCGTCAGCGACGGGATCGAGTCCGCGCTGGATCAGGCGCGCACAGCCGCCGGCGACGGCGACGTGCTCATCGGCGGCGGCGCCGCGGTGGGCCAGCAGTACTTGAAGGCCGGACTGGTGGACGCGATGCACCTGCACATCGCGCCGGTCTTCCTCGGCGGCGGCCGCCGTCTGTTCGAAGACCACACGTCCGCGCCCCCGGCCCAGCTCGAGCGCACGGGCGTAGTGGCGTCACCGAGCGGCGTGGTGCACGTCAGCTACCGGCGCTAGTCCGGCCAGGTCCGCTCGTTCGGCACGCCGTCGCCGCCCTCGGGCTTGGGGCCGCCCACGGCGATGACCTTCATGCCGTGCGGGCCACCCTCGAAGGCGCGGCTGACCTCGGGGGCGACGCGCACGACGTCCCACTGCTCGAGGTCGTGGACCTCGTCGTCGAGCAGGACACGCCCGGAGCCCTCGGCCACGACGTAGGCCTCCTCCTGCTCCTTGTGGCTGTGCGCCATCGAGCTGCGAACGCCGGCCTCGTAGGTGAAGAGGCTCACGCCGAGGTCGCGCGACTCCAGCGCGGTGCGGCCGAAGCGAACGGAGCGGTCCGGGGCGTCGGCCGCGAGGTCGTCGAGGTCGAGCAGATTGATAAGTGCGTACGCAGACATGCATCGCACCCTACCGGGGGGAAGCGTTGCCGCTGGTCTCAGCGCTGGGGCAGGAGGTCGGCGTAGCCCACGGCGACGAGCCGCTCGTCGCCGATCCCCAGCGCCCGGCGCAGCTCGGCCACCTTCGGCTCCTCGGCCGCCGGGCCGCCGGGCGAGCTCGTGACGGCCTCGATCTCCACGAAATCCCCCAGGCCGGCGACGCGGTCGAGGTGGATGCGCACGCCGCGCCAGAGCAGTAGCCGGCGCCGCTTCTCGACCACCGTCCGCACGCCCAGCGTCTGCGCGAGCACCGCGCCCAGCGTCGCGGGGTCGAACACCGGCGCGATCTCGTAGGCGCTCACCGACGCGCCGGACCGGTCCGCGCGCGCGTAGCCGATGAGCTGGGCCGGCTCCGGCGGCGCCTCGCGCAGCTTCAGCCGCCCGGTGACGGCGAAGAAGTACGTGTCGCGCTGGTGAAGCGTGGCCTCCTCCTCGGCCCCGAGGGCGAGCGCCGCGGCCAGCGTGGCCGCGGGATCGGGGTCGACGGCCTTGAGCTCGAGGTTCCGCGGCACCGGCGACGCTACGCGGAGACCTTCTGGCACAGCACCGCCCGCACGCCCACGGTGGACGAGTAGCGATAGAAGAGCGGCGCGTGGGCGGTGCAGTGGAAGCGCCGATCGGCCTGCAGCGCTTCGCCGTACTGGGCCCCGCGGCGCCGGACGAGCTCGGTCCACGGCGCCCGCCAGCTGCGCGGGTTCTCGGTGATGGGCGAGACCAGCAGCAGGCGCCGCCCCACCGGCATCCGATCGCGCACCGGCTCGAACGCGTTGCCCACCCGCGAGGCCTTCAGCCGGTCCAGCGCGTCACGCCAGTCCATCACCTGCGGGTCGGCCACCGGGCCCATGGTGTCGGCGTAGCGCAGAAACGCGGCGTTGGGCAGGTAGTAGTAGAGCACCGGGATCTGCTCGGGCTGCGTGGAGACGACCTGGTCCCCGGGACGCAGCATCGGGCCGAGTTGCGCCGCCACGTCGTCGACGTCGCTCTTGTTCTGCAGCGCCGGCGTCGGCGTGACCGTCGCCCACCAGACGACGAGGTACACCAGCACCCCGATCCCCAGCCAGCGCGAGTACGCCAGACCGGCGGCCGCGAACAGCAGCAGCGGCCCGAGCACCACGCCCTGGTAGCGCGTGCTCCATGCGGGCGAGATCTGCGACGCGATCCAGGCCAGCAGCACCGCCGCCAGCGCCACCACGAACACGGTCACCAGCGTGCGCCCCACCGGCTCCCTTCGGCGCTGCCACAACGCCACCAGGCCGAGCGCAGCGCCGACCAGAAGCACGAACGAGGTCAGGTCGCCGCCGAACAGGTTGCCCGGCACCTGGAGCCACGCCTTGGGCTTCGGCCGGGTCGCCCACGGCGCGCCGGTGTGCTGGGCCTGCGAGATCAGCGTCGGGACCCAGGGCAGGAACAGGATCGCGGCGGCGCCGAAGCACAGCACCGCGTCGCGGATGATCCCGCTCCGGTCCGGCGCCCAGCGCCACACGAGGATCACCGCCAGCGCACAGCCGGCGTCGAAGAACAGCCCCCAGTTGTGGGTGTAGGCGATCGCGGCGAGCAGGAGCGCGAGCGGGATCAGGTAGACCCGCTGCCGGCGCACGAAGGCCAGCGCGAAGCACGCGGTCGCCAGCAGGCAGAGCAGCGCCAGGAACGAGTACATCCGCGTCTCCTGGGCATAGGCGACCAGGAACGGGTTGAACGCGGCCAGCGCCGCGGCGATGTACCCGGCCCGGCGCCCGAACAGCGCCCACCCGGCCCACAGCGCCGCGGGGACGGTCAGCAGCGCGAACAGCAGCGAGAGGACGTGGGTGTTCTCCTCGCTGCGCCCGAACGCCTCCATCCAGAAGTGCAGCAGCAGGTAGTAGAGCGGCGGCGAGCCGTCCTCGGTCAGCGCGTGGAAGATCTCGCTGAATGGGTGCGACGCGATCCCGACCGACAGGCCCTCATCGATCCAGAACGGGCCCGAGATCGCGCGCGTGCGGATGAAGGCCGAGATCGCGATCAGCCCGATGACGTAGGCGACGGTGATCCAGATGAGGTTGTGCCGGTCCTCGAGCGAGGGCAGGGCCAGGCGGACGCGCCGTGCGGTGGAGGCCGTGGTGCTCATCGGCAGTCCCCGTAGGCCTGCCAGCGCCCCGCCGCGGCGAGCTCGCGGTAGGGCGGCTGCTGCGGCACCGGCGGCATGCGTACGGAGCGGTCGGCGCGGAACACCACGGCCGGCGGGTGGGGCACGAGCCCGACGCGGACCGAGTGCACGTCGAGGCGCCAGGCCAGCGCCGGCACCTGGTAGGCGCCGGTGATGGGCTGCCCACAGGCCAGCACCGTGGCCGGTCCGCCCGCGCGCGCGACCAGCGTGTCGAGCTGGTCGTTGAGCTGGGCCTCGTCGCGCAGGCCGTGGGTCACCGCGTCGAGCTGGGGCCGGTTGTAGACGATCACCGCGACGACGAGCACGAGCCCAACCGCCACCGCCCCGCGCACGAGCCGCGACTTCGGCGCAGGCGCGAGCTCGAGCAGGCGCGCCACGCCCACCCCGGCCAGCACGCATACCACCGCGCCGACCGGCATGAGGTAGCGCGGATTGCCCGAGTAGCCGGCCTGGGTCATCAGGGCGACGAGCACGAGCCAGGCCACCCCCAGGCCTGCCAGCCCGACCACCGCGAGCGCGCGTCCCTTGCGCGCCAGCGCGTACCCGACGGAGATGCCGCAGAGCGCGAACAGCGGCCAGATGAACGTGCCCCCGAACGCCCGCAGCACCGCGAGCGCCGGGTCGGCGGCGTAGGCCGGGCTCTGCGGGTCGGGGTTGTTGGCCCGCTCGGCGGCGCGGAAGATCTGGCCCGAGCCCCACAGCTCGGGCAGGAACCACAGCGCCAGCACGAGCACGCCCGCGCCGACGACCCACTTGCGCATGCGCGGGTCGCGCCAGGCCAGCCACAGGCCGTAGGCGCCCACGAACAGCCAGCTCTCGGGGCGCAGCAGTGCGGCGAGCACGCCGAGCACGAACGCCTGCCGGCGCCGCCCCTCGAGGTGGCTGACGACCGCCCAGAGCAGGAAGGCGATCAGTAGGCCCTCGGAGTTGCCCGGCCACACGTCGCGGATGAACCCGGTCGAGGTGACCAGCGCCAGCGCGGCGACCAGGCCGGCGCCGATGCCCCAGGGCTCGCCGGCCAGGCGGCGCGCGAGCCGGAAGGCCATGACCAGCGCGAGCAGGGCGCCCGCCCGCGCGATCACCAGCCACAGGGCGGGTGCGGCGCTGTTGCCCAACAGCGCGAAGGGCGCCGTGAACAGCACCGGCAGCGGCTTCCACGACGGGCCGCCGACGGTCGAGAGGTCCAGGTGGACGACCTCGCGGCCCCAGATGATCCACGACCACGGGTCATAGGTCGGCGCGCTGGGCGCGAGCAGGCTGAGGGCAGCCAGGGCCAGGCAGCCGACGACGACCAAGAGCGTGCCGGTCAGCCAGCTCGGGCGCGAGAGCGCGAACGACGCCGGCCGCGCGGGCGGCCGCGGCGCCAGGTCAGTTGTCATCGAGGCAGCCCTCGAGCTTGTTCAGCACGTTCTCGGGTGCGTTGCCGACGTAGAGCAGCGCGCGGCCGAGCTGCTCGGCGCCCTGGGCGCGGCTCTCGACCGCGAGCGCCTCGGCCTCGCCGGGCGTGGACGCGAAGTAGACCCGCAGCGGGCGCTGGCCCGGCGGGGTGACGACGACGTCGCTGTTCCCCACCTTCTTGGCCGGGTAACCGTCCTTGGCGAAGCACTCGATGCGCGAGTCGCGCGGGTCGTAGGAGCCGTCGCCGATGCCGTGGTCGGTCCCGCACCCCGCGAGCATGGTCGCCGCAACGAAGATGAGCGCCAGACGTCGCATCACGTTTCCCTGACCACCGCGACTGCCGAGTCGACCTCGTCGCCGATGGCCCAGCCGGCGACCGGCGAAGCCCCGCGGACCAGCTCGTCGACCACCGCGGTGGGGCCGGGGAGCCCTCGCCCTTCCGGCTTACCCTCGCGGGCGTCGTGGAACACCACCGCCCCGCCCTCGGGGACGTGCGGGGACCACAGGTCCCAGTCCAGGCGGGCGCCCTTGCGCGTGTGGTCGCCGTCGATGAACACGACGTCGACCGCAGTGCCGTTCCAGCCCCGCGCGGCCTCCTCGCTCGTGCACACGTGCCAGCGCAGCTGCGGCCCGTCGGCCTGGCGCGCCGCGCGGGTGACTGTGCGCTTGGTGGCGCGCTCGACCCCGCGCCAGCCCGAGCGCAGGGCGTTCTCGACGTAGGGGTCCACGAGGTGAAGGGTGGCAGCGGGGGCCATCGCCTCGACGAGCTGGACCGACGACGAGCCCTCGTAGACGCCCACCTCGACCACGCAGTCCCCCGCCGCCGCCAGGCGGCGCAGCAGCGCCGCCTCCCGTTCGGTGTGCATCGGGCGCGGCGGGATCAGCCCCGCACCCAGCGCCAGACCGCGCAGCCGCGGAGAGTCCCGCAGCGGCGCGGGCGCGAGCCGGCGCAGCGCCGGCGGCAGGGGCATGCGCCTAGATGGTTGATTCCGCGGCCCCGTGTGCGCGGGGGCGCGCGGGAACAAGCTGGGCGGGGGAAGCAGGGCGAAGCCAATGCCAGCCATTGGCGAGCCCGATGACCCCGATCCAGCGCAGGTATCCGCGCGTCATCCGCGCGCGCGGGGCCGCGGAATCAACCATCTAGCTGACCGTGGCTGCGCCAAGACCGGCGGCCTCGCGCAGCGCCTCGGCCTTGTCGGTGCGCTCCCACGTGAAGTCGTGGTCCTCGCGCCCGAAGTGGCCGTAGGCCGCGGTCTTCTGAAAGATCGGGCGGTGCAGCCGCAGGTACTCGCGAAAGGCCCCGGGGCGCAGATCGAAGTGCGCGTTGATGAGCTCCGCGATCTTGGCCACGCCGATCTTCTCGGTGCCGAAGGTCTCGACCATGACCGAGACCGGGTGGGCCACGCCGATGGCGTAGGCCACCTGGACCTCGCAGCGGTCGGCCAGCCCCGCCGCGACGACGTTCTTGGCCACATAACGCGCGGCGTAGGCCGCGGACCGGTCGACCTTGGACGGGTCCTTGCCGCTGAACGCGCCCCCGCCGTGACGGGCCATGCCGCCGTAGGTGTCGACGATGATCTTCCGCCCGGTCAGCCCGGCGTCGCCCACCGGCCCGCCGATGACGAACCGACCCGTCGGGTTGACGAGGAAGTTGCGCCGCAGCTTGTGCTCGTCGTAGAGGTCCTTGGGCAGGATCGGATCGACCACGTGCTCCCACAGGTCGTCGGGGATCAGCGACTCCGCCCCCTCCTTGTGCTGGGTCGAGATCAACAGCTTCTCGATCTCCACCGGCCGGCCGTCGCGGTAGCGCACCGAGACCTGCGTCTTGCCGTCCGGGCGCAGGTAGGGCACGACCTCGCCGTGGCGCACGTCGGCCAGCCGCTTGGCCAGCTTGTGCGCGAGCGCGATCGGCAGCGGCATGAGCTCGGGCGTCTCGCGCGTGGCGTACCCGAACATCATGCCCTGGTCGCCGGCGCCGGCGATGTCGAGCTGGTCGTCGTCGGACGGGTCGTGGCGCGCCTCGTGCGAGGTGTTGACGCCCTGGGCGATGTCCGACGACTGCTTGTCGATCGCGCTGATCACCGCGCAGGAGTCGCACGAGAAGCCGAGGTCGGCGTCGTTGTAGCCGATCTTCTCGATCGTCTGGCGGGCCACCTGCTGGATGTCCACGTAGGTGTCGGTGGAGATCTCCCCCGACACGACGACGAGGCCGGTGTTGACCAGCGTTTCGCAGGCCACGCGGCCGTTGGGATCGTCCCGCATCACCGCGTCGAGGACGCCGTCCGAGATCTGGTCGGCGATCTTGTCGGGATGGCCCTCGGTGACGGACTCCGAGGTGAACAGGAACTCGTTGTCGGTATACGTGGTCATTTCAGTGCGATCGAGATCTCCGCGGTCGTTTCGTTCTTGCCGGCTGTCGTCGCCATTCCGACGGCGCGCACGCGACTGACGTCGTCGCGCACCGCGAGATATGCGGGGTCCTGGCCCAAGCCGGTGCGTTCGCCGAGCGCCAGTAGCTGGGCGAAGTCGAGGAAGACTAGCGACGTGGCCGTCGACGGCCGGTCGCCCAGGACGCTGGTGAAGGCAGGATCGTCCTTCAGCGAGCTCTTGATCCGCTTGATCCGCTGGATGCCGGCGAGGCTCGTGGCGATGACCAGCTTGCCGTCGAACACCGCGTAGTCGAACTCGACCGTGGGCGACAGGCGCAGCTGGAAGGCGTCGATGCCGCCGACGTTGCGGTCCTGGAAGGTCGGGGCCTGGCCGGCGCCGCTGCTGGGCGGCGCGAACAGGCGCGCGAGCGGGACCTGGAGCTTCGCCAGGGCCGCGCGCGTGCGCTTCTCGTCCGGCGTCTGGGCCACCAGCGCGAGGGTCGGCGCGGGTACCGCCGGGAGGATGAACAGCGCGGTCTCGGCCTTCAGGACCGAGATGACGTCGCGGTCGAGGTCCACGCCGGCCCGCTTCTCCAGCGTGGCGCGGGCGTTCTGGGCCAGCTGGGCCACGCCGGCGCCGTTCACGCCGGTCGCCCCGGCCAGCCCGAGCAGGCGGCCGGCGGCGCGGTCCAGGCCGGCGACGCCGAGGTAGGCCAGGGTGCCGCTGGGCACGTCGCTGAGCAGCTGCGGTGAGAACGGCTTGAACCCGGGCGTGGCCTTGGCCAGGGCCGGGTCGAGCACGGTGTGGACGGTGAGCTTGGCCTGCGCGTCCTGGGCGCTCAGCGAGGCGCCGACGGCCGACAGCGCGGGCTGGTCGACCAGCGTGCCGGCCAGCCCGAGCACGCCGCCCTGCGGGGCCAGCAGCCGGTGCACGCCGTCCCGCGAGACGTACACGTCGAGCACGCGACCAGCGGGCAAGCCGTCGTAGGCCTTCGCGAACAGGCTCGCCTTGGCCAGGGTCTGGCCGTGGCCCTGCGACAAGGAAATCGCCTCGCGGATCACGTTCTCCGGCGCGATGACGAGGTCGCCGGCGATGAACGCGGTCGAGACCGCCCCGTAGCGGCGGATCTCGACGCCCTGGTCCTTGACCGTGCCGCTGCCCCCGGCGGTGCTGTCGATGAACTTCTCGGCCTTGTCGCGGTCGCTGACGTCGAGCACGATCTCGGACTGCGAGACCGGCGTGTTCGTGGGCAGCACGGCCAGCGCGACCTCGTTGCCCAGCCAGGGCCGGACGTCGCGGGCGAAGTTGACCGGGCCGCGACGCGTTCCCAGCCGGCGTGCGAGCGCCTGCTGCGCGGGCCGGAACGAGGGCAGCCGCCCAGCCGTGGCCAGCGCGCGCTTGACTCCCTCGCGGCTGCCGTCGGTCGACAGGTTGAGGAACACGAGGGCGTTGCCGGGGACGACCTTGGCCGCGTTCGTCGAGGGCGCCGTGTCGCCGCCGCCGGAGAGCACGAGCACGAGGACGACGACCACCACGACGACCGCGAGCAGCCCCAGAAGGGCCACGAGGCGGCGGCGCTGGTGGACGTCGTCGGGGAGCGCCCCGCGCAGGCGTTCGTGCAGGGCGGGCCGCTCAGGCGCGCGCTCGGCGGTTTCCGGCATTGCGGGATTGTCGCCGATCGCCCCGACGCTCGACGAAGTCGATGATCAGCGGCACACCCTGGAATCCGTAGCGGTCGCGGAGCCGGTTCTCGACGAAGTAGGCGTAGTCGCGCGTCAACCGGTTGCGGGCGTTGACCGAGATGGCAAAGCGCGGCGGGGACACCCCGACCTGGGCGCCGTAGAGGAGCTTGAGCCGGTGCCCGCGACGGGCCGGGGGCTGGCGGGCGGCCGCGACCTCGCCCAGGAAGCGGTTGAGCTCGGGCGTGGGGATGCGGACGCTGGCGCGATCGGCCAGCGCCAGGGCCTCGGTGAGCAGGCGGCGCACGCCGCGGCCCGTCTTGGCGCTGGCGGTCAGCACGCGTGGGCGCAGGCGCAGCTTGGACGCCGTGCGCGCGCGCTCGTGGTCGAGGTCGACCTCGGGGCCCAGGTCCCACTTGTTCAGGGCCAGCACGGTCGCGCAGCCGCTCTGCATGGCCAGCTCGGCCACGCGCAGGTCCTGGGCGGTGACGCCGTCGGCGGCGTCGCAGACGACGATGGCGACCTCGGCGCGCTCGGCCGCGCGGCGGCTGCGCAGCGTCGTGTAGTACTCGATCGACTCCTGCACCTTGGACCCGCGCCGCAGGCCCGCGGTGTCGATGAGGACCACGGCGCGTCCGTCGACCTCGATCGGGAGGTCGATCGCGTCGCGCGTGGTGCCCGCGCGCTCGGAGACGATCACCCGCTCCTCCCCAAGGATGCGGTTGACCAGGGAGGACTTGCCCACGTTGGGGCGGCCGATGACGGCCAGGCGGACGGGCTCGTCGCCCTCGTCGTCGCCGGCCGGCGCGGGCAGCCGCTCCACGATCGCGTCGAGCAGGTCGCCGGTGCCCAGGCCCTGCCCGGCGGAGACCGGGAACGGGTCGCCCAGGCCGAGGCGGTGGAACTCGGCCGCGGCCGGCATGTCGGCGACGACGTCGATCTTGTTGGCCGCCACGAGCACGGGCTGGGAGGCGCGGCGCAGCAGGTCGGCGAGCTCGGCGTCGCCCGGGCGCAGCCCGGCGCGGGCGTCGACCACGAGCACGACCACGTCGGCGTCGGCCAGCGCGGCGCGGGCCTGGTCCTGCACCGAGCGCGCGAGCTCGTCGCCGTCGGCCAGATCGACGCCGCCGGTGTCGATGAGCGCGAACGTGCGCCCGTTCCAGTCGGTCTCGATCTCCTTGCGGTCGCGGGTCACACCGGAGGTCTCGTGCACGACCGCGTCGCGCGTCCCGCTGAGGCGGTTGACGAGCGAGGACTTGCCCACGTTGGGATAGCCGACGACGGCGACCTTCATGACGCCGAGGATATTTCGTCGCCGTCGCCGCCCCGGTGACAGGTATAAGTGGACCATGGAGGCAGGTGCGGTCGCCGGCCCGACGGGGCTCGGCGATCAACAGGCCGCCGCCCAGGACGTTCACCTGGCGGGCGTGCGCAAGGCCTACGGCGACGTCGTCGCCGTGGACTCCGTGGATCTCCGGATCGGACGCGGCGAGTTCTTCACCCTGCTCGGCCCGTCGGGGTCGGGGAAGACGACGTGCCTGCGCATGATCGGCGGCTTCGAGCGGCCCGACGCGGGGATGATCGAGCTCGCCGGCCGCGACGTGACGCGCCTTCCGCCCACGGAACGCAACGTCAACACTGTCTTCCAGGACTACGCGCTCTTCCCGCACATGAGCGTGGCCGCCAACGTGGCCTACGGGCTGCGGGTCAAGCGCGTCGCGCGCGCCGAGCGCGACGCACGGGTGCGCGAGGCGCTCGGGATGGTGCAGCTCGAGGGCTTCGACGACCGGCGCCCAGGCCAGCTCTCGGGCGGCCAGCGCCAGCGCGTCGCGCTCGCCCGCGCCCTCGTCAACCGCCCGCGCGTGCTCCTGCTCGACGAGCCCCTGGGCGCGCTGGACCTGAAGCTGCGCCAGCAGCTGCAGGTCGAGCTCAAGCGGATCCAGTCCGAGGTCGGGATCACCTTCGTCTACGTCACCCACGACCAGGACGAGGCGCTGTCCATGAGCGATCGCATCGCGGTCATGGACGCGGGCCGGATCTTGCAGGTGGGCACGCCGCAGGAGGTCTACGACGAGCCCGACTCGACCTTCGTCGCCGGGTTCGTCGGTGTGTCGAACCTGCTCGAGCTCGAGGTCGACGGCGTGGAGGGCGCCGTCGCGCGGCTGCGCCTGGGGCCTCGCGACAGCGTGCGCGCCGACGTCGAGACCGGGGTGACGGCGGGAGCGACCGCGACCGTCACCGTGCGCCCGGAGCGGATCGCGCTGCTCACCCAGCCGCCGAGCGGTGACGACGACCGGTGCCGGGCCTTCGGGACCGTGCGCGAAGGGCTGTACGCAGGCCCGGTGTCGCGCTTCGTGGTCGAGCTCGAGGGCGGCGGCGCGCTCATGGTCGTACGCCAGAACACCGAGGAGGCGCTCGAGGACGTTCGGGACCTCGAGGGCAGGGAGGTCACGCTCACGTGGGCACGCCGGCACACCCGGGTGCTCCAAACCAAGGAGGGATCGCCGTGAAGCAACTCGTGGCCCTGGCCGTGACGTGCGTCGCCGCAGGCACGCTCGTCGCCTGCGGTGGGTCGAGCAACTCGTCGGACACGTCCGCAACGGGCCCCGCCACCAACGCCAAGGGTGAGGGCAAGCTCAACATGGTCGTGTGGGAGGGCTACGCCGACCCGTCGTTCGTCAAGGGCTTCGAGCAGCAGTCGGGCTGCCAGGTCAACGCGGTGCCCGCGGGCAGCTCGGACGAGATGTTCACCAAGTTCCAGTCCGGTGGCGGCGGCCAGTACGACCTCGCCTCGTTCTCCGGCGACGCATCGGTGCGCGCGATCAGATCCGGCGCGGTGGCGCCGCTGGACACGTCGAAGCTGACGAACTTCTCGGCGCTGGCCCCGCAGCTCCAGTCGCCCGGCTTCAACACCGAGGGCGGCAAGCACTACGGGCTGTCGTTCATGTGGGGCGCGAACGTCCTCATCTACAACGCGGACAAGATCAAGCAGCCGCCCACGTCGTGGAACACGCTATACGCGGGGTCGCCCTACGCGGGCAAGATCACCGTCCCGGACAACCCGATCCAGATCGCCGACCCGGCGCTGCAGTTCTTCAACCAGTCGAACCCCTACGCGATCAGCCAGCAGACGCTCGATCAGGTCACCGGCAAGCTCAAGCAGCAGCGCCCGATCGTGCGGAAGTACTGGGTGCTCGCCTCGGACTTCGAGCAGCTCTTCAAGTCCGGTGACGCCGTGATCGGCGCGGGCTGGCCGCTGATGACGAACGACCTCAAGAAGGCCGGGATGAACGTCAAGGAGGTTCTGCCCAAGGAGGGGGTGACCGGGTGGTCGGACTCGTGGATGCTCTCGAAGAACGCGAAGCACCCGATCTGCGCCTACAAGTACATGAACTATGTGACCTCGCCGGCGACGCAGGCCAAGGTCGCGGACGTGACCGGGTACAGCCCCGCGAACACGAAGACGTGCGCTGTCGTCGGTGCCACACGGTGCAACGACCTGCACATCACCGACGCCAAGTACTACGACACGATCAAG
>DATBDE010000021.1:0-39422 GCA_036270095.1 Solirubrobacteraceae bacterium | reverse complement strand
TGACGACGACGACCCTGAACCTGGCCGTCGCCTTCGCCGAGCAGGGCAACCGCGTCCTCTGCGTCGACATGGACCCACAGGGCAACCTCTCCATGTCGCAGGGCATCGACCCGGACGGCCTCAAGATGTCCATGTACGACGTGCTCGTCCACGACACCTCGATACGCGAGGTCATCCGCAAGCGCGAGATCGACATCGCGTGCGCCTCGATCGACCTCGCCGGCGCCGAGATCGCGATGTCCACGAAGATCGGTCGCGAGCGCTCGCTGGAGAAGGCGCTGCGCGCGATCGACGACGACTACGACTACGTGTTCATCGACACGCCGCCCAGCCTCGGGCTGCTCACGATCAACGCGCTGACGGCGGCCGACAAGGTGATCGTCCCCGTCCAATGCGAGTATCTGTCGATGCGCGGGCTCATCCAGCTCCAGAACACACTGGCCATGATCCGCGAGAACCTCAATCCCGACGTGGAGATCGAGGGCATCCTGCCGACCCTCGTGGACTCGCGCACGATCCACGCGAAGGAAGCCATCGAGATCCTCGAGGAGAACTTCGGCGATCGTGTCTTCGCTTCGCGCATCAAGAAGACGGTGCGGTTCGCCGAGGCCCCCGTGAAGGGGATGTCGGTGCTGAAGTACGATCCGGACGGCACGGCGGCCCACGCCTACCGTCAGCTTGCGAAGGAGGTCCTCGAGAGTGGCAAGCGGTAAGCGAGCAAGCATGCGCGAGGGGCCTCTGGCCGCCCTCTTCCGCAGCACTGAACAGCAGTCGGAGGAGGAAGCGACCAAGGCCCGGAAGCCCGCGTCCGCCGCCGCGCCCGCCTCTCCGCAGCCGGAGGCCCCGGACACCGACGAGGTGCCGATCCCCTCCCCGCAGGAGCGGCTGCGCCACGCGTTCTCCGCGGACATCCCGGAGAACGTCATGTCGCCCTCCACGCCCGCGGCCCGCGAGCGCCCGCGGCCTGACTCGCAGGCCGCGCCCGCCGAGACGCCCGAGGGCACCGGTGCGCCCGTGCTGCGCGTCGTCGGCGTCGGCGGCGCCGGCGTCAACGCCATCAACCGCATGATCGAGGCCGAGGTCGAGGGCGTCGAGTTTCTCGCCATCAACACCGACCAGCAGTCGCTGCAGGGCTCGTCCGCCAACATCAACGTGCAGATCGGCGCGAGCGTCACCCGCGGCCTGGGCTCAGGGGCCGACCCCGAGCTCGGCCGGGCCTCGGCGATGGAGGACTACGACAAGGTCAAGTCCCTGCTCAAGGGCTCGGACATGGTGTTCATCACCGCCGGCTCCGGCGGCGGCACCGGCACGGGGGCGGCTCCGATCGTGGCTCGCATCGCGCGCGAGATCGGCGCCCTGACCGTCGGCATCGTCACCAAGCCGTTCGGCTTCGAGGGCTCGCGCCGGGCGGCCCAGGCCGACGACGGCATCAAGGACCTGGCCCAGGACGTGGACACGCTCATCGTCGTGCCCAACAACCGGCTCCTGACCGTGCTCGACAAGCAGACCTCGATGGTCGACGCGTTCCGCGTCGCCGACGACGTGCTGCGCCAGGGCGTCCAGGGGATCTCCGACCTGGTCACGCTGCCGGGGCTGATCAACCTCGACTTCGCCGACGTGCGCACGATCATGTCGGAGGCCGGCAACGCGCTGCTCGGCATCGGCATGGGCACGGGCGAGCGCCGCGCCGTCGAGGCGGCCGAGAAGGCCGTCGCCTCGCCGCTGCTCGAGACGAGCATGGACGGCGCGCGGTCGATCCTGCTCTCGATCACGGGCGGCCGCGACCTCTCGCTGTGGGAGGTCAACGAAGCGGCCCGGGCCGTGTCCGAGGCGGCCCATCCCGAGGCCAACATCATCTTCGGCGCCATGGTCGACGACAAGCTCGAGGACCAGGTGTGGGTGACGGTGGTGGCCACCGGCTACGCCGACGGCATCACGCCACGCCGCCGCAGCGACGAGCCGGGCGCCACCCGCGGGCTCGAGGAGCCGCGCGGCGAGCCGCGCATCAGCCGGCGCGAGCGGCCGACGCGCGCCAGCCGCAACCTCGCCGATCTCGACGTGCCGGAATTCATTCCTCGGGGGTAGTCGCCGCAGGACACCCGCTGACCGCGCAGGCCGGCGCAGACGTCCTGCGCGCGGGCGGCAACGCCGTCGACGCCGCCCTGGCGGCGCTGCTGACCTCGTTCGTCGCCGAGCCGCTCCTGACCGGCCTGGGCGCCGGTGGCTACATGCTCGTCGCCGACCGCGTGGGCGAGCGGGTCGTGCTCGACTTCTCGGTCGAGGCCTCCGGCCGCGGCACCGACTCCGGGCGCCGGGCCGAGCTCGTGGCCATCGACGTCTCGTTCGGCGACGCCGACCAGGTCTTCAACATCGGCCCCGCCTCGGTCGGGTGCTACGGCATGCCGGCGGGCATCTGGGAGGCCTCGCGCGCCCACGGCTCGCTGCCGCTCAGCGACTTGACCGGCCCGGCCGCGCGCCTGGCCCGCGAGGGCGTGCCGCTCAACGCCGAGCAGGCCTACGTGGTCGAGATCCTCGCCGGCATCGTGACCGCCGAGCCCGAGTGCGCGGCCGTCTACGCGCCCGAGGGCCGCGTGCTCGGCGTCGGCGACCCGGTGCGCCAGCCCGAGCTGGCCACGACGCTCGAGCGCCTGGGCGCCGAGGGGCCGCGCCCGTTCTACCGCGGCGACGTCGCGCGGGCGATCGCCGACTGGCTGTCCGAGCGCGGCGGGCTGCTCACGCCCGAGGACCTCGAGGCCTACCGCGTGGTCAACCGCCGCCCGCTCGTGCTGCCCTATCGCGGCCGCGACGTGCTGCTCAACCCGCCGCCGTCGGCGGGCGGCACGCTGATCGCATTCGCGCTCGAGCTGCTCGAGTGCGACGGCCACGTTGCGCCCACCACCGAGCGGCTGGTCGAGGTCATGGAGGCGGCGCAGGCGTACCGCACGCCCGAGTTCCTCGCCTCGCTGGGGGAGCGGGGCTCGCTCGGGTCGACCACGCACATCTCGGTGCTCGACGCCGACGGCCGGGCCTGTGCCGTGACCACGTCCAACGGCGAGGGCGCTGGGATCATCGTCCCCGGCACCGGGATTCACCTCAACAACATGCTCGGCGAGCAGGATCTGAACCCGTTGGGCTTCCACAAGCACCCACCGGGGCGGCGGCTGCCGAGCATGATGTCCCCGACCGTCGTGCTGCGCGACGGCCGCCCCGAGCTCGTGCTCGGCAGCGGGGGATCCAACCGGATCCGGTCCGCCATCCTGCAGACCGTGATCAACGTGGTCGACCGCGGGATGGACGTTGCCGACGCCGTGCGCTCGCCCCGCGCGCACTTCGAGGACGACATCGTCTACGTCGAGCCCGGCCTCGACGCGCACGCGCTGGAGGTCGCCGGCCGCACGCTGGCCCGTTTCCGCGAGCTCAACCTGTTCTTCGGCGGCGTGAACGCGGTGACCGCCGACCCGCTGGCCGGCGTCGGCGATCCCCGCCGCGGTGGCGCTGCCGCCACGGCATGAGGTGGGCCGCGGTCGCGGCCGCCTGCGCCGCCCTGGTCGTGCTCGCGGGTTGCGGTGGCCCGGCCGACGACATTTTCGCGGTGCAGCGCAGCGGCGCGATCCCCGACGCGAAGCTGCGCCTGATCGTGGCCGATGACGGCACCGTGACCTGCAACGGCGGCCCGTCCCGCGACATGGGCGACCCGCGCCTGCTCACCGCCCGCTCGCTCGGGACCGAGCTGAACAGCACCGCCTCCAAGGGCGACGTGCACCTGCCGCCGGGCCGGGCCAGCATCCTCGCCTACAAGGTCCTGCTGCCTCAGGGCACGCTCACCTACGAGGACAGCTCGCCGCGACAGACCAAGGCCATGGCGCAGCTCCAGGGATTCGTCCGCGACGTTGCCATCCACGTCTGCCGCGTGCCCCGCTAGCCCATTCTCGGCGCCGCTGCCTGCGTCCTCGGGCTTCGCCGTGCCCAGCACGGCTTCAGCCCTGCGTCCTTGGCAGCGACCCCGAGCTATGGCCTAGCCGAAGCGGACCTTGCCGTTCGAGCGCGCGCGGTCCTGCGCGCGCTCGACGAAGTCCAGCCGCTTGGCCGCGGCGCGGAACAGCCGCGTGATCAGGCGCAGCCGGGCGTTCTCGGAGCGCAGGTCGAGCAGGCCCTGCTTGGCCTCGAGCCCGAACTCGACCGTGGCCGCCATCTCGTAGGCGCCCATCTCGGCCAGCTCGGCCTCCTCGGGGCGACGGTCGGTGGCGCGCTCGACCAGTTCCGCGTAGGCGCCGCGCGCGTCCTGCACCGCCGAGGCGTCGGCGTCCTCGTTGCGGTCGGGCAGGAACTCCACCTCGCCCGCGGGGTAGGCCAGGTGCTCCTGGCGCTCGACCACACGGAACGGCCGGGTGCCGCGGGTGACGATGTTCATGCGGCCGTCCTCGAGCTTCTCGAGCACCTCGGTGATCTCGCAGGCGCAGCCGATCGGGCGCAGGCCCTCGTCCGAGAGCCAGACGATCCCGAACTCGCGCCCCGACTCGAGGCACTCGGCGACCATCGCCTTGTAGCGGTCCTCGAAGATGTGGAGGGGGACCAGCTCGCTCGGGAGAGCGACGATGCCCAGGGGGAAGAGCGGGAACTCCCGCGCGTGCTCGCCGGTAGCCATCGGCGACGCAGTGTAGGAGCGCTCCCCGCATGGGTAAGCCGGTCTCCATGACCACCATCGCGTTCCTCGGCACCGGGATCATGGGCTTCCCGATGGCGCGCAACCTGGCCGACGCCGGCCTGACCGTGCGCGCCTGGAACCGCACGCCCGAGAAGGCGCAGCCGCTGGGCGAGCACGGCGTCGCCGTCGTCGCCAGCCCGGCCGAGGCGGCCGAGGGCGCCGACGTGCTCGTGACGATGCTCGCCGACACCGACGCGGTGGCCGCGGCGGTGCAGGACTTGCGCGGCGTGCCGGTGTGGGCGCAGATGAGCACGGTCGGGCTGAAGGGCACCGAGCGCCTGACCGCGCTGGCGGCCGAGCGCAACATCGCCTACGTCGACGCGCCGGTGCTGGGCACCAAGCAGCCGGCCGAGCAGGCCCAGCTCGTGGTGATCGCGTCGGGCCCGCCCCACCTGCGCCCGCAGGTCGACCGGATCTTCGCCGTGGTCGGGCGCGAGACGCGCTGGCTCGGCGACGCCCCCGGTGCGGCCACGCGGCTCAAGGTCGTGCTCAACCACTGGATCCTCAGCCTGACCGAGGCCGTCGGCGAGACGATCGCGTTCTCGCGCGCGGTCGGCGTCGACCCGGCGCTGGCGCTCGAGACCATCGAGGGCGGGGCCATGGACACGCCCTACCTGCAGATGAAGGGCAAGGCCATCCTCGAGGAGGCACTCGACCCCGCGTTCCCGCTGCCGCTGGCGGTCAAGGACTCCGACCTCGTGCTCGAGGCCGCCGAGGAGGCGGGCATCGACCTGCCGCTGATCGAGGTGGCGCGGCGCCAGTTCGCGCGCGCCCTGGAGCTCGGCCACGGCGACAAGGACATGGCGGCGACGTACTTCGCTACGAGCACTTCCGCGGCGGCGGGTAGCTAGACCCGGCGGGCGCTGAGCATGAGGTTGTAGAAGACCCCCGGCGGCAGGCGCGGCTCGAGCACGACGCGGTCGACCTGCTGCAGGACGAGGTAGCCGCGGTAGGCGTACTGGCGCCACAGCCACGGCACCTCGGCTGGCTCGGCGGTGGCCTCGAGCGAGCGGTTGGCCCAGCCGAACCAGCTCGCCAGCAGCTCCTCGCCGCGCAGGCGCACCCGTTCAAAGCCGGCGTTGCGGGCCAGCCTCCGCAGGTCGCCGGGGGCGAAGGCGTGGACGTCGACGTAGCGCTCGAGCCCGTGGACCCCGTGGCCGGCGTGGCCGTTGGCGGCCGACTCCGCCGCGCCCGCGCCCATGGCCGCGCGCCACAGCGGGGCCACGGCGCCGGCCGCCCGCTTGGGCACGGCGGCGAGGCGGTCGCCGTAGCGCGAGGGCTCGCCGGCGAAGGCCAGCGTGCCGCCGGGGCGCAGGACGCGGTGGAACTCGGAGAACGCGGCGCCCAGGTCGGGCAGGTGGTGCAGCACGGCGTGACCGAAGACGAGGTCGAAGCTCGCGTCCGGGAACGGGAGCGCCTCCGCGTCGCAGGCCTCGGTGCGCACCTCGAGTCCGAGGCCGACCGCGTTGGCGCGCAGCGCCCGCAGCATCCCGGGCGAGATGTCGACGCAGGTGGCGGAGCGGATCACGCCGGCCTGCATCAGGTTCAGCGAGAAGTACCCGGTGCCGGCGCCGATCTCGAGCGCGCTGTCGTAGGGCCCATGCGGGCCGCGACCGAGCACCTTGTCGAGCTTGCCCAGGACCTGGCGCAGGCCCTTGGCGCCGAAGTCGATGCCCCACTTGGCGTCGTACTCGTCGGCGGCGGCGTCGTGATAGCGCTCGTTGACCGCGCGGATCTGCGCCGGAGTCCGTGGGGCGCTCATGCGGCGCGGGACGATAGCGTCAGTCGTCGTGCCAGAGAACGGCAACGTTCAGATTCGCCAGCGCGACATGCCCGACGGCGTGCCGCCGCTCGCGCTGACCGGCGAGCGCACGCTGCCCGACGTCCCCGAGGAGAACTACTGGTTCCAGCGCCACGTCGTCGTCTACCGCTGGATCGCCCGGCGGGTGGCGGGGCGGAAGGTCATCGACATGGCCTGCGGGGAGGGCTACGGCGCCCACACGCTGGCGGTGACGGCGGCGGGCGTGGTCGGCGTCGACGCCAACCCGGAGGCGTTCGAGCACGCGCGCCTGCGCTACCGGCGCCCCAACCTGCGCTTCGAGCGCGACCTCGTCGACCGCTTCGCGGAGCCCTGCGACGACGTCGTCTTCCTGCAGACCATCGAGCACGTGCAGGACGCGACCGCCGTGCTCGAGCACTTCCGCTCGCTGCTGTCGCCCGGCGGGGTCGCGTACGTGTCGACGCCCAACGTGCTCACGCTGGCGCCGCCCGGCGCCGAGCGCTCGGGCAACCCGTGGCACGTGCACGAGTACCGGGCGGAGGAGTTCCAGGCCCTGTGCGCCGGCGTCTTTGACCGCGTCGAGCTGTTCGGCCTCTTCCACGCGCGGCGGCTGCGCGTGCACGCGTGGGCGCTGCGCGCGGGCTGGGACGCCGTGCACCCGCGCCTGGGCCTCACCGACCGCTTCTACGGCTGGTTCACGCCCTCGATCGACGCGCGCGACTTCGCGCTGCGGCCGGCGCCGGCGCGCGAGCTGCAGCGGGCCCTCGACTTCCTCGCCGTGTGCCGGATCTAGCCCGCGGCGAGCTCGCGCTCGTCCTCCACACCCACATGCCCTACGTGGAGGGCTACGGCACCTGGCCCTTCGGAGAGGAGTGGCTGTGGGAGGCCATCGCCACCTCCTACCTGCCCCTGCTCGACGTACTCGACGAAGGGGGGCCGGTCACGCTCTCGGTCACACCGGTGCTCGCCGACCAGCTCGAGGCGCTGCGCGACGACGAGGCCGTGGCGACGCGCTTCCTGGCCTTCCTGCGCGACGTGCGTGCCCAGACGCACGCGCTCGACGCGGCCGGGCTGCGCGAGGGCCGGGAGCACGTGCTCGCCGACGAGGTCGAGCGCGCGGGCGGCGACTACGTGCGCGCCGCGGAGCGCTTCGAGGCCCTCGGCCACGACGTGTTGGGTCCGCTGCTGGCGCGGACGGCATGGACGTCGACCGCCACGCACGCGGTGCTGCCGCTGTGCGCCACCGACGGCGGCGTGCGCCTGCAGGTGCAGACCGGGATCGAGGCCTTCCGCCGCCGCGCGGGCGCCGCCGACTGGGCCGGCGGCTTCTGGCTGCCCGAGTGCGCGCACGCGTCGTGGCTGGACCCAATGCTCGAGGAGGCGGGCGTGCACGCGACGTGCGTCGACTTGACCGACGTGCTCGGGCTGGCGTCCGCCGCGCACGGCGTGCCCTTGCGCTCGCCCGCAGGACCGTTGCTCGTCCCAGTCGACCGGGTCACCGTCGAGCTGGCCTGGAGCGACCGGGGCTACCCCGCCCACGGCCACTACCGCGACTATCACCACCACACGGTCCACCACCACCGGCCGTGGACCAACGACGGCACGCCCTATCGCCACGAGGTGGCGGTGGCGCTGGCGCGCGAGCACGCCGCGGACTTCGTGGCGCGCACGCTCGAGCGGCTCGACGCCTGCCGGGCGGAGCTCGGGCGCCCGGCCCTGCTGGTGTGCGCGCTGGACACCGAGCTGCTCGGGCACTGGTGGTACGAAGGGGCCGAGTGGCTGAGCGCGGTGCTGGCCGAGGCGGCCGAGCAGGGGCTGGCGCTGGCCCCGCTGGACGACGCGCCGGCGCGCCACGAGCCGGCGTGGGCGCCTCCCGACCTGCCCGTCACCACGTGGGGCACACCGCGCACCCTGTCGACGTGGTCGGGCCCGCAGGTCGCCGACCTGGCCTGGGCCGCGCGCGACGCGGAGCTGCGCGTGGTCGGCGCCGGCGCGCGGGCCAACGCGCTGTCCGTACGCGAGCTCCTGCTGGCCCAGTCCAGCGACTGGGCCTTCATGGTCAGCCGTGACCTGGCGGCGCCCTACGGGCGCGAGCGCGCGGCCGACCACACCGCGGCAGCGGTGGATGCGCTCGAACTAGACTCCCCCGCCGGCCGCGTCCGCAACGTCGCTCCCTACGCCTCGCCCTCCACGCTGCTTGTGCCGTGAGTCTCCGCGTCCTGATCCTCTCCTGGGAGTACCCGCCCATCGTCGAGGGCGGCCTGGCGCGCCACGTCCGCAAGCTCTCCGAGCAGCTCGTGGCCGCCGAGCGCGTCGAGGTCCACGTGCTCACCCGCGGCGACGAGTCCATGCCCGCCGACCAGGAGATCGACGGCGTCTTGGTGCACCGCGTGCGCGAGCCGCGCCGCCCGCGCGACCTGCAGGAGTTCGTGGCCTGGGTCGAGCACATGAACGCCGACATGCTCGCCGCCGGCGTCGAGCTCGGGGACCGCTACGACTTCGACGTCGTGCATGGGCACGACTGGCTCATCGCGTCCGCGCTCGACCACCTGGCCCGGCGCTTCCGCTGTCCGCTGGTTGTGACCATCCACGCGACCGAATACGGCCGCCACCAGGGCTGGGTCGACAAGCACCCCCAGTCCTACATCCACAGCGTCGAGCGCTGGATCACCAACCGCGCCGATCAGGTCGTGACCTGCTCGCACTACATGCGCGAGCACGTCGCCGACATCTACGGGCTCGAGGAGTCCCGCGTCTCCGTCATCCCCAACGGCATCGACCCCGCCGACCTCGAGCCGGTCGCCGACCTCGAGCGGCTGCGCGGCGAGTTCGCCGCGCCCGACGAGCGTCTCGTGGTGCTGGTGGGGCGGCTGGTCTACGAGAAGGGCTTCCAGCTCGCGCTCGAGGCGCTGCCGGGGATCATCGAGGAGCTCGGCGGCGTGCGCTTCCTCGTCGCGGGCAGCGGCACCCACGAGGCCGAGCTGCGAGAGCAGGCTGAGGAGCTCGGGCTCATGGAGCACGGCGCGTTCCTGGGCTGGATCGGCGACGACGTGCTGCACTCGCTCTACCGGATCGCCGACCTGTGCGTGATCCCGTCGCTGTATGAGCCCTTCGGCCTCGTGGCCCTGGAGGCCATGGCCTCGGGCTGCCCGTGCATCGTGGCCGACACGGGCGGCCTGCGCGAGATCGTGCCCCCCGACGAGCGCGTCGGCCTGCGCTTCAACGGCGGCGACGCCGAGCACCTGGCGGTCATGGTCGAGCGCCTGCTCACCGACGAGCCGCTGCGCGAGCGCCTGGTCGCCGAGGCCTCCGAGCACGTGCTGCGCTTCGACTGGGCGGACGTGGCCCGCCAGACCGCGGCGGTCTACGCCGAGCTGGCAAACCCCCGATTGCATGCACCGCAATCCGGGGTAGGTCCCACCCATGAGTGAGGAGCAGACCCAGCAGAAGTCCGAGGCGCACGAGAAGGCGCAGGAGACCAAGAAGGCCTACGAAGACGCCGAGGCGAAGATGCGCGAGTGGGAGGAGCGGGATCCCGAGGACCTGCCCTCTGATTTGTCCGAGTGGCCCGACGACCAGGCCAAGTACTCGACCTTCGGCGGCGCCGAGGGGGACCACGGCTACGACGAGGGCCCGGAGACCAAGCTCGGTCCGTCCGAGGTCGTCCATCAGCCCGACGGCGGCGTGACGGTCGGCGGCGAGGAGGTCGACGACCCCGACGAGTACAAGGGCGATCCGATCCCCGGCGGCCCGACCGACCCCGAGGCGCCCGAGCTGGCCGGCGAGCAGCGCAAGCGCGAGAAACAGGAGCGCGAGGGCGACGACTGATGGGAGAATCGGGGCCGTGGCGCAACCGCCCGGCCCCCGACTCCCCGCCCTCGTCCAGACTGCGCTGTTCTCCGCGCGGCCGGTGGCGTTCCTCGACGCCTGCCGGCGACGCTACGGCAGCGTCTTCTCGCTGCGGCTGATCCCGTTCGGGAAGCTCGCCTATCTGACCGATCCGGCCGCGTGCAAGGAGGTCTTCACCGGCGACACGTCGGTGTTCAAGGCCGGCGAGGCCAACCGGTTCCTCGCGCCCACCCTGGGCGACGACTCGCTGCTGCTGCTCGACGAGGCCGAGCACCTGCAGACCCGCAAGCTCATGCTGCCGCCCTTCCACGGCGAGGCGGTCAAGCGCTACGCCGACGTGATGGCGCAGATCGCGGCGGCCGAGATCGCGACCTGGCCCACCGACCGCCCGTTCGCCACCCGCCCGAGCATGCAGCGGATCACACTCGAGGTGATCCTGCGCACCGTCTTCGGCATCGACGAGGCCGAGCGCCTGGACCGCCTGCGCACGCTGCTGACCGACCTCATGGAGCAGCCGGCCTACCTGTGGTTCGCGTGGACGAACGTCGACCTCGGCCCGCGCAGCCCGTACGGCCGCTACCTGCGCCTGCGCGACCGCGTCGACGCCATCCTGTTCGACGAGATCGCGACGCGCCGGAGCGACCCCGGAGCCGGCGAGCGCGTCGACGTGCTCAGCCTGCTCATCCGCGCTGGGCTCCCCGACCGCGCCCTGCGCGACGAGCTCCTCACCCTGCTGCTGGCGGGCCACGAGACCACCGCCACCGGGCTGGCCTGGGCGTGCGAGCGGCTCGTCCGCCACCCCGAGGTCATGGCTCGCGCGCGGGCCGACGACGCCTACCTCGACGCGACCATCAAGGAGGTCCTGCGCATCCGGCCGGTCGTGCTCGACGTCGCCCGCGTGGTGGCCGCACCCGCGCGCGTGGCCGGCTACGACCTCGAGCCCGGGACCATGGTCGTGCCCGCGATCACTCCCGTGCACCGCGCCGCCGACGTGTGGCCCGACCCCGAGGCGTTCGACCCCGGGCGCTTCCTCGACGGCGCGCCCGCGCCGTACTCGTGGATCCCCTTCGGCGGCGGGGTGCGCCGCTGCCTGGGCGCCGCGTTCGCGCAGCTGGAGATGAAGGTCGTGCTGCGCGAGGTCCTGCAGCGCACCGAGCTCGCCGCGCCGCCGGATACCCGTCCCGAGGCCCAGCGGATACGCCACGTCACGCTCGTGCCCGAGCGCGGCGGCGAGGTCCTAGTCCCAGCGCAGGGTGCGCGGGGTGTCGCGCATCCGGATGACGCGACCGGGCACGCCGGCGACGACGGCGTTGTCGGGGATGTCCTTGGTGATGACGGCGCTGGTGCCGACCACGCAGTTGTCGCCGATGGTGACGCCGCGTAGGACGCACGCGCCGTAGCCGATCCAGCAGTTGTGGCCCACGCTCACCTCGCGCTTGTAGATCCCCTGCAGCCGGATCGGGCGCTCTACGTCGACCACGCCGTGGTCGAAGTCGATGAGCATGACCCGGTCCGCGAGGATGCACTCGCGCCCGATAGACACGTGCTTGAAGGCCGAGATCGTGCACTCCTGACCGAGCACCGTCTTGGCCCCGATGCACACCTCGCCCTCGTGCACGCGGATCTTCGTGTCGTGCCCGATCCACGACCAGCGTCCCAGCACCAAGCGCGCGCCGGGCTTGATCTCGAAGGTCACCCCGGGGCCCACGAAGGCCAGCCCGTCGGTGACCAGCCGCTTGCCCCAGCGCAGCTTCAGCCACGCCAGGCGCAACGCCAGCAGCCCGTACTTGGGCGTGAGCATGCCGCGCGCGCGCAGGAAGCGCAGCAGGGCCAGCGGCCCGCCGTGCCGGGGTGCGGGGTCGCCGCGCACGGCCGCGGGGACGCCCTCGATCGGCGGCGGCACTTGCGCGGTGTCCATCGGCGCGAATCGTAGACTTGCCCGCCCCATGGCCGACGATCGACCACTCGCAGAGCGCCTCGTGGCCGGCGACAAGCGCGCCCTCGCGCGGGCGATCTCGCTCGTCGAGGACGACGACCCCGCCGGCTGGGAGCTCGTGCGCGAGGTCTACCCGCGCACCGGCCGCGCCGCCATCTTCGGCTTCACCGGTCCGCCCGGCGTGGGCAAGTCGACGCTGATCGGCGCGCTGACCAAGGCCCGCCGCGACGCCGACCGCAAGGTCGCGGTCCTGTCCATCGACCCCTCGTCGCCGTTCACGCGCGGCGCGCTGCTCGGCGACCGCATCCGCCTGAGCGAGCACTTCCTCGACCCCGGCGTCTTCATCCGCTCGATGGCCAACCGCGGCGCGCTCGGCGGCCTGTCCGAGGCGGCGCTGCAGGCGGCGCTGCTCATGGACGCGGCGGGCAAGGACGACGTGTTCCTCGAGACCGTCGGCGTGGGCCAGGCCGAGGTCGACATCATCGACCACGCCGACACCGTCGTGCTCGTGCTGCAGCCGGGCTCCGGCGATTCGATCCAGGCGCTCAAGGCGGGCGTGATGGAGATCCCCGACGTCATCGTGGTCAACAAGGCCGACCACCCGCTCACCGACACGATGGTGCGCGAGATCAAGGGCGTGCTCTCGCTCGGGCCGCAAGAGGGCTGGGTGCCACCGATCGTCACCGCCGAGGCCGCCCGCGGGGTCGGCATCGAGGAGATCGTGGCCAAGCTCGACGAGCACCGTGCCCACATCGAGGCGGAGGGCACGCTGGCCGAGCGCCGGCGCCGCAACCTGCGCGCCGAGGTGATCGCGCTGGCCACCGGTCGCATGCGCCGGCGCCTGGAGGCCGACGTCGACGCCGACCCCGCCTTCGGCGGCCTGCTCGACGAGGTCGTCGCCCGCCGTCTGGACCCCGCCAGCGCGGCCACCGAGCTGCTCGAACGCGAACAGGAGAGCTGATGGACGAACGAATCGAGAGCGGCATGCGCATCCAGCTCGCCGGCTGGCGCTCCGCCATGGGCCTGGCCGACGTCGAGCGCGTGGGCTGGAAGGTGGGGCTCAACGCGCCGCCGGTGATGGAGGCGCTGGAGATCGACCGCCCGGTGATCGGCTGGCTGGGCTCGGGCACGACGCTCGCTGCGCCGGCGGAGTTCGTCACCGCCGGGACGACGAAGATCGGCGCCGAGCCCGAGCTCGCGATCACCGTGGGCGAGGGCGGCAGCGTCGCCGGTCTGGCGCCGGCGATCGAGATCGTCGACGTCGACAAGTCCTTCGACGACCTCGCGGCGATCCTGGCCGACAACATCTTCCACCGCGGCGTGGTCTTCGGCCCGCAGTCCGAGCCGCGGGCCCTGCCCGGCATCACCGCCCGCATCGCGTGCGACGGCGAGCCCGAGGCCGAGCTCGAGCTGGCCGATGCGGTCGGCGACCCGGCCGAGGTGGTCGCGCTCGTGGCCGGCCGGCTGGAGGAGATGGGGGAGATGCTGGAGCCCGGCGACCGCATCATCGCCGGCGCGCTGACGCCGATCCTGTTCGCCGAGCGGGTGAGCGCGGTGGCGCTGGACATGGGCCCGTTGGGCGCGGTCGCCCTGCGCTTCCGCTGAGGCTCAGGCGCCGCGGAAGGCGCGCTGGGCCATGCCCTGCAGGGCCCGCTGCCGGCGCCACTCGTTGACGACCAGCGCGAGCAGGCCGAGCACCACGAGGACGGTGACCACGGTGGCGTAGGGCGACGACGTGCCGTACGTCGGGAACGCGACCTCGAGCGGCCCCCACGGCGCCCGCGAGGTCGGCGGCACCCAGGCCACGTCGCCCACCCGGAGGGCCACGTAGAGCCACACGCTGCCCACGAGCGTGAGCGCCCCCAGCACCGCCGAGACCCAGCGCGGCACGTGACGCAGCGCCCAGCTCACCAGCGCCGCCGCGCACGGCAGCGCCGGCACCAGGTAGTAGCCCGGGAACCAGAAGCCGAACATGGTCGGGGCCACGAAGGCCACGATCACCTGGGCCGCGCCCACGAGCACGAGCAGCAGCGACGCGGCCTCGACGTCGCGCTGATCGGTCACCACCCGCGCGACGTGATCGCGCCGCGAGCGCCACAGCAGCCACACGGCCACGAAGGCCAGCGCCAGGATCGGCGCCCAGCGCAGCAAGCCGTAGTCGCGGTCGATCCACAGCGCCACCAGCCGGTAGGCGCGGTCCAGGTAGTCGCCGGCGTTGGACGCGCCGGTCAGCGGCGCGCCCGCCCCCTCGGGGATCAGCTCCCCGTACAGGCGCTCGTTGGCGGTCGCGAACGCCACCAGCGAGGCCAGCACGAGCTCCAGCCCCACGAGCGCGAACCAGCCCCGGTGCTGGCGCCCCATCCACCAGGCCAGCGCCACCGCGATCGGAAGCGCCGCCACCAGGTACTGCGTGCCCAACCAGGGCAGCAGCGCGAGCAGCAGCCCGCAGCCCAGGGCCGGCAGCAGCTTCGGATGCGCCCGCGCCCGCAGCCCGAGCACGGCGGCGCCGGCCAGCACCGTGCCCGCGACCAGCGGCGGCTCGATCGCGGTGCTGTAGGCCAGCGCCGGCGGCGACAGCGCGCACACGAGCGGCCCCGCCGTGGCCCAGGGCTCGGGCACCAGCCGTCGCGCCAGAGCGATCGCGAGCACGAACCCGAGCGCGGCCAGCGCGGCCAGCTCGAGCTGCACGCCGGTGGGCCCGAAGGCGGCGTAGAACGGCGCGATGAGCAGCGCGAAGCCGGCGCCCTGGGGCTCGTCCAGGCGCCCGTTGGTGCGGTGGCCGTGGGGGTCGAGCCGGTAGGGATAGAACTCGGCATACTGGCGCTGCGCGTACTGGTTGGCCAGATCGACGTCGCCGTCCTCCACGATCGAGCGCGCGGTGAGCAGGTAGTGCGGCTCGTCGCCGCCGAAGCGGGCGCTGTCGAACGCGTGGAGGCCGAGCGTCGCGGCGTAGGCCGCGAAGAGCAGGACCCAGACCGCGAGATACCGCTTCAGACGCTCAGGCCCCCAGGGCGCGGGCGATGACCATTTGCATCACCTCGTCGGTGCCTTCGCCGATGGTGAGGATCTTCGCGTCGCGGTAGAAGCGGCACACCGGGTACTCCTCGATGTAGCCGTAGCCGCCGTGGATCTGGACCGCCTCCTCGGTGGCGCGCACGGCGAGGCGGCCGGTCTTCAGCTTGGCCTGCGCCGCGGTGAGGCGGAAGTTCCGGCCCGCGTCCTTGAGCCGCGCCGCCTTGTAGGTCAAGAGGCGGGCGGCCTCGATCTCGGTGGCCAGGTCGGCGAGCTTGATCTGAATGGCCTGGAACTTCGCGATCGACTGCCCGAAGGCCTTCCGCTCCTTCGCGTAGGCCAGTGCCTGCTCGAACGCGCCCTGGGCCAGGCCCACGCCCATCGCGGCCACGCCGATGCGCCCAATGTCGAGGATCGTGAGGAACTGGCGGAACCCGGCGCCGCGCGGCCCGAGCAGGTTGTCGGCGGGGACACGACACTCCGTGAACGTCAGCGGCCGGGTGTCCGATGCGTTCCAGCCCATCTTCCGGTAGGCCGGGCCGGGCTCGTAGCCGGGGGTGCCGTTCTTGACGATGAAGTTCGAGATCTCGTCCTCGCCGGTGCGTGCGGTAATGGACACGTGGCCGGAGATGTCGGTGCCGGCGTTGGTGATGAACTGCTTGGCCCCGTCGATGATCCACTCGCCGTCGTCCTGGCGGGCGCGGGTGCGGGTGTTGCCGGCGTCCGAACCCGCCTCGGGCTCGGTCAGCCCGAAAGCCGCGAGCTTGCGCCCGGCAGTCAAGTCGGGAAGCAGCCGCTGCTTCTGCTCCTCCGAGCCGAACAGGAAGATCGGCTGCGTCCCCAGGGAGGTGTGCGCGCACATCGTTATCCCAACCGACGAATCCACGCGCGTCAGCTCCTCGACCGCCAACGCGTAGGCGAGCGTGTCGCCGCCGGCACCCCCGTAGCGCTCCGGGAAGGGGAGGCCCATGAGGTTCAGGTCGCCGAGTTGGCGCACGATGGCGTACGGAAACCGCTTCTCGCGGTCGAGCTCCTCGGCGACGGGCGCGATCTCGCCCTCGGCGAACTCCCGCACGGTGCTACGGATGAGCTGGTGGTCGTCGGAGAGGTCGAAGTCCATGGCGCTGATTATCGCGACGGCCCTGGTGGCGTTCGCCGCTCAGGCACGCACGCGCAAACGGCTCCACCGGCCTTCTTAGCCGCTAGCTGCGCCCGGCGCGCCGGGCCAGCTCGACCAGCGTGCGCACGCCCCAGCCGGAGCCACCCTTGGCGGCGTAGGGCTTGCCGCGGTCCCAGGACACGCCGGCGATGTCGAGGTGGACCCAGGGCACGTCGCCGGTGAAGCGATGCAGGAACTCGCCGGCGGTGATCGACATCGCCTCGCGCTTGGCCGTCGAGTTGACGATGTCTCCGTAGCGGCCGTTGATCATGTCGGCGTACTCCTGGCTCAGCGGCAGCCGCCACGCCGGCTCGCCCACCGCCCGCGCGGCCCGCTCGACCTCTGTGCACCAGCCGTCGTCGTCGCCCATCAGGCCGGCGTTGACCGAGCCCAGCGCAACGATCACGGCGCCGGTCAGCGTGGCCAGGTCGACCAGGCGCTCGGCGCCCTCGGCCACCGCGTGGGCCAGGCAGTCGGCGAGCACCATGCGGCCCTCGGCGTCGGTGTTGTTGACCTCGATCGTGGTGCCGTTCATGGCCGTGACGATGTCGCCGGGCTTGACCGCGTGGCCCGAGGGCATGTTCTCGGTGGCGCCGACCACGCCGAGCACCCGCACCGGGAGCCCGAGCCGGGCGATGGCCGCGACCGCCTCGACCACAGCGGCGCCGCCCGACATGTCGAACTTCATCTCCGCCATCTTGGCCGCGGGCTTGATCGAGATGCCGCCGGTGTCGAAGGTCACCGCCTTGCCCACGAACCCCAGCCGCGGGCCGGAAAGCCCGACCGGCTCGTAGCGCAGGACGATCAGCTGCGGGTCCTCGTGGCTGCCCTGGGCCACGGCGGCAAACGCGCCCATGCCGCGGGCCACGATGCCCTCGCGGCCCTCGACGTCGACCGTGAGCCCGTCGAGCTCGTCGGCCAGGCCGCGGGCGACGTCGGCCAGCGCGGTCGGCGTCATGGCGTTGGCGGGCGTGTTCTGCAGGTCGCGGGCGTCGTTCTGGGCGTTGGCCACGACGACGGCGCGCCTCACCGGCTCGGCGACGTCGTGGTGGGCGGAGACGAGCAGGGCGCCGATGCGGCGGTTCTCGTCCAGGGGGCCGGACTTGAAGCGCTCGAAGCGGTAGTCGCGCAGCAGCGTGCCCTCGACCAGGCCGGCCACGACCTCCTCGCCGACGTGGTGGGGGACCTCCCAGCACAGGGTCTTCGCGCCGAGCTCGCCGGCGCGGCCGTAGGCGACCGCCGCCGCGACCCGGGCGCGCTCGGGGTCGAACTCGTCGCGCTTGCCCAGGCCGATGAGCACCCAGCGCTTGCCGTCGGCGTGGGTGACCGCCAGCTTGCGGAAGTCGCGGCGCGCCTCGCCGCTCTCCAGCAGGGTCTGGAGCTCGCCGCCCGGGGTGTCGTGGGCGACGGCCTCGCCCTCGAAGACCCCGACGACGACACAGTCGGCGTCTGTGTCGGGCGGATTGCGGGTAGTCGACTGGATGTCCACGAAGCTGCGGACACTACAGTTCCCCGCCATGCCCGAGACCGTGATCCTCTCCACCGCTCGCACGCCCGTAGGCAAGCTCGGCGGGGCGCTCTCCTCGCTTGACGCAACCGAGCTCGGCGGCACGGCGATCGCGGCGGCGCTCGAGCGGGCCGGCGTCGAGCCGGACCAGGTGGAGCACGTGATCATGGGCCACGTGCTGCAGGCCGGCCAGGGGCAGATCCCCTCGCGCCAGGCGCAGATCAAGGGCGGGATCCCCAAGGAGGTCTCGTCGGAGACGATCAACAAGGTGTGCGCCTCGGGCCTGCGCTCCACCCTCTTGCTCGACCAGGCCATCCGCGCCGGCGACGTCGAGATCGGCCTCGGCGGCGGCATGGAGTCGATGTCGTACGCGCCCTACATGCTCCCGAAGGCCCGCTTCGGCTTCCGCATGGGCGACGCCAAGGCGATCGACGCGATGATCCAGGACGGCCTGCGCAACCCGTTCACGGGCAAGCAGATGTTCGAGGAGGCCTCCGACGTCGCGGCCGAGCTCGAGCTCACCCGTCCGGACATGGATCGCTGGGCGCTGCGCTCGCACCAGCGCGCGATCGAGGCCACCGACGACGGGCGCCTGCCCGAGGAGATCGTGCCGGTCACCGTCAAGTCCAAGAAGGGCGAGGACGTGGTCGAGGTCGACGAGGCGCCGCGGCGCGAGACCAGCCTCGAGGTCCTGGCCAAGCTGCCGCCGCTCAACCCGGACGGCTCCCACACCGCCGGCAACAGCCCGGGCGTCAACGACGGCGCCGGCGCCGTCGTCGTGGCCAGCGACGAGTGGGCCTCGGCCCACGACGCCAAGCCGCTCGCGCGCATCATCGCCCACGCCCAGGTGGCGGACGAGTACCCGTACCTGGCCCGCACGCCGGCCGCGGCGTCCAAGAAGGCGCTCGAGAAGGCCGGTCTGTCGGCCGACGACATCGACCTGTGGGAGATCAACGAGGCCTTCGCCTCGGTCACGCTGAACTCGATCCGCGTGCTCGGCATCGACGAGGAGAAGGTCAACGTCAACGGCGGCGCCGTGGCCATCGGCCACCCGATCGGCGCCTCGGGGGCCCGGATCCTCGGCGCGCTCGTGCAGGAGCTGCATCGCCGCGGCGGCGGCAAGGGCGTCGTGGCCATCTGCTCGGGCGGCGGTCAGGGCGACGCCGTCGTCCTCGAGGTCTTCGGCAACGGCAGCTGACGCCCCGCCGCTACGCTCGCCCCGGTGAGCAGCGGCGCCGCGTTCTTCGATCTCGACCGGACCCTGATGGCCGGCTCGTCGGCCTTCGCGTTCGCGCGCGAGGCGCACCGGTCGGGGCTGATGTCGCGCCGGGAGATCCTCTCCGGCGCGCTGGCCAACCTCGCCTTCCGGCTCCAGGGCTCGACCGACCAGTCCACCGACCAGCTGCGCGACCAGGTCGGCCAGGCGCTGCAGGGCATCGAGGTGCGCGACATCCTGCGCATGGGGCCGGGGATCCTCACCGAGGTGCTGCCGCGGGTCTATCCGGAGATGCTGCGCGAGGCCTGGGACCACCAGGACGCCGGACGGCCGGTCTACATCGTCACCGCCTCCTCCCAGGAGATGGCCGACCTCGTGGCCGGCGCGCTGCTGTTCGACGGCGCCCTGGGCTCGGGCTGGGAGAAGGCCGACGGCCAGTACACCGGGCGCGCCATCGAGCCCTTCACGTACCGGGAGGGCAAGGCCGTGGCCATGCGGGCGCTGGCGGCGCGCGCGGGCTACGACCTGGAGGCCTCCTACGCCTACTCGGACTCCGAGTCCGACCTACCGATGCTGCGCGCCGTCGGCAACCCGGTCGCGGTCAACCCCGACACTGCGCTCAACCGCGTGGCGCACGAGGAGGGCTGGCGGGTCATGCGCTTCGAGCGCCTGCGGCGGCGCCTGTTCGTGGCCGGCGGCGCCGTGGCGGCGCTGGCCCTGGGCACGGGCGCGCGGGCGGCGCTGCTGCGCCGCCGCCAGCCGCCGCCCGCGGCGCGGCTGCGGCGCGCGGTCGTGCGCCGATGAGCGAGCAGATGCTCAGCGACGAGCAGCGCGAGATCCGCGCGCTCGCGCGCCGGTTCGCCGACGAGGAGATCGCGCCGCGGGCGTCCACGTGGGACCGCGAGCACCATTTCCCGGCCGACATCTTCGGGGCCCTGGGCGAGCTCGGGCTCATGGGCGTGTGCGTGCCGGCCGAGCACGGCGGCGCCGGGGCCGACTTCCTCAGCTACGTGCTCGTGCTCGAGGAGCTGGCCCGCGCCGACGCCGGCACCGCGGTCACCGTGGCCGTGCACACGAGCGCGGGGACGCTGCCGCTGCTGACCCACGGCTCGGCCGAGCAGGTCGGGCGCCTGGTGCCGCCGCTGGCCCAGGGCCACGAGCTCGCCGCCTTCGCGCTCACCGAGGCCGAGGCGGGCTCGGACGCCGGCGCCCTGCGCACGCGGGCGGTGAACGGCCGCATCACGGGCGCCAAGCAGTGGATCACCAACGGCTCGCACGCCCACACGTTCCTGGTCTTCGCGCGCGAGGACGCCGGCATCAGCGCCTGGGTGGTGCGGCGCGGCGCGTCGGGGTTCGCGCCCACGCGCGAGGAGGACAAGCTCGGCCTCAACTCCTCCTCGACCGCCGACCTGCGCTTCGAGGACACGCCGGCCGAGCGCCTGGGCGAGCCCGGAGGCGGCATGCGCATCGCGCTCGCGACGCTGGACGGCGGGCGCATCGGCATCGCGGCCCAGGCCACCGGGATCGCGCAGGCCGCGCTCGACCTCGCGACCGGCTACGCGCGCGAGCGCCGGGCCTTCGGCGGCCCGATCGGGCGGTTCGGCCAGATCCAGCAGAAGCTCGCCGACATGCACACCGAGGTCGAGGCGGCGCGAGCGCTGACCTGGCGCGCGGCCCGGCTGAAGGAGGACGGGCGCCCGCACTCGGTGGAGGGCGCGCAGGCCAAGCTGTTCGCCTCCGGCGTGGCGCGCCGGGCCACCGGGGAGGCGATCCAGGTGCTCGGCGGCTATGGCTACACGAAGGAGTTCCCGGCCGAGCGGTACTACCGCGACGCGAAGGTGACCGAGATCTACGAGGGCACGAGCGAGATCCAGCGCCTGGTGATCGCCCGCGCGCTCTTGGGGGACGCGGCGCGGTGAGGCGGGCCGTCGCCCTCGGCGCTCGGCGGCCTGAGCGCAGATCCCTGCCCCTAGACTCCGGCCATGGCCACCGAGCCGCGCGAACGCTCCGACATCGAGCGCTGGGAGCGCGAGGTGTTCGCGCGCACGCCCGAGCGCGACGTCCCGTTCGAGACCATGAGCGGCGTCCCCGTCAAGCCGTTGTACACGGAAGCCGACCTGCCGGCGGATGTCGACGAGGCGATCGGGCTGCCGGGGGAGCCGCCGTTCACGCGCGGGGTGTACCCGTCGATGTACCGGGGACGGCTGTGGACGATGCGCCAGTTCGCGGGGTTCGGGACGGCGGAGGAGACCAACGCGCGCTTCCGCTATCTCCTCGACCACGGCCAGACCGGGCTGTCGACGGCCTACGACATGCCGTCGCTGATGGGACATGACTCCGACAGCCCGCGCTCGCTGGGCGAGGTGGGCCGCGAAGGCGTGGCGATCGACATCGTCGACGACATGGAGCGGCTGTTCCAGGACATCCCGCTGGGCGAGGTCAGCGTCTCGATGACGATCAACGCCCCGGCGGCGATCATGCTCGCCTACTTCGTGGTTGCGGCCGAGGAGCAGGGCCTGACCCCGGACCGGCTGGCGGGCACGATCCAGGCCGACATCCTCAAGGAGTACATCGCCCAGAAGGAGTGGTGCTTCCCGATCGACCCGGCCATGCGGCTGCTCGGGGACATGATCGAGTGGTGCGCGACGGCGATGCCGCGCTGGCACCCGGTGTCGATCTCGGGCTACCACATCCGCGAGGCGGGCTCGACGGCGGCGCAGGAGCTCGCGTTCACGCTCAAGGACGGCCTGACCTACGTCGAGCAGGCGGTGGAGCGCGGGCTGGACGTGGACGCGTTCGCGCCGCGGCTGAGCTTCTTCTTCAACGCCCACATCGACTTCTTCGAGGAGATCGCGAAATACCGCGCGGCCCGGCGCATCTGGGCCCGCGAGCTGCGCGAGACCTACGGGGCCAAGCGCCCGGAGTCGTGGCGGATGCGCTTCCACACCCAGACCGCGGGGGTGTCGCTGAGCGCCCAGCAGCCGCTGAACAACATCGTCCGAACGGCGATCGAGGCGCTGGCCGGGGTGCTGGGCGGCACCCAGTCGCTGCACACCAACTCCTACGACGAGGCCTTGGCGCTGCCCACCGAGGATGCCGTGCGGATCGCGCTGCGCACCCAGCAGGTCATCGCCGAGGAGACCGGGGTGACCAACACGATCGACCCGCTCGGCGGCTCGTACTACGTCGAGGCACTGACCGACGAGCTCGAGGCCCAGGCCTACGCCTACTTCGACAAGATCGACGAGCTCGGCGGCATGGTCGCCGCGGTCAAGCGCAACTACCCCCAGCGCGAGATCGCCGAGGCCAGCTTCCGCTACCAGCAGGAGCTCGACGCGGGCCGCCGCAAGATGGTCGGCGTCAACGCCTACACCGAGGGCGACGACGACGGCCAGATCCCCATCCTGCGCATCGACCCCGCCCTGGAAGGCAAGCAGATCGAGCGGCTGCGCCAGGCCCGCGACCGCCGCGACGACGCCGCCGCCGAACAGGCCCTGCGCGCCCTCGTCGACACCGCAGCCGACGAGCATCACAACCTCATGCCCGGCCTGCTCGACGCCGCCCGCGCCCACTGCACCGAAGGCGAGATCGTCACCGCCCTGCAGACCGTCTTCGGTACTTACACAGAGACGCCGGTCTTCTAGGTAGCGTCGAACCCCGAGACGTTGCCTCGCGTAGTAGACCTTCACACCCCGAATCCCCCAGGGAGGAGCCGGATGCGCAAGCTGCTCGCCGTACCCCTCGCCATTGGCGCGCTCGTCGTGCTGCTCGTGGTGCCAGCAAACAGCGCCACGACCGTCTCGGTCAAGGACAACTTCTTCTCGCCCAAGGGTGCGACCGTCGGCAAGGGGGGGACCGTGACCTGGAAGTGGGGCGGCCGCGTCGCCCACAACGTGACCTTCCGGTCGACGCACTCCAAGACGCAGACCAAGGGCTCGTTCTCGGTCAAGTTCAACAACAAGGGCAAGTTCGCGTACCGCTGCACCATCCACCCCGGAATGGTGGGCACGATCACCGTCAAGTAGCCGCTACCTGCTGACCGGGATCGCGACGCTCGGCGCGAAGCTGCCGTCCGCCTGGCGGACGCTCATGCGGTAGGTCGCGTTGCCGTCGTAGGGCGCAAGGCGAAGGAAGCCCCCGGTCGCATCGGTCGAGAACTCGGTGCCCTGGTCGCAGCCCTGACCGGTCACCGAGACCGGGACCCAGGCCCCCGTGCCTGGGTCCTGCTTCTCGACGTGCACGACCTGCGGGCCCTTGGCCCCGCGGAGCTGGCCGAACAGCAGCACGGCCGACAGGTTCGGGTTGTCGGGGGACGGCTCCACCTGGGCCCAGAACGGCTGCTTGAAGGCCAGCGCCGCGGGCTTGGGCTGGCCGTCGGCGGTGAACAGGCCGCCCTGCCAGTTGGCCCAGTAGCCCTTCGCCCCCGGCTTGGCGCCGCTCTCGCGCGCGTCGATGTCGCGCAGCCCGAACTGGGCGAACATGCGCACGCGCGGGTCGTTGTAGGCCAAGTAGGTCGACTCGCCCATCCACTGGGCCTGCTGGTCGGGCGAGAACGGCGCCGTCGGGTCGGGCGGGTTGGTCTCGTAGCCGTACTCGTTCAGGTACAGCGGCAGGTTTGGGGTGATGCGCCCGCGCTGGGCGAGCTGGTCGAGCAGGCTCTCGAGCCGGTCGGTGTTGGCCAGCGGGGCGTCGTCCGGGTTGGGGTCGCTGGCGCTGGGCGGGCTCGTGCGCGAGTAGGGGTGGTGCGCGTAGCCGTCGGCCGCGATGGGCGCAAAGCGCCTGCACTCGGGCACCTTGAGCGGGTTGAGCTGGTCGTCCACGCAGGCCATCGTGCGCAGGAACTTCAGCGGCGCCACGCCGCTGTGGTCGGGGTCATCGGCGGAGTTGGGCGCGCTCGGCGCCGTGCTGCCCAGCAGCACCTGGTTGGCCGGGCTCACGGCCTTGAGCGCCGCGTAGGCGGCCTGGTAGAGCCAGCGGTAGACGTGGGACGACTCCGGCCGTAGCCCGCTCTTGTCCCGTCGCCACTGGGGCATGAGGAACGCGGGCTGGTTGGGCTCGTTCCACGGCACCCACAGGCGCACCGCGGGCAGCGTCCTCCCGGGCTGGTCGGGGTCGGGGAACGTGCCCGAGTAGCGGCGCGCCAGCGCCTGCGCAAACAGACCGAACTCGGCCGGCTTGGGCATGTAGCGCTCGCGGTCGTTGCGGTCCGACGCCTTGGGCACGGCCCAGCGCGGGGCCCAGAAGGCCAAGTCCAGCTCCACGTCCAGGCCTGAGGCCGCGGCCGCCTTGACCGCCGTGTCCAGGCGACGGAAGCCGTCGACGGGATACGTCTTCGCGTCCGAGGCGTCGAACGGCGCGCCGGGCTTCTTCGTCGCCGTCGGGCTGGGGGCCAGGCCGGACCAGCTCGCGGTCAGCCGCACGTCGCTGGCGCCCTCGGCGGCGATCTGGTCCGTGTACTGCTGGACCTGGGCCGGGGCGCGGTTGAGCAGCAGCGCGTCGTCCTGCACCACCACCGGAAGCTGGTGGCCGGGTCCAACCGCCGTCGCCAGCAGCAATGCCGCGAGCGAGCACGTCAACGCGTCCATGGCATTTCCCCCCGCATGCCTGGCTCGCTCTCAGTGAATCACGAACTACAATCCCGCCGCCTCACATGCCTACCGCCGAGAAGAAGATTCGGGTGGTGGTGGCCAAGCCGGGCCTCGACGGGCACGACCGCGGCGCGAAGATCATCGCCCGGGCGTTGCGCGACGCGGGGATGGAAGTCATCTACACCGGCCTCCACCAGACCCCCGAGCAGATCGTGGAGACGGTGATCCAAGAGGACGCCGACGCGGTCGGGCTGTCGATCCTTTCGGGCGCGCACATGACGTTGGTGCCACGCATCCTCGATCTCCTCAAGGCCGAGCAGGCCGAGGACGTCGTCGTGACCGTCGGCGGGACGATCCCCGCCGACGACATCTCCGAGCTCGAGAAGCTCGGCGTCCGGGGCGTGTTCACGCCCGGATCGTCGACCCAGAGCATCGTGGACTTCATCAGGGAAGAGACCAACTGACGCCGGGGGAAGGGGGTCAAGTCTTTCTTTGCCACACCGGGGCCCAGTGCGGCAAAGAAAGACTTGACCCCCTATTGACTGACTAGTCAATCGCTACCATCAACCGGCACATAGAGCCGTAGAGGAGGCAGTTCGTGAAAATTTGCGTCCTGGTCAAAGAGGTCCCGGACGCTGCCGTCGAGAAGCGCATCGATCCCTCGACGGGGCGCTTGGACCGCACCGGGGAGAAGAACCTCAACCCCTTCGACACGCACGCCATCGAGGCCGCCATGCAGATCAAGGAGGGCGGGGCCGTGGACGTGGGCGAGGTGGTCGCGGTCACCATGGGCCCGGAGAGCGCCGTCCGCGCCCTCCACAAGGCCGTCTCGCTCGGTGCCGACCGCTCCGTTCACCTGACGGACGAAGCGCTTGCGGGGTCAGATGTCGCCGCCACCGGCTACGCGCTGGCCCAGACGCTGGCCGCCGAGCAGCCCGACCTCGTGCTGCTGGGGCAGCAGTCCGACGACGGCGAGTGCTACACGATCGGCGCCGTCGTGGCCGACCACCTGCAGATGCCGTCGCTCACGCAGGTGATCAAGATCGACGTCTCCGACGGGAACCTGCGCTGCGAGCGCCAGGCCGAGTACGGCTACGACACCGTCGACATCGAGCTTCCGGCCGTCATCTCGGTCGGCGACGCCATCAACGAGCCGCGCTACCCGTCGCTGAAGGCGATCATGGGCGCGAAGAAGAAGCCGCTGGACACGAAGGCCACCGGCGACGTCGAGATCGACGTCGCGATGGTCGGCGGCGACGGCTCCCAGGTCGCGTGCGGGAACTTCCACGACCCGCCGCAGAAGGAAGCCGGCCAGATCATCGAGGACGAGGACACCGCGGAGACGGTCGAGAAGATCGTCGGGTGGCTCGACGAGAGGAAGCTGATCTAGATGAGCAACATCCTGGTGTACGTCCTCCACTACGAGGGCGAGTTCAACAAGAACTCGCTCGGCGCCGTCTCCGAGGCCGCCAAGCTCGCCTCCGAGCTCGGGGGCGAGGCCCAAGCGATCGTCGTCGGCGACGACGGGCTGACCGACGAGTTCCTCGCCGGCCTGGGCAAGTACGGCGCGACCAAGGTCTTCCGGGCCAAGGCGCCCGAGGGCCTCGCCCAGCCCGTGGTCGACGCGATGGCCAAGGTCATCGACGACAACGGCCACAGCTACGCGCTGTTCGGCGGCGGCCTGCTCGGCTTCGAGATCGGCGCCGGCCTGGCCGCGCGCAGGAAGGCCGGCGTGACCATGGAGGTCACCGAGGTCAAGGTCGACAACGGCGAGCTCGTCGCCTCGCGGCCGATCCTGCAGGACTCGATGATCTCCGAGTCGCGCTACACGGGCGACCTGGGGGTGATCATCGGGCGCCTGAACGCCTTCGAGGTCGCCGAGCGCAACGGCGCGAGCGCGACCGTCGAGGACGTCGACGTCGAGCTCTCGCCTTTCTCGACCAAAGCCAAGATGGTCCAGCGCGGCGAGCAGCGCGGCGCGGACGTGAACATCGAGGACGCCGACGTGCTCATCGCCGGCGGTCGCGGCCTCGGCAAGCCCGAGGGCTTCGAGCAGCTCGACGAGCTGGCCGCCGCCTTTGGCGGCGCCGTCGCCGCCACCCGCGCCGTGGTCGACGCGGGCTGGTTCCCCTACGCGGGCCAGATCGGCCAGACCGGCAAGACGGTCGCGCCGAAGCTGTACCTGGCGGCGGGGATCTCCGGCGCCATCCAGCACAAGGTCGGCATGCAGAACTCCGAGAACATCGTCGCGATCAACAAGGACTCGAACGCGCCGATCTTCGAGTTCTCCGACCTCGGCATCGTGGGCGACCTGAACAAGATCGTCCCCAAGCTGACCGAGGCCGTGAAGGCCAAGAAGGGCTCGTAGGCGATGGCCGCCGCCAACGGCTCCCGCAACGGCCTGATCACCCCGGCCGCGTTCCCGCCGCCGGTCAACCCGGTGGAGGAGTTCGTCGGCCCGCCGACCGACCCCGAGGACGAGCGCATCGAGGTCGGGGTGGCGATCGTCGGTGGCGGCCCCGCCGGGCTCGCCTGCGCCAACCGGCTGCTCCAGCTCCTGGCCGAGGACGAGGCGCTCGCTGAGCGCCTCGGCGAGGTCCCGGTGGCGGTGGTCGAAAAGGGCAAGGTGTGCGGAGCGCACAACCTGTCCGGGGCGATCATGCGTCCGTCGGCGATGACGGAGCTGTTCCCGGACGTCCCGCCGTCGGACTGGCCGACGTACGGCGAGGTCCCCGGCGAGGCGGTGTACCTGATGCTCAACGGCAAGCAGTCGGTGCACATCCCGACGCCGCCGCCGTTCAAGAACCACGCCAACTACGTGGTCTCGGTGGCGGAGCTGTCGCGCTGGCTGGCCGAGAAGGCCGAGGAGGCGGGGGCGTACGTGCTCACCGAGACCTCGGCGGCCAAGCTGCTGGTCGACGAGAACAGGGTCGTCGGCATCCGCTCGGGCGACAAGGGCCGGGACAAGGACGGCGAGCCGCTGGGCAACTTCGAGCCCGGCTCGGACGTGCTGGCCAAGGCCACCGTGCTCGCCGAGGGCACCTGGGGCCACCTGACCGGCGCGGCCATCCGCGCCTTCGACCTCGGCACCGACGACGCGCAGGTGTGGGCGCTCGGGGTCAAGGAGGTCTGGGAGGTCCCCACGCCCCTGACCAAGGTCATCCACACGCTGGGCTGGCCCCTGCGCACCGCCGCCAAGTACAAGGAGTTCGGCGGCTCGTGGATCTATCCGATGGGCAAGGACAAGGTCTCGCTCGGGTTCGTGGCCGGCCTCGACTACGCCGACGTCGAGTTCTCGGTCCACGACGTCCTGCAGCAGTTCAAGACCCACCCGCGCATCCGCGGGATCCTCGAGGGCGGCAAGCGCATCGCCTGGGGCGCCAAGGCCATCCCCGAGGGCGGCTACTGGGCCATGCCCAAGCTCACCGCCCCCGGCGCCGTGATCTGCGGTGACGCCGGCGGCATGGTCAACGTGCCCGAGCTCAAGGGCATCCACTACGCCATGCACTCCGGGATCCTCGCCGCCGAGCACATCTACCGGCAGCTCAAGGCGAGCTCGACCGACTTCTCGAGCTACGACGACGCCGTGCACGACTCGGTCATCGGCAAGGACATGTTCCGCACCCGCAACATGAAGCAGCCGTTCTCCAAGGGCTTCTTCGTGGGCGGGGCGATCGTCAACGCGATGGTGGCGACCAAGGGCCGCATCCCCGGCGGTCACTGGAAGACCCACCCGGACAAGGACCAGCCGATGTTCCGCGGCGGCCGCGCCAAGCGCTACCCGAAGCCGGACGGCAAGTACACGTTCGACAAGCTCTCGAGCGTCTACATCACCGGCAACGAGACGCGCGACGACGCCCCCAACCACATCCGAGTCCAGAAGGAGGTCCCGCGCGAGCTCGCGGAGATGTGGCAGTGGATGTGTCCGGCGGGCGTGTACGAGGTGCCCGAGGACGCCGAGGGTGACGGACCGGTGGACGTGATCGTCAACTACACGAACTGCGTGCAGTGCGGGGCGATCACGGCCAAGGGTGGCCGGCTCACCGCCCCCGAGGGCGGCGACGGCCCCCTGTATCAGATCACCTGACGGCATCTGGACGGCGCCTGACGGGAGCCGCGGGTGAAGGCCCGTGCAGAGCACTGTGCCTTCCCCGCGTCTCGCGTCAGCCACGCCCAGCCGCTCGCCAGGAGATCTGATACCCGCGCGCTGTGCGCATCAGGATTCCGATCCTCCGCGCAACACTTCCGGTCCTCCGTTGTTTATGGGGTCCCGTGCGTCGTGCTCTGGTTACCGCAGCGGCCCTCGCCGCGCTGTTCGCTCTTCCCGCCTCGGCGGCGCAGGCGCCCGTTGCGGCGCGCCTGATCCGGTGTCACCCGCACCCCAATCAGGCCAAGCGCTTCGCCATCTTCGAGGGCGAGATGCACGGCGCCACGAACGTGCGGATGGAGATCCGGTTCGACCTGCTCAAGGCCGACCCCGGCGGCAGCTTCCAGCCCGTCGACGCCCCCGGCCTGGCGGTGTGGAACCGGGCCGAGGCCGGTGTCGGCGACTACCGCTACCGCAAGCGCGTCGAGAACCTCCCCGCGCCCGCCGACTACCGGGCCCTGGTGCGCTATCGGTGGCGCCGCCCGGGGGGCAAGATCGTGCGTCACCTGCGGGCCCTGACGCCGGTCTGTGAGCAGCCGGTATGAGCCCCTCCCAGGGGTTGGCTGCACGGCTAGACTGAACCGTGAGATGAAGACCGAGATCCATCCCGAATACGTCGAGGCCCACGTGCGCTGCACGTGTGGGAACGAGTTCACCACCCGCTCCACGAAGCCCGAACTGCACGTCGAGATCTGCTCGAATTGCCACCCGTTCTACACCGGCAAGCAGAAGCTGGTTGACACCGGTGGCCGTGTCGAGCGGTTCCAGCGCAGGGCGGCCAAGCGCCGCCGCGGCTGACCGGCTCATACGGTGCTGAGCGCCGCCGCCGCGACCGAGGACACCCGCCTCCCCGACGGCGCGCTGATGGCTGCCCGCGACAAGCCCGTGGGCGGCCAGGCCGTGCTCGAGGGCGTGATGATGCGCGGCGTTTCGACGTGGGCGGTCGCCGTGCGCCTGCCCACGCCCGAGGGCGCCCCCGCCGACGAGCTCGGCGACATCGAGGTCAAGACCGAGCCGCTCGTCTCCTGGACCAAGAAGCACCGCGCCTACCGGCTGCCGATCATCCGCGGCGTCGTCGCGCTGGCCGAGTCGCTGGTCATCGGCTTCCGCGCCCTCGGCATCGCCGCCAACGCCCAGGTGCCCGACGAGGAGGAGCCGATCTCGGGCGGCCTGTGGATCGGCACCATCGTCGTCGCCCTGGCCTTCGCCATCGGCCTGTTCTTCGTCGTCCCCGTCGGGCTGACGAGCCTGATCAAGGACGCGATCGGCTCCGCCTTCCTCTTCTGGCTCATCGAGGGGCTCGTCCGCACCGCGATCTTCCTGGGCTACCTGCTGCTGCTCTCGCGGCTGAAGGACCTGCGCCGCGTCTTCGAGTACCACGGCGCGGAGCACAAGACGATCGCCGCCTACGAGGCCGGCGTCGAGCTCACGCCCGAGAACGCTGCCAAGTTCTCGCGCCTGCACCCGCGCTGCGGCACGAGCTTCCTGCTCATCGTGATGATCGTGGCCATCTTCGTGTTCGCGCCCATCGGGCTGCCGGCCTGGTGGCTGCTGGTCTTGACGCGCATCCTCGGCGTACCGCTGATCGCCGGCATCTCGTTCGAGATCATCAAGTGGGCCGGGCGCAATCGGAACAAGGCCTGGGTGCGGACGATCATGTGGCCGGGGCTGCAGCTCCAGAAGCTGACGACGCGCGAGCCCGACGCCGCGGAGCTCGCGGTCGCCATCGCCGCGCTGGACGCCGTGCTCGAGGTCGAGAAGCCCGGCGAGGCGGACCCCGACGAGCTCATCGGCATCGAGGTCGTGGCTTAGGGGGTCAGACCCCCTTGAGGGTGGTCGAGGGTTGGGCGCAGCGCCCGGCAGCCTTCGGCCGCCAGGGCGCCCTGCAGGTCGTCGAAGGCGTCCGGGTGGGGGAGCGTCCCGGTGATCGCCCCGCCGCTGCCGGCGTAGTTCGCGCTCGCGCCGTGCGCGCGGGCCAGCTCGACCATGCGGACGTGGCGGTCGTCGAGGTCGGCGATTCCCGCCCGCAGGTCGAAGGTGCGGTCGACCAGCGCGGCCAGCCGCACGTGGTCGCCGGCGCGCACGGCCTCGGGGCCGGCGCGGGCGATGTCGCCGAGCTCGCCCATGGCCTCGACCACGGCGGGCTCGCCGCGATCGAAGCGCGCGCGCAGGCCGCTGTGGAACACGCCCGAGGGCGCGGCCGCGTCCTCGCGCCAGCCCACATACAGCGCCGGGAGCAGGCCGGGGTTGAGGCGCTCGACGGTCCCGGCCCCGAAGTCCATGAGCAGCACCCCGCCGTGGGTCTGCACGAGCCGGTCCTGCAGCCCCGCCGCGATGCCGAGGTCCTCGACCTCGACGGCGAGGGCCTGGCGCGCCAGGTCGGCGGGCGGCGCGTCGGCCCCGAGCGCGCGCAGCGCGGCGATGACGATCGCGCTCGACCCGCCGAGCCCGACCTCGCGCGGGATCGACGTGCGCAGGCGCAGGCGCGCGTCCTGCGCGCCGGCGCGGCCGGCGGCGGCGCGCAGCAGCGGCACTGCGTCGGGGTGGGCGTCCTCGGTCGGATGCACCGAGACCGAGGCCTCGAAGTCGGTGAACGCAAACGCGAGCACCGCGCCGCCGTAGCCGTCTGAGGGATTCCCGAGCAGGGCGGCGCGGGCGGGTGCCGTGGCCACGCCCCATAGGATCGCGGACCGCGCCCTACGCCGTGACCCGCAGGCGCGCGCATACACTCGAAACAGCATGATCGAGTCGCTCGTGGAGCAGATCGAGGCCCGCTACGCGCAGGCCCAGGAGGACATGGCCGACCCCGACGTGATCGGGGACCGCACGCGCCTGGCCGAGGCCGGGCGCGCCTACCACGAGCTCGAGCCCGCGGCGAAGCTGGCCGAGGAGTGGCGGCGCACCGCCGACGACGCCGCCGGCGCGCAGGAGCTCATCGACGAGGGCGCCGACGACGCCGAGGTGCGCGAGCTGCTCGACGCCGCCCGCCGCCGCCTGGACGAGCTCGAGGAGGAGATCCGCCTCGCGATGGTGGCGCGCGACCCCAACGACGACAAGAACGTCATCGTCGAGATCCGCGCCGGGGCGGGCGGCGACGAGGCGTCAATCTGGGCCGGCGACCTCTTCCGCATGCTCACCCGCTACGCCGAGCGCCGCGGCTTCAAGGTCGAGCCCCTCGAGGCCTCCGAGGGCGCCTATACGTTCGCGATCAAGGGCGACGGCGCCTATTCGGTGTTCAAGTACGAGGGCGGGACCCACCGCGTCCAGCGCGTGCCCGAGACCGAGTCCCAGGGCCGCATCCACACCTCGACCGCGACCGTGGCCGTGCTCCCCGAGGCCGAGGGCGTCGACGTCGCGATCGACGCCAACGACCTCCAGATCGACGTCTACCGGTCGTCCGGGCCCGGCGGGCAGTCCGTCAACACCACCGACTCGGCCGTGCGCATCACCCACAAGCCCACCGGCGTCGTGGTCTCGATGCAGGACGAGAAGTCGCAGCTGCAGAACCGCGAGAAGGCCATGCGGGTGCTGCGCGCGCGCCTGTACGAGCAGAAGGTGGCCGAGCAGCAGGCGGCGGAGGCGGCCGACCGGCGCGCGCAGGTGGGCACCGGCGAGCGAGCCGAGAAGATCCGCACCTACAACTTCCCGCAGGGTCGCGTAACCGACCACCGCGTCAAGCACACCGCGCACAACCTCGACGCGGTGCTGGCGGGCGAGCTCGACGAGTTCACCGACGCCCTGTGGGACGCCGAGCGCCGTGAGCGGCTCGCCAGCGCCGCGGCGTAGCACCGGCATTCCCGTCCGGGAGGCGCTCGACAGCGCGGTGATCCCGCTGCGCGCGGCCCGGGTGGACACGCCGCGGCTGGACGCCGAGGTCCTGCTCGCGGCCGCCATGGGCGTCGACCGCGCCGCGCTGTACCGCGACCCCGACGCCGAGCTGCCCGGCGACGCCGTCCGTCCCTTCCGGGCCATGGTCCTGCGCCGGCGCAAGCGCGAGCCGGTGGCCTACATCGTCGGCAGCAAGGGCTTCCGCCGGCTCGAAGTCGCCGTCGACCCCCGCGTGATCGTGCCGCGGCCCGAGACTGAGCTGCTCGTCGAGGTGGCGCTGCGCCTGCCGCAGGGCGCGTGCGTGCTCGACCTCGGGACCGGCAGCGGCGCCGTCGCCCTGGCGCTGAAGGACGAGCGCCCCGACCTCGACGTCAGCGCCAGCGACGTGTCGCGGCGCGCGCTCGAGGTCGCGCAGGCCAACGCGGAGCGCCTCGGCCTGGACGTCGCCTTCGCGCAGTCCCACCTGCTCGACGGCGTCAGCGGCGCCTTGGACGCCGTCGTCTCCAACCCGCCCTACGTCGCCGACGCCCAGCGGGCGCTGCTGGCGCCCGAGATCACCCGCCACGAGCCGGCGCTGGGGCTGTTCGCCGGGCCCGACGGGCTCGAGCTGATCCGCGACCTGGTTCCCGCCGCGGCCGCGCGGGCGCCGTGGCTGGCGCTCGAGCTCGGCGCCGGACAGGCCGACGCGGTGGAGGCGCTCATGCGCGACGCCGGCTACGGCCACGTGGAGCGCCATCGCGACCTGGCCGGGATCGAGCGCGTGCTCGTCGCCACGCGATGATCACCGCGGCCGACGCCGACACGTTCGCCCGCTGCATCCACGCCCACGGCGTCGCGCTGTTCCCGGCCGACACCGTCTACGGCCTGGCCTGCGACCCCGACGCCGACGCGGCCGTGCAGCGCCTGTACGGCCTGAAGGGCCGGCGCCCGGACAAGCCCGCGGCGGTGCTGTTCTTCCGCCGCGAGCTCGCCCTGGCGGCGCTGCCCGGGCTGGGCCGGCGGACGCGCGCGGCGCTCGAGCGGCTGCTGCCCGGGGGCGTGACCGTGCTGCTGCCCAACCCCAGCCGGCGCTTCCCGCTGGCCTGCGGCCCCGACCCCGACACGCTCGGCCTGCGCGTGCCCGCGCTGGCCGACGCGCTGGCGCCGCTGCACGCCATGGCCTGGCCGGTGCTGCAGACGAGCGCGAACCTCGCCGGCGAGCCGGCCCCGCAGAACGTCGCCGATGTCCCCGCCGCCATCCGCGCCGGCGTCGACTGCGTCCTGGACGGCGGCGAGCTGCCCGGCACCGCCTCGACCGTGGTCGACCTGCGCACCTACGAGCGCGAGGGGCGGTGGGCGGTGGTGCGCGCCGGCGCCGTCGGCGAGCCCGCGCTGGTGCGCGCGCTCGACGTCGAGGCGCCGTAGCGTCAGTTCGTGCGCTCGCGCTGCAGCAGCGCGGCCATCTCGCGCTCGAACTGGTCCAGCTCGATGTCCCCGCGCGCGTAGCGCTCGCGCAGGATCATCTCCGGCGAGAGCTCGGCGAAGTCGCCGCCCACGAGCGGCGCCGTGAGATGGCGAGCGCCGGCGTCGGGCTGCTCGACGTCGGCCAGCATCCAGTCGGCGTCGCCCCAGTCGAAGGTCCAGAACTGGCGCCGGCGCACCTTCTGGTTGGGCCGCCCCGCGACCACGGCCTGGGTCTGGTCGTCGAGGATCACCTCGACCATCGACATGTCCAGCAGCGCGGTCACCCGCGGCGGGGTCTCCTCCACGGCGACGAAGTCGAGGTCCTCGATCAGCGGGTTCTCGAGCTGGTGCACGCGGTGCTGGCGCACCAGCCCTTCGATGCGCAGCCGCTGCGAGGCGGCCAGCTGCGCCGCCATGTACGGCTCCTCCACGGCGGGGTCGCGCTCGATCCACGACCGCTCGACCGCGAAGAAGACGTCGCGGACCCGGCGCCGCAGCGTCTCGGTCGCCCACTTGTCGTCGAGCTGGGAGAGCGCCTCCATCCGGGCCGCGACGTCCTCGCCACGACGCTCGGTGGTGGGCTCACGCCCGAGCAGCCGGTCGAGCAGGCCCATCGTCGGACTCGATGTCGGACGCCTTCATGTGGTAGTCGCCCTCGCTGCCCTGCTGGATCTCGTCGAGCACCCAGCCGCGCTCGGGGTCGCGGACGAAGGACCAGTACTGCTGGAAGGTCGTCTGCGCGAACTTGTTGCCGTTGACCATCGTCCCGGTCTCGGTGTCCTCCATCCAGTCGCGCGCGCGGCACTGCAGGAAGGCCACGAAGCGGTCCTGGTCGTCGTCGGTCACGTCCACGACGCGGACGATCTCGACATCGTCGAGTTGGAGATCCTCGATGCGGTTGACGCGGTGCTGGCGCTCGAGGCCCTCGAGCTGCAGCGTGTGGCGCTTGTACAGCGCGCTGGAGACGTAGGGCTGCGACGGTGCCACGTCGCGGGCCGACCACGACGACTGCACCGGGAAGAAGCACTGGCGCACGCGCGCCTTGAGCTCGCCCGGGTCCCAGTAGCCGTCGCCGGCCTGCGCCGCCTTGGCGGTGTCCTCGGCCTTCTTGGCGCGCTGCTCGGCCGACCGCTGCCGCCCCGGCGTGGCCTGCGGGCCGTCGTACTGAGCCTGCGCCCGGCGCTTGGCCGCGCGGTTGGCGAAGAAGGCCAGCGCGAACGCGACGGCGATCGCGCCGATGGTGATGAACAGGCTCAGCGCGCTGAACTTGCCGCTCCCGCCGCTGCCGCCGCTCGAGCCGCCGCTGAAGCCGCCGCCCCCGCCACCCGAGAACCCACCGCCGCCGCTAGCACCGCCGCCGCCGGTGGCCCCGCCGGCGAGCGCCCACGCCGGGGTCGGGATGGCCGCGACGAGCAGGAGCACGAGGATCGCGATCCGGGCGGGCATCCGCACGCCCCTACGCCCGCGCCGCCGGCTCGGGAGGCCCGGCGTCGGTGTCGATGTCCTTCTCCTTGACGTGGTAGCCGCCCTCCTCGCCCTGCTGGATCTCGTCGAGCACCCAGCCGCGTTCGGGGTCGCGGACGAAGGACCAGTACTGCTGGAAGGTGGTCTGCGCGAGCTTGTTGCCGTTGACCATCTCGCCGGTTCTGGTGTCCTCCATCCAGTCGCGGGCGCGGCACTGGACGAAGGCGACGAACCGGTCCTTGCTGTCGTCGGTGACGTTGACGACCCGGACGATCTCGACGTCGTCGAGCTCGAGGTTGGCGATCCGGTTGACCCGGTGCTGGCGTTCGAGTCCTTCGAGCTGGAGCTGGTGGCGCGTGTAGAGGGCATCGCTCACGTACGGGCGCGACGCGGCTACATCACGGTTCTCCCACGTCTGCTGGACCGGGAAGAAGCACTCGCGAACGCGCGTCTTGAGCTCCTCGGGCGCCCAGTAGGCGTCGTCGGCCTGCGCCGCGTGGGCGACGTCCTCGGCCTTCGCGGAGCGGACGCGCGCCTGGCGCCCGGCCTGGCGCGTGCCCTGGAAGCCGGGGCGCTGGCGCCGGCGGAGGGCGAATTGCAGGACCAGGACCAACGCGAAGATTCCGAAGACGATCGCGAGCGCCGCCACCGTGCTGCCGGGCCTGCCGCCACTGGAGCCTCCGCCGGAGTAGCCGCCCGAGAAGCCGCCGCCTCCGCCGCCCGAAAAGCCGCCACCGACGCCTCCGCCACCCGAGCCGGTGGCGCCGCCGGCCAGCGCCCAAGCCGGCGCCGGGACGGCGGCCAGGAGAGCGAGGGCGATGACGAGGATCCGGCCTCCCATCGCCGCCGAGCCTAGTACCTTGACCCCATGCCCGTCGACCTGCCGCCCGACTTCTTCAACCGCCCCCTCGCCGAGGTCGATCCGGAGATTGCCGACGTCCTCGCGCACGAGCTCGAGCGCCAGCAGCGCACGCTCGAGATGATCGCCTCCGAGAACTTCGTGCCCCAGGCCGTGCTCGACTGCCAGGGTTCGGTGCTCACGAACAAGTACGCCGAGGGCTACATCGGGCGCCGCTACTACGGGGGCTGCGAGTGGGTCGACGTGTCCGAGGGGCTGGCGATCGAGCGCGCCAAGCAGGTCTTCGGCGGCGACCACGTCAACGTGCAACCGCACGCGGGCGCGGAGACCAACAGCGCCGCATACTTCGCGCTCATGGAGCCGGGGGACACGCTGCTGGGGATGGAGCTCTCCCATGGTGGCCACCTCACCCACGGCATGCGCATCAACCTCTCCGGGCGCCTTTACGACGTGGTCGCGTACCACGTGCGCGAAGACGACCACCTGGTCGACATGGACGAGGTCCGCGCCCTCGCCCGCCAGCACAAGCCAAAGGTCATCGTCGCCGGCTGGTCGGCGTACCCGCGCCAGCTGGATTTCCCGGCCTTCCGCGAGATCGCCGACGAGGTCGGTGCCTACCTGCTCGTCGACATGGCCCACTTCGCCGGCCTCGTCGCGGCCGGCCTGCACCCCAACCCGGTGCCGTACGCCGACGTGGTCACGACCACGGTGCACAAGACGCTCGGCGGCGCCCGCGGCGGGCTGATCATCTGCCGCGAGGAGCACGCGAGGAAGATCAACTCGGCCGTGTTCCCGGGCCTGCAGGGCGGCCCGCTCGAGCACGTGATCGCGGGCAAGGCTGTGGCGCTGCGCATCGCCCAGACCGAGGCCTTCCGCGAGCGCCAGGAGCGCACGATCGCCGGGGCCAAGGCCGTCGGCGCCGCGCTCCTGAACGCCGGCGACGGCGTCAACGTGCTGACCGGCGGCACCGACGTGCACCTCGTGCTGGTGGACCTGCGCGACTCCGAGCTGAACGGCCAGCAGGCCGAGGACCGGCTGGCCGAGGTCGGCCTCACGGTCAACCGCAACGCGGTGCCGTTCGACCCGCGCCCGCCGGCCGTCTCCAGCGGCCTGCGCGTGGGCGCGCCGGCGCTGGCCACGCGCGGCCTCCAGCCCGAGGACTTCGCCGAGATCGGCGAGATCATGGCCACGAGCCTCGGTCCCGGCTTCGAGGCCGGCAGGGAGGAGCTCGCCGACCGGGCCCGGGCCATCGCGGACCGCTACCCGCTCTACGAGCACCTCGCCGCAGGGGCTCCGGCCTGATGCCTGACGCCTGACGCCCCGCTTGCTCGACGAGCTCAACGCCCTCCTCGCCTTCGTCGTCGCGCTTGCGGGCTCGGCGGCCCTGACGCCGGTGGTGCGCCGGATCGCGCTGCGGGCCGACCTCGTCGACCGTCCGCGCAACCGCGGCCTGTCCGACCGGCCCGTCCCCCTGCTGGGCGGGATCGCGATCCTGGCCGGCGTCGTGCTGGCGGCCGTGCTCGAGCTGCCCGACACCGCGGTCACGCGGGCGATCCTGGGCGGCGCAGCGGTCATCACGCTCGTGGGCGCGCTCGACGACCGGTTCGAGTTGCCGGCGTGGGCGAAGCTCATCGGCCAGGTGGTGGCGGCGCTCATCCCGGTGCTCTCCGGCGTCGTGGTCACGAACTTCACGCTGCCGTTCCTGGGCCACATCGACCTCGGCGGCGCGGCCAAGCCGCTGACCCTGCTCGGGCTCGTGTTCCTGATGAACGTCGTGAACTTCTCCGACGGCATCGACGGCCTGGCCGCCGGCGTATGCACGATCTCCTCGATCGCGTTCTCGATCATCGCCTTCGACCTGGGCCAGAACGCGGCGGCGATCCTGGCCGCCCTGATCGCCGGGGCCTCGCTGGGGTTCCTCTTCTACAACTTCAACCCGGCCTCGATCTTCATGGGCGACTCGGGGGCGATGCTGCTCGGCTACCTGCTCGGGTGCGTGATCGTGCAGGGGACGCTGAAGACCAACGCCGTGATCGCCCTCGTCTTCCCCCTCGTCATCCTGGCTGTGCCGTTCGTGGACACGACCTTCGTGGTGCTCAAGCGGGTCAAGTACCGGCGCCCGGTGTACGTGGCCGACCGCTGGCACCTGCACCACCGCATGTCGAACATCGGCTTCAGCCAGCGCCGCACGGTGCTCTACCTGTACGGCTGGACCGTGATCATGGCGGGACTGGCCGTGGCCCTGCGCTTCGTGCCCTACTCCGACAACCACGGCCACCTGCACGTGGGCTGGGCGGTGCTCATGGGCGCGCTCGGCCTGCTCGCGCTCGCGGCGAGCCTGTACCTCGTCTACGTTCTCGAGATCGTGAAGTTCCGCCGCCTGCGCGCGTTCCAACTGCGCCGCGAGGACCCGGCCACGTCCGAGCACCAGATCTCCGAAGAGGTCAAGCGCGAGTTCGAGACCGGCGAGTTCGAGCCGGTGGAGCACTGATGCGCATCGCCAACCTCGAGACCACCAACGCGTTCACGACCCTGGACGGCTCGCAGATCCGCGAGGTCGCCCGTATGGAGCGCAACACCTTGGCCGAGGCGGTCATCCCGCCGTCGGGGGCGACGTTCGCCCATCACCACACCTTCGAGGAGGTCTACTTCTTCATCTCCGGCCGCGGACGCATGCGCATGGACGACGAGGAGGCCGAGGTCGGGCCCGGCGACTGCGTGGCGATCCCGCCCGGCGCGGTGCACAAGCTCTGGGCCGGCCCCGACGCGCCGCTGGTGCTCCTGTGCGTGTGCGCGCCGCCCTACAGCGACGAGGGCACGACGATGCTCGAAGGGCCGCAGGCGGGGCTGAACGAGGCGACAAAGCCAGACTACGGGGCGAGGGGGGGGTCAAGTCTTTCTTTGCCACACCGAACTTCGGTGTGGCAAA
>DATBDE010000020.1:0-5600 GCA_036270095.1 Solirubrobacteraceae bacterium | reverse complement strand
GGCGCGCAGCGCCCCGATGAGCCCCGCGGGCTGCGGGTCGTGGACGATCACGACGTCGCCCTCGCGCACGCGCGGGACGATCGCCGCCGCGTTGTCGGCCAGGGTGCGCTCGTAGGCGGCGCGCGCGGTCTCGTCGAGGGGCCCGCCGTCGCCCTCGGCGCCGTGGAGGCGGTTGTGGATGCGCTTGGTGACGGTGAAGAACTCCGGCGAGCCGTGGATGACGACCCACCGCGCGTCGACGCCGGCCCCGCGCGCGTAGGCGACGAGGGGCTGGAGCAGCTCCACGACGCCGCCGCCGCGCGAGGTTGAGTTGATGTTCCACACGACGCGGCCCTCCAGCAGCGACCGCGCCTTCGCGGCCGCTCGGTCGAAGGCCTCGTAGCGCTCGAGGCCGAGCACGGCGCGGAAGCGCTCGGGGTTGACGGGAGAGATGTCGATGTCCTGTGGCACCTGTGTTCCAGTAGGACAATCGCGCGGCCGTCAACGCCCGAGCAGCACCGGGGCAAGCGTCGTCAGGTCGGCGACCGCGGCCGGCACGTCGGCAACCAGTGGCTGAATCGCCACGTGGTCGGCGCCGGCGTCGTGGTGCGCGCGCACTCGCTCGGCGATCGCCTCCTCGTCGCCCCACGCGACGATCGCGTCGACCAGCCTGTCGCTGCCGCCGCCGGCGAGGTCGGCGTCGCCGAAGCCCAGCTCGCGCAGGTTGACGGCGTAGTTGGGCAGCCGCAGGTAGGGCGCCATGAACGCGCGGGCCCGGGCGCGCGCCCGTGCCGGGTCGCGGTCCAGCAGCACCGTCTGCTCGGGCGCCAGCACCGGGCTGTCGCCCAGCAGCGCTCGCGCTCGCGCGGTGTGGGCGACGGACACGAAGTAGGGATGCGCCCCCATGGCGCGCTCGCGGGCCAGCTCGAGCATGCGCGGGCGCAGCGCGGCGAGCATGCGGGGCACGGGCTGCGGCGGCGGCGCGGCGCGGTACTCGACGGCGTCCATGGCGTCGAGGTAGGCGCGCATCGCCGGGACGGGCTTTTCGTAGCGGTGGCCGCGAGTCTGGACCGCAGGGGCGTGGCTGACGCCGAGGCCGAGGACGAAGCGGCCCGGGAAGGCCTCGGCGAGCGTGTTGCTCCCGGCGGCGGCCGCTACGGCGTCGCGGGAGTAGATGCCGGCGATCCCGCTGGCCACGACGAGGCGCTCGGTGTCGCCGAGCACCACGCCGGCGTGGGCGAAGATCTCCTTGGTGCCGGGCGCCTCACCGAACCAGAGCGCGCCGTAGCGCAGGTGCTCGATAGCCAGGACCGCGCCGCGCTCCTCGGCGGCCGGCACGAGCCCGAGGGCGCCCAGCCAGACCCCGACCCGGCCGATCCGCCGTCGCAGCTCGTCGGCGGCGCCCACCCGCGCTCAGGCCAGCGGCTCGGGCGAGCGGGGGCGGACGAAGAGGAACAGGCCGATGAGCAGTCCGACGATGCCCACGATCATCAGGATCAGGCCCGCCGTGTGGACATTGACGCCCGCGACGTGCGCGGTGACGGCGTACTTGAGGATCGCCCCGACGGCGATGAGAAACAGGCTGGTGCCGATCGTCATGGGGCTTCCGCTAGGCCGCGAGGGCGATGCCACAACCCACCCCCTGCTCCACGAGTCCCGAACCATGCTCCCTACCCCCTCGTCAGCGCGCGGACATCGCCTCCTCGAGATCGAGCTCGCGCTCCAGCAGCCGGGCCGTCTCGTCGCTGATCTCCCCCTCGCCGGCGAGCTGAGCGAGCGCCTCGCGCTGCACAGCGATCGCGCCGTGGCGGGCCTCGCGGACCACGTCCGCCGGCGCCACCCCGTCGCTGTGGCCCGGGACCGAACGCAGCCCCTCGAGCCGCGAGGAGTAGAGCGCACGCAGCATGTCGGCGACGTCCTCGGGCAACTCGTCGTTGCGCGCCAGCTCGTCGAGGTGCTCGACCGCCGCGCGCAGGAGGTGGGCCCGCGCGTCGCTGCGCGACGCGGCCTCGCCCGAGCCGACGCCGAGCCGCCGGATCAGCCCGCCGAGGGTCAGCCCGGGCATGACCAGGGTGCCGAGCAGGACCGTGTAGGTGACGAAGATGATCTCGTCGCGCCCCGGGAACGGGTGGCCCGCGACCGTGAAGGGCACCGCCAGCGCGGCGCCGAGCGACACCCCGCCGCGCATCCCGCTCCAGCCGAGCACCACCAACTCCTGCATGCGCAGGCGGCCCGCCGACCGCGGCTCGAGCACCGACCCGAGCCGGGCCAGGAGGAGCATCCACGCCATCCGCAGGGCGACCACTGCCGCCATGATCGCGATCGCGTAGGCCACGAGCTCGCGCGGCGGCGTGCCGCCCAGCCGGTGCAGCACATCGGGAAACGTCAGGCCGACGAGCAAGAACAGCGTCGAGTTCAGCAGGAAGACGAGCACCTCCCAGAACGCGTGCCGGCGCAGGCGCGTGCCGGGGGCGACCGCGTGGGCGTCGCGCCCCATCAGCAGCCCGGCCGTCACCGCCGCCAGGACGCCCGAGACGCCGAGGCGCTCGGCCGGGAAGTACGCGGCGAAGGGCATGACCAGCGAGAGGGCGATCTCCGGCTCGGGCTCGCGGATCCAGCGCCGCGCGGCCAGCGCGGCCCACGCGACCAGGGCCCCCGTCCCGATCCCCCCGAACGACACCCAGACGAACTCTGCCGCCGCGTGGCCCAGCGAGAGCGCGCCTGCGCCCGCCCAGCCGATCGCCAGCTTGTAGAGGACGAGCGCGGTCGCGTCGTTGACCAGCGACTCGCCCTCCAGGACCGTGACGAGGCGGCCCGAGACGCCGAGCCCGCGGATCACCGCGGTGGCGGCGATCGGGTCCGTCGGGCCCAGGACCGCTCCGAGCACGAAGGCCGCCGGCCACGAAAGCCCGACGAGACCGTGGGCGAGGACGGCCACCGCCCCCGCGGTGGCCAGGACGAGCCCGACCGCCAGCACCGCGATCTCCGGGACGTGGGCCTTCAGCTCGTCGGTCGAGAAGAGGTAGGCCTCGGAATAGACGAGCGGAGGGAGGAAGAAGAAGAAGAACGTCTTCGGGTCGAGCACGGGCGCGGACAGCCCCGGCACGAACCCGAGAACCAGGCCGGCGACGACGAGGAGGATCGGGTAGGGGACGCCCAGGCGGCGGGCCACCTCGGCCAGCAGCGAGACGGCCACGAGCAGCCCGATGAAGATCTCTGCGTCCGGAATCGCGGCGCTCCACCGGAGGCTCTAGGGCGCCGCCCGGCGCCGTCAAGGCTCGGTGATCAGCCGCGCGCCGCGGTTGCGGGTCAGGAAGGCGTACGCCCAGCGGATCATCACGACGACCCGATTCTCGAAACCGATCAGGTAGACGAGGTGGACGGCCAGCCAGAGCACCCAGGCGAGCAGGCCGCCGACGCGGACGCGCCGCAGGTCGGCGACGGCCTGGGCCCGGCCGATCGTGGCCAGGTCGCCCTTGTCGCGGTAGCGGAACGGCGGTGTCGACCGGCCCGCGAGGCGTTCGCCGATCAGGCGCCCGGCGTAGCGGCCCTGCTGCATGGCGACGGGTGCGAGACCCGGGAGCGCCTCCTCGCCGACGCGCACCATGTCGCCGAGGGCCAGCACCTCGGGATGCCCGGGCAGCGTGAGGTCGGGCCCGACCGTGACCCGCCCGGCCCGGTCGAGCTGCGCACCGGAGGCCTCGGCCAGGATGCCGGCCAGCGGCGAGGCCGTCACCCCCGCGGCCCAGACCACCGTCCGGGCATCGAAGCGCTCGACCTTGCCGCCGCCGTCGCGCACCTCCACGGCGGCGGGCTCGATGCCGACAACCGTGTGGCCGGTGAGCGGCGTCACGCCCAGGTCCTCGAGCGACCGCTGGGCACGCGCCGACAGCGAGGACGGAAGGCTCGTGAGCACGCGGTCGGCGGTCTCCACGAGCAGCACCCGCCCGGCGCGCGGGTCGACAGAGCGGAAGTCGCCCGGCAGCGCGTCGCGGGCCAGCTCGGCTATCTGGCCCGCCATCTCCACGCCGGTCGGCCCCCCGCCGACCACGACGAACGTCAGCCAGGCGGCCCGCGCCGCGGCGTCGCCGGCCAGCTCGGCGGCTTCGAAGGCCTTGAGGATCCGCCCGCGGACGTGCACGGCAGAGTCCAGCGTCTTGACCTCCAGGGCGAACGGCCGCCACTCCTCGTGGCCGAAGTACGAGTACGCCGAGCCGCCGGCCACGACGAGCGTGTCGTAGGGCAGCGTCAGCGACTCGCCGTCGCCGGCGCGAGGCTGCGCGACGACAGCACGCCCCTCGAGGTCGAGGCCGGTGACCTCCGCCAGCACGACGCGCACGTTGGCCTGGCGGCGGAAGATCATGCGCAGCGGCTCGGCGATCTCAGCCGGCGAGAGCGCACCGGTCGCCACCTGGTAGCTCAGTGGCTGGAACAGGTGGTAGTTGTTGCGGTCGACGAGCGTGACCTCGACGGGCGCGCCGCGCAGCGCCCGGACGGCCTGCACGCCGGCGAAGCCGCCGCCCACCACGACGACGCGGTGACCGCCCTGGGCGCTCATGCTTGCCCCACGGTAGGCCGCGGCCTAGTTGCACCAACGTGCTGGCCATCACCGTCACGTCCGGCCCGCCACGGCGCGCGGAGCTCACAACGCTTCCCGACCCGCACCCGAGCGACGGCGAGCTGCTGGTCGAGATGCTGGCGCTCGGCGTGTGCGGGACCGACCACGAGATCCTGGCCGGTGAGCACGGCGCGCCCCCGCCAGGATCCGACCGTCTCGTGCTCGGGCACGAGTCGCTGGGCCGCGTCCGTCGCGCCCCGCCGGGCACCGAGCTGCGGCCGGGCGACCTCGTTGCCGGCGTCGTGCGCCGCCCCGACCCCGAGCCGTGCCCGTGCTGTGCGCGCGGGGAGTTCGACATGTGCCGCAACGGCGGCTATCGCGAGCGAGGCATCAAGGAGCTCGACGGCTTCGGCTCCGAGCTCGTCCTACTCGAGCCCGGCTATGCCGTCAAGCTCGACCCGTCGCTGGAGTCGGTCGGGGTCCTGACCGAGCCGACCAGCGTCGTGACCAAGGCCTGGGAGCAGATCGACGGCGTCCAGAGGCAGGGCTGCCGCCCGCTGGAGAGCGTGCTGGTCACAGGGGCGGGCCCGATCGGGCTCCTGGCGGCGCTGCTCGGCGCGCGGCGCGGCCTGCACGTGCACGTGCTCGACCGCGCGACCGATGGGCCCAAGCCGGGGCTGACCGAGGCGCTGGGCGCGACGTACCACACGGGCACGGTGAGCGAGGCGTGCGGCGCGTCCGAGCCCGACATCGTCGTCGAATGCACCGGCGCGCCGGGCCTCGTCGTCGAGGCCGTCCAGTCCACGGCGCCCGGCGCGGTCGTCTGCCTGGTCGGGCTGTCGCCGCGCGACCGCGCGCTGCGCGTCGACGTCGGCTCGCTCAACGACGAGCTCGTGCTCGAGAACGACGTCGTGATGGGGTCGGTCAACGCCAACCACCGCCACTTCCGGTCGGCGGCCGATGCGCTGGCCTGGGCCGACCGCGACTGGCTCGAGGGGCTGATCACGCGGCGCGTCCCGCTCGAGCGCTGGGCCGAGGCCCTCGACCGCCGGCCCGACGACAT
>DATBDE010000019.1:0-65710 GCA_036270095.1 Solirubrobacteraceae bacterium | reverse complement strand
GGCCGAGCGGGCGCGAGAGCTCGGGGCGCTGGGGGCGACGATCTCCGGCGCCGGCCCGACCGTGCTCGTGTGGACCCACTACGAGCAGACCGGGGCGGTGCTGGAGGGCCTGCGCCGGGCCGCCGGCGAGGACGCCGCCGTGACCCGCGTGCCCTTCGAGCCGCAGGGGGCCGACGTGCGTACAATCACCTGAAACCTGACTGAATTAGGAGGATTTCGGATGAGCGCGACCGACGAGCTGCTCGCGAACAACGCCGAATACGCCGAGAACTTCGACAAGGGCGGCCTGCCGCTTCCGCCGTCCAAGAAGGTCGCCGTGGTCGCGTGCATGGACGCCCGGGTCATGCCGGCGCTGCTGCTCGGCCTCAACGAAGGGGAGGCCCACGTGATCCGCAACGCGGGCGGCGTGGTCACCGACGACGAGATCCGCTCGCTCGCGATCTCCCAGCGCCTGCTCGGCACCGAGGAGATCATCCTCATCCACCACACCGACTGCGGCATGCTCACGTTCACCGACGACGACTTCAAGCAGTCGATCCAGGAGGACGTCGGCATCAAGCCCCATTGGTCGGCGGAGGCGTTCGGCGACCTCGAGGACGACGTCCGCCAGTCGATCGCCCGCATCAAGTCGAGCCCGTTCGTCCCCCACAAGGACTCGGTGCGCGGGTTCGTCTACGACGTCGAGACGGGCAAGCTGAACGAGGTCAGCTAGCGGCGAGCATCGGCCGCAGGCGCTCGCGGGCGGCGCGGAGCTTCAGCCGCTCGAGCACCTCGTCGGCGATCGCCAGGTAGTCCGCACCGAGGTCGGGGCGGTAGTCGACGATCGACACCGCCCGCTCGGCCGACTCCGCGTAGGCGATCGAGGCCCGGACCGGCGTGCGGAAGACCTTGGCCGAGTAGTGCTCGCGCAGGTTCGCGTAGGCCTCGCGCGAGTGAACCGTGCGCATGTCGGCGATGTTGAGCAGGACCCCGAGCCACTGCAGGTCGGGGTTGAGGGTCTCGCGGGCCAGCTCCACGACCTCGAGCGCCTGCTCGACGCCCTGCATGGCGAAGTACTGCGCCTCGGCCGAGATCAGCGCGTGCGTGGCGGCCACGAGCGCGTTGACGGTGAGCAGGCCGAGCGCGGGCGGGCAGTCGATGAGGACGATGTCGTACTCGTCCACGAGGCCCGCCAGCGCCTTGCGCAGCGTGAGCTCGCGGCCCATCTTGCCCCCGAGCGTGAGCTCGGCCTCGGCCAGGTTGAGGTTGGCGGGGATGATGCCGTCATGGACCGCGTCGGCGGCCTTGGCCCGGCCGGTGAGGACGTCGCCGATGGTCGGCTGGGCGTCGGGATCGACGTCCAGGTAGTCGGACAGGTTGCCCTGCGGGTCGAGGTCGACCACCAGCACCTCGAGGCCGAGCTGGCGAAAGACGTCGCGCAGGGTCCGGACCGTGGTCGTCTTGCCGGTTCCTCCCTTCTGGGAGAGGACTGCGATGGTCGCGGCCATGGGCGGCGGACTCTAGCTCGCCCAACTGGGGTGGACGTGCGGTCCCCTCCCCTTCGAAGGGGACCGCGCTCTCCTCGCTCGACCGTCGGTGGTCAGAGGACGGTCGACTCGGTGGCCGGCGCGGCCGAGGACGGCTCGCTGGTCCCCGTGGCCGGCACGTGGAGGAAGCGCAGGACGTGGCGCCCGACGACGATCTCGTCACCGTCGGTCAGGACGCTCCACTCCACGCGCTCTCCGTTTACGAACACGCCGTTCAGGCTGCGGTCGTCGAGCACACGGACCCCGTCGGCCTGGCGCACGATGAGCGCGTGGCGCCGCGAGACCGTCGGGTCGTCGAAGCGGACGTCGGCGGCCAGGCTGCGGCCGATCCGGGTCCACTCGCGCGTCAGCGGGGTGACGCTCAGCTCCTCGCCGTCGAGGAAGGCCAGGTACTCGCCGGGCTCGCTGATCCGGCCTCGCGCCTCGCCGACCCAGGTGCCGGCTGCGGCCTCGGAGGCCGCAGCCGAGGGGGGAGACACGGCCAGGCGCGGGTCGCCGAACAGCGAAGCGCGGACGAAGCGCTCACCGCCGCAACCGGGGCACGTCGGGAGGCGATCGTCCGCGGCAAGCGTCACCACGTACTCGCAGTCCAGGCAACGGAACGAACCGGTGCCCGCCAGCGTGCCCGAAGTCATCGCATCCATTGACTCTCCCTCCAAGGAGACAGGCGGCCACCACCTGACCGCCTGATGTTCGTGATGATAGCGACGAGGGGAAACCCCTGCGCGGCCACCGAAAGTGCCCTGCTCGTGCCCGTCAAACCGTCGCCTGCGCCGGCAGGAGGGCGCCCCGGCGGGGCGAAAACCCGAGCATGAGCGATGTCGTTCCGCATTCGATCGAGGACCTCGAGCGGGCGCTGCTGCGCAACAGCGTGCTGCGCCTCGAGGCCGGTCGCGACCGCTGCCGGGACTGCCGCCGCTCGCCGCTGATCGGCGAGCGGATGTTCGTCTACGCCAGCGGACGCGCCGTCTGCGAGCTCTGCCGCACGCTGCGGCCGGAGGAGCCGGCGGAGGTCCATCTGGTGCGCGCCACGGGCGCGGGCCACACGGTGCTGAGGGTGAGCCGCGCCGCGTAGACTGCGCGCGGCGTGGAGCCCTTCACCGTCACCACCACCGTGGCGCGGCCCCGCGAGGAGGTCTTCGACTACCTCGCGGACATCGCCAACCACGCCGAGTTCACCGACCACTTCCTCAAGGACTTCCACCTCACGCGGGAGCAGTCCTACGGGCGCGGGGCGGGCGCCCGCTATCGCGTCGACATGCCGCTGAACCGGTTCCCCTGGGCCGACACGACCATCGTCGAGCTCGACCCGCCCTACCGGCTGGTCGAGCAGGGCCGGGCGGGCAAGTACAACCGGATCAAGGTCAACACCGAGTACCGGCTGCTCGAGGGCGCCGGAGACACCACCCGGGTCGAGCTCACGAGCGAGACCGAGCCCGCGCTGGTCACCGACCGGCTGCTGGAGAAGCTCGGCGCGCGCGGCTGGCTGCGGCGGCAGAACCGGCGCGCCCTGCGGCGCCTGCAGGCCATCCTCGAGGACGGCGACCTGCGGGGCAGCAGAGCCACGGTCGCCCGTTGATCCGTATTCGCCTTAAGATGCCGCACCTCGTGTCGCGCAAGCTCCCCCTGGCCCTCCTCGCCATCGCCGCCGTGCTCGTGCTTGCGGCCTGCGGCAACAAGCCCAAGATCAGCACCACGGGCGACACCGAGGGGACCTACCTCAACGTGGGCCCGCTGACCTATCAGGTCCAGATCTCGCGGCAGCTCAACCCCTACGACATCGAGGACGAGACCTACCTGCAGGGCGTCCGGCCCTTCCAGGCCAAGCTGGCCAAGGGCCAGACCTGGTTCGGGATCTTCCTCCGGGTGGCCAACGAGACGAAGCAGGCGCACCCCGCGGCCAACGACTTCGTCATCACCGACACCCAGGACGACACCTACTTCCCGGTGCCGCAGGCCCCGCAGAACCACTTCAGCTATCAAGGCGGCCTGGTGCCGCCCAACGGGCTCATCCCGCCGGTCAACTCGGTGGCGTCGGAGGGCGTGATCCAGGGCTCGCTGGTGCTGTTCAAGCTGCCGTTGTCCGCGCTCGACAACCGCCCGCTGGAGCTCGTCGTCACCGACCAGCTCCAGAACAAGGGCCGGGTCAGCCTCGACGTCTAGGCGCGCCTGCCGCGCGCTAGGACCGCAGGGTGCTGGTGAGCAGGTCGCGCGCCGCGGGCGCGCCCACGTCGGCTCCGGCGCCGGCCTGCACGAGCAGGACGCCGACCGCCACGCGCGGCTTGCGCACGGGGGCGAAGGCGGCAAACCAGGCGTCGGTGTCGGGGGCGTCGGCGTTCTTGTTGCCGGACTGGTCGACGGTGTTGCCGAGCTCGGCGGTGCCGGTCTTGCCGGCCACGGTGACGCCGGGGATCGCAGCCGCGGTGCCGGTGCCGCTCCGGACCACCGCGACCATCATCTTGCCCACCGTGCGGGCCACGCGCGGGCTGGTCACGCGGGTGTAGCTGGGGCGGGAGTCGAGGTCGACGCGCAGCCGCGGGCGCCGGCCGCGGTTGGCGATCGTGGCGGCCACGACGGCCATCTCCACCGCGCTGGCCTGGACGTCGCCCTGGCCGATCGCCGTCGAGCCGACCGCGAGGTCATCCCCCACCTTGTCGGCCGGGGGCAGCGTGCTCTCCGCGATGCCCGGCACGTCGGGCGGCTGGTTGAAGCCGAAGCGCTCGGCGGTGGAGACGAGCTTCTGGGCCCCGATCTTGGCGCCCAGCGGGGCGAAGACCGAGTTGCACGAGTTCGCGAACGACTGCACCAGCGTGCCGCCGCACGACTCGCCGTTGGCGTTCTCGAGGCGGACGCCCTCGAGGTGGGTGGCGGTCTGGTAGGGGAAGACGGTCGACGGCTTGGCCGCGTTGGCCTCGAGCACCGCCGTCAGGGTGATCATCTTGAACGTCGAGCCCGGCGGCTGGAGGTCGCTGCCGGCGATGCCGGCCATGGCCAGGATCTCGCCGTCGGGCGTGATCGCCGTCTCCCCGCCGAGGCGGTCGCCCAGCGCGGCCGCGGCCGCCTTCTGCGCGGAGGGGTCGATCGTCGAGCGCACGTTCTCGCCCGCCTTCGGCGTGCTCTTCGCGATCGTGTGGCCGCCGGCGCGCAGGACGCCGCCGGGCTGGCCGGCGAGCTGGCGGTTGAGCGCGAGCTCGAGACCGGAGGTGCCGACGCGCGCGTCGGGCGGGTAGCCGAGCGGTCGCAGCGCGTGGCGCTGGACCGGGCCGGGCTTGCCCATCTCGCCCGCGAGGCTCTGGGCCGCGGGGAAGGCGACGGCGCGCCCGGCGCCGCTGACCAGGGGCTGGCCGTTGCGGGCCAGGATGTCGCCGCGCTGGCCCAGTGCGGTGTTGCGGGTCAGGCGCCGGCCGGGATCGAGCCCGGGGAAGACGAGGCTCGGGCGCCAGTCCACGCGGGCGTCGTCGCCATCGCCGCTGAACGGCAGCTGGACGACGCCGGGCAGCGTGCCCCAGATCCGGGTGCTGACGGCGACGGGCAGGCGCACCACGCCGCCCTCGGGGTCGGGCACCTTGCCGGTGCGGACGCCGGTCCCGGTGGCGGTCGCCGCGGCGGCCCGGTAGGCGCGGGCGAACTGCAGCGGCGTAACCCGCCGCTTGACGTCGGCCGCGATCAGGTCGTACATGGAGCCGTAGTCGCCGCGGTCCCAGTCCTGCGCGAACTGCTGGGCGATCTTGCGCTCGGCTGGCACGTGGCTGGCGCCCACGATGACCCCGACGAGGAGCGCGATCGCGGCGAGCACGAGCACGGGTAGCAGCCGTCGCAGGAGGCGGTCGCGACGCGCCGGCGCCTCTTTCCGTAGCGGCGCTTCCCGTGTGATCGTCCGTGCCACCTGCCGAGCCTAGTCAACCTGTAGGCCGTGACACCAATCGATTGGATCATCATCGGCGTCTGCCTGCTGGTGGCCCTGTACGGATACGCACAGGGATTCATCGTGGGGGTGCTGTCGCTGGCCGGGTTCGCCCTCGGGGCGTTCCTGGGCACGCGACTGGCGCCACTGGTGCTCTCCGAGGGGGCCCACTCGCCCTATGCGCCGCTGTTCGGGCTCCTGGGCGCGCTGGTCGTCGGGGTGATCCTCGCCGTCGTGCTCGAGGGCTTCGGGGTGGCCGTGCGCCGGCGCCTGCGCATCCCCGGATTCGCGATGGTCGACGGGGTCCTCGGCGCGGTGCTGACGGCGTGCGTGGCGCTCGGGGTGGCATGGATCGCCGGCGCGGCGGCGCTGCAGGCCCCCGGCGCCTCGACTCTGCGCCACGACATCCAGCGCTCGCTGATCCTGAGCAACCTCAACGCGATCCTGCCGCCCACGGGGCCGATCCTCAACGCGCTCTCGCGCCTGGACCCGATCCCGCAGATCCACGGGCCCCAGCCCGACGTGGCGCCGCCGAAGTCGGCCATCCTGCGCGACCCGCGGATCAAGCGGGCGCGCGACAGCGTCGTGCGCGTGCTCGGCACTGCCTGCGGGCTGAACGTCGAAGGCTCGGGCTGGGTGGCCGCCACCGGCGTCGTGGTGACCAACGCCCACGTGGTCGCGGGGGAGAGCGACACCACGGTCGAGGCCGACGGCGCCCCGCCCATGCTCAACGCGACCACGATCTACTTCGACCCCTCCAACGACGTGGCGGTGCTGCGGGTCCCGGGGCTGCAACGCCGGGCGCTGGACCTGGCCCCGCGCCCGCGGCGCGGCGCCGCCGGCGCGGTCCTGGGCTATCCGCAGAACGGGCCCTTCCGGGCCACGGCGGCGCGTCTGGGGATGACGCAGACCTTCTCGTCCCAGGACGCGTACGGGCGCGGGCCGATCTCGCGCTCGATCACCACGTTCCGCGGCCGGGTACGGCCGGGGAACTCCGGCGGCCCCGTGGTCGACGGCACGGGTCGGGTGATGTCCACGGTGTTCGCGGCGACCGTGGGCGGAGGCGAGCGGGGCGGCTACGGGGTCCCCAACCGGATCGTGCGCCGGGCGCTGGCGCGGGCCTCGCAGCCCGTCAGCACCGGCGCCTGCGCACACTGATCAGCGGGGTACGACGGCCTCGAGCTTCTTGCGGCGCTTGGCCTCGGCGACGAGGTCCTCGCGAGGCAGGGCACGAAACTCGGCGGTGAGCATGAGCGGCAGGTCGCAGCTCGGGCAGCTCCCCGGATCCGAGAACGTCCCCACGCCGACGCGGTAGCCGCACTCTGGACAGACGACTTCGAACATCTCATTGATACCTACCCACGGGCGCGCAAAGGTTGCAGTGGCTTTGTGCCGCGCGACGGAGGCAGCTGGGGTTGGCGCTACTCTGCCGCCGCGATGGGCAAGACCCTCGTCATCGCGGAGAAGCCGTCGGTTGGACGCGACCTGGCGCGGGTGCTCCCGGGAGCGTTCGCCAAGCACGACGGCTACCTCGAGGCGCCCGAGTACATCGTGACCTGGGCCGTCGGACACCTCGTCCAGCTCGCCGAGCCCGACGAGTACGACCCCAAGTTCAAGAAGTGGCGGATGGCCGACCTGCCGATCGTGCCCGAGCACTTCCGCCTCGTCATCCGCGACGAGCGCTCCAAGAAGCAGATGGCCGTGATCAGCCGCCAGCTCAAGCGCGACGACGTCGACGTGGTCATCAACGCGTGCGACGCGGGGCGCGAGGGCGAGCTCATCTTCGCCTACCTGTACGAGAAGGCGGGCGCGAAGAAGGACGTGCGCCGGCTGTGGCTGCAGTCGATGACCAAGCAGGCGATCGAGCAGGCGTTCTCCGCACTCCTGCCGGCCCAGGCCAAGGCGTCGCTGGAGCAGGCCGCGCGCTCGCGCTCGGAGGCCGACTGGATCGTGGGCATGAACGCGACCCGGGCCGCCACCATCCGCCTGCGCTCCTCGTTCGACGGCGCCGTCTCGCTCGGGCGCGTGCAGACTCCGACCTTGGCCATCGTGGCCCGGCGCGAGGACGAGATCCGGGCGTTCAAGCCCGAGCCCTACTGGGTCGTCGACGCGCTGTTCGCCGCCTCGCAGGAGCGCCTGTACGAGGGGCGCTTCCACGCAGGCGCCAACCCGCGGATCAAGACCGAGGCCGAGGCGCAGGCCGTCGTCGCCGACGTCGCCGGACGGGCCGGCGAGATCACCAAGCTCGACAAGACGACCCAGAAGCAGCGCCCACCGCTGCTTTACGACCTCACCTCGCTGCAGCGCGAGGCTAACGGCCGCTACGGCTTCTCGGCCCGGCGCACGCTGTCCGCCGCCCAGCGCCTCTACGAGGAGCACACGGCGCTGACCTATCCGCGCACGAACGCGCGCTACCTGACCGGCGACATGATCGGCGAGATCAAGCCCACGGCTGCGCTGGTGGGCCGCAACAGCCAGTACCGCGCCGCCGCCGAGTACGTGACGGGCCTGGACCTGCTCCCGCTCGGGCGCGTGGTCAACGACAGCAAGGTCACCGACCACCACGCGATCATCCCCACGCGCTCGCAGCACGACCTCGACCGGATGAACTCCGACGACCGGCGGGTCTACGACCTCGTCGCCCGGCGCTTCCTCGCCGTCTTCCATCCCGAGGCGGTGTTCGAGAACACGCGGGTCGAGACCACGGTGTCCGAGCGCGTCTTCCGCACCCGCGGCAAGCGGCTGCTGGTACCGGGCTGGCGCGCCGTCTACGGCGAGGACGCCGACACCGACGAGCGCCGCGACGACGACGAGGGCCGCGAGCAGCAGCTCCCCAAGCTCGAGAAGGGCGAGCAGGTCGAGACCCGCGACGTCTCCTTCACCGAGAAGGAGACCCAGCCGCCGCGGCGCTACTCCGACGCGTCGCTGCTGGCCGCGATGGAGACCGCGGGCAAGCTCGTCGACGAGGAGGAGCTGCGCGAGGCCCTCAAGGAGAACGGCATCGGCACGCCGGCCACGCGCGCGGCGATCATCGAGCGGCTGATCGAGGTCGGCTACATCGAGCGCGACGCCCGCGCGCTGGTGGCCACGGAGAAGGGCGTCAACGTCATCCGGCTACTCGACGCCCACCCGCTCACCTCGCCGGGGCTGACCGGCGACTGGGAGGGGCGCCTGGCCAAAATCGAGCACGGCGGCGACTCGCGCGAGCGCTTCATGTCCGACATCGAGAAGTTCGCGGCCGAGACCGTCAACGAGCTCGACGCCAAGCTCAAGGGCGTGCGCATCCCGCGCGCCAACCTGGGCCCCTGCCCGGTGTGCGGACACGACATCAACGAGAACCGCAAGGGTTACTCGTGCTGGTCGCGCGACGATCCCGGCTGCGGGTTCGTGATCTGGAAGAGCAAGGCGGGCAAGCAGCTTCCCGTTGCGGTGGCCCGCGAGCTCATCGCCACCGGCAAGACGGCCAAGCCAGTCACGGGCTTCCGCGGCCGCTCGGGCCGCTCCTTCCGGGCCAAGCTTGCGTTCGAGCAGGGCGAGGACGGCAAGTGGCGCGTCGAGTTCGACGAGCCGTGGGCGCGCGAGGGCGCCAAGCCGCCCGAGGCCGAGGACGAGCAGAAGGATACGGCCACGGCCGAGGCCGGCACGGCGGCCAGGCGCACCGCCGCGGCCTAGGCTTCGTGCCGCTCGGTGCCCTCGAACGAGTGGAACATTGGTGGTGCTATAGCACCACCAAACTTCCATTCAACGCCGTTGAATGGAACATTGCGTCCCCTACAGGGGCCACAGTTCCGATCGGTCGCAATCCGCCCCGCCGCCCGCCCGATCCACCCGTCGCCGCTGCCGTTCTCGACGCGAGCGCAAATGCAGAGCGACCGGCGCTCTGAACGCCACACGAACGCACGGCTCACACAGCCCTGCGCACCGCCGCGGCCTAGCGCTCGGGCGCGAGCGGCCCGAACAGTAGGTCGAACAGGTCCGGGTAGGTGCGCAGCGGCACCACGTCGGGGTCGACGAAGTGCTGCAGGGCCAGGCCGATGTCCAGCGCGATCATCGCCGTCGCAAGGTCCTCGGGCGCGAGCGGGGGCTGGCGGCTCGCACCGGCGTACGCGCCCGCGATCGCCTTGGCGCTGAGCGCGCGGTTGGCGCTCCAGAAGCCCGCGGCGATCTGCCGGAACTGGTCGTCCCGGCCCGCGTGGGCCAGCAGCTCGAGCCAGAGGCGGAAGAGCCACCGGCCCTCGGCGTGGCGCTGGATCGCGGCCAGACGCTCGCCGGTCTGGCGCAGGGTGGGGCGCTCGGGGCTGGCCGCGTTCTCGGCCATCCGGCGGTAGACCGAGTAGACCCGGTCCTGGAGCAGCTCCGCGAACAGCTCCTCCTTCGTGGAGAAGTTCGAGTAGAAGGCGCCGCGCGTGAAGCCCGCGTCGGCGGCGATGAGCTCGACGCTCGCGCCCTGGAAGCCGCGCTCGACGAACACCCGGGCGGCGGCGTCGAGCAGCGCGGCGCGGGTGCGCGCCTGCTTCTCGGCGCGGGTCAGGCCGCTCGCGGTCGCCATTTGGGATACAGGACTGTATCGGATACAGTTCTGCATGTGAAGTTGTGGAAGGCGGGCATGATCGCGCTCATGGCGGTTGGCGGGCTCGCGATGTGGATCGCGAACCCCGTGCTCTGGCTCTGGATCACATCGTCCCTGCAGGACGGGACGCAGCCGTCGATGGGCCCGTACGCGCTCATGCTGCTGGGCATCGTGCTCACCTGCGTGGCGATCGGGAAGGGCCTGTCCGTGCTCAACCGCCACTACGCCCGCGTCACCGGGTCGACGCCGAAGGTGCGCGTGATCGTGCCCTGGCGGCGCAGCCTGCGCGGCGGCCGGAGCCAGCGGCGCGAGACCGACGGGCGGATGCCGGTGAGCGTGCTCGACGTGATCATGGTCGTGAGCGTGGTGCTCGCCGTGGCCTCGTTCTCGACCTGGTACGTCGTCACCAACCCGACCCCGCCGAACGTGGGCGGGCCGGGCCCCGCCAAGCACTGACGCCGCGTCCGATCGGCGCGCCACGATGAGCGGTCTCGATGCCGCTGCACCTGATCACCGGACCCGCCAACGCCGCCAAGGCCGGCGAGGTGCTGCGCCGCTTCCGCGCCGCGTACGACCGCTCGCCGCTGCTGGCCGTGCCGCGGGCCGCCGACGTCGATCACTACCAGCGCGAGCTGGCCCGCGACGGCGCGCTGGTCGGCGGCAGCGTGGTGCCGTTCGGGTCGCTGGTGCGGGAGGTCGCGACCGCGGTCGGGGTGGAGGGGCGGCCGCTCGGGCCGGTGGCGCGGGAGCGCGTGGTCGCCGCGGCGGTGCGCGACGCCGGGCTGCGCGAGCTCGCGGCTTCGGCCGCCTCGCCGGGCTTCGCCGCGGCGGCGGGCGCGTTGCTGGGCGAGCTCGGCCGCGCCGGCGTGGGGCCGGAGGCGCTGCGGGAGGCGCTGCCGCCCGGCGACCGCGAGCTCGGCGACCTCGTCGCCGCCTACCACGACCGGCTGGACCGGCTCGGGCGCGACGACGCCGAGCGCTTGGCCGCCCACGCCGTCGCGGGGTTGCGCGCGGCACCCGAGCGCTGGCCCGATCGGCCGGTCTTTCTCTACGGTTTTGACGATTTCCTTCCGCTGCAGGTCGAGGCCATCCGCGCGCTGGCCGCTGCCTGCGCGGTCACCGTGGCGCTGACCTGGGAGCCGGACCGCGCCGCCTTCAGCGCCCGCGACCGGGCCGTCGCGGCGCTGGCCCGCGACGCCGCCGACCACGTGCAGCTCCCCGCTGTGGCCGAGCACTACGCGCCCGAGTCGCGCGCGGCACTGCACCAGCTCGAGCGCCACCTGTTCGAGGACGGGTCGCCGCAGGCCGCGTCCGCGGAGGGCATCGTGCTGCTCGAGGCCGGAGGGGAGCGCGCCGAGGCCGAGCTGATCGCGGCCGAGGTCCTCGCCGCGCTGCGCGACGGCTACGCGCCCGAGGAGATCGCCGTCGTCGTGCGGGCGCCCAACCGCTCCGGACCGCTGCTCGAGCGGGTGCTGACGGCGTACGGCATCCCGTTCGCGCTGCAGCGCCGGCTGCCCTTCGGCCACACCGTCATCGGTCGCGCCCTGTGCGGGCTGCTGCGCTGCGCCCTGGGCAGCGGCGACGCCGCCGACCTGCTGGCCTGGCTGCGCGCGCCCGGGCTGCTCGACCGCCCCGAGCTGGCCGACCGGCTCGAGGCGCGGCTGCGGCGCGCGGGCGCCACCGACCTCGCCACCGCCCGCGCGCGGTTCGAGGACGGCGCCTTCCCGCTCGGCGAGCTCGACCGCACGACCGAGGCTGCGCAGGCCGGGCCACGCGCGCTGGTCGAGCGCATCGACCGCGCGCTCGGGCGCCTGCTGGCGGCCCCGCGGCGGCGGGCCGCCAGCCTTCTCGACGGCGCGCAGCGCGCCGACGCGCAGGCCGCGGCGGCCGCCCGCGCCGCTCTGACCGAGCTGGCCGACCCGGCGCTCGACCCGGTCGCGCCGGCCGAGCTCCTCGACTTGCTCGCGGAGCTGCCGGTCGCGGTGGGGGAGCGGCCGCGCCCCGGCCTGGTCGCGATCACCGACCCGCTCGCCATCCGCGCCCGGCGCTACCGCATGGTCGTCGTCGGTGGCCTGCAGGAGGGCGAGCTGCCGCGGCTGCCGACCCCTGACCCCTTCCTCGACGACGGGCTGCGGGCACGGCTTCAGGCCGCCGGGCTCCCGTTGGCCCCGCGCGACGCCCTCGCCGACGAGCGCCACCTGTTCTACGCGTGCGCGTCGCGCCCGACTGAGCGGCTCGTGCTCGCCTACCGCACCGCCGACGAGGAGGGCGGGCTGGCCACCCCGTCGTTCTTCCTCGACGACGTGCGCGCGCTCTACGCGACGCCCATCGCGCGGCGCGAGCGGCCGCTGGCCCAGGTCGCGTGGCCGCCACAGGACGCCCCGACCGAGGCCGAGCGGGCCCGCGTCCGCGCGGCCGCGCAGCCGCCGGTCGAGCCGCCCGTGCTCGGGAGCCTCGAGGGCGAAGCCGCCCGCGCCGCCCTGGTCGAGCAGCCGGCGATGTCGGCCAGCGGGCTGGAGTCCTACGCCGGCTGCCCGGTGCGCTGGCTCGTGGACCACCACCTGCGCCCGCGCGCGCTCGAGCCCGACTCGGCGCCGCTGCGGCGCGGGAGCCTGGCCCACCGGGTGCTGGCCTCGGCCTCGACGAAGCTGCGCGAGCGGCGGGGCTCGGCCCGGCTGACGCCCCAGAGCCTGGCCGACGCGCTCGACGCGCTGGACGCCGCGCTGGCCGAGCACGCGGCCGACACCGCGCTGGACCCCGACGCGCTGGTGCATGCGGCGCTCCTGCGCGGCATGGAGGCCGACCTGCGGCGCACGCTCGAGCACGAGGCCGCCAGCCCGACGGCGCTCGAGCCCGACCGCTTCGAGCTCGGCTTCGGGCGCGAGGAGCACGACCTGCCGCTGGTGCACCTCGCCGAGGGCCGCGTGACCCTGCGCGGCCAGGTCGACCGCGTCGACGTCGACCGCGAGCGCAACCAGGCCGCGATCCGCGACTACAAGGCACGCGACCGCCACCCGGTCGACACCTGGGAGCGCGACACCCGGCTGCAGATCGCGCTGTACATGCTCGCCGTGCAGCGCCTGCTCGGCCTCACCCCGGTGGCCGGGCTCTACCAGCCGTTGGCCGGCAGCGATCGCCGGGCGCGCGGGCTCGTGCGCGAGGACGCGGCGGAGCGCGTGGGTGGGGCGGTGGCCAACGACGTGAAGGACGGCGACGCGTTCGCCGCCGCCCTCGAGGCGGCCGAGGCGACCGCGGCCGCCCTCGCCGACCGCCTGGCGGCGGGCGAGCTGCGCCCCTGCCCCGCCACGTGCTCGCCGCGGGGCTGCGCCTACCCCGGCGTCTGCCGCGCCGGCCAGCCATGACCCTGACCTCCGAGCAGCGCCGCGCTGTCGAGCTGCGCGACGGTCCGCTCCTGCTCGCCGCCGGCGCGGGGACGGGCAAGACGTCGGTGATGGTGGAGCGGTTCGCGGCCACGGTGCTCGAGGACGGGATCGCAGTCGAGCGCATCCTCGCCATCACCTTCACCGAGAAGGCGGCCGAGGAGCTCAAGCAGCGCGTGCGCGCGGTCTTCGCCGCCGTGAGGCGGCCAGATCTCCTCCGGGCCGCGGAGGCGGCGGCGGTGTCGACCATCCACGGTTTCTGCGCCCGGCTGCTGCGTGCCCACGCGCTCGACGCCGGCCTCGACCCCTACGCAACCGTGCTCGACGAGCGCGAGGCGGGGCGCCTGCGCGCCGCCGCCTTCGACGCCGCGCTGCACGACGTGCTCGGGCCGGGCGGCCCCGACGGCGCGCTCGACGTCGTCGCCGCCTACGGCCCCGGCCGCGTGCGCGGGATGCTGTTCGCCGCCCACGCCCAGCTGCGCTCGGCGGGGCGGACGGAGCCGCGCCTGCCCGCCGTGGCGGCGGTCGCTGACGCCGCGGCGGCGGCCGCGACGGGCGCGGCCGCGGCGCAGGCGACGGCCGACCTCGCCGGCGCCGCGTCGTGCAAGTCCGTGGACGCCGCGCGCGACGCCCTGGCGGCGGCGCAGGCGGCCGTCGCGGCGGGCGGGCAGGCTGCGCCGTCCGCGCTCGACTCGCTGCGCCTGCCCCGCAACGGTGCCGCCGCGCTGGGCTCGCCCGCCTGCGAGCGCTACCGCGACGCGCTGGCCGCCTGGCGCCAGGCCCTGGTGGACGCACGCGCGGTCGCGGCGCTCGCGGTCCTCGATGCGCTGCTGATCGCGTTCTCGGACCGCTATGCGGGCCTCAAGCGCGCGGCCGCCGGCCTCGACTTCGACGACCTCGAGCTCGGCGTGCGCGACCTCCTTCTCGCCCGCGACGACCTGCGCCGGCGGTGGGCCGGCCGCTTCGACGCCGTGATGGTGGACGAGTTCCAGGACGTCAACCCGCTGCAGGCCGAGATCCTCACGCTGCTCGGTCGCGACCGCCTGTTCGCGGTCGGCGACCGGCTGCAGTCGATCTACGGCTTCCGCCACGCCGACGTGGGGATCTTCGACCGCGCCGCCGCCGAGCTGGGCGGGCGCGGGCGCCTGGCCACGCTGCAGCGCAACTTCCGCAGCCGCCGGGAGCTACTCGACGCCATCGACCTGGCCTTCGAGTCCGCCTTCGGCGAGGGCGGCTTCCTCCCGCTCGAGGCCGGCCGCGCCGACGCCGACGCGCCGAGCGCCGAGCCGCCGGTCGAGCTGCTGGTGTGCGACCAGACGGGCTGGGAGGGCCTCGATGCGCATGGCGCGCCGCCCTGGCGCCAGGCCGAGGCGCGCGCTCTGGCCGCCCGCATCCGCGCCGAGCTCGACGCCGGCCGCCCCGCGGGGGACGTCGTCGTCCTCCTGCGCGCGACCGGCGACATGGCCCTGTACGAGCGCGCGCTGGCCGACCGCGACATCCCCACCTACCTCGTGGGCGGGCGCGGGTTCTGGTCGGCGCGCGAGGTACAGGACCTCGTGGCCTGGCTCGCGCTCGTCGCCAACTCGTACGACGAGCCGCGCCTGTGGGAGGCGCTGGCCTCGCCGCTCGTCGGCGTCTCCAGCGACGCGCTGGTGCTGGTCAAGGCGGCCGCCCGCGCCGCCGAGCGCGACCCGTGGTCGGCACTGGCCGACGCGCTGGCGGGCTGGCGCGGCAGCGAGGATGATCGCGCCCGGCTGGCGTCCTTCCGCGAGCGCCTGGCGGCCGAGCGGGCCGCGGCGGCGCGCTGCTCGCTCGAGGAGTTGCTGGACCGTGCCGTGCAGCGCACCGGTTACGACCTGGCGCTGCTCGGCGCCACCGGCGGCCAGCGGCGCATGGCCAACGTGCGCAAGCTGCTGCGACTGGCCCGCGCCCACGAGGCCGCCGACGGCCCCGACCTGCGCGGCTTCCTGGACCGCGTCGCCCAGCTCGCGCGCGGCGAGGCGGCGGGCGACCGGGAGGGCGAGGCGCCGGTCGAGGGCGACACGGTGCACGCCGTCAGACTGATGACCGTCCACCGGGCCAAGGGGCTCGAGTTCGAGGTCGTGTGCGTGGCCGACCTCGGCCGCGGGCGCCCGAACGGACGGGGGCCGCTGCGGGTCTCCGCCGACGGGCGCGTCGGGCTGCGCCTCGCCGTGCTGGGCGGCGGCGAGTCCGAGCCCGCGCTGGACTGGGCCGAGCTCGCCGACGCCGAGGCCCGCGCGGAGGCCGCCGAGGAGCGGCGGCTGTTCTACGTCGCGGCGACCCGCGCCCGCGACCGCCTGATCCTCTCCGGCGCCGCCGATCTCGACGACTGGCCCGACGCGGGCAAGGGGCCGCCGATCGCGTGGCTGGCGCCCGCGTTCGCCGGCGGCATGGAGGCGCTGCGCTCCGGCGAGCCGATCACCCGCGAGCGCGACGGCCGCCCGGTGCGCATCGCCGTGACGCGCGTCGAGGCCCCGGGCGGGGTCAAGTCTTTCTCTGCCACACCTGCGTCCGGTGCGGCAAGGAAAGACTTGACCCCCGAGCTCGCGCCGCTGTCCGCGCTGCCCCCGCCGCCGGTGAACGCCGCCGCCACCGCCACGCGGCTCTCCTATTCGGCGCTCGAGGACTACGCGCGCTGCGGCTACCGCTACCACCTGCAGCGCGTGCTCGGGCTGCCCGACGAGGCCCCGCCGCCCGGCGTGCCCGCCGCGCCCGGCCTGCCCGGCACCGTGCGGGGCACGATCGTGCACGGGCTGCTGGAGGAGCTCGACTTCGCCGCCCCGCGCGCGCCCTCGCGCGAGGACGTCGAGCGGCTCGCGCTGCCCACGGGCCACCGCGTCCCTGGCGGAGAGGGCAACGACCTGGCAGCGCTCGTCGCCGGCCTGCGCGGCAGCGCCGTGGCCGCGCGCCTGGCCGCGGCCACAGGCCTGCACCGCGAGGAGGGCTTCGCCTTCCTCGTCCAGACCGGGCCGGCCGCCGGGCTGCTGCTCACCGGCGCGCTCGACGTGCTCGCGACCGAGGCCGACGGCACGGCTCTGGTCGTGGACTGGAAGTCGGACCGGGTCGCCGGCGAGGACCTCGAGGCGGTGGTGGAGCGCAGCTACGCGACCCAGCGCCGCGTCTACGCGCTGGCCGCGCTGCGCGCCGGGTGGCCGCGCGTCCACGTCGTGCACTGCTTCCTCGAGCGCCCGCAGGAAACGGTCACGGCGCCGTTCGCCGCGGACGGCGTTCAGCGGTTGGAGGACGAGATCGGTGCGCTCGCGGACCCGCTCCTGCGGGGCGAGTTCGCCCCGACGCCGACACCCCACCGCGATCTGTGCGCGACCTGCCCCGGACGCCCCGCGCTGTGCTCCTACGACGAGGCGATGACGCTCAGGCCGCCCCCGGACCCCCGTGCGCCGGAGGTCCGGGTCAGCCGTTCAGAGCCGGTGCAGCAGCGGCTGTTCTAGCCCCAGCGGCGCCCGAGGCCGTAGCCACCGGTCGGCACGCCGGCGATCAGGACGAGGACCGCGCCGACGATGGCGACGATCGCTGAGCCCGTAAGCGCGATGAGCAGGACGTACACCAACGCTGCCAGCAGGACTGCGATGAGAATTCCGATCATGGGCGCAAGGTTCCCCGGGCGCGCGAACCGCAATCGCCTAGCGCGGCTCCTTGGGCAGGAGCGCGTGCCCCTCGTCCACCGAGCGGGCCACGTCGACCACCGAGCGCCCATGCCGGCGGGCGTGGTCGCGCAGGAGCACGAAGGCCGTGCGGTCGTCGACGCCGTGGCGCTCCATGAGGATCCCCTTGGCGCGCTCGATGATCGCGCGGCGCTCCAGCGCGGTCTGGAGCTGGTCGACGCGCTCGCTCAGCGCCGCCGCGTCGGCGTGGCGGTGCACCGCCAGCTCGAGCGCGGCCTGCACGTTGTCGTCGTCGGCGGGCTGGGCGAACGCGTGGATGCCGCGCGCCGCCGCCTCGGAGATGAACTCCGGGTCGGCCTCGTCCAGCACGGCGATCACCGGGCCGGTCGCGCTCTCGGAGAGCTCCTCGATGAGCGCCAGCGCGTGCTCGTCGTCGCGGTGCAGGCGCACGATGGAGGCGTCGGGATCCTCGGCCGCGATCATCGCCGCCGCCTCGGAGACCGACACGGCGCGCGAGACCACCTCGTGGCCCAGCCGACCGAGGAGCTCGCCGAGCCCTCTGAGCTGTTCCCGGTTCTCGTCTGCAGTCAGAACTCGCACGACCGGCCCCGCGGGCAGACTACTCGCCATGTGGTGGGAGGGAGCAGCCGTCTACCAGATCTACCCGCGCTCGTTTCAGGACAGCGACGGCGATGGTCTCGGCGACCTGCACGGCGCCATGCAGCGGCTCGCGTACGTGGCCGCGCTGGGCGCGCAGGCGGTGTGGCTGTCGCCGTTCTACCCGAGTCCCGACCACGACTTCGGCTACGACGTCAGCGACTTCTACGCCGTCGACCCGCGCTTCGGGACCCTCGACGACTTCGACGCCCTGCTGGCCGAGGCCAAGCGGCTGGGCCTGCACGTGCTCATGGACCTCGTGCCCTGCCACACGTCGATCGAGCACCCGTGGTTCCGCGAGCGCCCCGACTTCTACGTCATCCGCGACACGCCGGAGCCGCCGAACAACTGGCGTGCGGCCTTCGGCGGCTCGACCTGGTCGCGCGACCCCCACGGCCGCGGCTGGTACCTGCACTCCTTCTATCCGGAACAGCCCGACCTCGACTGGCGCAACCCCGAGGTCGTCGCGGCCATGTCGGACGTCATCCGCTTCTGGCTCGGGCGCGGGGTGGACGGCTTCCGCCTCGATGCGCTGGATCGGCTCATGAAAGACCCCGAGCTGCGCGACGACCCGCCCCGCCGCGGTCCGCCTCCGCTGCCGCTGCACCCCGAGCACGCGACGTTCGACCACGTCCATTCGCGCAACGCGCCCGACATCGCCACCGGCCTGGCCGCCCTGCGCGAGGCGGCGGGCGACCGCCTGCTCGTGGGCGAGGTCTATCTCCTCAACGCCGAGCTCGGCCCGTATCTCCGCCACCTGGACCTGGCCTTCAGCTTCGAGCTCTTGCACGCCCCCTTCGCCGCCGACGCCATCCGCGCCGCGCTCGCCTCCTCCGCCGACCTCCCCGGCGTTGCCTGGGTGCTCTCCAACCACGACTTCGAGCGCCTGCCCGACCGGGTCGGGCCCGAGAACGTGCCCATGGCCGCCCTGCTGCTGCTCACGCTGCCGGGCTGCGCCTTCGTCTACCAGGGCGACGAGCTCGGGGTGCCCGACGGCCCCGAGGGGCCGCTGCCGCTGGACCGCTTCGGCCGCGACGGCTTCCGCAACCCGCTCCCGTGGGAGCCCGGCGGCCGCGGGGGCTTCACCACCGGCAAGCCGTGGCTGCCGGTGGCCACGGCGCCGGGCGGCAGCGTCGCCACCCAGGAGTCCGACCCCGCATCGCTCTTGCGCCTCTATCGCCGGCTGATCGCGCTGCGGCGCGAGCTGCCGGCGACCGGGCTCGCGTTCGTGGAGCGCGAGCCCGCCGTCGTGGCCTACCGTCGGGGCGGCCACCTCGTGGTCCTGAACCTCGGTGACACGCCCGCCGCGCTCCCGCAGGGCGAGGTCGTGGTGAGCACCAATCCGGTGCAAGCAGCGATACCGACGAATCTGCCCCCGCACACCGGTATGGACATTTGGACGGGTTAGTGCGGTCTGGCACTGGGGTATGCCCGGTGGGGAATGACGCGGAGGAGAGGGGTCGTCGCAACAACACTCGCGGTGCTGGCCGCGGGACTCGTCGTCGCCGGTTGCGGGGGTGGCGGCAACAAGGGCGCCGCCGACCTGAACTTCTACATCTTCCCCGAGCCCTCGGGCTCGTTCGAGAAGGCGGCCAAGGCCTGCTCGCAGCAGTCCAACGGCCGCTACACGATCACCGTCAACACGCTGCCCTCCGACGCCGACGGGCAGCGCCAGCAGCTGGTGCGCCGCCTGTCGGCGCACGACAGCTCGATCGACATCATCGGCATGGACGTCACCTGGACGGCCGAGTTCGCGACCGCCGGGTGGATCAAGCCGTGGACGGGCGCCCGCGCCGCGCAGGTCACCCAGGGCACGTTGCCGGTGCCGATCAAGACGGCCTCCTACAAGGGCAGGCTGTGGGGCGCGCCCGCGAACTCGAACACCCAGCTCCTCTGGTACCGCAAGGACCTAGTCAAGACGCCGCCCAAGACGTGGGCGCAGATGCTGGCCATGGCCGCCGCCCTCAACAAGCAGGGCAAGCCGCACCTGATCGAGGTCCAGGGCCGCCAGTACGAGGGCCTGACCGTGTGGTTCAACTCGCTGAACGCCTCGGCCGGCGGGAGCATCATCGGCCCGCGCGGCAACGTCACCCTCGGCCCGCCCGCGGTGCAGGCGGCGACGATCATGAAGACCCTCGCCAGCGGTCCCGCGGCCGACCCGGGGCTGTCCCAGGCCCAGGAGGACCAGGGCCGGTTGGCCTTCGAGAAGGGCGGGGCGGCGTTCGAGGTCAACTACCCGTTCGTGTGGCCGAGCGCCCAGGCCAACGCCCCCAAGATCTTCAAGAACATGGGTTTCGCGCCGTGGCCCTCGGTCGACCCGGGCAAGCCCGCGCGGGTGACCATCGGCGGCATCAACTTCGGGGTCGGCGGCTACACGAAGCACCCGGCCGAGGCCTTCGCCGCCGCCTCCTGCCTGCGCAACACCGCCAACCAGAAGCTCTACGCGCTCAAGGGCGGCCTGCCGCCGACCCTGAACGCGCTCTACGACGACCCGTCACTGGCCAAGCCCTACCCGTTCAAGGACCTGATCCGCCAGCAGCTCAACAGCGCGTCGGTGCGGCCGCAGAGCGCCGCCTACGCGGACATCTCGCTGGCGATCTCCAAGGGGCTGACGCCGCCTGACGCGATCAACCCGAAGACGATCGTGTCGTCGCTGAGTGACCAGATCAAGAAGGCTCAGGACTCGGGGGCGCTGCTGTGAGCACGACCACCGCCGGGCGCGTCACAACCACCCAGCCGAAGCGCAAGAAGATCTCGGACCGCGCCAAGGCCGAGCGCCGGCTGGGGTGGTTGCTGTGCGCGCCGGCGGTGATCGTGATGCTGCTCGTCGCCGGCTACCCGATCCTCAACGCGTTCGTCCTCTCGCTGCAGCGCGCCGACCTGCGCTTCCCGGACGCGAACAAGTTCATCGGCTTCGACAACTACGGCACCGTGCTGAGCTCGAGCCTGTGGTGGCAGGACGTCTTCCACACGCTGATCATCACCGGCATCTCGGTGGCAATCGAGCTCGTGCTCGGCATGCTGCTCGCGCTCGTCATGCACCGCGCCATCTTCGGCCGCGGCGCCGTGCGCACCTCGATCCTCATCCCCTACGGAATCGTCACCGTGGTCGCCGCGTTCTCGTGGCGCTACGCGTGGTCGCTGGACTCGGGCTGGATCCCCGGCCTGCTGGGCATCAACACCGACCCGCTCACCCAGACCGGCTGGTCCTACGTGGCGGTGATCATCACCGAGGTCTGGAAGACGACGCCGTTCATGGCCCTGCTGCTGCTGGCCGGGCTCGCGCTGGTGCCCGACGAGCTGCACGAGGCGGCCAAGGTCGACGGCGCCAGCGCCTGGCAGCGCTTCTGGCGCATCACGGTGCCGCTGATCAAGCCCGCCATCCTCGTCGCCCTGTTGTTCCGCACGCTGGACGCGTTCCGGATCTTCGACTCGGTCTTCATCCTCACCGCCGGCCAGAACAACACCGAGACGGTTTCGATCCTCGGCTACAACCAGCTGCTGAACCGCCTGAACCTCGGTCTCGGCTCGACGGTGTCGGTGCTCATCTTCGTGATGGTCGTGATCATCGCGTTCATCTTCGTCAAGGGCTTCGGGACGTCCCTGGCCCAGCAGAGGGGGGAGACGTAGTGCCGTCGACGGGGCGCGAGAAGGCCACCTGGGGGGTCATCAACGTCGTGGTGATCCTCGCCGCATTGATCCCCGTGCTGTGGATCATCTCGCTGTCCTTCAAGGACCCGTCGACGATCGCGGATGGCAACTTCTTCCCGAGCAAGTGGTCGACCGAGAACTACTCCGGCATCTTCCAGACCAGCGAGTTCACCGACGCGCTGCGCAACTCGATCGGCATCGCGCTCATCACGACCGTGATCGCGGTGACGGTGGCGTGCATGGCCGCCTACGCGATCGCGCGGCTGAACTTCCCGGGCAAGGTGCTGATCCTCACCGCCGCGCTGGCGGTTGCCATGTTCCCGCCGATCTCCATCGTCGGGCCGCTGTTCAACATCTGGCGCGAGGTCGGCCTCTACGACACCTGGCCCGGGCTGATCATCCCCTACCTGAGCTTCAGCCTGCCGTTGGCCATCTACACGTTGTCGGCGTTCTTCCGGGAGATACCGTGGGAGCTCGAGCAGGCGGCGCAGGTCGACGGTGCCACGCCGTTCCAGGCCTTCCGCAAGGTCATCGTGCCGCTCGCAGCCCCGGGCGTGTTCACCACGGCGATCCTGGTCTTCATCTTCGCCTGGAACGACTTCCTGTTCGCGATCTCGCTGACGTCGACCAACGCGGCGCGCACGGTGCCCGCCGCGCTGTCGGCGTTCCCGGGCGAGTCGCAGTTCACCCAGCCGATCGGGTCGGTGGCGGCGGCCGCCGTCATCGTCACCGTGCCGATCATCATCATGGTTCTGATCTTCCAACGCCGCATCGTCGCGGGGCTCACCGCCGGCGCAGTCAAGGGATAAGGAGGCTCCGCGATGGCCGAGATCGCACTCGAGGACATCACCAAGCGGTACCCGGACGGCTTCGAGGCCGTCAAGCACAAGGACCTCGACGTTGCCGACAGCGAGTTCATCATCCTCGTCGGCCCGTCGGGCTGCGGAAAGTCGACGGCGCTGCGGATGATCGCGGGGCTCGAGGACATCACCGACGGCGAGCTGAAGATCGGCGGCGAGGTCGTCAACGACCGCGCGCCCAAGGACCGGGACATCGCCATGGTGTTCCAGAACTACGCCCTGTATCCGCACATGACCGTGGGCGAGAACATGGGCTTCGCGCTCAAGCTCGCCCACGTCGACAAGCAGGAGATCGCCCAGAAGGTCAGCGAGGCGGCCAAGACGCTCGACCTCACCCAGCACCTGGACCGCAAGCCCGCGAACCTCTCGGGCGGCCAACGCCAGCGCGTGGCCATGGGCCGCGCGATCGTGCGCGACCCCAAGGCGTTCCTGATGGACGAGCCGCTGTCCAACCTCGACGCGAAGCTGCGCGTGCAGATGCGCACCGAGGTCTCGCGCATCCAGAAGCGGCTCGGCACCACGACCGTCTATGTGACCCACGACCAGACGGAGGCCATGACGCTCGGCGACCGCGTCGCGGTCATGCGCAGCGGCGAGCTGCAGCAGGTGGGCAAGCCCCAGGAGCTGTACGAGCACCCGAAGAACATCTTCGTGGCCGGCTTCATCGGCTCGCCGGCGATGAACTTCATGCCGGTCAAGGTCGAGGGCACGAACATCGTCACCCCGATCGGCGACGTGCCGCTCTCCGACGAGCAGCGGCGGGCGCTCGAGGGCGACGGCACGGGCGACCTCATCGCCGGCATCCGCCCCGAGGACTTCGAGGACGCCGCCCTGGTCGCCGACCAGCGCGACCGCGGCATCACCTTCAACGCGCGGATCGACGTGCTCGAGTCGATGGGGGCCGAGTTCTACGCCTACTTCTCGGTCGAGGCCCAGGAGACGGTCAGCTCGCAGGAGCTGCAAGAGCTGGCCGAGGACGCCGGCACCGCAGATGTCCCCAGCGCGGGCGAGGCGGGCCAGGTCGTGGCTCGGCTCGAGCCGGCCAGCAAGGCGGCCGAGGGCCAGGAGGCCGAGCTCTGGCTCGACACGTCCAAGGTCCACCTGTTCGACGCCAGCAACGGTCAGCGCCTGGGCGGCTGACGGGCGAGCGTCGCGATCGCCTCGTCGCTCCACTCGTGGGTACGAAGGAGGCGGTAGCGCTCTGAGCTGAGGAGCTGGTAGGAGTCGGCCTCGGTCCCGGGGCCGAGCAGTCCGGCGTCGCGCAGAAGCTCGACCACCGGCAGATACTCATGGTCGTACCACTCCCGCGCGACCTGCGCGCGGTCCATGAAGGCGTGGCGTTCCTGCATGGCGCGCATGCCCCAGGCCTCCACGCCCTCGGCCAGCGAGGCATAGTCGAGCGGGTCGGAGAGGCGGATGCGCTCGCGCGCGGCGGGCGGGAGCGGGACGCGCTCGTAGAACAGCCGTTCGTGGTCCTTGCAGAACAGGTCGGAGGGGCGCAGGCCGCTCTCGATCGACACCCGGGTCTCGACCTCGGTGACGTAGGCGTCGATGTCCGAGCGTCCGAGCGCGCGAGCCACCGAGACGCGGTGGTGGCCATCGCGCACGAAGTGCAGCTCGCCGATCCGGTAGACGTCGATCGGCGGCAGCGACTCGCCCCGGCGCATGGCGGCGGCGACCCGCTCCCAGCGCCCGCGCACCCGGCCGGTGGTGGGCCGGAACTGGCGGTCGAACTCGCGGGTGCGGTCGACGGTGCCGACGATCGAGTCGAGCGGGATGACCTGCAGCCCGAGCCGGTGCTCGCCGGCGCGGCCGAGGGCGGCGATGACCTCCTCGAAGGGGAGGATGACGTTGACGTCGCCCGGCTCGCCGCGCAGCCGGCGCATGATCAGCGACGCGGCCCGGCGCCGGCGCGCCCGCAGGAAGTCGTCCTGGACGTCGGCGCCGACGAAGCCGGTGCGCGGCATCGCCCTCAGGCCCGGGCTGCTCCGCCTCGCCCCACCGCGGCAAGGGCCGCATCGGCGGTGGGGTGGAGGTCGAGCACCTGGTCCATGCCGGTCACGTCGAGGATACGCAGGATCGTGGGCTGCTCGGAGGCCACGGCGAGCGTCCCGTCGCGCACCCGCAGGCGCTTCAGTGCGCCAAGCAGCACGCCGAGCGCGGTCGAGTCCATGAAGGCGGCGGCGGTCAGGTCGACCACGATGCGGACCTTGCCCGACTCGATGATTTCCGCCAGCAGCCGCTTGAACTCGGGTGCCGCGTAGAGGTCGAGCTCGCCCTGCGCGCGGACGAGCTGGGTGTCGGAATCGATGGCCTCGTCGCTGATTGACACATGCGAGGTCATCATCCCCCCGAACGATCGGATTACCCTTGGTGGCCCGTGGGGAAACTGGCTTCGGATTCAGCCGGGCTCGATGAACGGGAGCTGTTGCGCCGATACCACGAGGACGGCGACCTCGTGGCGCGCGACGTTCTCGTCGAGCGCATGCTCCCGCTCGTACGCCGATTGGCGCGGCGCTACGCGAACCGGGGCGAGGCGCTCGACGACCTCGAGCAGGTCGGCTCGCTGGGGCTGATCAAGGCGATCCAGCGCTTCGACACCTCGCGCGAGCTGAAGCTCTCGACCTTCGCCGTGCCGACGATTCTCGGCGAGATCAAGCGGCACTTCCGCGACCGGGTGTGGTCGCTGCGGGTCCCGCGCGACCTCCAGGAGCTCAACGCCCGGCTCTCCAAGGAGGTCGAGCGGATGACCAACCGCCTCGGCCGCTCGCCCACGGTCGAGGAGCTGGCCGCGGCCACGCATACCAGCGTGGAGCGCGTGCTCGACGCCATGCAAGGCGCGCAGGCGTTCTCGGCCGTCTCGCTGGACGAGCCCACCGGCGATGGTCGCGGTCCCGCAGCCGACATGCTCGGGGCGGAGGACGCCGAGTTCGCCCAGGCCGAGCGTCGCGAGTTGCTGCGCCTGGGCCTCGGCATGCTGCCCGAGCGCGAGCGCGAGATCCTGCACCTGCGCTTCTTCGGCGGCATGACCCAGCGCGAGATCGCCGACAAGGTCGGGATCTCCCAGATGCACGTGTCGCGCCTGATCCGGCGCTCGCTGGACACCATGCGCGACACCCTCGAGTAGGCCGCTTAAAGGTCGACGGGCCCCACGTGGGGGCCCGACGACTGGGGAGGTCACACGCGTCGTGCCGGTGAACGGGAAGACCGGCGTTCTCGACGACGCAGGTTTCGCATACCCAAGCGCGGTGGCCTCAAACGCCCGTCCAGTTCTGGCGCGTAGACGCTCCCCTCCGGGGTAGCGGAGAGAGGACACGCACCCGGAGAAACGGAGGCCGACCATGGCTGGAACGCTGGAAGGGAAGAAGATCGCATTCCTCGTCGCCAACGAGGGCGTCGAGCAGGTCGAGCTCACCGAGCCCTGGGCGGAGACCCGTCGCCAGGGCGCCCAGACCGACCTCATCGCGCCCGACGCGGGCGAGGTGCAGGCGTTCAACCACCTCGACAAGGGCGACCGGTTCCCGGTCGACCGCACGGTGGCCGACGTCAGCGCCGACGACTACGACGCCCTGGTGCTTCCCGGCGGTGTCGCCAACCCCGACAACCTGCGCAGCGACGAGGACGCCGTGGCCTTCGCCCGGGCGTTCTTCGACCAGCACAAGCCGGTCGCGGCGATCTGCCACGCGCCGTGGACGCTCGTCGAGGCCGACGTGGTCCGCGACCGCACGCTGACCTCGTGGCCGAGCGTGCAGACCGACATCCGCAACGCCGGCGGCAACTGGGTCGACGAGGAGGTCGTCGTCGACCAGGGCCTGGTGACCAGCCGCAAGCCGGACGACCTGCCCGCGTTCAACGCGAAGCTGGTCGAGGAGGTCGCCGAGGGCAAGCACGCGAAGCAGACCGCGTGAGCACGCCGGTCGCGATCCTGGACGTCGACGGCACGCTCGTCGACACGAACTACCACCACGCGATCGCGTGGTACCGCGCCTTCCGCCAGCACGGCCTCGTGTTGCCGCTGTGGCGCATCCACCGGCACATCGGCATGGGCGGCGACCAGCTCGTCGCCGCCCTCGCCGGTGACGGCACCGAGGAGCGCGAGGGCGACGACATCCGCGCCGCCGAGACCGCCCTGTACCTCGCCCTGATCGACGAGGTGCAGCCGTTCCGCGACTCCCGCGAGCTGCTCGTCGACCTGCGCGCCCGCGGCGCGAGCGTCGTGCTGGCCTCCTCAGCCAAGGCGGCCGAGGTCGACCACTACCTCGACCTCCTCGACGCCCGCGACCTCGCCGAGGCGTGGACGACCTCGGCCGACGTCGAGCGCACCAAACCCGCGCCCGACCTGGTGGAGTCCGCGCTCGACAAGCTCGGCGCAGAGCCCGACGACGCGTTCCTGGTCGGCGACACGCCCTGGGACGTCAAAGCTGCCAAGCAGACCGGAGTGCCGACCTACGCGGTGCTCACCGGCGGCTTCTCCGAGCAGGAGCTGCGCGACGCCGGGGCAGCCGGCGTGCACGAGTCCGTGAGCCATCTGCGGGGCGATCTGGACGAGGTCATGCGGACACGAACGCCCGCCACTGGTAACACTTGAGGTATGCCCCGCTCGATCTGGTCCGGCGCGATCTCCTTTGGCCTGGTCAACGTGCCGATCAAGCTCTACTCCGCGGTCTCCAAGAAGACCGTCCGTTTCCATCAGCTCCACGGCGAGACCGGCACGCGCATCCAGCAGCGCCGGGTCGATCCCTCCACCGGCGAGGAGGTCTCCTACGACGACATCGTCAAGGGCTATGAGATCGGCAAGGACCGCTACGTCGTGATCACGCCCGACGAGCTCGACTCGCTCGATCCCGAGAAGACGCGGACGATCGAGATCGAGGACTTCGTCGAGGAGTCCGAGATCGACCCCCTCTACTACGACCACCCGTACTACCTGGCGCCCGCGACCGGGGCCGAGAAGCCCTACCGGCTGCTGCTCGACGCGATGGCCCAGGCCGGGCGGGTGGCGATCGCACGGGTGGTCATCCGCAACAAGGAGCAGCTCGTGGCCATCCGCCCCGCCGGCGAGGCGCTGACGATGAGCACGATGAACTTCGCCGACGAGGTGGTCTCGCCCGACGCCATCGAGGAGATCGCCGCCGAGGAGGACGGCAAGGCCAAGGCGACGCAGCGCGAGCTCGACATGGCCGAGCAGCTCATCGACTCGCTCACCTCCGACTTCGACCCGGACAAGTACCACGACACCTACCGCGAGCGCGTGCTCGACCTGATCGAGCGCAAGGCCGCCGGCGAGGAGATCGCGGTCGCGCCCGAGGCACCCGAGCCGGCCGCTGTGCCGGACCTCATGGCGGCCCTCGAGGCGAGCCTCCAGGAGGCGAAGGGCAAGGAGCGCCCGTCCAAGCGCAAGACGCCCGAGAAGTCTGCGTCCAAACCCCGGAAGAAGGCCTCGGCAAGCAAGCGCTGAGCCGGACCCGCTCCAGTATTCTTGACGCATGGAGCGGGGAGAGTTGGAGGTCGCCCGTGCACCGTCACGTGCGCCCTGGGGGTTCCTCGCGCAGGCCGTGTCGGTGCTGGCGGCCTCGCTCGACCTCGAGACGACGTTGGCCAACGTCGTCCAGCTCGCCGTGCCCGCGCTCGCCGACTGGTGCGGCATCGACCTGATCGAGCCCGACGGCTCCATGCGCCCGATCGCCGGCGTGCACAGCGACCCGCAGCGCCAGCGCCTGCTCGACGAGCTCCAGCGCCGCTACGGCGACCAGCGCATCGGCACGATGGCGCGGGTCACCGAGACCGGCCAGGCCGAGCTCGTCGCCGAGGTCACCGACGAGATGCTCGCGGGCAGCGCGCGCGACGCCGAGCACCTCGACCTGCTGCGCGCCGTCGGCGCGCAGTCCTACATGGTCGTGCCGCTGCGCGCGCGCGGCCGCCTGCTCGGCACGATGGTGCTGCTCTCGACCCACCCGTCGCGGCACTACGGCGAGGACGACCTCGCCGCCGCCGAGGAGCTCGCGTCCGGGTGCGCTCTGGCCGTCGACAACGCGCGCCTGTTCACCGAGGCCCGCGACGCCGAGAAGCGCAAGGACGAGGGCTTGGCCCTGCTCGACGGTTTGTTCGCCAACGCGCCCGTCGGTCTCGGGTTCCTCGACACGCAACTGCGCTACGTGCGCATCAACCGCAAGCTGGCCGAGATCAACGGCCGCACCATCGACGACCACCTCGGCCAGCGCGTGGATGCGGTCATCGGCGGCGACCTCGGGGCCCAGGTCGCGCGCGACTGCCTGAAGGTGATCGAGACCGGCGAGGCACTGCTCGACCTCGAGGTCACCGGCGAGCCCGTCTTCCCGGGGCGCCGCCGCGTGTGGCTGGCCAACTACTACCCCGTGCGCATGGGCCTGGGCGGCGAGGTCACGGGCGTCGGGACCGTGGTGCAGGAGATCACCGAGCGCAAGCGGGTCGAGCGGCGGGCGTCGTTCCTGGCCGAGGCCAGCGCGCTCATGGACCAGTCGCTGGACACGGAGGTCACGCTGCGCAACCTCGGGGCCATCATCGTGCCCGAGCTGGCCGACTGGTTCGCGGTCGACCTGCTCGGCAGCGACGAGGAGATCCGTCGCGCCGCCGTGGCCCACGCCGACCCGGCCAAGACCGCGCTCGGGTGGGAGCTCGCGCGCCGGTTCCCCGCCAGCCTGGAGGACGAGGCGGGCTTCGGGCGCACCATCCGCAGCGGCTGCTCGGAGCTGCTGCCCCAGGTGCCCGACCACGTCATCGACCAGGTCTCCGGCGGCCGGCCGGAGTACGCGGAGATCCTGCGCGGCCTGGGCCTGACCTCGACCATGATCGTGCCGCTGCGTGCGCGCGGGCGCATCCTCGGCGGGATGCTGCTGGCGGCGGCCGAGTCGGGCCGCCGCTTCAACGCGTCGGACGTCGCGCTGGCCGAGGAGCTGGGCGTGCGCTGCGCGCTGGCGCTCGACAACGCCCGGCTCTACCAGGAGCGCTCGGAGACCGCGCGCACGCTGCAGTCCAGCCTGCTGCCGCCGGGCCTGCCGAGCATCCCCGGGTTCGAGCTCGCCGCGCGCTACCGCGCCGCCGGCGAGGGCAACGAGGTCGGCGGGGACTTCTACGACGTGTTCGCCTGGGACGAGGCCTGGGCGGCGGTCATCGGCGACGTGTGCGGCAAGGGCCCCGACGCGGCCGCCATCACCGCGCTGGCCCGGTACACGCTGCGCGCCGTGACCCTGCACGAGCACACGCCCAGCGCCACCCTGCAGACGCTCAACGACGCGATGCTGCGCCAGCTCTCCGGCGACCAGTTCTGCACCGTTGCGCTCGGGCGCATCCAGCCCGAGGACGGCGGGCGCTTCCGCGTCACGCTCAGCGTGGGTGGGCACCCGCCGCCGCTGGTCCTGCGCGCCGACGGCCACGTCGAGCCGCTGGCGCAGCAGGGGACGCTGCTCGGCGTGATCGACGAACCGCGCCTCCAGGACGCCGACCACGTGCTCGAGGCCGGCGACACGCTGCTGCTCTACACCGACGGCGTGACCGAGGCGCGGGTGCGCTCGTGGGAGCTCGGCGAGGAGGGGCTGGTGTCCCTGCTCGAGGGCTGCGCGGGCCAGGCCGCGGCCGAGATCGTGGAGACGATCGAGCGCGCCGTGGTCGGCGTGCAGGCGGGCGAGCCGCGCGACGACATCGCGCTCCTGGCCCTCAAAGCGTCGGTCGCGTAGAGCGATAACGCGGGGTAAACTTGGCGGTGCGCCCACCGCGGTCGCGCCGGCGACCGAACTCCTCAGCAAGACTGCCCATGTCCACGAAGCCATCAGGCCTCTACGACCCCCGCTACGACCACGACGCCTGTGGCGTCGCCTTCGTCGCGCGCCTCGACGGCCGGCCCACCCACGAGGTGGTGCAGCGCGGCGTCACCGTCGTCACCAACCTCGAGCACCGCGGCGCCACCGGCGCCGATCCGACCACGGGCGACGGCGCCGGGCTGCTCATGCAGATGCCCGATGTGCTGCTGCGCGGAAGCGTGGACTTCGAGCTGCCCGAGCACGGTCGCTACGGCGTTGCCGTCTGCTTCCTGCCCCGCCACCGGGTCCAGCGTGCCGACCTCAAGGTGTTCATCGAAGCCGTGGTGGCGGCCGAGGGGCAGACGCCGCTGGGCTGGCGGCGCGTGCCGGTCGACGAGCGCGAGGCGGGCACGACCGCCCGCGCCGTGGCGCCGGCCATCGAGCAGCTGTTCATCGGCATGGACGACTCGCTGACCGAGGAGCTTGCGATCGAGCGCGAGCTCTACGTGATCCGCCGCCTGATCGAGAAGACCGCGGTCGATGACGTCCACATCGCGTCGATGTCCTCCCGGACGATGGTCTACAAGGGCATGCTCATCGCGCACCAGCTCGCGCCGTTCTTCGCCGACCTGCGCGACGAGCGGACGGCGTCGGCGCTGGCGCTGGTGCACTCGCGTTTCTCCACCAACACGTTCCCGAGCTGGCCGCTCGCGCACCCGTACCGGTTCATCGCCCACAACGGCGAGATCAACGCGCTCATGGGCAACCAGAACTGGATGCGTGCGCGCGAGTCCTCGCTGCAGTCGGAGCTGTTCGGCGACGACCTCGAGAAGCTTGCGCCGATCGTCCAGCCGGGCAACTCGGACTCGGCCACCTTCGACAACGTGGTGGAGCTGCTGCAGCTCGCGGGGCGTTCGCTCCCGCACGCGCTGATGATGATGATCCCCGAGGCCTACGAGGGCCGCGAGGACTTCATGAGCCCCGAGGTGCGCGGCTTCTACCAGTACCACGCGTGCCTGATGGAGCCGTGGGACGGCCCCGCCGTCATCGCGGCCACCGACGGCCACGTGATCGGGGCGACGCTGGACCGCAACGGCCTGCGCCCCGGCCGCTGGGTCGAGACCCGCGACGGCCACGTCGTGCTCGCCTCCGAGACGGGCGCGCTGCCCGTGCCCGAGTCCGAGATCGTGCGCAAGGGCCGGCTCCACCCGGGCAAGCTCTTCCTCGTCGACCTCGACCGCCACCGCATCGTCGACGACGCCGACATCAAGCAGGAGGTGGCGACCCAGAAGCCCTACGCCGAGTGGTTCGCGAGCGCGTCGGTGCGCTTCGAGGACCTGCCCGAGAAGGCGCCGCGCGTGCCTCGCACCGAGCCGCTGCGCACGCGCCAGCTCGCGTTCGGCTACAGCCAGGAGGACCTCCGCGTGCTGCTGACGCCGATGGCCGCCGACGGCCAGGAGCCGACCGGCTCGATGGGCAATGACCTTGCGCTGGCCGTGCTCTCGGACCGCGCGCCGTCCCTGTTCAGCTACTTCAAGCAGCTCTTCGCCCAGGTCACCAACCCGGCCATCGACCCGATCCGGGAGAAGGTCGTGATGTCGCTGTCGACCGGCATCGGATCCGAGCTCAATCTGCTCGAGGAGACGCGCGAGCACGCCCACCAGCTCGTCATGAGCCAGCCGATCCTGCGCAACTCCGAGCTGGAGAAGCTGCGCCAGGTCTCGCACGACATCTTCCGCGCCGAGACCATCGACATCACGTGGCCAATCGACGAAGGCCCGCGCGGCATGGCTCAGGCCGTCGACCGCATCTGCGCCGAGGCCTCCTACGCCATCGACCGGGGTGCGAACATCGTCATCCTCTCGGACCGCGAGGTCAGCCTCCGGCGCGTCCCGATCCCGTCGCTGCTGGCGGTCTCCTCGGTCCACAATGACCTCGTGCGCGCGGGCACGCGCCTGCGCGCGGGGCTGGTCATCGAGTCGGGCGAGCCGCGCGAGGTCCACCACATGGCCTGCCTGATCGGCTACGGCGCGAGCGCGATCAACCCGTACCTGATGTTCGAATCGCTGTGGGAGCTGCGCGGGCGGCGCAAGCTGCCGCCGGGCATGACCGCGGCCGAGGCCGAGCGCCAGGTGGTCATCGCCATCGGCAAGGGCCTGCTCAAGGTGCTCTCCAAAATGGGCATCTCGACCATCGAGTCCTACTGCGGAGCGCAGATCTTCGAGGCCGTGGGCCTGCATCCCGACCTCATCGACGAGCACTTCACGGGCACGCCCTCGCGCATCGGCGGCGTGGGCATGGACGAGCTGGCGACCGAGGCGCTGGGCCGCCACGGCCGCGGCTACCCGCGCGCCAAGGCGGCGCCCCCGCCCGAGGAAGAGGGGGCCGAGGGCCCGATCCTGCCCGTGGGCGGCATCTACGCCTGGCGGCGCGGCGGCGAGCGCCACATGTGGGACCCGGAGACCGTGACGCGGCTCCAGCAGGTCGCGCGCTCCACCGACGACCCCGACCGGGCGTGGGAGAGCTACGAGCGCTACGCCGACCTGGTCAACGAGGAGAACGTGACCAAGGGCCTGCTACGCGGCCTGCTGAAGCTGCGTACCGACCTCCCGCCGATCCCGGTCGAGGATGTCGAGCCGGCCAAGGAGATCGTCAAGCGCTTCTCGACCGGCGGCATGTCGCTGGGCGCGCTCTCGCCCGAGTCCCACGAGGGGCTCGCCCAGGCCATGAACCAGCTCGGCGGCCAGTCCAACACCGGCGAGGGCGGGGAGGACCCGCGCCGCTTCCTCGACGATCGCCGCTCCTCGATCAAGCAGGTGGCCTCGGGCCGCTTCGGCGTGACGGTGGAGTACCTGGTCAACGCCGACGAGCTGCAGATCAAGGTCGCGCAGGGCGCCAAGCCGGGCGAGGGCGGCCAGCTTCCCGGCCACAAGGTCGACCGCTACATCGCCAGCCTGCGCCACTCGACGCCGGGCGTGGGCCTGATCTCGCCTCCGCCGCACCACGACATCTACTCGATCGAGGACCTCAAGCAGCTCATCTACGACCTGCGCTGCGCGAACCCCCGCGCGCGGGTATCGGTCAAGCTCGTGGCCGAGCTCGGCGTCGGCACCGTGGCCGCCGGCGTGGCCAAGGCCAACGCCGACCACGTGGTCATCGCCGGGCACGACGGCGGCACCGGCGCCTCGCCCAAGTCCTCGATCCAGCACGCCGGCGTGCCCTGGGAGATCGGCCTGGCCGAGACCCAGCAGACGCTGATGCGCAACGACCTGCGCTCGCGCATCATCGTGCAGACCGACGGCCAGATGCGCACCGGCCGCGATGTCGTCGTGGCGGCGCTGCTGGGCGCGGACGAGTACGGCTTCTCGACCGCCCCGCTGATCGCCCAGGGCTGCATCATGATGCGCGTTTGCCACCTCAACACGTGCCCGGTCGGGGTGGCGACGCAGGACCCCGAGTTGCGCGCCCGCTTCCGGGGCAAGCCCGAGCACGTCGTCAACTTTCTCTTCATGGTGGCAGAGGAGGTGCGCCGCATCCTCGCGTCGCTGGGCCTGCGCCGGCTCGAGGACGCGATCGGCCGCGCCGACCTGCTCACGCCCGACGACGCAGTGGCGCACTGGAAGGGCAAGGGCATCGATCTCTCCGAGCTCCTCGTCGTGCCCGACGTCCCGCCGGGCACCGCGCGCCGGCGCACGCGCGGCCCCGACCCGGTGCTCGGCGACCATCTCGATCACGAGCTCATCGAGGCGTGTGCGCCCGCCATCGCCCGCGCGGAGTCGGTCGAGTTGCGGCGCCCGATCCGCAACGTGCACCGCACGGTTGGCGGCCTGCTCTCGAGCGCGGTCGCGCGCGAGCGCGGCGCCGCGGGCCTGCCGCCGGACACGATCACGGTCGACTTCCACGGCTCGGCCGGCCAGTCCTTCGGGGCCTGGCTGGCGCCCGGCGTCTCGTTCACCTTGTGGGGCGATGCCAACGACTACACCGGCAAGGGCATGAGCGGTGGCACGATGGCCGTGCGGCCCGCCCCCGACGCCGGCTTCACCGCCGAGGACAACGTCGTCGTCGGCAACACCGTGCTCTACGGCGCCACCAGCGGCAAGGCGTTCTTCCGCGGCCTGGCCGGCGAGCGCTTCGCCGTGCGCAACTCGGGCGTGAGTGCGGTCGTCGAGGGCGTCGGCGACCACGGCTGCGAGTACATGACCGGCGGCCGCGTCGTGGTGCTCGGCGAGACCGGGCTGAACTTCGCCGCCGGCATGAGCGGCGGCATCGCCTACGTGCTCGACCCCAAGGGCGTCTTCCCGGCTCGCTGCAACACCGAGCTCGTCGACCTCGAGGACGTGGACGAGGCCGACGCCATCGAGCTGCGCGAGCTGATCGCCGAGCACCGCGAGCGCACCGGCTCGGCGGTCGCGGCGCAGGTGCTCGACAGCTTCGACGAGCTCCTGCCGGCGTTCGTCAAGGTCTTTCCGCGCGACTACAAGCGCGCGCTGGCCGAGCTGTCGGAAGCCGACGGCAAGGGCGACGAGGGCGTGGACGTCGTGCTGCCCACGGCCCCGGCGCCGGCGCGCTAGGACGAGGCACATGGGCGAGCTCGGGGGCTTCCTGAAGGTGCACCGTGTCGGGTTCGACAAGCGCGACCCGCACGCGCGCGTCCACGACTACAAGCAGTACTTCCGGGTCCAGCCCGAGGAGGTGCTGCGCGAGCAGGGCGGGCGCTGCATGGACTGCGGCATCCCCTTCTGCCACGAGGGCTGCCCGCTGGGCAACCTGATCCCGGACTGGAACGACCTCGTTTTCCGGGATCGCTGGCGCGAGGCGATCGACCAGCTCCACGCCACCAACAACTTCCCCGAGTTCACCGGCCTGATCTGCCCGGCGCCGTGCGAGTCGGCCTGCGTGCTCGACATCAACGACGACCCGGTCACGATCGAGCAGATCGAGCTCGGGATCATCAACCGCGCCTTCGCCGAGGGCTGGGTCGTGCCCGACCCGCCCGACGAGCGCACCGGCCGCTTCGTCGCCGTGGTCGGCTCCGGCCCCGCCGGCCTCGCGGTGGCCGACGAGCTCAACAAGCGCGGCCACGAGGTCACGGTGTACGAGCGCGACGAGGGCATCGGTGGCCTGCTGCGCTTCGGCGTCCCTGACGCCAAGCTCGAGAAGTGGATCATCGACCGGCGCGTGCGCCTGCTCGAGGCCGAGGGCGTGCACTTCGAGTGCAACGTCGACGTGGGCAAGGACATCACCGCCGAGCAGTTGCGCGCCCGCCACGACGCGGTGGTGATCGCGACCGGGTCGCGCATCCACCGCGACCTCGACGTCGAGGGGCGCGACCTCGACGGCGTGCACTTCGCGATGGACTACCTCTACCAGCGCAACCGTTGGGTGGCCAAGCAGGAGGGGCGGCCGTATCGTCCCGCCGAGCAGCCGATCGTGGCCGGCAGCAAGCGCGTGGTCGTGATCGGCGGCGGCGACACCGGGATGGACTGCGTCTCCAACGCGCTGCGCGAGGGCGCCCGCGACGCGATCATCCTCGACGTCTATCCCGAGTTGCCGGCGAGCGGCCGCGACGACCGCACGCCGTGGCCGGAGGCGCCCAAGCGCACGCTGAGCACCTACGCGCTCGACGAGGGCGGGGAGCGGCGCTGGTCCAAGCAGGTCACCGCCCTCGAGGGCGAGAACGGCCGCGTCGTGCGCGTGCACGGCCGCTCGGTCACCGGCACCTCGTCGCGCGACCTCGAGGCGGTGCCGGGCAGTGAGTTCGTCGAGGAGGCCGACCTGGTGCTCCTCGCCATCGGGTTCTCGGGCCCGGAGAAGCCGCTGCTGGCCCAGCTCGCGGTCGACGTCGACCGCCGCGGCAACGTCAAAGCCGGCACCTACGCGACCTCGGTCGAAGGCGTGTTCGCGGCCGGCGACGCGCGCATGGGGCAGTCGCTGATCGTGTGGGCCATCGCCGAGGGCCGCAAGTGCGCCCGCGTCGTCGACCGCTACCTGATCGGGCTGCGGCCGGCCGAGCCGCCGCTCGAGCCCGAAGAGGCGTTCGAGCCCCACACCGGCGAGCTCGAGATGCCGTCGGACGCGGTCTACGGCGACGGCGGCGCCGCTACTGGAAGCTGATCACCTGCTGGATGCCGCTGGGCCGGTCGGTGTAGTCCATCTGCAGCAGCGGCAACGGTCTGAACTGGATCAGCTGCGACGACGCTCTCTCGCGCCACGGCGACGGGTCGGGGCCCTGCTGCGCCGCCAGCGACGTGGCGGTGGTGTTCAGGGCCTTCCACAGCGCGGCCGAGCACTTGGCCACGCTGCCCCCGCCGCAGTAGCGGCGCGAATAGGGCTGCGGCACCTTCGTGCCCAGCTCGGTCGAGAAGTCCTTGGCCACGTAGTGGTACCAGCCGTCGGACTGGCCGCCGCCGTTGTTGGGGGAGTCGAAACGCCCCTGCCGCGTGGCGAGCTGGTTGCACAGCTTGTTCCCCAGCGTCGAGCACATCGCGGCGTTGGCCAGCCCGTTCCAGGCCGCGTCCATGATCGCGTTGCCGGCGAAGTCGAGGTTGCCGTCGTGGTCGAGGTCCAAGCGCGGCGCGCCCTGGTCGGCCCAGGCCTGGAGCTGCTGCTCCGCGCCCTCGGCCAGCGCGCTCGGTGCCTTGCCCTTGTCGAGCATGGACTTAAGGATGGGCCAGAACAGGTCCCCGCGGACGTCCTGCGTCGCGGCCTTGTTCATCGCGCCGGTGACGCTGCCCAGCGTGTGCTGCGGCGTCGCGTGCAGGTTGTTGCGCAGCATCTCCTCGCGCGGGAGCATGGTCTCGTCGCCGAAGCGGGTGTCCGAGGCCGCGAAGTCTGGCGCCGGCTTGTTGTTCCAGTTGACCAACAGCCCGTTGGGGATCGTCCCTTGCGGATGCCCGCCGGCCGCCAGGTAGCCGGTCCACTCGTACTTCCCACGGCCGTCGGTGACCAGGTCGCTGTCGGCGCCGTTGGGGCGGATCGGCAGTTGGCCGGTCGTGTAGACGCCGGCCGTGCCCGCGTCGGCGTAGAACGAGTTGAAGGTCTGCGGGGTCTGGGCCGCGGACTTGGCGAAGTCGCTGAACGAGTGGATGCGCCCCTAGGTGAGGTCCTGGAAGAAGAGCTGGTCGAGCGTGTCCTTGCCGTAGCTCGAGCGGCGCTTGCTGATCGCCACCGTCTTGCCCTTGGTCGTCTTCGCGTAGCCCCAGACGCTGCCGTGGACGGTGCGGTAGAAGGCGACCGGGGTCTTCTGGTCGCCCTTGTTGATCGTGCCCGCGTTGACCTTCTGCATCGGCAGGCACTTGCCCTTGTACTCGTAGTTGATCTTGGAGCCGTCGCACAGGGTCTCGGCGTAGGTGTCGATGATGTCGCCGGCGGCCGAGGTCAGCGTCCAGGCGAAGTTCTCGGCCCGGCCGATGAGCATGTAGCCCGGGAACGGCAGCGAGGTCGCGCCGCGCACGTCGATGCTGGGCCCGTGCAGGCCCATCTCCTCGACGAGGCCGGGGAAGTAGTACGAGATCTGCGGGCCGCCGACGAAGTGCGGGTGGCCGGTGGTCGAGCGCGAGCCCGAGGCCACGAGGATGTTGCTGGCCAGGCCCGGGGTCAGGTGGCGGGCGGCCGAGGCCAGCTTCGGCGCCGTCGAGTCGAAGCTGCCGTTCTTGATCCCCACGACGCCCTGGCGCGAGGACGGCTCGGGGTCCCACGGCGCCGGCTCGCTCAGCGTCGTCTGGGTGGCCGGGTCGTTTCGCCCCTTGAGGTCCTCGAACACGTCGAGGCCCTTGGAGGAGCCGAACTTGCCCTGCAGGCCGTCGAGCAGCTGCGCGTTGTCGATCTCCTGGCCGCCGCCCTGGCCCAAGTACTGGCCCTTGAGCGCGTTGAAGGCGTAGATGTCGTTGCGGGTAAACGGCGGATCGCGTAGCCCGCGCCGAAGGTCACGTCCTCGTTGGTCTGCCCGTAGATGTGGGGGACGTCATAGGCGTCGCGGCGGATCTCGACGCCGGGGTGGCCGGGGATCGCCTCGGTGCGGACGATCGTGTTGCCGGGGTCGAGCGCCTCGGACTTGAAGTAGTTCGGCAGCTGCGCGTCGGTGATGTTGTCGCGCAGCGGCGTCAGCGCGTTGTACATCTCCGCCTCGCGCGTGGCGCCGGGGGCGCTCGCATCCTCGGACTGTCCCGAGGGGAGGATGTTCAGCGCCGTCGAGGCGGTGTCCTGGCCCGGCGCGGATGCGGGTAGGCCGAGGACGAACAGGGCGACGAGAAGACCCAGCTTGCGACCCACACAAACTCCTTTTCGTTCCCAGAGATCCCCGCGCGAATGGTGGAACCTACCAACGCTTTTCGGCCTGAACTTTGAGCTCGCACTAGGCTCGCCGCCATGAGCGCGCCCGGCACGGTCAAGCCCCGGCGGTACGTGCCCCGGTTCCACTGGGAGCTGTTGGCCTGCGGCGTGAGCGGGCACGAGCTCATCGGCGTCGGCGCTGCCCACCTGCGGCCGGACGACGAGCTGTTCGCGCGCGAGATGGACGGCCAGCGCTGGCACCGCTGCCTGCGCTGCGACTCGTGGCTGCCCTTCGCGCTTCCCGAGCAGCCCGAGGACGAGCACCCGCCCGCCCGCGAGGACGTCGAGCTGCCGCTGCGGGGCCGGCCGCTGCGGGACAAGATCGTCCTGCGCGTGATCGCGGTCGACCGCGGCTTCCACTTCGTCGTGCTCGCGCTCCTGGCGGTGGCGATCTTCCTGTTCGCCGCCAACCAGCGGGCCCTGCGCGACACCTTCTACCAGGTGGTCACCGACGTCCAGCAGGGGTTCGGCGGCGGGCCGGTGCACAACGCGAACACCGGGTTCCTGCACGAGCTCGACAAGGTCTTCTCGCTGCAAGGCGGCCAGCTGCACCTGCTCGGCGCAGCGGTGGGTGCCTACGCGATCCTCGAGCTGGTCGAGGCGGTCGGCCTGTGGATGGCCAAGCGCTGGGCCGAGTACCTGACCTTCGTCGCGACCGTGGTGTTCCTGCCGCTCGAGGTCTACGAGCTCACGAAGAGCATCTCGGTGCTGAAGATCCTTGCGTTCGTCATCAACGTCGCCATCGTCATCTACCTGCTCTACGCCAAACGGCTGTTCGGCCTGCGCGGTGGGGGCAAGGCCGAGGAGGCGCTGCGCGAGCGCGACGTGGGCTGGGAGGCGCTCGAGCGCTCGGCGCCGCCCGCGGGGGTCCGTGCCTGATGCTGGCCGCCCGCGTGGCCGAGCCCGTCGGCGCCGCGATGGGCGAGGCGCTCCTGCTGCACGGCGTGCCCGAGTCGTCGTACATGTGGCGCGAGCTGCTGCCCACGGTGGCCGACGCGGGCTTCCGGGCGGTCGCGCCCGACCTGCCGGGCTTCGGCGCCTCGCCGGTGGACCCGCCCACGACGTGGGAGCGTCAGGTCGAGGCGGTGGAGCGGTTCCGGCGCGAGGCCCGGCTCGACAACGTCGCGCTCATCGTGCACGACTGGGGCGGCCTGATCGGGCTGCGCTGGCCTGCGACCACCCCGACGCCGTGCGCGCGCTCGTGATCTCCGGCACCGGCTTCTTCCCCGACGGCAAGTGGCACGGGCTGGCCGAGGGGCTGCGCGCGCCCAGGGCCGGGGAGGAGCTCGTGGACTCGATCACCCGCGAGGGCTTTGACGCGATCATGCGTCGGGTCTCGCCGGCGTTGTCCGACGCGGCGCTCGACGCCTACTGGGTGTGCTTCGCGGATGCGGCCCACGGGCACGCGATGCTCGAGCTCTACCGGTCGGGCGACTTCGCCAAGCTCGAGCCCTACGAGGGGCGCCTGGCGGCGCTCGGCGTTCCCACGCTGCTGCTGTGGGGCGCGGGCGACGCGTTCGCGCCGCCGGCCGGCGCGGAGCGCTTCGCGGCCGAGCTCCCGGGCAGCTCGCTGGTGATGGTGGAGGACGCCGGGCACTTCGTGTTCGAGGACGCTCCCGAGGCGTGCGCCAGTGCGGTCACGGAGTTCCTCGCTGCGCTAAGGTGACGCCCCCGTCACCTTTATGAGCGCGCTTCCCACCGTCTGCATCGTCGGCGCCGGCTCCTCGGGCATCGCCGGCGCCAAGGTCCTCGCCGAGCACGGCGTCCCGTTCGACTGCTTCGAGGTCTCGGACGAGGTCGGTGGCAACTGGGCCTTCGGCAACGCCAACGGGATGTCGTCGGCGTACCGCTCGCTGCACATCAACACGTCGCGCGAGCGCATGGAGTACTCGGACTTCCCGATGCCGAAGGACTGGCCGGACTTCTGCCACCACTCGCTCATCAAGCAGTACTTCAACGACTACGTCGACCACTTCGGCATCCGCGACCGCATCACGTTCTCGACCGCAGTGAAGCGGGCCGCGCGCGGGCCCGACGGCGTGTGGGAGGTGGCGCTGTCGACGGGCGAGACGCGCCGTTACGACGCCGTCGTCGTGGCCAACGGCCACCATTGGGACCCGCGCTGGCCCGAGCCGGAGTTCCCCGGCGCCGACACCTTCGCCGGGCGCCAGATGCACTCGCATGAGTACGTCGACACGCAGGGCTTCGAGGGCAAGAAGGTCGTGGTGCTGGGCATGGGGAACTCGGCCATGGACATCGCGGTCGAGGTCTCGCTGGTGACCGAGCGGACGCTCCTGGCCGCGCGGCGCGGGGCCTGGATCATCCCCAACTACCTCTTCGGCAAGCCGTCGGACCAGCTCCCGGTCAACCCGCGCATCCCCTTCTCGCTGCGCCAGCGCTGGGTGCACGAGCTGGTCAAGCGCGTGGTCGGCAGTCCGGCCGCGTTCGGGCTGCCCGAGCCCGACCACATCGTCGGCCAGGCCCACCCGACGATCTCCAACTACATCCTCGCGCGCGTGGCCCATGGCGAGGTCGTGCCCAAGCCGAACATCGCGGCGCTCGAGGGCTCGTCGGTGCGCTTCGCCGATGGCTCAGTCGAGGAGGACGTCGACGTCGTCGTCTACTGCACCGGCTACAAGGTCACGTTCCCGTTCTTCGACGAGGACTTGATCTCGGCCCCCGACAACGACCTGCCGCTGTACCGCCGCGTGTTCCATCCCGAGGTCGACAACGTGTTCTTCCTGTCGCTGCTGCAGCCGCTCGGTGCGACGATGCCGCTGGCCGAGGCGCAGGCGCACTGGGTTGCGCGCTTCCTGCGCGGCGAGTACCAATTGCCGGCGCCGGCCGACGTGCGCGCCGACATGGAGCGCGAGCGCGCGCGCATGTTCAAGCGCTACGTGACCTCCAAGCGCCACACGATGCAGGTCGACTTCGACGACTACCTGTTCGAGCTGCGGCGCGAGCTGCGGCGGGGCGGCGAGCGGGCGCGCCGGGCCGGATTCGCGCTGCCGGTGCCGGCGCGGGCGGGCGCGTCGGTGGACGCGGCGGCGGCGTGACCGTCGCGGTCTCCAAGCGCGAGCAGACCAAGGCTTCGAACCGGGCGGCGATCCTCGCCGCGGCGGGGGACGCCTTCGCCGAGCTCGGCTACGGCGCCACCACCGTGCGCGACATCGTGCGGCGCACCGACCTGGCCTCGGGCACGTTCTACAACTACTTCCCCGATAAGGAGACCGTGTTCCGGGCCCTGGTCGAGGAGCGCGTGGTGCCGCTGCGCGCGGCGGTGCGCGAGGCGCGCTGGGACGGGGACTCGCTGCGCTCGCTGGTGCGCACCGGCTTCCGGGCGTACTTCGAGTTCATCGCGTCCGATCCGGCGCTGCTCGAGCTGCTGCAGCGCAACGCGGGCGCGATCCGCACGCTGATCGGCACGCCGGTGCTGGATGCCGGCGTGGACGAGCTGCTCGAGGACGTGCAGGCAGCGATCGCGCGCGGCGACCTGCCGCCCGTGGACGCCGAGTACCTGACCGGCGCCATGGCCGGCGTGGCCTACGAGCTGGCGACGCTGATGGTCGAGCGGCGGCCGCCCGACGTGGAGGGCGCGGCGACGTTCGCGACCGACCTGTTCCTGGGCGGGATCGCCCGGATGGCCGGGGGCTAGAGGACCTCGCGCACGGCCCGCGCGACCGCGTCGGGCGCCTCCAGCGGGACGAAGTGGCCGGTGTCGCGCAGCACGCGCAGCTCCGCGCGCTCGAAGTGGTCGTCCAAGCGGTCGCCCCACTCCGGCGGGAACAGCGGGTCGCTGTCGGGCCACAGCACCGTGGTCGGCGTCGTGATGCGCTCGCTGCGGCGCGGCGGCCGCTCGCTCGTCGCGCGGGCCACGGTGCCGGCGCCGGCGCGGTACCAGCCGATGCTGGCGGTGAAGGCGCCGGGGCGGGCGTAGGCAGCGACCAGGCGGTCGAGCGCCTCGCGCTCGGGCGTGTAGGCGGGACCGCTCCAGTGCTGCCAGAAGTGCGTGATGTAGGCGCGCACCGCCGAGGGCCGGCCGTCGACGAGCGCGTCGGCGAGCGGGAGCTGGTGGAAGGGCTGGTACCAGAACTCGCGCTGGGCCTCTGCCGTCAGGACGCGGTCGCCGACGCCGGGCAACGGCGGGCTGAGCACGAGCGCCTTGACGGCGTCGGGGTCGCGGCGCGCGACGGTCTGGGCGACGCGGCTGCCGATGTCGTAGCCGACGAAGACGGCGGAGCGGATGCCGAGCTCGGACAGCAGGCTGCGGATGCTCGCGGCTTGGGCGTCGGCGCCGTAGGCCGAGGGCCGCGCGTCGGCGTGGCGGTCCGACTCGCCGAAGCCGCGCAGGTCGGGGACGATCACGTCGGCGGCGTCGTCGGCGAGGCGGGCGCGGACCGCCTTGTAGTCGGCTGCGCTGCCCGGCCAACCGTGCAGGAGGACGACGGGCGTGCCGCCGCCGTGGCGGGCGTAGGCGAGCCGGAATCCGTCGACGGAGCCGCTCCTCGGCATGGGCACTTCATAGCGGATGGCGCCTAGACTGGATCGCCCAACCCGTGCCTCGGTTCTGCCGCCACAACCGCTTCATCGAGAACTGCCCGATCTGCTCGCAGGATGCAATCGAGCTGGCGCCACCGCCGTCGCGGCGTCCGGCCACGGGCACGGCGACCCGCCGCACGGGGACGCGCCGGCAGAGCCCGGGATTGCGCGTGCGCCGCTCCGCGCGTCCCGTGGCCGACGGCTACGCCAACGGGCTGGTGCCCGGCCTGCACGCGACGCCCGACGCGCAACGCCTGGCCGACGAGATCGCCTTCGGCGCCGGACGGCTGGCCGAGCTCGAGGCCGACCCGCCCGGCCTCTACGCGGAGGTCGCGGCGCTGCCCGACGCCGAGGAGGCGCTGTGGCTCGCCTTCCTCATCGCCTACCTGTCGCCGACCGAGGGCGACGACCCGTTCGCCGCGATCTCGGCGGTGCGGACGCCATGGGAGGGCGGCGAGCTCCCCGACCTCTCCGACGCCGCCACCGGCCCGCGCGGGGCGCACGAAGCCGGCCGTGGCACCGCCACGCTGGACGCCTACCGGGCATGGGCGCGCCGCTCGGGCACGCAGCTGGCCGGGCTGTCGGGCGAGACGTCGTGGACACCCGAACGCCGCTTCGAGCGCGCGTTCGAGCGCCTGTCGTTCCCGGGGTTCCACCGGGCGGCGCGCATGGACTTCCTGGCCATCGCGGGCCGGGTCGGCGTGGTCGATCTGCTGCCGGCGTCGCTGCACTTCCAGGGCTCGGGCCCGACGACCGTCGCGGCCAAGCGCGCGTTCGGAATCGGCGACCCGATGTTGCTCGAGCGCCGCGCCCGCGCGCTGGCCGACGCGGCCTGCGTGCCGCTGGAGTCCCTCGATGTCGCGCTGTTCAACTTCGGGGCGGGGGACGACGACCGCACGACGATGGGCGCGTCGCCGACGGCGGCCGACCGGGTCGATCCCGAGCCGATCGCCGCGGCGCTGGACGTGGACTGAGCGTCAGGCGCGGCGGGCGGTCGACGCCCTCCTGGGCGGCTTAACCCGGCACGCCGCACGGCGCGGTAACGTCGCCCGCGTGAGGCCTGGTGTCATTGCGACCCTTGCCGCGATCACGCTCGCCGCGTGCTGCGCGCCTGCGGCGGGGTCGGCGACGCGCGAGTGGTCGGCTTCGGGCTCGCTCTCAGGCACCTACGCGAACCGCATCGCCTGGGTTGCGTGCCAGGACAGCGGCGCCACCGCCACCACGCAGGAAAACCTCACCCTCGACGCGAGAATCTCCGCCCTGCATCCGACGCCGTACGCGCACGGCGGGATCGTGCTGAGCATGGCCATGGCCCCGCACCCCGGCGGCAGCTGGACCGTCGACGGATCGGTGCCCCCGCGGGTCGAGCAGGTCAACCCCAACACCGGCGAGGACACGGTGGCGTGCGGCCCGCCAGAGGCCATCCACTGCACCGGGTCGATGGTGCGCGACGGCTCGTTGATGCAGCTCGCCATCCGGGGAACCGGCGCGACCCTCGCCGGCAATTTCTTCCAGAACGCCTTCGTCAAGGAGAGCGACGACCCCGACAGCGCCTGCACGACGAGCGACATCGCCAATCCCGTGGGTCTGTTCGGCCTCGCCGGAACGGACATCGAGCCCGACGTCTTCGCGGAGAACGATGCCATGCGGTCGTCGATCCCGGTGCCGCGGGCGGACCTCCGTCGCGACCGGCCGTTCACGATCACGCGCGCCGCGACCCCGGACGGCGGGTGCACGCCGCAGGGGATCGAGGTCACCGAGTGCAGCCAGACGGGCAGCCTCACGCTGACCCTCCACCTCGTCCCCCGGACCGCCTAGCCCCACACCCCCGCGGCCGTCTCGACGACCAGGCGCAGCTTCGCGACCTCAGCGCTGGGCGTGGGACTGAGCGTCAGGCGCGGGCTGCCGCGCCGAACGCGGTGTCGCGCGCGTAGAGCGTGTCCATGTATTCGCGCACGGCGGCGATCCTGCCGCCGCGGATGGTGAACACGCCCAGACACCCGTTCTCGTAGTCCCTGCCGTCGCGGGTGCGGGCGCGGCTCGTCCACTGCAGGACCACCCGGTTGCCCTCCGCGCTGGTGTCGGTGATTTCGAGGGCGACCGAGCCGGGCTCGTAGTACCCCATCGCGGTTCCGAGGAAGTCGTCGATGATCGTGTCGCGGCCTCGCCAGACGCCGGAGATGGGCAGGTCGCCCGCGTGGAGGGTCCAGGTCGCGTCGGGCGCGAACAGGTCGCGGATGGCCCGTTGGTCGGCCGCCTGTACGGCGGCCACGTAGCGCTCGACCACCATCTTGCTGTCGTTGTCGGCCCTCGTGTTCATGGACGGGCACGCTAAGCCCGCCGGCGCGCGAGGGGAAAGACCGGTCCGGCATCGGTTCAGCGCGGTCCGGCATGACCGGTTGCGGGCGCTTCAGACCCAGCCGAGCGCGTCCGCGACGTGTCCCGCCGCTTCGAGCAGCCGGTCCACAGCGGGAGACGGGTTATCGCGGCGGGCGAGGAGGCCGATGTCGAGCGTCGCGGCCGGCTCCACCGGCAGCCAGCGCAGCTCGCCGGACAGGCCGGCGGCCGAGGACTCGCCCACGATCGCGACGGCGTCGCCCTGCAACACCGGCGTCTGCGCGACGTCGAAGCTCACGCTGCGCAGCAGAACGCGCGGCTCGACCCCGCGGTTCCGACAGAGCTCGAGTACGGCGTCGTAGTGGCCGGGATTGGCCTCACGCGGGCCTGGCGCACCGTGCGCAGCTCGAGGTCGGTGCCGCGACCATCGGCTCGCCGCCGGCGCGGAGCCGCCGCGCTCGCCGGCCGCGCCACAGCTGGTCGGCGGCGCTGAGCAGCGCCGGCCCGCGCTCGAGCAGGTACGCGCCGGCCTCGGTGAGCTCGAACGCGTGCGTGGTGCGGTGCAGCAGCTCCATGCCGAGCTCCTGCTCGAGCAGCCGCACCTGCCGGCTGAGCGCCGGCTGCGCGACGTGCAACCGCTCCGCCGCCCGGGTGAAGTTCCGCTCCTGCGCAACCGCCAGGAAGTACTGCAACCGCCGCAGCTCGGCCACCGGCGGGGATGGTACTCGCGCGGCCTGGCGCAGCTCCGCGAGTCGCGCCGGCAAGCAGTCCTGGCGGCTGTCAGCACGACGAACTCGCCAACCTTGAGGGCCGAGTTCCGCTTATCAGCTGATGGAGCCTTGTCGTTCGTCGGCCAAGCGCCGTGCCCTGTCGCTGGGTGCGGTTGCCGTCTTGTCGGTCCCACTCGTGCCGGTCGCGGTCGCGTCGGCTGCCAAGCCGCCTCAGCCCAAGCCACCGCCCGCGCCGAAGCCGCCTCCCGCCGGTGGCGCCGGTCAGCTTTCGATCGGCACGGCGCCGAAGGTCGTGGTGTTCGGTAGCGGATCGACGGTGGCGGGACAGCTGACCGGCGTTTCCAATGCCGTGGGGATGGCGCTCTCGCTCGAGCAGTCCCCCTACCCGTTCAAGTCGTTCAAGCAACTCGCCAACGCTTCGGCGGGTGGTGGCGGCGCGTACTCCTTCGCAGTGACTCCCGCGGGCAACACCCGCTATCGGGTGACCGCCAAGACGTCGCCTCGCAGTGTGAGCGCAGAGGTTGATGTCCTGGTCAAGAAGAGCGTGACCATCGCGGCGCGCGGCTCCCGCATCTCAGGTCTGGTTGCGCCGGCCCACAACGGCGATCCGGTCGAGCTCCAGCGCCGTGTTCGGCACGGCTACCGCACGGTGGCCACGGGTCCCCTCGCCGACGCGGGCAATGCCCGCGGGATCTACCGATTCACCGTCCGCCGCTCCGGGGTCTACCGGGCGCGCGTGCCCGGAGACGCCGACCACCTGACCGGCACGAGCTCAAGCCGCAGAATCCGCTGACCGCTCGGGCCACTCGGCCGCGGCGCGCCGGGTTTTGAAGCGAACGCTCTCGTCCGGCCACCGGTATCCGATGGTTCCGTGTCCTGGCGGGACAGTCTCGTCCCGCGCAGCGCAAACCGCACTCAGATACGGCTTTGCCATCGCCTAGGTCATCTGGCGGAAAACCGAAGCTCACGTGTCGGTCTACCCCCGTGGCCTGAACGGCGCGGACCAGCGACCGTTCACAGATCGACAAGACGACAGCTTCGAGGAGGTTGACGTGAAAGGCACGCAAGCGATGAGCATGTCGTGGCCGGAGGAGGCCGAGGACTCCTGGCTGGAGGAGGTCACCAACCCGTATCACTCGATGGTCGCGGCAGCGGTGACCGAGCGCGTCGTCGCCGCGGCCTTTTGCGATCCCGCGGATTATTGGCTGCACCCGCTCAGCAGGCCGGCGCGGCGACTGATTCGACGGATGCGAGGGCAGGCGCGGTGGGACGATCGACTTCCGGGACTGGGCTCGCGGCAGTCCGTCGTGGCGTTGACCGAACGCTCGCTGCTGGTCTTCGAGTATCGGATCGCCAGAGACGGCGGAGGGCTAGGCCCGTGCCTCGGGCGATGGGGGCGTGACGAGATCCTGGTGGAGGGGTTCCGGACAGAGCTCGCGCAATCGTCAATGAACGAGCAGACCGACATGTGGCAGTCCGATCGCTTCGACGTGCTGAGGCTCACCGCCAGCACGCCCGACGGCCCGCTGGCCTTGGACCTGCCTGCTACTGACCAGCCCGGGATCAAGGACTTCGAGCAGACGCTCGGGAGCCAAGGCCCGGGCGACCTGGACGAATAGGCGCCGGTCGCATCATGTCCTTACTTCGACGCTTTTCCGTTCCTGTCGTCCTGGTCGCCGTGATTGCTCTCGCCTTCGCGGGCTGTGGGATCGGCAATAACCGTGGCCCCAACTCCGGCGGCGGGGACGACAACTCGTTCTACCGCGCCGAGAACTTCATCACCGCGGTGAACGCGGTCCAGGGCAAGGTCGGCCGGGGCGGCGACATCCTTGAAGTCCGTGTCGAGGCCAAGCGGGCCAGCTTCACCGTGCGCAAGGGCAAGACGGAGACGGCGACCGGCTACACCGCGCGCGCTCGTGACGCCGGCGATCTGTCCGACTTCGACGTCGACGTGGTCGGCGAGGGTTCGCTCGCCAACCAGGCCATCCCGGCAACCGACCTCATCGCCTCGGCGCTCACGCGGATGGAGGCTCAAGCACGCAAGCGCGATCCGAAGGCCACGCTCGGGACCATCCAGTTCTTCGCGCTCGACTACGACCCGACGTCACAGCGGCCGGAGTGGAAGATGAACGTGCACGGCCGGCTCTACCTGGCCAACCTCGACGGCCGGAACTTCCGCAGCCCGGGCGAGGGAGCGGGCACGCTGACCAACCCCGAGCTGAACCCCACCGAGAGCAACGCGCTCAAGCTCAGCCACTGCATCGCCCAAACCGCGGGGGACGTGGCAAAGATCCAGCGCTGCCAGAAGAAGTTCGCGAACTAGAGCGCGTCCGTCAGGCGGCCGCCTGCTCCGCCCAATCGCGCTACGCCTGGCACGGGCGACGCAATCACGCTGCGCACGGGCACCACGACCGAAGGATCCGCCTCCAAGGCACCGACAACGCAGACATCATCGACACCGTCCACGCTCGGCGCGCGACGATGATCCCGGTCAGCTTGAAGGTCTGGTCCCGCAAGTCTCGGACGCCAGAGCGGAGACGCTCGCTCCTTATGAACGGCGAGGGGCCGAGCGCTGGGCTCGGCCCCTCGGTTAGCAGTGATGCGCCTTTGGCGGGTCCTCGTCGGGATCACGATCCCAGCTGGCCGAGCGGCCCCTCGGTGGGCCCGAACTGCTGAGTGCTCAGCACCTGGGGGCCGGCGGTGTGGTCACCGTTGACCGGCGTGGGGGGATTCGGATTCGGACAGCCGACCGCAGCGGCGTCAGCACCCGAGTTGAACCACAGTCCCAGGTGGAACGGGGGGACGGGAGCCGTCGCTGGGTTCGTGTTGGCATCGGCGGGGTGCGGGGTCGGCGCCGGCTGCCCGCCGCCGGGCGCCACGATGAACGTCTCGATGCTGAACCGTCCGACGAACGTTGCCTTGGCCCTTCCGGCGCCGTTGGTCTCCACATCGCCCTGGTACCAGGACAGCCCGAAGGGACTGTTCGGCACCTGGATGACGAAGAGGTCGAACTCCGTCTTCGGAGGCAATCCCTCGGCCTTGACGTTCATGACCTCCACCGAGCCCTTCGAGGTGACGCTGACGTCCGCCCGCGCGTTGGGCACGCAGCCCGCATTCACCGAGGCGGCCGAACGCACCATCTCGAAGCTGATGCTCCGGTCGGGAGCCGCTCCCCCCGCACTCATCGCTACGGCCAAGCGCCGAACAGGCACGCCAAAATGGCCGGCACCCAGAACTTCCAGCGCCGACGTACCCAAACCATCTGCCTCTTTCCTTCGCCCCACTTCCCTGCGCCCCCCTCTTGTGGCAATGGTCGCAAACGCGGACCCCCCCGATTCAACATGCGCACGCACGTGTACGGCTTGACGTCATGAAACTCGTCGACGGGCGGTGCGCACCTGACTCGCGACTGATGGCATCTTCACGTCCCAAGCGCTCTTACACGCGGCGAGCGGCGGGCCGGATAGGGTCGTCGCGTGGGGAGGCCGGTGCGCAGAGCCGCCCTGGCGGCGGCCTTCGCAGTGCTCGCGACGCTCGCGGTGGCGCCGCCGTCGGCGCTGGCCCGGGACGCGTTCGTGCAGGCGCCGGACGGGGCACAGATCCATGCCTACTTCTTCCCCGCCGCCGGGTTGAAGCCGGGGAAGCGAGCGCCGACCGTGCTCGAGGGGCCCGGGTTCGGGGGCACCGCGGCGACCAGTCCGGAAGCGCCCACCTCGACGGCGACCGGCGTGATCGGCGTTGGCCCGCTGCGCGGCAACGGCTACAACGTCCTGACCTGGAATCCGCCCGGGTTCGGCGATTCCGGTGGCATCGCCGAGATCGACAGCATCGACAACGAGGCGCCGGCGGTGTCGGCGCTGATCACCTGGCTCGCAGGCCAGCCTGAGGCACAGCTCGACAAGAAGGGCGATCCGCGGGTCGGAATGGCCGGCGGCTCCTACGGCGGGGGGATCCAGTTCGCGACCGCCGAGACCGATCGCCGCGTCGACGTGATCACGCCCGACATCGCCTGGCACTCGCTGGTGACCAGCTTGTACAAGGCCCAGACGGTCAAGACCGCATGGGCCCAGCTTCTGGTTCTGGCCTCGGCGATCAAGGGCCAGCGCGACGACCCCCTGGTCGCCCAGGGCTTCCAGGAGAGCCAGCAGGGCTTCACGCTCTCGCCCGACGTCGAGGGCTTCTTCCGCAGCCGCGGCCCAGGCGACCTGGTAACGCGCATCCATATCCCGACGCTGCTCCTCCAGGGCACCGTCGACACGCTGTTCACGCTGCAGGAGTCGGTGGACAACTTCAGGGCGCTGCGCAGGAATCACGTGCCGCTGAAGCTGGTGTGGTTCTGCGGTGGCCATGGCGTCTGCTTGACCAATCCCGGCGACACCGGGCGTATCCGGCGTAGCGTGCTCGCGTGGCTCGGCCGCTACCTCAAGCGCAACCCCAAGGCGAAGACCGGGCCGGAATTCGAGTGGCTCGACCAGCGCGGACACTCCTACGCCGCCCGCCGCTACCCGCCGCCCAGCGCCAAGCCACTGATCGCGACCCGGTCCGGGCAGCAGCTGCAGCTGAGCCCGAACGGCGGCTCGGGTCCGTACCAGGGCACGTTGACCGGCCCGTTCGCCGAGTTCGGCCCGGTGATCGGGGTCACCATCGCCACGAAGGCGACCAACGCCGTCAACGTCCCGGTGCGGGCCCACGCGCCGGCCACGATCCTCGGCGCACCGACCCTGACACTCGCCTACAGCGGCACGTCCAGCGACGCCGATGCGCGCATCCTCGCTCAGGTCGTCGACGACCGGACCGGCAGGGTCCTGGGGAACCAGATCACCCCGATCGCCGTCCAGCTGGATGGCGGCGAGCACACCGTCAGGGCCCCGCTCGAGATCGTCAGCGCCCACGCCGCGCGCGGGTCGAGCTTCACCGTCCAGATCGTCGCCCAGAGCGGGATCTACAACGCCTTCCCCGTCGACGGCACGGTGAGCTTCTCGGGCATCGGCGTCACGCTCCCGACCGTGCACGCCCGCGGCTGACCTGCTTTTCGTACGTTGCCACTCTCGTTGCCGGATGGTCGCATCCAGGGGTGCGGTCTGACGTCGCCGATCGCGTCGACCGGCCGATCGCGGCGGCGCTGGGCGTCGACGTCGACTAGCGCAACTCGGCCAGTCGCGCTCGGCAAGCGCCGCAGGCGCGCAGGTGGCGCATAAGCCGATGACGGCGTCGGCCGGCGCTCGGCGCGGAGCAGCGCGGCCTGGCGGGGTCTCGTTGCCCGCCTCGAGCGCGGACGCCAGCGTGCGGAATGCCGCCCGGCCCTAGCTCCTAGACGTCGTGCAGCCGGCCGTTGGCGGGCGGAGGCGCCGGAGGGGTGGTCTGGCCGGACTGCGCATGGTGGCTGCGCGGCGGCGGCCGAAGCGCGGCGGTCAAGGTGACCGCGTCAGGCCGACCAGCGCGATCGCTACTACGGCGGCGCACCCGCCGTCGGTCGCGGTGATGTATGACTACCGCTCGTCGCTGCGGCCGCGGGCGTTACGGGACGGTGCCGTCCTGGCTGTCGCCATCTCCCGACCGGAAGTCGACTGCCACGTCCTTGCCTTGGCCGCCGGCGAAGCGGTCGGCTCCCGCCCCGCCGGTGAGCCGGTCGGGGCCCTGGCCACCGTCGAGGGCGTCGTTGCCGTCGCCGCCCGACAGATTGTCGGGGCCGCGGCCACCGTCCAGGGTGTCGTCACCGTCGCCGCCCGACAGGGTGTCGGGGCCGTTACCCCCGCAGAGCAGGTCGTTGCCGGCGCCGCCGGCCAGCGTGTCGGCGCCGTTCTGGGCGAACATGATGTCCGCTCCGGGGCCGCCGGCCACCGTGTTGGCGCCGTTGGCGGCGACGGTCACGGTGATCGGAACCGAGCCGGTGACCTGACCGTCGGTGAGCTGGTTGACGGTCACCACCGCCGTGCCGCTGCGTCCGGCGATCGGCCGCACCGTCAGCGTCCGGTCGGCGCCCGAGCCCCCGTCGGTGATCGCATCGCCGGGGACCAGGGCGGGCGTGTTCGAGCTGAAGCTCAGCGACGAGTCGCCGGCTGGGGCTGTGCCGTCAGCGAGCGCCAGCGACATCGTGCCCGCCAGCCCACTCGACGCGCACGACCCGCCCGCAGCCACGCTGACGCTGGGACCAGGGCTTGGCGGCGGGGTGGTGTTGAGCAGCAGGGTGACCTCATTGGGGTCGGGTTCCGCGACGGCCATGTCGGGGAGCGGGTTGGCGTCAAAGTGGCCCACCGTCACCGCATAATCGTCGGGGACCGGCACTTGGATCGCCGAGAGGAAGGTCCCGTTGCCCTTCCCGGGCAGCACCCATACGTCGCCCGAATCGTTGTTGCCCAAATCGTCGGTGGTCGCCACGTCGAGCACCGAATCGTCGTTGAAGTCACCGACGGCGACCGACGTGGTGGACGAGCCGATTGGGTATTGAATGAACTGTTGCTGGTCGAACGTGCCGTTGCCGTTGCCGAGCACGATCGAGATCTTTCCGTTGGCGCCAGAGGGATCGTCGGCGAACGCGAGGTCGGCAAAGGTGTCGCCGTTGAAGTCACCGACCGCCACCGCCTGGGGAGTGTCCCCCGCGTTGTTGACCTCCGGTGCGCTCGAAAAGGTGCCGTCGCCGTGGCCGAGCAGAACGGAACCTCCCAATCCATTCGGGGCCGCGCTGGCGACGACCAGGTCGAGGTTCCCGTCGCCGTTGAAGTCGCCTGTCGCCAGCTGGCTGGGAAGAACGTCGACGTCAACCCCGAAGCCTTGGGCGGCGCCGAAGGTCCCGTCGCCGTTGCCCAACAGGATCGACACGTTGTTGCAGCCTCCTCCAGACGCCACCGCGAGGTCCGGGGTCTTGTCGGAATCAAAGAAGCCCACCACGACCGAATTGGGGGTGCACCCGCTCCCGACCACGTAGTCGACCGCGGCAGCGAAGGATCCATTACCCGCACCGAGGAGCACCGAGACGTCGCCCGAGCAGCAGTTCGCCAGCACCAGGTCCGTGTCGCCGTCCCCGTTGAAGTCACCGACGGCCACCGAATCGGCCCCGCCGTCACCCTGGAATAGATTGTCAAGAAAGAAGCCGCCGCTGCCGTTACCCAGCAGCACGTCGGTCCCCTCGCCGAAAAAGAGGAAGCCCTCGTTGGCGGTGGCCACGTCGAGGCCCGAGTCGCCGTTGAAGTCACTTGCCACCACCGCCACCGGCATACGGCCCTTGAGGGCGCCCTGGTTGCTCGAGCTGAAGCTCAGCTGAGCCAGCGCCGGAGGACACGCGAACCAGAGCGCGACCACCGCGCCCACGATTACGCCGGCGAGGACGAGGCTCGCCCGGCCACGACAAATACCAGAGCGGATCACTGCACCCTCCCTTGACTCAGGCGCCAGCCTAACCGGAGCGAAAAGCCCGCGCAGGGGTCCCGATAGCCGCGTTCAATAAGACTGCAATGCGCGGTCGGGTGTGCTGGCCCAGGACCGATATAGGAGGGCCAATCGAACTGGCCTGCCTCTCCCTGGGGGTATGGAGGCGCGCTGTCTGCCTGGCGTTTCGCGACGGGATCGAGGGGGCCGCTTTCGGTCCGGCAGGTCGGCGAGACTGAACAGGCGATGCGTCCCGTCATCGAGAAGCTGCGACCACAGCGACCCAGCCGGTCGACTGCCCGGCATCGAGCCCATGGTCGTGTATCGCAGCGACGGCAACGGCACGGTGCTCGCGTTCGTCGCGGCGGGCACCGTCGCGCTGGTGTCCGAGGTGGCTCTCGACGGGCACGACGAGCGCGTGTGCGTGTTGGACGTCGACGGGCTTGTGGCGCCGCGCCGCATCGGGCTGGCGTGGCACCGCGAGCGTCAGCCGAGCCCGGCCGCCACGTGTTTGATGGGGCGCGCCCGGAGCGTGTGCGGGCCGTCGGGCGCCGCTAGGGTGCGTGAGGGTCGCGGTCGTCACCGGCGCCGGGTCGGGCATCGGCCGCGCGGCCGCCCAGGCGCTGCTGGATGACGGCTGGCAGGTCGTGCTTGCCGGCCGGCGGCGTGCGGCGCTGGAGGAGACCGCCGCTGGCCGCGAGTCGGCGGTCGTGGCGCCGCTCGACGTCACCGACACAGGCGCGGTCGGCGCGTTCTTCGCGGACGTGCGCGAGCGGCTCGGGCGGATCGATCTCCTGTTCAACAACGCGGGCATGTTCGGCCCGAGCACCCCGTTCGAGGCCGTCACGCCCGAGCAGTGGCGCGAGGTGGTGGCGACGAACCTCGACGGCGCCTTCCACTGCGCACAGGCGGCGTATCGGGTCATGCGCGAGCAGGCGCCGCCGGGCGGGCGCATCATCAACAACGGCTCGGTTTCGGCCCACGTGCCCCGGCCCGGGGCGGTGGCCTACACGGCCACCAAGCACGCGATCACCGGTCTGACCCGGGCCATCGCGCTCGAGGGCCGCGCTCACGCCATCGCCTGCGGCCAGATCGACGTGGGCAACGCGGCCACCGAGCTGTCCGACCAGATCGCCCGCGGCGTCCCCCAGGCCGACGGGAGCATCCGCGGCGAACCGCGCATGGACGTGGCCGACGTGGCCGCCGCCGTGCGCTACATGGCCAACCTGCCGCCCGAGGCCAACGTGCTCACGCTGACCGTCATGGCCACCGGAATGCCGTACGTGGGACGGGGCTGAGGCCAGCCGGGTCGCGAACCGTCGCAGGGCCGGACCGGCTATCACGCGCCCACGGACGAGGCCGAGCGGGCCACCGCAGCCGGCTGGTCGTGTGCGTCGTCGGCGGGGTTGCGCACGAGCCACGAGCTGCTGGACGTATCGAAGCGCGAAGCATTTGACTTCCGAGCGACACTTTGGTCGAATCGCGCTTACCAATCGGTCACTGCCCACTGGCGGAGTCGGTGGCGGAACCTGGACCGTAAGAGCGATCGGAAGGGGTCGCCATGAAGAGGACCTTGTGCGCGGCGGTCGCGGCGGGCGCGGTCGTGTCGGTCGGTCTCCCGGCTTCAGCCTCCGCGGCGCCACCGGTAATCCCGCCGGAGGGCGCGACATGCACGTTCCAGCACGGACTTACGACTTGTGTGCAGAGCAGTGGATTCGGGACGGTGGGCATCGTGAACATCGACGACCCGAACTGCCCATCGGGCGAGGCCGAGCAGCGAACCGAGACGACGACTATCGAGACGACGACGACGGTCTTTCGCGGCACGCACCAACGCGGCGAGCCACAGACTGACACGACGACCAGTACGACGGTGACAACGAACTGCCTGTGACGCCTGACCCGGCGACCGTCCTGCTCCTTCGCCGTCGAGCGGCCCGAGCATGTCCCATGGTCGGCGCAACCGCCTGATCTACACCGAAACCGTCCTACCGCGCAGCGCCCCTCGCGCCCAGCACAGTGCCCACCGTCCCGACCGGTACGTGCCGCCGCTTGCGCTCTGGACGAGCACCGCTCGCGTCGGGCGACTGCCGTCGGACGCGCGCTTGCCGGGGCACAGCAAGCCTGCCGTCGGAAGTGCGTGACGGTCGCGCGTCGTCCTCAGCAAGGGCGGGATCCCCTCGTCATCTCCCACTGTGCGCCGCCTAATCAGCACATGAGACCGGCGCGCTCGATCAACCCTTCAACGCCGGAGGCAGGCGTCGTGCACGTGGCCCCGGAAGGACCGCAATGTGCGTCGCGTCGGCGCGATACCGGGGCGGGCGGCTGAGCGCGCTGCTCAGCGCGCCGGCGGCATCAGCTGCCCCGCCTCCTTCAGCGCTCTGTCGGCCTCATCGCTGTCCAGGTGGGCGGCCAGCGCCTGGACCTTGGCCGCTTCGGCGCGCTGGGCGTGCTGAGCCGCCTGTCGCCCGTCGGCGCCGAGCTTGACCCCGAAGTAGGCGCCGACCACCGTGCCGATGACACCGAAGCTGCCGGTGGTGATGGCGACCACGTTCTGTCCGTTGCCGCTGGGCAGGGCCACGATCGCCGCCACCGACACCGCGATGAGGGAGAGCAGACCGGCGACCACGGCCAGCAGCCCGGCGATCGACGACAAGCGGTCGTACCGGTCCTCCCTCGGTGTTCGGTCGGCGCTATCCGTCGCCTTGGTCTGGTCCAGTGGCGTCGCCGTGCTGGTCAACGCGCTCATCGCTTCCCTCCCGCTCCTCCATCGGTCATGTCACCTTGGTGTACCGCCGCCGGGTGGCTGGGTTCGTGCGAGAGCGCACAGAGCTCCGAGCGTTGACCGCCGGCCCTCGTCGCCCCTGAGAGCTTGGTTGCCCTGGAATGCGGCCAGCCTTGCGGCGGTGCCAGCGCCGGCGCCATCGAGCAGCGCGCATGGTGGCGCTCGACCATCGCGATGGAGGTGGCCTTCACCTCTCAGTCCCAACGGAAGGGGGCGGAGGGGGCCGACGCCTACTGAGCCGGAAGCGATCTATGCTCGGCCCATGACCGACCAGCGTGAGTTCTTCGTGTCGTACGCCGGTGAGATGACGCCCCACGATCGTGAGGCTCTCACCCGAACGGACCGGATGTTCTTCAAGGACGAGGGGGGCGGTGGTGGCAGGTGGCAGGGCGAGGGGAAACCGTTCGTACGCTTGCGTGCGGCCGACGCCGAGGAGGCGATGCGGTTGGTTGCGGAGGCGATCGGCCGTCGACCGCACGGCCTTCGCGCCCGGGAGGCGAAGTCGAGAGAGTGATACGGGCAACACCGATGGCAGTTCAGCAAGTCGGTCGATCACGGTAGATACGGCGGAGAGTGGTAGCCCGGGGAAGCTAGAGGCTTCGGATGCCGCCGTGCAGGGAGGCGCGGCCGCCAAGAAGACGATGCCCAAGACGAAGCCGCTGGTCAAGCAAAACGAGTCTCACGACGACCACTGCCGGTCCAGTGACCTCGAAGCTCAAGCCCACGAGGACGGCCAAGACGAAAGCTGGAGAAAAAGGGCTCCCTGGCGCGTCAAGGTCAACGTCACGTTCACGCCGGTAGCCGGCACGACGCAGAGCATCGCGACGAGCGTCACGCTCAAACTCAACGGGCTGATCCGCGTTCGTACGCTGGGCGTCGACGACGTCTACCGGAGCTCGGCCAGGCTCGCCCGGCGGGCGCACTCGTCGCCCGCCTCGAGGTGGGGAACGCCGCCCGGCCCTCGGTGAGCGCGCGGTTGACCTTCGTGTGGCTCCACCCTGTCTCGGCCTCGATCTCGGCGTAGGTGCGGCCGGCGGCCTGCAGGACCAGCGCGCGGGCCTCGTCTCGCTTCAGGGTCGCCAAGGCGGCCAGCGCGCGGTGGGCCCGCTCCCGGTCGGCCGCCCGCTCCGCCGGCCCCGGCACCTCGACCGCCTCGCGCGCGTCGAGCTCCTCGTTTCCTCCGCCGAGCAGGCACAGGCGCGACGCCCGGATCGCCATCACCTCGTGCTTGACCATCGTGCGCCGCTTAATCAGAACATGGCACCGGCGCGCTCGATCAACCCTTCACGACGGAGGCCAAGCGTTGCACGTGCCTCGCCCCAGAAAGGCACCGCAATGAGAGTCGGCGTCCTCGTGGCGCGCGAAGGGGTGGCAGAGCGGCCGAAGGTGAGACACGCTCCGAAGGTCCCAGTCGACCTTGGCTTCGCGATACCGCGAGAGGTGTGCCACCTGCTCGTGATGCGGTCGCGCACGCCGCGGCTCAGTGGGCGATCCGACGGGCTCCAGGCAACCGAAGTCGCGTGCCCTCATGTCGCTGGAGAAGCGCCCGCTGCTCTTGAGGACTCGTCGAGCCGTCGAAGGTGCACAAGGATCGCGTCAAGTAGCGCGTCCTCCTTGGCGTTCGTAGGCACGCCGTCGGGACCCTTCGCGTAGAGAACGCAGGCCTGCTGGACGAGCTTGGTGATTTTCGGACCTGACGTGCCCGGGCTTGGGGGGTGTCGGTGAGCCAGCCCGGTCCGGGTGCCGGCCGGGATCCCAGGGATGGGCGGGCTGATAGGGGATGTGGTCGGGTCTGTTTCTGGGAGCCGGGGATCCCCGGCGGCTGGAGCTACGTCATGCCCCGGGGCAGCCGGGCCGGCTGTCCCGGCGCCGTGTGCGGTAAATGGGCGCCTTAAGCGGCGCTTCACCGCGGCTCTACCGGCCGTACCGAGAGTGTCCGCTGCAAGGCCGCACTGGGCGGTCTCTCATAGAAGGAGCGGTCATGGGCCGTCATGCCGTTGTCAAGCCGCTTACCGTCGCCGGCGTGTTGGGCGCGTGCGCGTTCGCGGTGCCGGTCGCGTCGGCGCAGCAGGACCTCAGGTCGCCGGACGCTCGCGACGTGCGCCCGGTCTCACATCCCCCGATCGTGGCGGTCGACGTGAGGTCGCCGGACGCCAGGGACGCCGCGGGCAACCCCGGCCTTCGGTCGTATCGGACGCCGATCGTGGTCGAGACGCGTTCGTCGAGCGGGTTCGACTGGGGCGACGCGGGCATCGGCGCGGGCGGGATGCTCGGGCTGGTGGCCGTCGCCGCGGGTGGCACCTTCGTGGTCACTCGCCGCCGTCAGGGGCGCTCTGACCTGTCGCCGGCGGCCCGCTGAGAAGCCGCCGCGCAGCCGCCGGCGTCCGCCCTTCACGAGCTGGGGGCGGCGCCGGTGGCCATTCACGCATCGCGCTTGATCCGGCTACGGCGACCTGTAGGTGGAGGGTGAAACGGGTCGGGCTTGCGTCTAGGGGCGGTTGAGCAGCTCGCTCGGCGGCGTGACGGCCTGTGCGAACTGCAGCTGACCGGCGCGGATTTGGTAGATCCCGATGGTGTTGAGGGTCGTGTCGCCGTTGCGGTCGATCTGGAAGTCGCCGAGCAGTCCGTCTCGGACCCGGGCGCCGATGAGGTATCGGGCCACGTCGCCGCGGCTGCCGCCGGCCTTGGCGATGGCATCGAGCAGGAGCTCGGTGGCCTGGGCGTCGTGGACCGAGTAGCAGCAGGGCTGTTGGCTGTAGCGCTTTTGGAACTCGGCAGCGAACCGTCGGCCGTTGGGGGGAAGGTTGCTGGTGGGGAGAACCGCGATGCTGAGAATCATGCCGTCGACGCGAGAGCCGGCCGCCTCCACGAGGGGCGCGGGGCTAAACGCGTCGCCGCCAATCAGCCGTACGCGTGGTCCCAGGACGGCGGTCAGCTGGGCAATGAGCCGGGGGCCGGCGGTGCCGAGGTCGCCGGCGACGAATACGACGGTGGGGTGGGCGGCGCGGACGCGACGGGCGAGCGCGCGGTAGTCACGCGTGGTAGGCGAGAGGCGGGCGCTGCCGACCACGTCGACGCCCAACCGGGTCGCGGAGGACTCGAAGGCCGCGGCGAGCGCGGTGCCGTACGGTGAGCGGTCATCGAGCAGGTAGGCGCGGCGTAGCCCGAGGCGGCGCGCGACCAGCGCGTCGGCCGCGCCTTGGACGTCGTCGGTCGGAGCCACGCGCGCATAACTGCGCTGTCCGGTGGGGAAGTAGCGTTGGGGCTCGCCCGGCGCGGTGCCGGCGGCGGCGCGCGTGAGGCCGACGTAGGTGTTCGAGCCGCTGATGTCGGCGAGCGGACCGTTTGGCGCTTTGTTGAGCGTGGCCAGCATGGATGCGGCGCAGTACGAGCTAAGGGGTCCGATGACGCCGAGTACGCTCGGATCGTGGGCGAAGGCCAGGGCGTTGCGCCGGCACTTCTCAGCGCTGGGCTGGCCGGTGCGAGCGCTGGTCTCCTCGCATGCCTGCAGTCCGATGGTGTACGGCCCCGCGCGCCATCCGCGGTCGGCGAGCACCATCTTGATCGCCTGTGCGGTCTGGACGCCGTGGCCCTTGTGTGGCCCCTGGTAGCTGTAGTTGTTGACGATCAAGAAGCGCGGGCGCCCCGGTCCGCCATAGGACATCGGTGAGCAGTTTGCCGAGGCCACCGGGCGTGCCGGTGGGCCACTGGCCGGCGTGGTTTTCTCTTCGCCGCACGCCGCGACCACTGTGGCCGCGGCCGCCCCCGCGCCGGCCAACATCAGTGCACGTCCGATCATCCGCGTCCTCCCTGTAGCTGCTGATCTAGGGCGCTGGTGGCGACCCACACCCGGCCGGCGGCCACGGCGACCTCGCGCACCGCCCCGCCCACCCACAGGGAATCCGCGGAGGTTGCGCGCTCGTCGATGCGCGACAACGTTCCATCCTCGTTGGCCACCCAGGCGGCGCGGTCGCTGACTGCGATCTCGTTGGGCGCCCGATCGACGCCGATCGGTATGACCGCCGCGACGCCCCGGGTCTCCGGGTCGATCCGGGTCACCGTCGCGGTGTTGCGACTGAGCACCCAAACAGCTGCAGCGCCCGCGGCGATGCGTGTCGGCAACGGCGCACCCTCGCCGGCGCGGGCGACGAGCGCGACACGGTCGGTCACCGTATTGGTGCGAGGGTCGATCCGCAGCACACTTGCCCGACGGGCGCTGATCACCCACACGGCGCCGGCGTCGACCGCAACCCCGTCCAGCGGCACGCCCACCTGAATCCCAGTCACCGCGCGGGTGGCCGGGTCGACGCGCGCTAGCCGCTCCGACCCGTCGGTGATCCATACGCCGCCGGCGCCCACCGCCACCGATGTGGCCTCTGCGTTCGACCGCCGGAGCGGTCCATGCCGGAACTGGATCGGCGGCGCCGCGTCGGCGTAGCCCAACGTGACGCGCACCAGCTCGCCGCGCCGGCCGTTGGCCACCCACCCGGCTCGGACCCCGACCGCCATCGCGTCGGGCGTCACGCGCAGCGGAACCTCGCGCAAGATCGAACGGGTGCGCGCGTCGGCGCCGGTCAACGACGCCGAGTCGACCGTCGCGGCCCACACCGTGTTCCCCGTCGCCCGCAGGGCAGTCGGGCGGCCGGGCAACGGGAGCGCAAAAGTCGGCCTGCCGTTGCGGGGATCCACCCCCGCCATCGAGTTGGGAGCGAGCTCGAGCGTCGCACGCCCGGCGCCCGATGAATCGCCGCCGCCCGCCGACAGCGCGGCCAGCGCGGCCACCACCAACAGCACCGCGCCGCCACTGATCACCAACGCAGCCGCACGCCATCGCCGTCGCCCGACCAGCGCGTGCGCCGTCGCCGTCGCTTGCACTGGTGCGCCATCGGCCGGCGTGCCGGCGGCGGTCGCCGGAGGGTCGAGGTCCGGACTCTGACCGAGGATCTTCTCCTGCAGCTCCCGCAGCGCCGGCCCCGGCTCTAACCCCAGCTCGTCCACCATCCGGCGCCGACCGTCGCGATACACCCCAAGCGCGGCCGCCTGCCGCCCGCAGCGATACAGCGCCAACATCAGCTGTCCCCGGATCCGCTCGCGCAACGGATGCTCCCGCACCAGTGCCTCGAGCTCGCCGACCACCTGTGCATGCCGACCGAGCGCAAGATCGGCCTCCACGCGCCCCTCGAGCGCTACAAGCCGCAGCTCCTCGAGGCGAGCGATCTCCCCCTGCGCAAACGGCTCGTAGGTGAAGTCCGCCAACGCCGGCCCGCGCCACAACGACAACCCGGCTCGCAGCACACTCGCCGCCCGCGCCGGCTCACCGCCCCCCACCGCCCCCTCGGCGTCCGCCAGCGCGCGCTCAAACCGGGCCACATCGACATCATCGGGCCCGACGCGCAGCTCATAACCACCCGACCGCGTGACCAACCTGCTGCTGTTCGTGGGGGCGACATCGGCCCCGAGCTCCTTGCGCAGCTGCGACACATAGACGTGCACGCTCTTGGCCGCGGTCGGCGGCGGCCGCTCACCCCATAGCTCATCGATCAACCGCTCCGCCGAGACAACCTCATTGGAGTGCAACAGCAAGATGGCCAATAGCGACCGCCGCTTGCCCCCGCCCACAAACAGCGACCGATTACTACTGATGACCTCAAGCGGGCCAAGCAAACGGAATTCCATTGCGACCGTCCCGGCCCTACGCTACGCCCCAACTCCGGGTAATGGCAACTTACGACGGCCAGGCGCGCCGGGGCGTTTCGACCACCCGAACTGCCAAGCGGAGACACCTCGGCGGCTCCGAGCTCGCGACCGTCGTGGTGAGTCCAGAGGGCCGGGTCCGGACGCTCGCGTAACGCTACCGCGACGTCGCTGACCGTTCCATGGGCGCGCCTATGCGTGGCTGATGCGGCCTCGACGTATTTGAAGTCCCGGCCGATCGGCTTCTCCACGAGTTCGAGCGCGGGGTGGCCGGTTGAACCTTTGACGAGATCGGTCGTTATGGTCGACGCCTGCGGGAAGCCACGCGGTTCGCTACTCCTAGAAGGCGTTCGGGGTTTAGCTCACTGACCCAGCCCTCGACGTGCACGACATTCTCCGTCCGGGACGTGAATTTGCAGAGGTCCCTGACGAGAATTGGGGGGCGGCGGCGGAGACCGGCATGTCTCCTGGCCTGAGCCGGCTCAGGCGTATCAACACATGGGCCGGCATGCCCGATGCGCGCGCCGCCGTGTCCACCGCCGCCAGAGTTCCCTGGAGAGACGCGCTTCTTCGAACACTTCTCGGACCCTAGAGGAGATCACCGATGCACGCGTCTGGGCCGGGCTGCACTTCCGCACCGCCGACGCACAGGGACAGCACCTCGGCCTCAACGTCGCCGAGCACATGGCCGACCACTAGTTCCAGCCGGTCGGCCGAGGCTGAGCCGCAGTGCTCGTATCCATGCGACACGACACTCCGTCGCCATGCCCCGCTCGCATCAGCGCGCTGCTGGTTTCGCCCGGTAGCGAGCGTCTCGCGACTCGAGGGCGGACGCGTATGACCAGCCCCGCGATCAGCCGGAAAGGGGCGTCACGCGCCAGGCCACAGCACCGGCTGGAGAGCGCCCTGAGCGAGGTGGGCAACGTCCTCCTGCCGGAGACGCCGTCGGATGGGAGCCGCGGCGGACGTCGCCGACCGCGTCGATCATGCCCCGATCGCGGCGGCGCTGGGCGTCGACGACGTCTAGCGGAGCTCGGCCAGGCGCGCCCGGCACGCGCCGCAGGCGCGCAGGTGAGCGCGTAGGCCCAGGACGCCGTCGGCCGGCGGTCGGCCCCGGGCCAGGGCGCGGAGCAGCGGGGCGTGGCGGGCGCACTCGTCGCCCGCCTCGAGCGCGCACACCAACGTGCGGAAGGCCGCCCGGCCCTCGGTGAGCGCGCGGTTGACCTTCGTGTGGCTCCACCCCGTCTCGGCCTCGATCTCGGCGTAGGTGCGGCCGGCGGCCTGCAGGACCAGCGCGCGGTGGGCCCGCTCCCGGTCGGCCGCCCGCTCCGACGGCCCCGGCACCTCGACCGCCTCGCGCGCGTCCAGCGCCTCGTCGCCTCCACCCAGCAGGCGTAGGCGCGACGAGCGGATCGCCATCGCCTCGTGCTTGACCACCGTGCGCCACCTAATCAGCACATGGGAGCGGCGCGCTCGATCAAACCCTTCAACGACGGAGGCCAAGCGTTGCACGCGCCAGGCCCCAGAAAGGGGTCGCGCCATCATCCGCGCCGACTACCCGGCTGATGCTTATCCGGTTGACTCCAAGTAGGGTCAGGCGGCGGCCGGGCGGGTGATCTGGGCGTAGGTCGTGGGCTGGTGGAGGGTGCCGAGCCCGAGCAGCGTCTGGAAGGCGGACATCGGGGTGACGCGGCGGTTGTGGCGGAAGACGTACTCGTCGAGGTAGACCGACGGGTGCTTGTCGCTGACGCCGCGGTGGGTGCCGTCCATCCAGGCCTTGAAGTTGGAGACCGCGCGGTGCGCGCGAGGGAGCAGCTGCTCGCCGGGTGCGGCGCTGTGCTGCGGTCGGCGGCGGTGGTGGTAGCCGTGCTTGGCCAGGACGCGGTAGGGCTGCAGCGCCAACCTGCGCCCGGGCCAGGGCAAGCTGCGGGTGGGAGCGCTGCAGATCGACCCGCCGTCGCGCGACGTGCGACTGCGCGGCCGGCCGGTCGCGCTCTCGCAGAAGGAGTTCGCGCTGCTGCGCACGCTTGCCACGGAGCCGACGCGCGTGTTCGCGTAGTTCAACTAAGGCTCGAGATGTCGGGCGGGCCGAAGCGCATAGGACTGCCATGAAAGGAGGGCCTCCTTGCTGAGACGCTCCGCGTGTTCATCGACGAAGCGAGCGAAGGAGGCCCGCTCACTGTTGCACGCTGGCTTGGATCTGAGTCGCAGGAAGCTGGATGTCTGTGTCTTGAGCGACGCGACTGGCACAAACAGGTGGTCGTTCGTTAGCTGGCGGTGGCGGTGAGCTCGGGGCGCGGCCAGTCTCGACCTGCGGTGTCGTTGGCGACGGCCCGGCGGAGCGCCTCCTCGACCGGCAGGGGCGCGATGTCGAAGAGCTGGGCGCCGGTGGTGTCGGTCACGGTCGTCTTCGTCGAGAGTCCCTCGATCAGGGGCCGGGCGACCCCGGCATCGACGGGGGTCACGAGGCCGATCCACAGGGATGAAAGCCGCGGGCTAAGCAGCGGGACGGGAAGCTTCGGCCGCGGTTTGCGGCCTAGTGCGTCGGCCATCCGGTCGAGCATCTCGCCGTAGGAGAGCACGCTCGGGCCGCCGATTTGGATCTCGCGACCCGCTGTCTCGGGCAGGTCGGGGGCGGCGCTGAGGTAGGCGAGCACGTCATCGATTGCGATGGGCTGCGTTGGGATCTTTAGCCAGGCGGGCGCGATCATGGCGGGCAGCCGCTCGACGAGGTAGCGCAGGGTTCGGTAGGACTCGCTTCCCACGCCGACCACCATGCCGGCGCGGAAGTGGGTGAGGGGAGGGCCGTGTTGGGCGAGCACCCGGGCGGTCTGGTGGCGGCTGCGCAGGTGGCGCGAGTGCGGCTGCCCGAGGCCGCCGAGGTAGATCACGCGCCTTACGCCCTCGCCTAAGACCGCGCCCGCGAACGCCTCGGCGCCGGCCTGCTCGCGGGCCGCAAAGTCGCCGTGTGCTCCTCGGCCCATGGCGTGGATCAGGTAGTAGGCGACGTCCACGTCGCGGCCTATGCCGTCGAGGGTCTCGGAGCGGAGGACGTCGGCCTCGTGGAGCTCGATGCCGCGCTGCTCTAGGTCGCGTGCGCGCGAGCGGTCGCGCACCATGCAGCGGACGGTCCAGCCGTCGTCGGCGAGTGTCGTCGCGAGCCGGCTGCCGATGAACCCGGTGGCGCCGGTCACCAGCGCGCGCCGTATGGGGGCGGCTGTCGGGCCGCCGGGGGCCGGCATCGGTTCGGATGTGTGATGAGCTGGAGGGGATGGCATGCGGTCTGTGTCCTCGCGTCGCCCGGCGCGGAGAGCTGCGCCGGGCGACGCTGAGGCCACTGGGCCTAGGGGGGCTAGTGGGGGATGAGGACCTTGTTGATGACGTGGATGACGCCGTTCGATGCGGTCACGTCAGGTGTGACGACTCGGGCGCGCCCGACAAACACGTTGCCGCCGCGGGCGCGGATCGCGAGCCGCTGCCCGTTGAGCGTCGTCACAGAGTGGCGCTTGGTCACCTTCGCCGCGGTCAGGCTGCCTTTGGCGACGTGGTACAGCAGGACCGAGCGAAGCGCGGTCTTGTTGTTGGCGAGGCGCGCGAGGGTGGCCTTCGGGACCTTGGCGAAGGCGGCGTCGGTGGGGGCGAAGACGGTGTAGGGGCCCTTGCCCTCGAGCGCGTTGACGAGCCCGGCTCGCTTCAAGAGCGCAGTGAGCATCTTGAAGTTCCCGTTCGAGGCCGCCGTCTCGACGATGGTCGCGGCGGATGCTGGCGTGGTCTGCGCCGCGGCGCCGGCGGTGACCGCCGCGAGCGCGACGGCGGTCACGACTGCAGCGGCGAGGATGGTTCGAGTGTGTCGCATGTTGACTCCTGTCGTTGGTTTGGTTTATCAGCGCGGGGCGTTTGCGGTGTGTGCGGCGCCGGCGGAGCGGCGACCTGCGATCGCGGCGATGGCGTAGATCGCGGC
>DATBDE010000018.1:0-47974 GCA_036270095.1 Solirubrobacteraceae bacterium | reverse complement strand
CGATCGCCGTCGCGGCGCCGAACTCGTCATCGCCGAACGGCAGGTTCTCGGCCTTCATGACCATGTACTCGAGGTTCGGGCGCCGGCGCCTCTTCCATTCGGCGTGCAGCTGGGGGTCGTCGAGGTCGATGCCGACGACGCGGCCGTCGCCGACGCGGTCGGCCCACTCGGAGACGAGGACGCCCTCGCCGCAGCCGACGTCGAGGATGGAGGTGGGGGCGGCGCGGGCGAACAGGTCGTCGAGCTGGCGGTGGAAGCCCGCCATCAGGCGCTTGACCACCGGGTTGCTGGAGCCGTACTTGTCGTACGTGTTGCCGGTGACGGTGCCGGCGGCATCCGTCGTGACCGTCGGGGTCGGGCTCATACCTTGAGCGCCTCGCGGTCCTCGGTCTTGCCCGTCGCCCCGCCCGAGGCGGCGCCGGTGGTGGGGTGCTCGCCGGTGCGCGGGTCGCCGGGCTCGTAGTGGCTCGGCTTGACGTCGAGCGCGAGCTCGATCCGGCGCACGCGCTCGAACGTGCGCTGGGTCAGCGTGCGCTGCGCGGCGAGCAGGTCGCCGATCACGCCCAGCGCGGCGAGCACCACGGCGGCGTTGAACAGCACCGCGCCGAGGATCAGCGACTGCACGTGGCCGGCGCCGCTGCCGTCGACGATGTAGAAGTAGGCGAAGCGGACCCAGATGACGATCGCGACCAGGCCGACGATCGCGGCCAGGCTCATGAACACGCGCAGCGGCTCGTACTGGGCGTAGATGCGGAAGATCGACACCGTGTTGCGCCGTACGTAGGACCACATCGAGGGGAAGAGGCGCGACTCGCGCGTCTTCGGGTTGGTCCGGATGCTGACGTGGTCGACGGCGACGAGCATCTTGCCGGCCTGGATGATCGTCTCGAGCGTGTAGGTGAACTTCGAGACCACCACCATCTGGATGGCGGCCTCGCGGTTGTAGGCGCGGAAGCCGGAGGTGGTGTCGGGGACGTTGGTCTGGCTGGCCTGCCGCACGACCCAGCTGCCGAGCCGCTGCAGCGACTTCTTCAGCGGCGAGAAGTGCTGGATGTTCATCACGTCGCGGTCGCCGACGACCATGTCCGCGCGCCCCTCGACGATCGGCTCGACGAGCTTGGGGATGTCGCCCCCGTAGTACTGGTTGTCGGCGTCGGTGTTGACGATGACGTCGGCGCCGAGCTTGAGCGCCGCGTCGAGGCCCGCCTGGAAGCCGGCGGCCAGCCCCTTGTTGTTGGTCAGGCGCACGATGTGGTCGACGCCGTTGGAGCGCGCGACGTCGACGGTGCGATCGGTGGAGCCGTCATCGATCACGAGCCACTCCACGGCGTCGAAGCCGGGAACCTCACGCGGGAGGTCGGCGAGCGTGACCGGCAGCGTCTCTTCCTCGTCGAAGCAGGGGATCTGGATGATCAGCTTCACGACCGGCCCAGGGTACTAGTCGCCCGAGCGTCTTCTACCCGCTGAGCGTGACCTTGCCACCGGCACCCGGCTCTACCATCCCGGGCCATGGCCACGGTCGAGACGGCGCCACCGCCGGCACGCCCGGCGAGCACCACTGCGCCGTCGCGTACCCGGCTGAAGTGGGGCCTCGCCGTCGGCGCCTTGATGCTGATCGGCTTCGGCCTGCGCCTGTGGGGGATCAAGCAGGGCCTTCCCTACGCCTACAACATCGACGAGAACGCGCACTTCGTCCCGCGCGCGATCGGGTTCTTCGGCCACACGCTGAACCCGTTCTACTTCGTCAACCCACCGGGCTACACGAACATCCTCTACCTGGTCTTCGGGCTGTGGTTCGGGAGCGGCGACGCCGCCGCGCGCGCCCTCGTCAACGACCCGACCGAGGTCTACGTCATCGCGCGCGTGGTCAGCGCCGTGCTCGGCACGCTCGCGATCTGGTTCACCTACCTGGCCGGGGCCAAGCTCGTCGACCGCCGCGCCGGCTTCCTCGCCGCCGCGCTGATGACGGTCGCCTTCCTGCCCGTCTTCTACGCGCACCTGGCGCTCAACGACTCGCCCACGCTCGGCCCCGCCGCGCTCGCCCTCTACGGCATCGCCCGCATCTACCGCCACGGCCGCTGGTGGGACTTCGCCCTCGCCGGCCTGGCCACCGGCGCCGCCACCGCGACGAAGTACACGGCGGCGATCTTCATCGTCCCCATCTGCGTCGCTGCCTACTTCCGCTGGCGCGACCAGGGCGGCCCGCTCCCGCACCCGTGGCGCGTCAACCTCAAAGCGGCGTGGCGCTGGACGGTGAACTTCGCCAAGGCGCGCGCGTTCCTGCTCCTCTGCTTCGCCGGCGCCGCCACCATCGCCGGCTTCATCATCGCGAGCCCCTACTCGCTGCTCGACCCCAAGACGTTCGGCGGCGGGATCATCCACCAGGCCACCGCCTCCAGCAGCGAGGGCAAGCTCGGCCAGACCTTCAGCAACGGCTACGTCTACTACCTGTGGTCGGTGACCTGGGGCATGGGCTGGGTCCCCGCCGTCGCCGCGGTCGTCGGCGCCTTCGCCCTGGCCCGCGCGCGCAGCCGCGTGTTCTGGCTGCTCGTGCCCACGGCGATCCTGTACATCCTCTTCATGGGCAGCGCGTCGCGCTGGTTCGGCCGCTGGCTGCTGCCGCTGTTCCCGGTGCTCGCCGTGCTCGCCGGGATCGGCGCCTTCTTCGTCGTCGACGCGCTCGCCCGTCGTTGGCCCCGGGCCCGCTACGCCTGGGTTGGCCTGGCGGCGGTGCTGCTGCTGGGCCAGGCCGTCGTCTACTCGATCCACTCCGACCGCCTGCTCAGCCGGCCGGACACGCGCGCGCAGGTGCGCGACTGGCTGGTCTCCCACCTCTCGCCCGACACGAAGATCGCCTACGAGCCGGTCATCCCCGACGCCTACTACCGCCAGGCCGGCTTCCTGGCCCCGGCGCCCAACGACGGCAACCGCTGGAACATCTTCTTCGCCGACGAGACGCCCCAGAGCACGCTGACCGCGGCCACCGATACGTCTCCCGCGAGCGAGGCGGCGCGCCAGTTCGCCAACCGCCTCGGCGTCTCGCTGCTGCCCAACGAGCTGCCCGACAGCGTCCTGCCCAACCGCCGCACGCAGGACCCGGGCGTGGTCGGCGGCGAGGGCTACACGCGCGACCTCTCGCCCGCGCTGCTCGACGTCTACCGGGCCAACGGGGTCTGCTACGTCGTCTCAGGCTCGATCCAGGCCCAGCGCGCGCTCGTCGATCCCAGCCACGTCCCGCAGGCCGCCGCCTACTACCGCGCGCTGCGTCGCCAGGCCAAGCCGGTCTACGTCGCGAGCCCCTACCACCAGGGCAAGTCGGTGAAGTTCAACTTCGACTGGAGCTTCGACTACTACCCCCTCGCGTACGAGCGCCCCGGGCCGCTGATGACGGTCTGGAAGTTGAACCGCTGCGCCTGAGCCGACATTTGCACAGGCAACTACCATCGTCCACGGTGTCAGCGGCCACCGATACCGACCACCTGCACCTCGAGCGCGCGATCGAGCTCGCAGAGCGCGGTCGGGGTCACGTCTCGCCCAATCCGCTCGTCGGTGCCGTGGTGGTGAAGGACGGCGAGGTGGTGGGGGAGGGCTGGCACGCGATGGTCGGCGGCCCGCACGCCGAGGTCGCGGCGATCGCCGACGCCGGCGACACCGACCTCAAGAGCGCGACCATGTACATCTCGCTCGAGCCCTGCTGCCACGACGGGCGCACCCCGCCGTGCACGGAGGCGATCGCGCGTTCCGGCATCGGCCGCGTGGTCGTCGCCTCCGACGATCCCACCGAGAAGGCCTCCGGCCGGGGCCTGGGTATCCTGCGCGACGACGGCGTGGATGTGGTGGTGGCCGAGGGCGAGCTCGCCGCCCGGGCGCGCCTGCTCAACCAGGCCTTCCGCAAGCACGCGCGCACGGGGCGCCCGTGGGTGCTGTTCAAGTCCGCCATGACCCTCGACGGCAAGGTCGCCACCGAGACCGGCGACTCCAAGTGGATCTCCTCGGCCGCCAGCCGCGAGCTCGGCCACCGCTGGCGCGCCGACTGCGACGCGGTCGCCGTCGGGATCGGCACCGCGCTGCGCGACGACCCCCAGCTCACCGCGCGCATCCCCGACGCCGACCGCCAGCCCCGCCGCATCGTCTTCGACACCACCGCACGCCTGCCGGTGACGTCGAACCTCGTGCGCATGGCGCCCGAGGTCCCGCTGACCGTCGTGGTGTCGCGCGCGGCTCGTCGCACCGCCGTGTCCACGCTGGAGACCGCCGGCGCCGACGTCGTCGTCGCCACCGGGGCCAACGAGCCCGACCGCGTCGCCTCGGCGCTGCTGCAGCTCGGCGCCTCGGGCATCGCCTCCATCCTGCTCGAGGGCGGCCCGCACCTGGCCGGCGCCTTCTACGACGCCGGCGAGGTCGACGAGGTCCGCCTGTTCCTCGCGCCCATCGTGCTGGGCGGCCGCACTGCCCGCGACCCGCTCGAGGGCGAGGGCACCGAGACGATCGCCGAGGCGATGCGCGCGCTCACGCTGGACTGCGAGGGCAGTGGCGACGACCTGCTGGTCTCGGCCCGCCTGCGAGAATGGTGAATCCATGTTCACCGGGCTCGTGCAGGACAGGGGCCATGTCGAGGCCGTAGACCAGACCGACGAGGGCGCCCGCGTGCGGGTGCGCACCGGGCTGGGGACCCAGATCGACAACGGCGACTCGGTCGCGGTGCAGGGTGTGTGCCTGACCGCGACCGCCGTGCACCAGGAGGTTTTCACCGTCGACGTGACGGCCGAGACGCTGCGGCGCTCGACCCTCGGCGCCCTGGCCGCCGGCGCGCCGGTCAACCTGGAGCTGCCGCTCCGCGCGACCGACCGCCTCGGCGGCCACGTCGTGCAGGGCCACGTCGACGGCGTGGGGGAGGTCGTGGCGGTGGGCGACGAGGGCTTCTCGCGGCGGGTGTGGATCGAGCCCCCGCCCGAGCTGTTGCGCTACGTCGTCCAGAAGGGCTCGATCGCGGTCGCGGGCGTGTCGCTGACCGTGGCCGAGGTCACCGACGACCGTTTCGCGGTCGCGCTCATCCCGGAGACGCTCGAGCGCACGACGCTCGGCACGGCGGCCCCGGGCGACCGCGTCAACATCGAGGTGGACGTGCTCGCCAAGCACGTCGAGAAGCTGCTTGAAGGAGCACGTGCATGACCACCCCGCAGACCCGCTTTTCCACCATCGAGGAGGCCATCGAGGACATCCGCGCCGGCAGGATGGTCGTGGTCTGCGACTCGCCCGACCGCGAGAACGAGGGCGACCTGACGATGGCGGCCCAGTTCGTCACGCCGGACGCGATCAACTTCATGGCCACCCACGGTCGCGGCCTGGTCTGCCTGGCGTTGACCTCAGAGCGCTGCGATCAGCTCAACCTCGACCTGATGACGGCGAAGAACGAGTCGGGGTTCAAGACCGCGTTCACGATCTCGGTCGAGGCGCGCGAGGGTGTGAGCACCGGTATCTCCGCCCACGACCGCGCCCATACCATCCAGGTCGCCGTCGACCCGCGGTCCGAGCCCCACGACCTCGTCCAGCCCGGCCATGTCTTTCCGCTCAAGGCCAAGGGCGGCGGCGTGCTCGAGCGCGCCGGCCAGACCGAGGCCGCCGTCGACCTCGCGCGCCTGGCCGGGCTCATCCCCGCCGGCGTCATCTGCGAGGTCATGAAGGACGACGGCACCATGGCGCGCGTGCCCGACCTCGTCGAGTACTGCGAGCGCCATGAGCTGAAGATGATCACCGTGGCCGACCTGATCGCCTACCGCCAGCGCAACGAGCGGCTGATCGAGCGCGTGGCCGAGGCGGTCCTGCCGACCGCGTTCGGCGAGTTCGCCGCCGTCGGCTTCCGCTCGCTGGTGGACGGCAAGCACCACGTCGCCATGGTCAAGGGCGACGTTGCCGGCGAGCCGGACATCCTCGTGCGCATGCACTCCGAGTGCCTGACCGGTGACGTCTTCCACTCGCTGCGCTGCGACTGCGGTCAGCAGCTCGAGTCGGCGCTGGCGATGATCGAGCGCGAGGGCCGTGGCGTGCTCGTCTACCTCGCCCAGGAGGGGCGCGGGATCGGGCTGCTCAACAAGCTCAAGGCCTACAAGCTGCAGGAGGAGAACGGCCTCGACACGGTCGAGGCCAACGTCGCCCTCGGCCTGCCCGTCGACCTGCGCGACTACGGCATCGTCGCCCAGATCCTCACCGACCTCGGGCTGAGCTCGATCCGCATCCTCACCAACAACCCGAAGAAGATCATCGGCCTGGAGGGCTACGGCCTGTCGGTGACCGAGCAGCTCCCTATCCAGGTCATCGCCAACCCGCACAACGAGGGCTACCTGCGCACCAAGCGCGACCGGATGGGCCACGCCATCCACCACCAGGCGCTTCCGCTCGACGAGGAGCTCATCCACGCCGAGCACGAGGAAGACCGCCGGCGGCGCGATGACGACGAGTCCGACCACGACGCGTGACGGAGCCCCGCTTCGCCATCGCCGTCGGGCGCTTCTACGCGGAGCTGGCCGCGCGGCTGGTCACCGGCGCCCAGGAGGTGCTCGTCGCCGCCACCGGCGCGTCCGCCGACGTGTTCGACGTACCGGGCGCGTTCGAGCTGCCGCTGGCGGCCAAGTACGCGGCCGAGTCGGGCCGCTACGCCGGCGTCGTGTGCCTGGGCGCGGTGATTCGGGGCGAGACCTCGCACTACGACCACGTCTGCAACGAGGCCGCGCGCGGGATCCTCGACGTCTCGCTGCGCACCGGGGTGCCGTGCGGCTTCGGCGTGCTCACGGTGGAGAACATGGACCAGGCCCTGGCCCGCACGGGCGGGGGCAAGCGCCACCAGGGCCGGGATGCGGCCGAGGCCGTGCTGCGCATGGCGGCGCTGCGCGCCGAGCTGGCCTAGCGGCAGGGGGAAATTCGTCCAAGACAGGACCGCCGGGCCGGCGTAGCCTCGCGTCCATGACCCAGATCGTCACTCCCTACCTGCTCTACGAGGACGTCGGCGCCGCCATCGCCTGGCTCGAGGAGGCCTTCGGGTTCCGCGAGGAGCTCCGCTACCCCGAGCCCGACGGCCGCATCAGCCACGCCGAGGTCCGCCTCGGCGATGGCGCCGTCATGCTCGGCGGCCCGTCGGGCGACTACCGCAACCCGTTGCACTGCGGCTGCGTGACGCAGATGGTCGTCGTCTCGGTCGACGACGCCGACGCCCACTACGAGCGCGCCCGCGCGGCGGGGGCGAAGATCCTCGCCGCGCCCGCCGATCAGCCCTACGGCGACCGGGCCTACCGCGCCGAGGACCTCGAGGGCCACCACTGGTCGTTCCACCACCCGATCGGCACACCGGCGCCGGAGGACTGGGGCGCGCAGCGGGCGGCGTCCGCCTAGGACCGCGCGCCGTCGAGCAGCACGGTCCAAGGCCACACGCTGTCGATCACCAGCATGCGGGGCTTCCACGGGTCGGCGTCCAGGCGGGCGTGCACCGCGGCCTCGTCGGGGGCGTCGACCACCAACAGCGCGCGGTGGCCGTCGCCCCCGAGCGGCCCGCCGAGCACGATGAAGCCGTCCTCCGTGAGCGCGTCCATGAACACCGCGTGGGCGTCCCAGCCGTGCTGCTCGCGCATGTCGCGGTCGTGGTCCCAGTCCGGGCCGGGCTTGTGGATCACGATGAAGTGCGAGCGCGCCATCAGTCCCCCAGGGTGCGCCGGGCCGCCGCGACGAGCTCGTCGGAGAGCTCGGGGGCCGTGGTCCACGGGCCGAGGCTCGGCAGCCCGGCGTCGTCGCGCTCGACGCGGGCGTACTGCGTGCTGATCGCCATGGCCCCCGCAACCGATAGCACGATCGCCGCGAACAGGTCCTCGTCGAGTCCGATGTCGACGTGCAGGGCGAGCGCCACGCGGTCGCCGTCGACGGCCTCGAGCAGCCCGCGCATACCGCCGCGCACGAGCGCGCGCACCTCGGGGTCGTCGAGCGGGCGCAGCCCGTCGGGCGCGACGATGAGCGACGGCTCGAGGATCCAGAACCGGTCGTCGGCGTTGCGTGCCGCCTCCGCCTGAACCTCGGCCCGCGCCGAGGCGACGAAGTCGGCAAAGCCCCTAATCGCTCTTGGGCCCCTTGCCCGGCTTCGGGCCTTTGCCGGGCTTGGTCGGCGCCGGCTGCGGGGCGCGGCCCTGCGCGGTGCCGCCTCCCTGCTGCTGGCCCTTCGCGAGCGCCAGCTCGCGCTCGACGGTCGCGCGCTGGTCGGGGTTCTGGAGCCGGCGCTCGAGCAGCGGGATCGCCTGGTCGGCGTGGCCGGTGAGCCGCAGCGCCTGGGCGAGGTTGAACATCGCGTAGGCGCACGCGAGCTTGGCGGGGTCGTTGCCGCAGGCGTCCACGGCCTTCTGCAGCACCGGCACCGCCTGGGCGGGGTGGCCGGCCTGCAGGAGCTGGTAGCCCTGATCGTTGAGCGCGGAGGGGTCGCCGGAGCCCGAGCCCGAGCTCGTGGCGCTCTGCGTCGTGGGGGTGGTCCGCGCCGGCGCGCTCGCGGTCGTGGGCGTGCTCGCGGTCTTCGCGCTCGCCGCCTTGCGGTGACGCTGCGCCACCTGCGCGCGCTTGTTCGTCGTGTGGTCGACCCGCGCCGCCTGCGGCGTGCCGCCGCCGCTGGACAGCGCGACCACCGCGCCCGCGACGAGCGCGAGCGCCGCCAGCACCGCGAGCACCGCGGCCAGCCGACGGCCGCGCGGGGCCCGCGCAGCGACCGGGAACGCCGAAGGCGGGGGCACGTCGGGCGGCAGCGCCCGGGTGGCCGAGGTGGCGGGCTCCTCGTCCAGTGCCCGCTCGAGCGCGTCGACCATCGCCACCGCGCGCGGCCAGCGCCGCGCCGGCTCCTTGGCCAGGCCGCGCCCGAGGGCCGCGTCGACGCCGGGTGGCAGCGAGGGGCGGATGCTGCTCGCGGGCGGCGGCGGCGCCTCGATGTGCTGGCGCGCCTGCGCCGCGAAGTGCTCGGCCTCGAACGGGTGCCGCCCCGCGAGGAGCTGGAACGCCACCACCGCCAGCGCGTAGCGGTCCGAGGCCGACGTGGCGGGCTCGCCCGAGGCCTGCTCGGGCGACAGGTAGGCGGCGGTTCCCAGCAGCTGCCCGGTGCCGGTCAGGGTCTGGTCGTGCGCCAGCCGCGCGATGCCGAAGTCGGTCACGGCCAGGCGACCGCGCCCGTCCAGCAGCAGGTTGCCGGGCTTGATGTCGCGGTGCACCAGCCCCCGGGCGTTGGTGTCGTCGACCGCCTTGGCCGCCTGGGCCAGCCAGTCGAGCGCCTGGGCCTGGGCGGGGCGGCCCTCGCGGAGGCGTTGGGCCACGCTGCCCCCGGTCATGAGCTCCATGACGATGTAGGGGCGGCCGCCGTGGTCGCCCGCGCTGTCGTTGACGTCGAAAATGGTCACGACGTTGGGGTGGTCCGACACCGCGGCGGCGGCGCGGGCCTCGCGCTGGAAGCGCTCGCGCGCCGAGACGTCCTCGGCCAGGTGCTCCCCGAGGACCTTGACGGCCACCCGGCGGCCGAGCAGCTCGTCCTCGGCCTCCCACACGGAGGCCATTCCACCGCGGGCCAGGTGGCGCACCACCCGGTAGCGCTCAGGGAGCGTCGGCCCAGCCGTCGTCGAGCCTGCGCGCGGCATCGCGCCGAGGGTACCCGCGGGGTCGCTCCTATACTCCGGCGCCCATGGCCAAGGTCTGCCATTCCTGCCACAAGGGCCCGGCATTCGGGCACAGCCGCAGCCACTCGATGGTTGCGACCAAGCGCCGGTTCAACCCGAACCTGCAGAAGGTGCGGATCATGGTCAACGGCGCACCCAAGCGCGTGTACGTGTGCACGCGCTGCCTCAAGGCCGGCAAGGTCACGAAGGCCCTCTGAGCGTCGTCTCGACGGCGCTCGCTGCGTCCTCGGTCGCTCGCGTGCGTTGCACGCCACGCTCCCTGCGTCCTTGCGAGCAACGCCGAGCCGAAGCTCAGAGATAGATTGCCCGTCGTGCCTCTCGTCTCCGAGCCCAGCCTCGCCCGCTTCCGCAAGGTCGTCGAGGGAGCGCTCGCCGAGCTCGAAGCGCGGCGCCAGGAGGTCAACGACCTCAACGTGTTTCCCGTCGCCGACGGCGACACCGGCGACAACATGGTCCTCACGCTGCGCGCGGTCGTCAGCGAGCTCGATCGGCTCGAGAGCCAGCGCGGCGACCGCTCGCTGGACGACATCGGGCGCGACGAGATCGTCGACTCGGTCGCGCGCGCCGCGCTGCTGGGCGCGCGCGGGAACTCCGGGGTCATCCTCTCCCAGCTCATTCGCGGCGCGGCCGAGGAGCTGATCTCGCGGCCGGGCGAGCTCGTCGACCCGGTCCTCATCGGCGCGGCCATGGCCCGCGCGGCCGAGCGCGCGTACGGCTCGGTCCGCGACCCCGCCGAGGGCACCATGCTCACGGTCGCGCGCGAGATGTCCGGGCGCATCGTCTCCGATCTCGCGCACATGCCGATCCCGCGCCTAGCCCCCGACGCCAGCGACGACGAGCAGGACCGCATGCTCGCCGACATCCTCGAGGCGGCGCTCGACACCGGGCAGAACTCGGTCAAGCGCGGCCCCGAGCTGCTGCCGATCCTGCGCGAGTCCGGGGTGGTCGACGCCGGCGGCTACGGGGTCACGATCATCTTTGCCGGCATCGTCGCCGCCTTGCGCGGCGCCGATCCGCCCCCGCTCGAGCATCACGTGCCCGCCCGTCCGAGCCACCCCCAGCACGAGTCCTCCAGCTACCGCTACTGCACGAACTTCGCGGTCACCGGCTCGAGCCTTGACCCCAACCGCTACGCCCGCGAGCTCGAGGACCTGGGCGACTCCGTGCTCGTCGTCGGCGATCGCATCACGCTCAAGGTCCACGTCCACACCGACACGCCCGAGCGGGCCACCGCGCTGTTCGACGGGGAGGGCGACGTCTCGCACCTCGACGTGGCCGACATGCACGAGCAGATCGGCGTCCGCTCCAAGCGGCTGGCCGCCGCGGCAGCGGCCAACGGCGCCCCCGGCGACGGCGCCGTGCCGGTGTGCGCCGTGCTCGCCGTCGTCTCGGGCCCGGGCATGCGCCGCCTGTACGAGGAGATCGGGGCGCAGGCGCTCGACGGCGGTCCGACGCTGAACCCGTCGACCTACGACCTGCTCGCCGGCGTGCACGCGGTGGCGGCCGAGCAGGTCGTCGTGCTCCCCAACTCGCCCAACGTGATCATGGCCGCCGAGGAGGCGGCGCAGCTCTCCGAGAAGCAGGTCAGCGTGGTCAGGTCGCGCTCCCAGCAGGCGGGGCTGGCGGCCGCGCTCGCGCTCGACCCGACCGGCACCGCCAAGGCCAACTGCGCGGCAATGGGGGAGGCGCTCGAGCAGGTGCGCACCGGGGGCGTGGCCCGTGCGGCCCGCGACGACGGCAAGGGCCGCTTCGCGGCCGGCGAGGCGGTGGGCTTCGTCGACGAGGAGCTGGTTGCCTGGGGCGGCCCGGAGTCGACGCTCGGTGTCGTGCTCGAGCAGCTCTCCGACGACGCCGAGCTCGTGACCTGCATCGAGGGCGACGGGGCGCCGCTGTCGGCTGCCTCGGTGCGCCGGCTGGTGCCCGACGGCGTCGAGCTCGAGCTCTCTGAAGGCGGCCAGCCTGCCTGGTGGTGGCTGATCAGCGCTGAGTGACGCCGTGCTGGCCTACGTGTTCTGGCACCGGCCCCGCGCGGGCGTCGACGCGGCCGAGTACGTCGCCGCCCTGACCGCGTTCCACGAGCGCATCGGCGTGCCGTCGTGGTTCGCTGCCCTGGAACGCCCGCCCTGGGGCGAGGACGTCGGCTGGTACGAGGACTGGTACCTGGTCGAGGACTGGAACGGGCTCGGGCGCCTCAACGAGGTCGCGATCACCGGGGCCCGGCAGCCCCCGCACGACGTCGCCGCGGCGCTGGCGCGGGAGGGGATCGCCGGCATCTACGGGCTGATCGGCGGCCGGCCCGAGCCGCCGGAGTGGGCGGCCTGGGTGGCCAAGCCGCGGGGGACCGGCTACGCGGACTTCGAGGAGGAGCTGGTCGGCGTCGGCGCCGCCGGCTCGGTGTGGAAGCGGCAGATGACCCTCGGCCCGACGCCGGAGTTCGTCGTGCTGGCGCCGCTGCCCCTGGCGCTGCCCTGGCCCACGGTGGAGACGAGCCCGGGTTGACATTCAGATACCGCTGGTATTAGAATACCGACGGTATGGCAGTCGCACGCATGACGAGGGAGGAGCGCCGCGAGCGCACCCGCGAGGATCTCGTACAAGCCGCCGGCCGGCAGTTCACCGCCAAGGGCTTCCACGCCACCACGGTCGATGCCATTGCGGCCGAGGCCGGCTACACGAAGGGCGCGGTCTACTCCAACTTCGCGTCCAAGGAGGACCTGTTCTTAGCGGTCTACGAGCGCCGCGCCGACGCCGCCGTCAAGGCCTCCGAGAAGCTGCTGGACCGGCGCGGCGCGGTGGCGGCGATCGAGGACCGGGCCGCCGAGGGCGCCGCCCGGCGTGGCCGCGACGACGGCTGGCTGGCCGTCTTCTTCGAGTTCTGGTCCCATGTCGTCCGCCACCCGGAGCTGCGCGAGCGCTTCGCGGAGATCCACGCTCGCGGGCAGGCGCCGTTCCAGGCGGCACTCGAGCGCGAGGGTCTCGTGGCCGACGACGCCGGGGTCGCCCCGGGCGAGCTCGTGGCGGCGGCCATGGCCATGGACGTCGGGCTGTCGCTGGAGCGGCTGACCCGGCCGGAGGCCATCGACACGACGCTTGCCGTGCGCATGGCGCGGAAGGTGCTGGGGCAATGAGGCTCGCGTACCACCGCCGCCGGTTCGCCGACGTGGCCGTCAGCCTGCGCGCGGCCCGCGCCGCCGCCACGCGCGACCGCTGGCCGCGCGAGCGCCTGCGGCGCTTCCAGCAGGAGCGGCTGGACGCGCTCGTCCGTCACGCCGCGCGCCACTCGCCGCTGTACCGCGAGCGGCTTCGCGACCTCCCCGCCGGCCCGGTGGCGCTCGCCGACCTGCCCATCATGACCAAGGCCGAGATGATGGAGCGCTTCGACGACCTCGTCTGCGACCCGGCGCTGCGCCGCGACGCGCTGCTCGACTGGGTCGAGGCACTCGACGCCGACCGCCTGCACCCCACCGGCCACCGGGTCATGACGACCAGCGGCTCGTCGGGGCGCAAGGGCCTGTTCGTCTACGACCGCGAGGGCTGGCGCGCGATCGCCACTCAGTGGCTGCGCCTCTCCGCCGTCTCCGGCACCCAGCCGCGTGTGCCGCGCCTGCGCTTCGCCATGCTCTCGGGCGCCGCGCCCACCCACATGAGCCGCCAGGGCTCGGCCACGCTGTCGATCGGGGCGCACCGCATGCTCGGGCTGCCGGTGACGCTGCCGCTCGGGCAGCTCGTCACGGAGCTCAACCGCTTCGCGCCCCAGGCGCTCTACACCTACCCGTCGCTGGGTCTGCTGCTGGCCGAGGAGCAGCTCGCCGGCCGCCTGCGCATCCACCCCGACGTGCTCATCACCAGCAGCGAGCTGCGCACCCCGGCGATGACCGAGCGGCTGACCGCGGCGTTCGGGGTCACGTCCTTCGACCTCTACGCCACCACCGAGGGCCTGTGGGCGGGGGAGTGCGAGCACCACGACGGCATGCACGTGTGGGAGGACATGACGCTGTTCGAGAACGTCGACGCCGACGGCCGGCCGGTGCCGCCCGGGACGCTCGGCGCGAAGGTCCTCGTCACCAATCTGACCAACCGCGTGCAGCCGATCATCCGCATGGAGCTGGCCGACGCGATCACGGTCGAGCCGGGGCCGTGCCCGTGCGGGCGGACGCTTGCGCGGATGCGGGCGGTGGAGGGACGCAGCGAGGACGCGCTCGCGCTGCCGGGGCGCACCGGGGGCGCGGTGACCGTGCTGCCGGCGCAGTTCGGGCTGGTGACCCGCGACCGCGAGGTGGGCGAGTTCCAGATCCGCCAGGAGGGCGACCGGCTGCGCATCCTCGTCGTACCGCGCCCGTCGGCCGGCGGCGAGCTCGAGGCGCGCCTGCAGCGCGCCGTGGCCGCCCGGCTGAGCGAGCTCGGCGTCGACGACCCGCAGATCGTGGTCGAGCGCCGCGACGCGCTGGCGCGCTCGCCCGGCGGCAAGCTGCCGCTCGTGGTGGCCGAGCGCGCCTAGTCCCGCGGCGCGGTGATCGACTGGCCGGGGAAGTAGGGCCACTCCTCGAAGTCCACGCACAGGCCGTCGGCGTCGAACACCACCACCCAGAGGTCGCGGTACTCGCGCGCCCGGGCGTACTCGACCTCGACGCGGACGACGGCCGTGTTGCCCTGCTCGGCCACGACCGAGGCGGTGAGCGTGAAGGCCTCGTCGGGGCCCGCGCGCTCGCGCTCCCACATCGCGCCGATCGCGTCGAGCCCGATGAAGGGCTCGTGGTACGGCGACTGGCGGTAGCGGGCGCGCGGCGCGAACACGTCCCGCAGCGCCTCCGTGCCCGGCGTGCGCCAGGCGGCTTCGTAACGACCAACCCATTCGAGCGTGCGCATGGCCCGCGGTGATACCAGGGGACGCGACCGCGTGCCCGGTCATCATCAGGGCGTGGCCCCGCACGCCTTCGCCTCCGACGACGCACTCGACGCCGCCGCGCTCGCTCGCGCACCGGTGCGCTACCCGCGCCCCTCGCGCCTGGACGAGCCGCTGGTGGTCAAGCCCGCCCGCGCGGCCGAGGCGGCCGAGGCGCTCGGACTGGGCACGGTGGGCGACCTGCTCGAACACCTGCCCCGGGACACCGGGGAGGCGCGCACGGTGGCCACGCTGGTGCCGGGGGAGACGGCGACCGTGCTCGTCGAGGTGCGCTCGATCACCTCGCGGCCCGTGCGCCGGCGGGGCATGAAGCCGCTGGTCGAGGCCACCGTGGCCGACACCACCGGCGTGACCAAGGCGACGTTCTTCAACCAGCCCTGGCTCGAGCGCAAGTACCGCCCGGGCACGCGGCTCATGCTCCAGGGCAGCTACCAGGGCCGCAACCGCTTCCGCGTGAGCACCCACGCGGTCACGAGCGAGGTCGCCGCGGTCGAGGGCGCGGTGGCGCAGTACCCGGCCACCAAGGGCATCACGTCGACGGAGATCCTCTCGCTCGTGCGCGAGCATCGCGATGCCCTCGCCGACGTCGTCGAGCCGCTGCCCGCGCGCATGCGCGCCCGCGAGCGCCTGACCGACCGCGCGGCCGCGCTGACCGCCGAGCACTTCCCGCGCGACGCGCGCGAGGGCGAGGGCGCCCGCCGCCGGCTGGCGTTCGAGGAGCTCTTGCTGCATCAGCTCACGGTCCTGCGCCGCAAGGCACGCCGTGGCGGCGGAGTGGGAGCCGAGCCGCTGGACGAGCCGCCCACGCTGACCGAGCGCTGGCTGCGCGACTCGCTGCCGTTCACCCTGACCGGCGACCAGGTTCGGGCAATGGAAGCGGTCGGTGACGATCTCCAGCGGGACCGGCCCATGCAGCGGCTGCTCATGGGCGAGGTCGGGTCGGGCAAGACCGTCGTCGCCCTGCACGCGATGCTGCGCGCGGTCGAGCACGGCCGCCAGGCGGCGCTCATGGCGCCCACCGAGACGCTGGCCGAGCAGCACTTCGCGACGCTGGCCACGCTCATGCCCGGCGAGCTCGTGGCCACGGCGCTGCTCACCGGCTCCACGCCCGCCGCCCGGCGGGCCGACATCCTGGCCAAGCTCGCGAGCGGCGAGCTGCAGCTCGCGGTCGGGACGCACGCGCTGATCGAGGACACGGTCGAGTTCGATCGCCTGGCCGTCGTCGTGGTCGACGAGCAGCACCGCTTCGGCGTGCGCCAGCGCGTCGCGCTGGACGCCAAGGCGCCCGCCGGGCTGGCCCCGCATGTGCTGCACATGACCGCGACGCCGATCCCACGCACGCTTGCCCTGACCGCGTTCGGCGACCTCGATGTGACCGCGCTGCGTGAGCTCCCCGCCGGTCGCCAGCCCATCGCCACCTACGTGGCCTCGGGCGAGCGCGAGCGCTCGCGCGCGTACGAGCGCATCCGCGAGGAGCTGCACGCCGGGCGCCAGGCGTTCGTGGTCTGCCCGCTGGTGGCGGAGTCCGAGGCGCTGCAGGCGCGCGCGGCGACGAAGGAATACGAGCGCCTGGCCCGGACCGAGTTCCGCGACCTCCGCGTCGTGCTCCTGCACGGGCAGATGCGCCCGCGCGAGAAGCACGAGGCGATGGCGTCGTTCGCGTCCGGCGGCGCCGACGTGCTGGTGGCGACCTCGGTCATCGAGGTCGGCATCGACGTCGCCAACGCCACCGTGATGCTGGTCGAGGACGCCGACCGCTACGGCATCTCCCAGCTCCACCAGCTGCGCGGGCGCGTCGGCCGCGGCGAGCACCCGTCGTTGTGCCTGCTCTTCGGGCCCAAGGAGTCGCCGCGGCTGCGCGCGCTCGCCGACCACGAGGACGGATTCCGCCTGGCCGAGATCGACCTCGAGCTGCGCGGAGAGGGGGAGATCATCGGCACGCGCCAGCACGGCGCCACGCAGTTCCGCGTGGCCCGGCTGCCCGAGGACGCCGAGCTGCTGCACGCCGCACATGACCACGCCGAGCGCCTGTTGCGCGCCGACCCCGAGCTGACCGCGCCCGAGCACGCGCTGCTCGCCGCCGCGCTGCAGGCCGCCTACGGTGCCGAGGCGCTCGAGCCGATCCCGGCATGAGGCTAACCGGCGGCGCCCTCGGCGGGCGCCGCCTCGTCGCGCCGCGGGGCGAGCGCACCCGCCCGACCTCCGACCGGGTGCGCGAGGCGCTGTTCGCGATCCTCGGCCCGCTCGACGGCGCGGACGTGCTCGACCTGTTTGCCGGCTCCGGTGCGCTCGGACTCGAGGCGCTCTCGCGCGGCGCGACCGAGGCGACCTTTGTCGACGCCGCGCCGGCCGCGCTTCACGCCGTGCGGCGCAACCTCGAGGCCCTCGATCTGCGCGGCGAGGTGCGCCGCGCCGACGCCCGCGCGTTCCTCCGCAACGCGCAATCGCGCGGGCGTTCGTACGATCTGATTCTGTTGGACCCCCCCTACCGGCTCGCAGCCGGGCTCGGGCGGGAGCTCTCGGAGGCAGTCCCGCCGGTGTTGAAGGCCGGCGGCCGGGTAGTGGTCGAGAGCGACCGCCGGTCCCCGCTGGAGCTCGAACTGCCGCTCCTCGACGAGCGGCGCTACGGCGACACCACCATCCGCATCCATGGCTCCAGACCCACGTAAAGCGATCGTCCCCGGCTCCTACGACCCGGTCACCTACGGCCACCTCGACGTGATCGAGCGGGCAGCGCGCCTGTTCGACGTCATCGTCATCGGCGTGGTCAACCTCCCGGTCCGCAAGGGCAAGACGCTCTTCTCGGCCGAGGAGCGCTGCGGCTTCATCGCCGACGCGACCAGCGGTCTCGGGCTCGACAACGTCGAGGTCAAGCCGTTCTCGAGCCTCCTCGTCGAGTTCGCCCGGGTCAACGACGCGAAGGCGATCGTCAAGGGCCTGCGGGCCATCTCGGACTTCGAATACGAGTTCGAGATGAACCAGCTGAACCGCATGCAGGCGCCCGACGTGGAGTCGATCTACCTCATGTCCTCGCCGCGGTTCTCGTTCCTGTCATCGAGCGGAGTGCGGGAACTGGCCACCTTTGGGGGTAACATCGACGACCTTGTGCCTGCGAGCGTGGCCACTGCATTGAAGGAACGCCTGGGGCGCTGACGAAAAGGGGCCTGCCATGGATGTCCTGGTACTGATCGACAAGCTGGACGACACCGTCCACAACGCCAAGCCGGTCCCCCTGACCGATCAGGTGCGCGTGGACAAAGAGGAGATCTACGACATCCTCGACCAGATGCGCGCGACGATCCCCGAGGAGATCAAGCAGGCGCGCTGGATCGTCAAGGAGCGCCAGGAGATGCTGGCCGAGGCCAAGCGCGAGTCCGAGCGCATCGTCAAGGAGGCGCGCGAGCGCCAGCAGCAGCTGATCTCCCAGGAGGAGATCACCAAGCAGGCCGAGCGCGCGGCCGACGACATCATCGAGGACGCCCGCGCACGCGAGCGCGAGATCCGCCTCGGCGCCGAGGACTACGCCGACGAGATCCTCAACACCCTCGAGGTCAACCTCTCGAAGTTCATCGCCGCTGTGCAGCGTGGCCGCGAGCGTTTGCAAGGCAAAGACGAACGCGCCGAAGTCGCCTGAGCCATTCTCGACGCCGCTGGCTAGGTCCTCGGCGCTCGCCGTGCATGGCACGGCTTCACCCCTGTGTCCCGAGCCAGCGACGCCGAGCTATGGCTCAGCAGCCTGAGCCATTCTCGGCGCCGCTGGCTGTGTCGCGGTCGAGGCGTCCGTGCAGAGCACTGTCCCCCTCGACGCTCCTTGCCAGCGACGCCGAGCTATGGCTCAGGAGCGGTACCTTGTTGCCGGCGTGATCGAGGTCGCGGACACCGACATCACGAGGCTCGAGGTCGACGCGATCGCCAACGCCGCCAACACCGAGCTGCGCCACGCCGGCGGCGTGGCCGCGGCGATCTCGCGCGCGGGCGGTCCGGAGGTGCAGCGCGAGTCGCTCGCCAGGGCGCCGATCGGGCTCGGCGACGCGGTCGAGACCACCGCGGGCGACATGCCGGCGACCTGGGTCATCCACGCCGCGACGATGGAGCTCGGCGGGCCGACGTCGGCGGAGATCATCCGCGCGGCCACGGCCTCGACGCTGCGCCGCGCCGACGCGCTCGGCGCCCGCTCGCTGGCGCTCGTCGCCTTCGGCACCGGCGTCGGCGGCTTCCCCCTCGACGCTGCGGCGCGCATCGAGGTCGACGAGGCCCGCAGCTACCTCGCGGACGCGCGCACGCTCGAGCGCGTGGTCTTCGCGGTGCGCGGCGCCGAGGCGGCGCGGGCGTTTCAGGCCGCGCTCAGCTCCGGCCCCTGATCAGCGCCGCGTAGTCGGCGACCGGGCCGAGGTGGCCGAGCTTGTCCGGGTTGACCACCGAGCTCAGCGCCTGCACGCGGCCGTCGGCGATCTGGAGCGCGAACACGTTGATGAGCCGGCCCTCGCGGTCCAGCGTGATCGCGCCGGGCTGCCCGTTGACCACCACCGGGCGCACGGTCGCGCCGCCGAAGCGCCTCCCAGCGCGCGCCCACGCCAGCAGCGTGCGCGCCACACGCTTGCGCCCCGCCACCGGCCGGGCCAGGGCCGGGACCTTGCCGCCGCCGTCGCCGTGCAGCACGACGTCCTCGGCCAGCAGGTCCTCGAGACCGGCGAGATCGCCCTCCTCGATGGCGGCCAGGAAGCGGCGGGTGAGCTCGTCGCGCAGCTCCTGCGAGGGCTCGTAGCGCGGGCGCCCCTCCTCGACCTGTCGGCGGGCGCGGGAGACGAGCTGGCGCGCGTTGGCCTCGCTCGTGTCGACGATGCGGGCGACGTCGCCGTAGGGGTAGTCGAAGACCTCGCGCAGCAGGAAGGCCGCGCGCTGCTCGGGCGAGAGCCGTTCGAGCAGCAGCAGGAACGCCATCGACAGCGAGTCGGCCATCTCCACGTGCCGGGCCGGGTCCGCGTCCTCGGCCCCGACCAGCGGCTCGGGCAGCCACTCGCCGACGTAGCGCTCGCGCCGCACGCGGGCCGAGCGCAGCTGGTCGATGCACAGCCGGGTGACCACGGTGGCGAGGTACGCGCGCGGCGACTCGATCCGCTCGCCCTCCGCTCGGGCGCGGTGGAGGCGGAGGAACGCCTCCTGCACGGCGTCCTCCGCCTCGCTGACGCTGCCGAGCATGCGGTAGGCGATGGCGAACGCCACCGGGCGCAGGTCGGCGTCGGTCATCGCAGCCCCTCGGCGAAGCCGACGTGCCAGTTCGGGTAGTGCGGCTGCCACCGCAGCTCGCGCTTGGCCTTGGCGTTGGACGCGCCCCGCACCTCGGTCATCATGACCGTGCCGGCCTGGCCGACCATCAGCCGCCCGAGCCAGCGCGGCAGGTGCCGCGGCGGCTTGGCCTGGACCGCCTGCGCCAGACCCGGGAGCCAGTCGCGCACACGGGCGGGCTCGTCGTCGACGACGTTGTAGAGCCCGGGCGCGCCGTGATCGACCGCCGCCACGGTGGCCGCGGCCGCGTCGGCGATGTGGATGAACGACCACACGCCGCCGCCGTCACCGACGACCGGGAACTGGCGCTTGCGGACCGGCGTGACCAACTCGCCCTCGGGGTCGGTGCTCACATACGTGCCGGGCCCGTAGAAGCCGCCGTAGCGCAGCACGATGCCGACGCCCCAGTCGATCGTGGTCACCGTCTGCTCGAGGTAGCGGATGGCGTCGAGCATCGCGCGCAGCCGCTCGGGCGGATCGGGGTCGAGCGGGTCGTCCTCGTCCTTGACCGGGCCGCCGGTGCGCGAGGCCGGCCAGCCCGCGTAGCTCTGGGCCACGAACCGCTTCGCGCCGACGGCCCGACCGGCCGCGAGCAGGTGGTCGGTCCCCTCGGTGCGCAGTCGGTTGGTCAGCGCGAAGTAGCGGTCGATGTGGCGCAGGTCGAACGTCCCATCCCCCAGCGCCGTGAGCTGGTGGACGATCACCTCGGGCTCGGCCTCGGCCACCGCCGCGGCGACGGCGTCGGGATCGAGCGCGTCGGCGACCGCCGGCCGCGCGCCCAGCGCGCGCACCTGGTCGGCCTTGGCGGGGGAACGGGTCATGCCCACGACGTCGTGACCAGCGGCGACGAGCTGGGGGACGAGCTGCTTGCCGAGCGCTCCGGTGGCACCTGCGACGAAGACCTTCATGGGGGGCTCCTTTCGTTCTCGCATGCCCCTGAGACGAGATGGCCACGCCCGCTGTGACAGCCGGCTAGCGCACAGAGAAGCCGCTGAGCCCCTCGGGCTCCTCCTCGACCACCTCGAGGTCGTCGACGCGGGCTCGGCCTGGCCCCTCGCGGGTGAACCGCAGCATCGACTCCACCGCGTCGGGCTCGCCCTCGAACACGGCCTCAACGGCGCCGTCGGACCGGTTGCTGACCCAGCCGGCGACGCCGCGCGTCTCGGCCCGCCGGCGGGTCGCGTCGCGGAAGAACACGCCCTGGACGCGCCCGTGGGCGACGACGCGGCGGCGGATGCTCATGGCGCCGGGATACCCACCCAAAGCGCCGGCAGGACCGGATGGCAGGATGAGTGGGAAATCTGTCCTTGCAGACAAGACGTCCAGGCCGCACCATGCACGCCATGTCCGCGCGCACCGTCGTCATCGTCGCCTTCCCCGGGGTCCAGTCGCTGGACGTCACCGGTCCGCTGGAGGTCTTCCACACCGCCGCCCGGATCGCCGGCGGCGGCTACGACGTCCGCGTCGCCACGGTGGACGGCGACACGGTGCCCGCGAGCAGCGGCCTGCGCCTGGCCGGCGACCTCGCGCTGGCCGACGTCGGGGCCATCGACACGCTGATCGTCGCCGGCGGCGACGGCACCCGGCCCCATCGCGCCGACCCGCGCCTGGTCGACTGGCTGCGCGAGCGGGCGCCCGACGCGCGCCGTGTGGCCTCGGTGTGCTCGGGCGCCTTCCTCCTGGCCGAGGCGGGCCTGCTCGACGGCCGCCGGGTGACGTCGCACTGGGCCGTGTGCCGCGAGCTCGCACGCCGTTACCCCGCCATCGAGGTCGACCCCGAGCCCATCTACACGCGCGACGGCGACCTGTGGACGTCGGCCGGCGTGACGGCGGGCATGGACCTCGCCCTCGCCATCGTCGAGGAGGACCTCGGCCGTGGAGTCGCGCTCGGCGTGGCCCGCGGGCTTGTGCTCTTCCTGCGCCGCCCCGGCGGCCAGTCCCAGTTCTCGGCCCAGCTCGCCTCCCAGTTCGCCGAGCGCGACGCCATCCGCGACCTGCAGCAGTGGATGCTCGACCACCCCGAGGGCGACCTCGCGGTCGAGGCCATGGCCGAGCGCGTGGCCATGAGCCCGCGCCATTTCGCCCGCCGCTTCCGCGCCGAGGTGGGCGAGACGCCGGCCCGCTACGTCGAGCGCGTGCGCGTCGAGGCCGCCCGTCGCCGCCTCGAGGACAGCGCGGAGCCCATCGACGCCGTCGCGCCCGCGTGCGGGTTCGGGACCACCGAGACGATGCGCCGCGCCTTCGTGCGCGCCCTCGGCGTCGCCCCGGCCGAGTACCGCCGCCGCTTCCAGTCCCCGGCGCCCGTCCCGTGACCACGATCGCGATCCTCCTCTACGACCGCATCACCGCGCTGGATGCGGTCGGCCCCTACGACGTGCTCGCGCGCATGTCTGGGGCCGAGGTGACCCTGGTGGCTGCGCAGCCGGGGCCCAAGCGCACCGAGCAGGGCAGCCTGGCGCTGACCGCCGACGCGCCGCTCTCCGCGCACCCGCGCCCCGACGTGGTCGTCGTGCCGGGGGGCTTCGGCAGCCGCGCGCTGCTGGCCGACGCGGCCGTGCTGGACTGGCTGCGCGAGGCCCACGCCCACAGCCGCTGGACGACGTCGGTGTGCACCGGCTCGCTGCTGCTGGCCGCGGCCGGGATCCTCGACGGCGTCGACGCGGCTACGCACTGGCTCGCGCACGACGAGCTCGCCGCCCTGGGCGCCGTGCCCGTGCCGGAGCGCGTGGTGCAGCGGGGCAAGGTGATCACCGCCGCGGGGGTCTCGTCCGGCATCGACATGGCCCTGCGCCTCGTCGCCGCGGAGGCCGGCGATGAGGCCGCCCGCGCCATCCAGCTCGCCATCGAGTATGACCCCGAGCCGCCGTTCGACAGCGGCTCGCCCGACAAGGCGCCGGCGCACCTCGTGCAGGCCGCTCGCGCCAAGGCCGCCGCCCGGCGACGCAGCGCCCCCGCCCACGCCGACTAGGAGGACCCATGCAGATCGCCGTTCTGCTCTACGACCGCTTCACCGCTCTGGACGCCGTCGGCCCCTACGACGTCCTCGGCCGCATCCCCGGCGCCGAGTTGACCTTCGTGGCCACCGAGCCCGGCCCGGTGCGCACCGAGCAGGGCACGCTGGCCATGACCGCCGACGCGCCGCTGCGCGAGTGCCCGCACCCGGACGTCGTGGTCGTGCCGGGCGGCTACGGCACGCGCGAACTGTTCGACAACGAGGCGGTCCTGGGCTGGCTGCGCGAGGCCCACGCGCACAGCACGTGGACGACGTCGGTGTGCACCGGGTCGCTGCTGCTGGCGGCGGCGGGGATCCTCGACGGCGTCGAGGCCACGACGCACTGGCTGGCCCGCGACGAGCTCGCCGCCCTGGGTGCCGTGCCGCTCCCCGACCGCGTGGTCGAGCGCGGCAAGGTCGTGACCGCGGCCGGCGTGTCCTCGGGCATCGACATGGCCCTGCACCTCGTCGCGCGCGAGTGCGGCGACGTCGTCGCGCAGGCCATCCAGCTCGGCATCGAGTACGACCCGCAGCCGCCCTTCGACGCCGGCTCGCCCGAGACCGCCCCGGACGAGATCGTCGCGCTCGTGCGCGGCCTGGGCGTGCAGAACGCCTAGCGCAGGTTCAGCGAGCGCTGCTCGGGCTCGCGCGCGAGCGCCTCGGCCACGGCGTCGTCGATCTCCCCGAGCCGCGCGCGCACGCCCGCGGCCATCTCGTCGAGGACCTCGCGCGCCGAGCCGATCGCGGTGGTGGCGCCGGTGAGCTGCTGCTTGATCCGGCGCACGTCCTCCATAGCGCGCCGCGCGAGCTCGACCCGCTCGGCCACCAGCGCGGGGTCGAGCCCCTCGACCTCGTCGCGCGTCAGGAGGACACGGGCGCGGGCGAGCTTGTAGGCGACCTCGAGGCCGACGCGCGCGCCGTCCTCGGGGTCGAAGACCACGTAGAGCTTGTCGCCGTCGACCTCGCGCAGGTCGCGCACGCCGGCGGGCAGCTCCTCCTCGGAGGGCACGACCCAGACGCCGAACTGCGCCGAGCGCTGGTCCAGCCCCTCGGCCAGCTCCTCGAGCGACTTCTTGCGCGAGATGCGCCGGTCCTTGGCCTCGATGACGATGCGCCCGCGGGCCGGGCCGGTGGCGGCGTCGACCGAGACGACGACATCGCCGCGCTTGCCGCCGCCCTCGGCCAGGTCGCCGACCGGTTCGGCGCAGTCGCCCTGGGCGGCCGCGATCGCCTCGACGGCGTCGAAGACGGCCTCCTCGAACGTGCGCCCCTTGGCCGTGCCGCGCTCGCGCTCGACGGCGAGCTCCACCGACGCGGCCTTCTCGTCGCGCAGGCCCTGGAGCTGGCGCTCGAGCGCGGCCATGCGGTCGCGCATGGCCGTCAGGTGCGTGTCCTGCTGCTCGGCGGCCCGCTTCATCATCGCCAGCGAGGCGGCCTTGAAGTCGGCCAGCGGGTTGCGCCCGTCGGCGGCCGAGAACTGCTGCAACAGATCCTGCCGCGCCTGGGCCATGACCTCGGCCACAAGCGCGCGTACGCGCTGCTGCACCGAGCCCGAGGAGTCGTCGGAGAAGTGGCGCTCGAGCGCCTTGGACAGCGACCCGTTCTCGGGCCCGAACACGTCCTCGAGCTGCTTGGCCAGACGCTCGCCCACCGCGCCGGCCTGCTCGCCGAACGCGGCCTCGACCTCGCGCGCCTGCTTCTCGAACTCGGTGCGCACGAACTCGGCGTTCGCACCGGCCTGCTCGCGGTCGAGTACGCGGGCGCCGATCTCGACCGCGTCGAGCAGCAGCTGGGCCGGGTCGTCGCCCGCCTCCTCGCGCTCGCGCACGAGCCGGACGGCGACAGGATCGTCGACCACGAGGCCGTCGACGGCGACGCGGTCGCCGATCGTGCGGACGGAGGGCGGACGCAGGGGAAAAGCGGCTTCCATGACGACTCCTCACCGTAGGTCGCCGGCCGGACGGCTCTCCTGACAGCGCCGTCTTGGGAACGGTCGCGTTCACGCGCTGCTGCCTTAGGGTATGGCGCAGGCCATGAAGCTGCTCACCGGAATCGAGACCCGCGTCCTGAACGTCGGGACGCTGATCTCCTCCGGCCTCATCCGGCCGATGCGCCCCGACCACCTCGTGCGCATCGGCCGCCTGTACCTGGCCTGGGGGCCGACCCCCGCGCTGGGCTACCTCGCCGCGTCCTTCACCCGCCCGGACGACACCGCGCTGATCGACGAGCTCGGGGCGCTCACGTTCGCGGAGGTGAACCGGCGCACGAACGCGCTCGCGCACGCGCTGGCCGACGACGGCATCGGCGAGGGCGATCGCGTCGCCGTCATGTGCCGCAACCACCGCGGCTTCGTCGACGCCACCGTGGCGCTGTCCAAGCTCGGCGCCCACTGCCTGTACCTGAACACCTCCTTCGCCGGGCCGCAGATCAGCGACGTGGTCAAGCGCGAGGACGCCCGCGCGATCGTCTACGACCAGGAGTTCACCGACCTCGTGGCCGACGCCGCTGAGGGCCGCAAGACCTACGTGGCCTGGGAGGAGGTCGACGGCGACGACGACGCGATCGAGATCGACGACTCGCTCGAGCACCTGATCCGCCGCGGCGACCCTTCCGACCCGGTGCCGCCGGGCGAGCCCGGCCGCACGGTGATCCTCACCTCGGGGACCACCGGCACGCCGAAGGGCGCGACGCGCCAGTCGCCGACCTCCGTCGAGCCGGCGGCGGCGCTGCTGTCGAAGATCCCGCTGCACGAGGGCGAGGTCACGATGATCGCCGCGCCGTTGTTCCACGCCTGGGGCTTCGCGCACTTCGTGCTCGGGATCCTGTTCGGCTCGACCCTGGTGCTGCGCCGTCGCTTCGACCCCGAGCAGACGCTCGCCGCAACCGCCGAGCACCGCGCCTCGGCGCTCGTGGTCGTGCCGGTGATGCTGCAGCGCATCCTCGAGCTGCCCGAGGACGTCCGCGATCGCTACGACCTGCGCGCGCTGCGGGTGATCGCTGTCAGTGGCTCGGCCCTGCCCGGCCCGCTCGCGACCGCGACCATGGATGCCTTCGGCGACCTCGTCTACAACCTCTACGGCTCGACGGAGGTCGCCTGGGCCACGATCGCCACGCCCGAGGACCTGCGCGCCGCCCCCGGCACCGCCGGGCAGCCGCCCCGCGGCACGATCGTCAAGCTCTACGACGACGAGGGCCGCGAGGTTCCGCAGGGCGACACCGGGCGCATCTTCGTGGGCAACGAGATGATGTTCGAGGGCTACACCGGCGGGGGCAGCAAGGAGGTCATCAACGGCCTCATGGCCACCGGCGACGTCGGGCACTTCGACCGCGGCGGCCGCCTGCACGTCGACGGCCGCGACGACGACATGATCGTCTCGGGCGGCGAGAACGTGTTCCCCGGCGAGGTGGAGGACCTGCTCTCCGGCCACAAGGGCGTCGCCGACGTGGCGGTGTTCGGCATCGACGACGAGAAGTTCGGCCAGCGCCTGAAGGCGGCGGTGGTCAAGCGCAAGGGCCAGACCGTGACCGAGAAGCAGCTCAAGGACTACGTCAAGGCCAACCTCGCGGCCTACAAGGTTCCCCGGGAGATCCAGTTCGTCGACGAGCTGCCGCGCACCGCCACCGGCAAGATCCTCAAGCGCGAGCTGGCGAAGAGCTAGAAGCCCTTACTGGCCGGGCCGGTGTGGTCATCGTGGCGGGCGCCCTGGGGGATGAATATCCCGTGGGCGCAGGCCGCTATCCCGAGCAGCCCGAGGATCAGGTGGAAGATGTTGGCGCCCGTCGTGTTGGGCAGGCCGCTGACGATCTCGGTGCCCACGGTCTCATAGAAGCCCCAGATGGCCAGGGCGAGCCAGACCGCTCCGGAGACGCCCGCGTACCAGCGCACGTGGAGCCGGTTGGGTGAGACCGCGACGGCGAGGCCGATGAGGCCGACGACCAGGTGGAAGAGGTTGTACCAGCCGTTGACGTCCCACAGCCCGAGGAACGAGCTGTGGTGCGTGGAGTCGAAGTGGGCGTCGGCGAGGAAGCCCGTGATGCCCACCACGGTGAGCACCCCGCCGAACACGATCGCGTACCAGCGCGCCCAGTTCTGGGTCTCCTTGGGCGTCGGGTGGTGATGCGTTATCGGCTCGTGGATGGGGGCGCTGGACTCGATAGCGCGACGCTACCGGAATCGGGCGCCTCGATGATGGACTCCAGGCGTGCGAGCACCGCCGGGAACCCGCGCTCCATCACCCGCCGTCCCACCGCGACCCACAGCAGGCGGTCCAGCGGGCCCAGCGCGGCGACGTCGGCGCTCAGGCACACGAGCGTGCCGTCACGGTCGGGCTCGAGGTCCCAGGCCACCTGCGCGCGCGTGCGCCGACCGACCTCCGCGGTGCCGGCGACCCGCCGCGGCGGGTCGCGCTCGAGCAGACGCGTGCGCGCGGACCGGCGCAGGCCGGCCGGCCCACACAGCTGCACGTGGGCGCCCCGGGCGTGACCGTCGTCGGTGCGGTCCAGGCTGCGCACCTGCACCCAGGCGGCCGTCAGCTCCCAGTGGTTCTCGAGGTCGGACAGGAAGGCGAAGACCGCCTCCGGGTCGGCCCCGACCCGGCGGGCGGCGCGGACGCTGTTGGCGCTCATCGCGGCGGGAGGATCACCGCCGAGCCCTCGATGCGGCCGTGGCGGACCGCGTCGAGGGCGTCGTTGGCGTCGTCGAGCCCGTACTCGGTCACCGTGGTCCGGACGGGCACGCGCGGCGCGAGGTCGAGGAACTCGACGCCGTCTTGGCGCGTCAAGTTGGCGACCGAGCGCACCGCGCGCTCCCCCCACAGGATCTCGTAGGGGAAGGCGGGGATGTCGCTCATGTGGATGCCCGCGCACACCACCATGCCGCCGCGGTCCAGCGCGCGCAGCGCAGCGGGCACCAGCGGGCCGACGGGGGCGAAGATGATCGCCGCGTCCAGCGGCTCGGGTGGGGCCTCGTCCGAGCCGCCGGCCCACTCGGCCCCGAGCGAGCGCGCAAAGGCCTGGATCTCGGTGTCGCCCGGTGAGGTGAACGCGAACACGCGCTTGCCCTCCCACACCGCGACCTGGGCGATGAGGTGGGCGCTGGAGCCGAACCCGTAGAGGCCGAGCCGCTCCGCGTCGCCGGTGAACCGGTAGGAGCGGAAGCCGATCAGGCCTGCGCACAGCAGCGGCGCCACCTGGAGGTCGGTGTAGGCATCGGGCAGCGGGAGCACGAAGCGCGCATCGGCCACCGCCCGCTGGGCGTAGCCGCCGTCGCGGTCCAGGCCGGTGAAGCGCGCGGCCACGCACAGGTTCTCGCGCCCGGAGGCGCAGAACCGGCACGTCCCGTCCACCCAACCCAGCCAGGGGACGCCGACGCGGGCGCCGGGCTCGACGTCGGCCTCGGGCCCGGCCTCGAGCACGGTGGCCACGATCTGGTGCCCGGGAACGACCGGATAGCGGGGCGCCTTGACCTCGCCGTCGGCGATGTGGAGGTCGGTGCGGCAGACGCCGCAGGCGTGCACGTCGAGGAGCACGTCGCGGCCGGTCGGCGCCTCGAGGTCGGGGCGCTCGGCGTGCCGCAAACGCTCGCCGGGCTGCGGGAGCTCCATGACCTGCACGCTGCGATCATGGCAGCGTGGTCGTTGTCGAGGACCTGCCGAAGCCGCTGCGCGCGATCGCGTCCGACCTCGAGGAGACCGGGTGGGCGGCCGAGGTGTGCGACGCCGACTGGCGGCTGGTCTACGTGACCAGCCAGCTGCGCGGCATCCTCGGGCGCAACGACGACGCCGACCTGGCCCTGGGCCGGCACATCCTCGAGGTACGGGGTACGCCGTTCTGGCAGTCGATCATCGAACCCGAGCGCAGCGGCACCTGGATGGCCGAGAACCTGCCCCAGATGCTCGCCGACGACCCCAGCGTGCGCGACCGCCTCGCCGGCATGGTCACACCCGAGCTGCGCCCGATCGTCGAGGAGGCCGAGCCCGCGCAGGTGGGCACGTGGACGTCGGTGATCCGCCTGCGCTCGGTCGGGGCGTCGCTGGGGCTCATCCGCTACTTCGGCGTGCGCGCCCGAAGCCCCGACGGCACGGCCGCGGCCACGCTGTACCTGTACGGCTCCAACCTCCCCGCCGGCCTCCTGGCCATGGTCACACGCGGGCGCCTGACCCACTTCGAGCGCATGGCCCGCCTGGTCGAGCCGGGCCGGCGCGAGGCCGCGATCCTGTTCGCCGACGTGGAGGCGTCGGGGAAGCTGTCGCGGCGGCTGCCGAGCAGCAGCTACTTCGACTTCATCCGCGACTTCAGTACAACGTCGGACGACGTGATCATCGACGGCGGCGGGATCGTGGGCGACCACGCCGGCGACGGCCTGACCGCGTTCTTCGTGGTCGACGACTTCGGCTCGGCCTCGCACGCGGCGCGGGCGGCGATCGAAGTCGGCCGCGGCCTGCAGGCCGGCATCGACCGCGCCGGCGCCGCGGTCGGGCTCGGCGCGGGCGAGGTCCGGCTGCGCGTGGGCGTGCACTGGGGTGGCACGCTGTACATGGGCCAGGTGGTCACCGGCGGGCGGCTCGAGGTCACCGCGCTGGGCGACGAGGTCAACGAGTGCGCTCGCCTCGAGCAGTCGGCCGCCGGCGGGGCGCTGCTGGCGTCCAAGGCGTTGATCGAGCGCCTGGAGCCAGCCGATGCCGCCGCCGTCGGCCTTGCCCCGGCGCACATGGCCTATCGCGCCCTCGCCGACCTCGACAGCGCCGACGAGAAGGCGGTCCGCGACGCCGGTCTGATCGCGGTCGCGCGCATCGACGCCGCCCTTGCCAGTTGATGAACAGGTCGGCGCGGGGGATGACGCCCGCTCCGGGCGTCGTCATCATCCGACGATGATGGAGGGTCAGCGCGGCTCCGTGCTCGTCGTCGACGACGAGCCGACGATCGCCGAAGTCGTCTCCCGCTACCTGCAGCGGGCCGGCTACGACACCCGCATCGCGGTCGACGGCCGCACGGCGCTCAACCTCGCGCGCACGCTGCGCCCCGACCTCGTCGTGCTCGACCTCATGCTGCCCGGCATCGACGGGCTCGAGGTCATGCGCCGCATCCGCGAGACCGACCGCGACCGCACCGCGGTGATCCTGCTCACCGCCAAGGGCGAGGAATCCGACCGCGTCATCGGGCTGCGCCTCGGCGCCGACGACTACGTGGTCAAGCCGTTCTCGCCCGCCGAGCTCGTCGCGCGCGTGGATGCGGTCCTGCGCCGGATCGACACCTCACCCGATGTCCAGGAGCCGCTCGTCTTCGACGGCCTGCGCATCGAGCCCGCCGCCCGGCGCGTCCTGGTCGACGGCGAGGAGGTCCAGCTCACGCAGCGCGAGTTCGACCTCCTGCTCTACCTCGCCCAGCATCCCGGGCGCGTGTTCAACCGCAACCAGCTCATGGACGCGGTCTGGCAGTACTCGTTCTACTCCGACACCTCGACGGTGACCGTGCACATCCGCCGGCTGCGGGCCAAGATCGAGCCCGGCGACGGGGAGCAGGAGCCACGGTGGATCCAGACCGTGTGGGGCGTCGGCTACCGGTTCTCGCCGTGAGGCGCTCGCTCTTCCTCATCGTCGCGGCGGCAACGGCCTGCGGGCTGATCATCGGCCTGGGCTACGGCGCGACCAAGGGCGTGCTCACCGGAGTGCTGTTCGCGCTCGTCGGCGGCGTCGCGCTGGCCGCGGCGCACGTGATCGTCGCGCGGCGGCGGCGCCTCGGCGGGCTGCGACGCCAGTTCTCGTTCGCGGTGGCGGTGGCGTGCGGCCAGATCCTCATCGCCGCCGCGGTCGCGGCGGCGCTGATGTTCGTGGCCCACCACGACGCGGTCATGGTCGCCGTGTTGGCGCTGTTCGTCAGCGCCATCGCGGTGCGGGCCGCGCAGCTCATGGCCGGCGGCGTCCTGCGCGACGTCGAGTCGTTGCGTGACGGCCTGGACGCCGTGGGCGCCGGTCGCCGCGACGTCGAGGTACACACGGAGGGCCAGGACGAGCTCGCCCAGCTCGCCGCTTCCGCCAACCGCATGCGCGATGAGCTCGTGGCGGGCGAGGACGCGCGCCGCTACCTCGTGGCCGCCGTCTCGCACGACCTGCGCACGCCGATCACGTCGCTGTCACTGCTCGTCGACGCGCTCAACGACGACATCCTCGACGAGGAGACCCGCCGCCTCTACCTCGCGCGCATGGCGCCGCACGTGCGCGCCCTCTCGGCGCTGATCGACGACCTGTTCGAGCTCACGCGCCTGGAGGCCGGCGACATCCGCTGGCAGATGGAGCGGGTGCGGCTCGACGAGCTCGTCGGGGAGACCGTGGGCGCGATGCGCGTGCAGGCCGAGGCCAAGGGCGTCGAGGTGGTCTCCGACGTCACGGACGCGGTAGCGGCGGCGCGGGCCAACCCGGAGAAGGTCCAGCGGGTGCTGTTCAACCTCATCCAGAACGCGATCCGCCACACGCCGCCGGACGGCTCGGTGGTGGTGCGGGCCGAGTCCACGGACGACGGGGTGGAGGTCGAGATCGCCGACACCGGCGACGGCATCGCGCCCGCCGAGCGCGAGCGCGTCTTCGAGCCGTTCTTCCGCGGTGGCGCCGAGACGGCGCGCACGCGCAGCGGCGCCGGGCTCGGCCTGGCGATCTCGCGCGCGATCGTCGAGGCTCATGGCGGCCGCATCTGGCTGGCCGAGTCGACCACCGGAACCCGCGTGCGCTTCTTGCTGCCGGCGGCCGGAGGGGTCTGACCCCACCACCGTGGCGCTGGCGCCGCTGCCGCGGTTGCGGGGGTCAGGCCCCTCGTGACCCTCGTGGCTACGCTGGGCCGTATGGCTCAGCGCACCGATGTCTTCGATCTCGCCGCGCTCGGGCTCACGCCGGGGGAGGGGCGGCGGCTGGACCTCGTGGTCGGACTCGACCCGCTCGACTTCGGCGGGGAGACCTACGCGCCGGAGGCGCTCGTCCCCGCCCGGTTCGAGGTCTCCAAGATGACCGGCGGCGGCTACGCGCTGCGCCTGGCCTTCGCGGTTGCGTTGAGCGGTCCGTGCCAGCGCTGCCTGGAGGCGGCCACGCCGCGCGTCGAGGTCGACGCGCGTGAGGTCGACCAGCCCGGCGGCGGCGACGAGCTGTCCTCGCCCTATGTGCAGGGCGGCGATCTCGACTTCCATGCGTGGGCGCGCGACGCGCTCGTGCTCGCCCTCCCGAGTCAGATCCTGTGCCGCGAGGATTGCGCCGGCCTGTGCCCGATCTGCGGGGCCGACCTCAACGCTGCGGGCCCCGACCACGGGCACGAATCGACACCTGACCCGCGCTGGTCGAAGCTCGACGAGCTCCGGTTCGAGTAGGCCCGCCCACTGCTAGCCTCCGGGCCGCCATGGCCGTCCCCAAGCAGAAGCAGTCGCACGCGCGCACGAACAAGCGCCGGTCTCAGCACAAGATCTCGGCGCCCACGGTCAACGAGTGCCCGCAGTGCCACCATCCGCGCCGGCCGCACCGCGTGTGCCCGAACTGCGGCACCTACGCCGGCCGTGAGGTCATCGCGCCCACCGAGCCCGACGAGGGTTCCTAACCGCTCCGGGCGGGAGGGCCCCGGGCCATGAGCGAGCCAGTCACCGTCGCCGTCGATGCCAACGGCGCTGACCTCGGGCCCGCTGAGGTAGCCGCCGGCGCTGCGCTGGCCGCGCAACGCGGACACCGCGTGCTCGTGTTCGGCCCGGCCGCCGAGATCGGCGACGTGCCCGCCGGCGTCGAGGTCATCGATGCGCCGGTCTCGATCGCCAAGTCGCCCGAGCCCGCACGCGCCGTCCGCTCGACGCCCGACGCGTCGATCGTCCAGGCCGCCCGGGCCGTGGCCGACGGCAGCGCCGATGCCCTGGTCGCCGCCGGCTCCACCGGCTCGGCCCTCGCTGCGGGCCTGTTCCACATCCGCCGCGGCCGCGGCATCCACCGCCCGGCGCTGGCGCTGCCTATCCCCATCCCGGGCGCGCCAGTGCTGCTGCTCGACGTGGGCGCCAACGTGGAGTCACGCGCCGACCACCTCGTCCAGTTCGCCTACATGGGCTCGGCGTTCGCCGCCGCCGTGCTCGCTGTCGAGGAGCCGCGGGTGGGCCTGCTCTCCAACGGCGAGGAGCCCAGCAAGGGCACGCCGGACGTGGTCGCAGCGCACGTCGAGCTCGACCGTGGCACCCTGAACTTCGTGGGCAACGTTGAGGGCACGAGCGTGATGGCGGGCGCCGCCGACGTGATCGTCACCGACGGCTTCACCGGCAACGTGGCGCTGAAGCTCATGGAGGGAGTCTCGGCGGCGCTCATGAAGGCGGTGCGCGACCAGGCCAGGTCGTCGAACCGGGCCAAGGTCGGGGGGGCGCTCATGCGTCCCGCGCTCGTGGAGCTGCGCGACGAGATCGACCCCGAGGGCCCGGGCGGGGCGTATCTGCTCGGCCTGCGCCGGATCGGGGTGGTGCCGCACGGGCGGTTTACCCGCACCGGCTTTGCCAACGCCATCGACGTGGCCGCGAAGGCGGTCTCGGAGCAAGCGGTCGAGCGCATGCACGAAGCGCTCGAGGCCGCAGGGGCGCTCCGGGGCTCGTCCGAGCGTCCGGCTAGCGTGACGGGATGAGGAGGACCCCGCGATGAACCGCGATGCTGTCTTCGAACTCATCCGCGACCACCTGGCCGACGAGCTGGACATCGATCCGGCTCGCGTGCAGGAGGGCAGCCGCTTCAAGGAGGACCTGGAAGCGGACTCGCTCGACCTGTACACGCTGGTGCAGGAGCTCGAGGACTCGTACGGGGTCACCATGACCGACGAGCAGGCGACGGAGATCCTGACCGTGGGTCAGGCCGTCGACTTCGTCCTCGCGCACCAGCCCCAGCCGAGGCCCTGACCCCTGACGACGCTCAACGACTTGCTGGATCGCCTCCCGGAGCCTTCGCGGCGGCAGGTGTTCACGCATGCCTCGTGGACCGAGCGGCGCGCCGATTCCTACGAGCGGCTGGCCTTCCTGGGCGACTCGGTGCTCTCGCTGGCGGTCTCGACCCACTTGTACCGGCAGGAGGGCGACCGGCTCGGTGCCGGACGGCTGACGAAGGTGCGGGCGCAGGCGGTCTCGGGCCGGGCCTGCCGGCGCGTGGCCGAGCGGCTGGGGGTGCCCGAGCGGCTGCGGGAGATGGCGCGGGAGCGGGCGGGCTCGGTCCGCGGCGGGCAGAGCGCGGACGAGCTCGTGCGCTCCGAACGGGTTTTGGCGTCCATCACGGAAGCGATCATCGGGGCGTGCTACCTCGAGTTCGGGTTCGAGACCACCGCGCCGGTGGTGGTGGAGGCGTTCCTGAAGGAGATCGCGGACGCGACCCAGCGCCCGCTGGACTTCAAGTCCGCCCTGCAGGAGCTGCTGGCCCGGCGCGGCGAGGTGGTCGCGTACGTGGTCACGGCGGAGGAGGGCCCGCCACACGACCGCACGTTCTCGGTGGAGGCGCAGGTGCACGACTCCGTCGTCGGCGAGGGCAGCGGGCGGTCCAAGCAGGACGCCGAGCAGGCGGCCGCGCGGGCCGCGATCGAGGCACTCGAGGCGGCCGCGTGAGGACGGGCTGAATGCACCTCAAGTCGATCACGCTCAAGGGCTTCAAGTCCTTCCCGGACCGGATCAAGCTCGACTTCGGGCCCGGCGTCTCGGTCATCGTCGGCCCCAACGGGTCGGGGAAGTCGAACGTCACCGACGCGGTGCTCTGGGCCATGGGCGAGCAGTCGCCGCTGGCCGTCCGCGGACAGTCGATGCAGGACGTGATCTTCGCCGGCGGCCGCGGCCAGGCCTCGCGCCAGGCGGCCGAGGTCGAGATCGTCATCGACAACGGCGACGGCGGCCTGCCGGTCGGGTTCTCGGAGATCGCGATCGTGCGCAAGCTCGACCGCACCGGCGAAGGCGAGTACCGGCTCAACGGCGCCCGCTGCCGCCTGGTCGACGTCATCGAGATACTCTCCGACACCGGGCTGGGCAAGGAGGGCCACTCGATCGTCTCCCAAGGCCGCGTCGAGGCGGTGGTCACCTCCAAGCCCAAGGACCGCCGCCTGCTCATCGAGGAGGCCGCGGGCCTGGGCAAGCACCGCAAGCGCCGCCGCCGCGCCCAGCTCAAGCTCGAGCGCACGCAGGAGAACCTCGACCGGGCGCTGGACGTCGAGCGCGAAGCGCGCTCGCGCCTGCGCCCGCTCAAGCGCCAGGCCGAGGCGGCCGAGCTGCACGCGCGGCTCGAGCGCCAGACCTCGGAGGCGCGCTGGTCGCTGGCGCGCGAGGCCGTGCGCGCCCGCCGCGCCGAGCTGGCCGAGGCGGAGGGAACCGCCACCGCCGCGCACGAGGCCCAGGCGGCGGTCGAGGTCGAGCTGCAGACCGTCGCCGCCGCCCGCGAGGCGGCCGAGGAGGCGCTGGCCGGCCGCAGCGAGGCCCGCGAGGCCCTGTCCCAGCGCGCCTACCGCGCCCGCGGCGCCGCCGACCGCGTGGCCATGCGACTGGAGGGCGTGCGCGGCGTGCAGGCGACGATCACCCGCCGCGCCGAGGTCCTGGGGGCCGAGGTCGACCGGCTCGAGGCCGCGGTGGGCATGGACGCGGAGACCGGCGACGAGGGCGCGGGCGAACGCAGCGCGGCGCTCGAGGCCGAGCTCGAGCGGCTCGAGGCCGAGCGCGCGTCGTCGCTGGAGCGCGAGGTCGCGTCGCTCGAGGAGCAGCGCGTGGCCGCCGCCGCCGCGGTGCAGGAGGCCGACGCCGAGCTGGCGAGTCGGCGCGCGTCGGTCGCCGCCGCCGACGAGGCGGCCGAGCGCGCCCGCGCCACCCGCACCGATGCCGAGCGCGCGGTCGAGGCCGCGCGCCGCGAGGCCGCCACCGTCGGCGCGCAGCTCGCCGCCGTCAACCAGTTCCTGCGCACCGCCGCCGGGCCGGCCTCGGCCTCCACGTTGGCCGCCGACCTCCAGGTCGACCCGGGCTACGAGTTGGCCGTCGCCGCGGCGCTCGGCCCGCGCCTGGGCGCCACCGTGGTCGCGGACTTCGGGTCCGCGGTGCGGGCTCTGGCGAACAGCGGCAACGAGGGTGGGTCCGTCCTGGTCGCGGGGGGTGAACCACCTGAGGGCGGTATGCCAGACGCGAGGTGGTCCACGTCGCCCGAGGCACGGCCTTGGTCGCCCTCCGGACAAAGCGGCTTCGACCCCCTCGCCGGCCACGTGCATGGCTCCACGGCGGCAGAGCACCTGCTGCGCAACGTCTGGGTCACGGATGACCTGAGCGCACTGCCGGCCGACTTCACGGGCACCGCCGTCACCAAGACCGGCACGGTGTGGTTCAGCGGCGCCCGCGAGCTGCGCCAGGTGCCGACCGGCGGCGACGACCGCGTGCTGGCCGAGCGCAACCGCCGCGACGAGCTCATCGCCGCCACCGAGCGCGCCGCTGCCGGCGAGCGCGCCGCGCTGGCCGCCGCGCAGAGCGCGACCGAGGCGGTGAGCGCGGCCGACAGCGCCCGCGAGGCGGCCGACCGGGGCCTGCGCGAAGCGCAGCGGGTGCGCGACCAGGCCGCCGAGGCCGAGCGTCGGGCCGCCTGGCTCGTGCGGCAGCGCCGCGAGAGCCCCGACGAGGGCCCGGGCGCTGTACGCCGCGCCGAGGTGCTCGGCGAGCTCGCGGCCGAGCGCCGGCTGGCCGACCAGGCCGCGCGCGAGCGCGCGGCGCGCGCCCAGCGCCTGTCCGAGGCCCGCGCCGTGCGCGACCGCGACGCCGCGCTGGCTCCGCAGGCCGAGCGCCTGGCCGGCGCGCTGCAGGCCGCCGCCGCTGCGCTGGACGAGCGGGTGCGCGCGCTCGACACCGAGCTGGCCGCCGACCGCGAGGCCGCCCACAAGCTCGCCACCGACCTGCGCGCCCACGCCCAGCGCGAGGCCGAGGTCAACGCCCGCCTGCGCGAGTGCGGCGCGGCCGTGACCGCCGCCGAGGTCCGCGCCCAGCAGGTGCGCGACGGCGCCGCCGAGGCTCAGCACGAGCTCGACACCGTCGCGTCCAAGCTCGGCCTCGAGCCCGAGCCCGCCGAGGCGCCGCTGCCCGACGAGGAGCGCGAGGCGCTCGAGCAGCGCATCGCCCGCCTGCAACGCCGCCGCGAGCAGCTCGGCCCCGTCAACCCGCTGGCCCAGGACGAGTACGCCGAGGCGCTTGCCCACATCGAGGAGCTCGAGACCCAGCGCGCCGACCTCGAGACCGCGCTGCGCGAGCTCCAGGCACTCATCGCCGACACCGACCGCGAGATCCGTGCGCGCTTCGAGGCCACCTTCGAGGCCGCCGCCCGGAACTTCGAGGAGGTCGTGTCCCACCTCTTCCCCGGCGGCCGCGGCCGCCTGCGCCTGGTCGCCGAGGACACCGGCCCCCGGCCCGTGCTCGGCGACGCCGAGCCCCAGACCGAGGACGAGCCCGAGGAGGAGCCGCTGCTCGGCGTGGAGATTGAGCTCACGCCCTCCGGGAAGTCGACCAAGCGCCTGTCCCTGCTCTCCGGCGGCGAGAAGTCCCTGACCGCGCTGGCCTTCCTGTTCTCGGTCTTCCTGGCCCGCCCGTGCCCGTTCTACATCCTCGACGAGGTCGAGGCGGCCCTGGACGACCTCAACATCGACCGCTTCCTGGCCCTGGTGCGCCGCTACGCCGGGCGCGCCCAGTTCATCGTCGTCACCCACCAGAAACGCACGATGGAGGCCGCCGACGTCCTCTACGGCGTCTCCATGGGCGACGACGGCGTCTCCAAGGTCGTGTCCCGGAAGCTGCCCAAGGCCGCGTGAGCTTCGCCCGCGACCCGGGCACGCTCGCCTACTACCACCGCCGGGCGGAGGAGTACGACGAGTGGTACGAGGGTGAGGGCAAGTTCGCCGCGCGCGAACGGCCGGGCTGGGAGGACGAGCTGGGGGCCGTGGTCCACCGCGTCGCCGCGCTCCCGCCGGCGCGCACGCTCGACGTCGCCTGCGGCACCGCGTTCCTCAGCCGCCACCTGAAGGGCCTCGTCGTCGGGCTCGACGCCAGCCCGGCCATGGTCGCGATCGCGCAGGAGCGCCTGCCCGGTGGCCTGGCCCTCGTCGGCGACGCGCTCGACCTGCCGTTCGCCGATGGGGCCTTCGACCGCGTGCTGACCGGCCACTTCTACGGCCACCTGACCGGCGAGGAGCGCGCCCGCTTCCTGGCGGAGGCGCGGCGCGTGGCGCCCGAGCTCGTCGTGGTCGACTCCGCGTTGCGCCCCGGCGTGCCCGCCGAGGCCTGGGAGGAGCGCCGGCTCAACGACGGCACCCTGCATCGCGTGTACAAGCGCCACCTCACGCCGGAGGACCTGCGGATCGAGCTCGGGGCCGAGGTCGTCCAATTCGGCACATGGTTCGTAGTGGGACTTGTGAAGGGTTTCGAAAACGTGGCGAGCAAGGCAATCTGACTGGGTAGGGTGTTCTGGGTGACCCTCGGCGTTGCGGAGACCGATGTGGTCCTGGAGGGGCTTGCGGACACGCGCGAGCGCACTCTGGATCTGACCGCCCCCCTGTCCGACGCCGAGGTCGAGGCGCAGCATTCCCCGCTGATGAGCCCGCTGGCGTGGGACCTGGCCCACATCGCGGCCTACGAGGACCTCTGGCTCGTGCACCGCTACGGCGACCGCCCGCTGCTGCACGAGGACCTCGCCGCCACCTACGACGCCTTCGAGACGCCGCGGTCGGCCCGCGGCGACATCGAGCTCTTGGACCGCCAAGGCGCGCTCGAGTACCTCGATGAGGTGCGCGCCCGCACGCTCGAGGTCGTCGCCGAGCGCGGCATCGGCGACGGGACGCTCTTCGAGCTGGTCATCCGCCACGAGCACCAGCACCGCGAGACCATGCTGCAGACGCTGCAGCTCGCGCGCCTGGAGGGCTTCGCGCCCGCCGTGCCGCCCGACCCGCGCGGTCCCGGCGGCCTGACCGGCCTCGAGCCGATCGAGATCCCGGCCGGCGCGGCGGCCATCGGCGCCGCCGCCGAGGGCTTCGCCTACGACAACGAGCGCCCGCGCCACATGGTCTCGCTGCCCGCGTTCCGCATCGGCCGGACGCCGGTCACCAACGCCACCTGGCGCCACTTCGCCGAGGGCGGCGGCTACGAGCGCCGCACGCTGTGGTCCGACGAGGCCTGGTCGTGGAAGGAGCAGTACGACATCACACACCCTCTCCACTGGTCGGACGACGGGCACGAGTGGCGAATGGGCCAATGGGTGCCGCTCGACCCGGACAAGCCCGTCGTCCACGTCTCCTGGTTCGAGGCCGACGCCTTCGCCCGCGCACAAGGTGCCCGCCTCCCCACCGAGTTCGAGTGGGAGAGGGCGGCGACCTGGGACCAGAGGACGCAGCGCGTCCGCGCGCCCTCGGCCCAGCACGCCAACCTCGACCAGCGCGCATTCGGTACGCAGCCGGTCGGCGCCTACCCGGAGGGCGCGAGCCCGAGCGGCGCTCTGGGCGTGCTCGGCGACGTCTGGGAGTGGACGTCCAGCGACTTCCACGGCTACCCCGGCTTCCACCCGCACCCCTACCGCGAGTACTCCGAGGTCTTCTTCGGCCCCGACTACAAGGTCCTGCGTGGCGGCTCGTGGGCGACCGTGCGCCGCGTGGCCACCGCGGCCTTCCGCAACTGGGACCTGCCCCAGCGGCGCCAGATCTTCTCCGGCGTGCGCCTGGCCTGGGACGCCTGAGCATGGAGAGCACCCGCGTCAACGGCCAGATCCGGATCGACTCGTGGCTCACCGAGGGCGACGAGCGCACGCTCGCCGACGACGTGCTCGACGGGCTGACCAAGCCGTTCAAGGAGCTGCCGCCGAAGCACTTCTACGACACGCGCGGCTCGGAGCTGTTCGACCAGATCTGCGAGCTGCCCGAGTACTACCCGACCCGCACCGAGCGGGCGATCCTCGAGACCCACGCCGCCGACATCGTCGCGGCGGGGCAGACCGAGGAGCTGCTCGAGCTCGGCTCCGGCTACGCGACCAAGACCCGCGTGCTGCTGGACGCGATGGCCGAGGTGGGCACGCTGCGTCGCTACCTGCCCTTCGACGTGGCCGCGTCGGTCGTGCGCCAGACCGCCGAGGACCTGGTCGAGGAATACCCGGGCCTCGACGTGTACGGCGTGGTCGGGGACTTCGAGCGCCACCTGGATCGGGTCCCGCGCTCGGAGGGGCCGCGCACGATCGCCTTCCTGGGCGGCACGATCGGCAACTTCCCGCCCGGCAGCCGCCGCCGCTTCCTGCGCGGGATCGTCGCCCGCATGGCGCCCACCGACCGGCTCCTGCTCGGCACCGACCTGGTCAAGGACCCCGAGACCATCCGCCGCGCCTACGACGACGACCAGGGGATCACGGCCGAGTTCAACCGCAACCTCCTGCACGTGGTCAACCGCGAGCTGGGCGCGGACTTCGACCCCGACGGCTTCGAGCACGTCGCGCTGTTCGACGCCGAGCGCGAGTGGATCGAGATGCGCCTGCGCGCCCTGCGCACGGCCACGGTGACCATCCCGGCCCTCAACCTCGAGGTCGCGTTCGCCGCCGGCGAGGAGGTCCGCACCGAGATCTCCGCCAAGTTCACGCGCGAGCGGCTCGAGGACGACTACGCCGCCGCGGGCCTGCGGCTCACCGACTGGTGGACCGACCCGCAGCAGCTCTTCGCGCTCTCGCTCGCCGCCCCGCGCTAGCTTGCGCGGGCCATGGCCCGAGACTGGCCCGAGCTCTTCATCACCGACGGCGCCGAGCCCAGCGAGACGCCCCAGCAGCCCGAGCGCGAGCGCCGCGGCTTCTTCTCGCGCCTGCGCGACAACCTGACCAAGACCCGGCGGGCGCTGTCCGCTGAGGTCCAGGCCACGCTGTTCGACGAGCTCGACGAGGAGACCTGGGAGCGCCTGGAAGAGGCGCTCATCGCCGCCGACGTCGGGGCCCGCACCACGGCCTCGGTGGTGGAGCGGCTCGAGCACGACGCGACCGAGAGCGGCCTGTCCGGGGGCGAGGAGCTCTCCAACCGGCTCATCGACCTGCTGGCCGACGCGGCCCGGCCCGCCCAGGACGGCGCCGACCGCATCGACCTGCGCCACAAGCCCACGGTGGTGCTGGTGGTCGGGGTCAACGGCACCGGCAAGACGACGACGATCGGCAAGCTGGCCTGGCACCTGCGCCAGCAGCTCGGCCACTCGGTCCTGATCGGCGCCGCCGACACCTACCGCGCGGCGGCGGTGGAGCAGCTCGAGCGCTGGGCCCAGCGGGCCGGGTGCGACATCGTGACCGGCGGCGAGGGCCAGGACCCGGGCTCGGTGGCCTTCGACGCGATCGCTGCGGGCACCGCCCGCGGCGTGGACGTCATCATCATCGACACCGCCGGCCGCCTGCACACGCAGGAGCAGCTCATGGCCGAGCTGGGCAAGGTGGCGCGGGTGATCGGCCGCAAGCTCGAGGGCGCGCCGCACGAGGTCCTGCTCACCGTGGACGCCACCACGGGGCAGAACGGGGTGCGCCAGGCGCGCCTGTTCTCCGAGGTCGTCGACGTGACCGGGATCGTGCTGACCAAGCTCGACGGGACGGCCAAGGGCGGGATCGCGCTGGCCATCGCCGACGAGCTCGGCCTGCCGGTCAAGCTCATCGGTACGGGCGAGCAGCTCGAGGACCTGCGCCCGTTCGACCCGCCGGAGTTCGCGCGGGCCTTGGTTCAGTAGCGCGCCAGATACCCTCGAAGCATGCCTGGCTGGGTCATCTGGATCATTGCCGCCTGTGTGCTGGCGGTGGGGGAGATGCTCACGCTGAGCTTCTTCCTCGCGCCGTTCGCGATCGGCGCGGCTCTGGCCGGCCTGGCCGACGCCCTGGGCGCGGGCACGCCCGTCTCGTTCGCGGTGTTCCTGGTCGTCTCGTCGCTGCTGCTGCTGATCGCGCGCCCGATCGCGCGCTCGCACCGGCGGCTGCCGCCAGCCACGCGCACCGGCACCGCGGCGCTCATCGGACGGCGCGCGATCGTGCTCGAACGGATCGCGAACGACGAGGGCGTGGGCTGCGTGCGCGTGGACGGTGAAGTCTGGACCGCCCGTGCGTATGACGAGGACGACGTGATCGAAGAGGGTGCGCGAGTGCACATCATTGAAATCAGAGGTGCCACAGCCCTTGTGGCCGAGTGAGAGGCTTAGGACATGACCGTTGGCTTGATCGTCCTCATCGTCGTCGCGGCGCTGTTCCTCATCGTCGCGGCGCGCACCATCCGCATCATTCCCCAGGCCCGCGCGGGGGTCGTCGAGCGGCTCGGCCGCTACAGCCGCACGCTGACGCCGGGGCTGACCATCATCGTGCCGTTCATGGACCGGGTGAAGCCGCTGATCGACTTGCGCGAGCAGGTGGTCTCGTTCCCACCCCAGCCGGTGATCACCGAGGACAACGTCTCCGTCGGCATCGACTCGGTCCTGTACTTCACCGTCACCGACGCCAAGAGCGTCACCTACGAGGTCGCAAACCCGCTGCAGGCAATCGAGCAGCTCACGGTCACCACGCTGCGCAACATCATCGGCGGGATGACGCTCGAGCAGACGCTGACCTCGCGCGACAACATCAACGCTGAGCTGCGCAAGGTCCTCGACGAGGCCACCGGCCGCTGGGGCATCCGGGTCAACCGGGTCGAGCTGAAGTCGATCGACCCGCCCGGAACCATTCAGGAGGCGATGGAGAAGCAGATGCGCGCCGAGCGCGACCGCCGCGCGACGATCCTCAACGCGGAGGGCGTCAAGCAGTCCCAGATCCTCACCGCCGAGGGCGAGAAGCAGTCGGCGGTGCTGCGGGCCGAGGGCGCCAAGACGGCCGCGATCCTGCGCGCCGAGGGCGAGAGCAGCGCGATCACGACCGTGTTCCGGTCGATCCACGAGGGGCAGCCGGATCGCGAGCTCCTTTCCTACCAGTACCTGCAGATGCTGCCGCAGCTCGCGCAGGGCGACGCGAACAAGATCTTCGTCATCCCCTCCGAGTTCTCGCAGGCCCTGGGGGGCCTGGCCGAGCGCCTGACCTCGAGCAACGGCCCGTTGCCGCCGCCCCCGGCGCCGACCGGCGACGACGGCGGCGACAGTGCGGCGAGCACGGCGCTGGAGGAGGCGCGGGCGGCGGCCAAGGCCGCCGAGCGCGAGGCGGGCAGGGCCGAGCAGGCGACACCGACCGCTCCCGACGCGCCGGGTGTAATCCCTCCGCCCCCGCCGGCGTCCTAGTCTTGGTCGGGCGTGTTCGACGCCCTCTCCGACAAGCTCCAAGCCACCCTCGGCGACGTGCGCCAGCGCGGCGCGCTGACCGAGGACGACGTCAAGGCCACCATGCGCGAGATCCGGCTCGCGCTGCTCGAGGCCGACGTGAACTTCGCCGTCGTGCGGGAGTTCACCTCGGCCGTGCGCGAGAAGGCGCTGGGCGAGGAGGTGCTCAAGCGCGTCGACCCGGGCCAGCAGGTGGTCAAGATCGTCTCCGACGAGCTCACCGAGCTCATGGGCGGCGCCGGGGCCGACCTGGCGCTGTCGCCGCGCAAGCCGACCATCGTCGTGCTCGCCGGCCTGCAGGGCTCGGGCAAGACGACGGCCGCCGCCAAGCTCGCGCGCATGCTGCGCGAGGAGAAGGGGCTCGACGTGGCCCTGGCCGCCTGCGATGTCTACCGGCCCGCCGCGGTCGAGCAGCTCGTGACCGTGGGCCAGCGGGCGGGCGCCACCGTCTACGAGCGCGGCACCGACATGGACCCGGTCGAGATCGCCAAGTGGGCCCGCGACCAGGCCGTGGCCGACGGGCGCGACGTGCTCATCGTCGACACCTCCGGCCGCCTGCACGTGGACACCGAGCTCATGCAGGAGCTGGCGAACATCAAGAAGGAGCTCAAGCCCCACGACGTGCTGCTGGTCGTCGACGCCATGACCGGCCAGGACGCGGTCAACGTGGCCGAGCAGTTCGCCGAGCAGGTCGGCTTCGACGGCGTGATCATGAGCAAGCTCGACGGCGACGCGCGCGGCGGCGCCGCGCTGTCGGTCAAGGCGGTCACGGGCATGCCGATCCTGTACGCGTCCACGGGCGAGAAGCTCGACGCGTTCGAGCGCTTCCACCCCGATCGCATGGCCCAGCGCATCCTCGGGATGGGCGACGTGCTGACCTTCGTCGAGAAGGCCCAGCGCGAGGTCGACGAGGACCAGGCGGCCGAGATGGAGCGCAAGCTCCGCAAGGCCGAGTTCAGCTTCGACGACTTCCTCGACCAGCTGCAGACGGTTCGGCGCATGGGGCCGATCGGGAACCTGATCGGAATGCTCCCGGGCGCGGGGGCGCAGCTGCGGGGCATGAAGGTGGACGAGCGCGAGCTCGACCGCGTCGAGGCCATCGTGCTCTCGATGACGCCGGAGGAGCGGCGCCGCCCGGACCTCATCAAGGGCTCGCGCCGTCTGCGCATCGCGAAGGGCTCGGGGACGACGGTCCAGGCGGTCAATCAGCTCGTCAAGCAGTTCGAGCAGATGCGCAAGCTGATGAAGTCGATGTCCCGAGGCAAGATGCCGGACATCGGCGCGCTGATGCGCCAAGCCCGATAGGCGCTACCCTCCGTCGCCGCAATGTCCGTCCGCATTCGCCTCACCCGCATCGGTGGCCGCAAGGATCCGGTCTGGCGCGTGGTCGTCGCCGACCAGCGCTCGCCGCGCGACGGCCGCGTGATCGAGACCATCGGTCACTACAACGCGCAAACCGACCCCTCGAGCATCGACGTCGACCTCGAGCGGGCCCGTGCGTGGCTGGCCCGCGGAGCGCAGCCGACCTCGCAGGTCCGCCACCTGCTCCGGATCGCCGAGAAGCAGGCCGCGGCTGCTCCCGCTCCCGAAGAGGTCCCGGCCTCCTAGGAGCTGCGGTGGGGTCGCAGGCCCTGCTCGAGTACCTCGCCCGCTCGCTCGTGGACGATCCCGAGGCGGTCGAGGTCGAGTCCTTCGAGGAGGACGACGGCACGGTCGTGCTCGAGCTCGCCGTGGGCGAGGACGACTACGGCAAGGTCATCGGCCGCGGCGGGCGCACCGCCAACGCGCTCCGCAACGTGGTCAAGGCCGCGGCCGTGCGCGAGGACCGGAAGGTCCTCGTCGACATCGTCGATTAGCGATGCTCGTCGCCGGGCGCGTCGGCCGGCCCCATGGGCTCGACGGGTCGTTCCACGTGGTCGATGCGCGGCCGGACCTGCTGGCTCTCGGGGCGGTGACGCTGGGCGACCGGTCGCTGCGGGTGCTGCGCCGGGCGGGGACCGACGAGCGGCCGATCCTGCGGCTCGAGGGCGTGGCCGATCGCGGCGCGGCCAAGTCGCTGCGCGGGTCGGCGCTGCTGGTGGACCGCGCGGAGGCGCCGGTCCTGGAAGAGGACGAGTGGTACGCGGAGGACCTCGAGGGTTGCCTCGTGGTCGACGGCGACCGGGCGCTCGGACGCGTGCGGCGCCTGCTGGCGCTGCCGTCGTGCGAGGTGCTCGAGGTCGAGCGCGCCGGTGCGCCTGACCTGCTGGTGCCGCTCGTGCGCGACGCCGTGCGCTCGGTCGACGTGCCGGCACGGCGGATCGACGTCGACAGCGCGTTCCTGGGCGAGTGATGGAGCTCGACGTCTTCACGCTCTTCCCCGACTGGTTCGGCTGGTTCGTGTCCCAGCGCCACGTCCGCAACGTGGTCGAGGCGGGGTCGTCGGTGCGGTTCCTCAACTACCGCGACCACACGCCGCTGTCGGCGGGGCAGGTCGACGACACGCCGTTCGGCGGCGGCGCCGGGATGGTGCTGCGGGTCGACGTGGTCGACGCGGCGCTGCGCGCCGCCTACGGTGAGGAGCGCGGCGACCGCCGCATCGTCGCCCTGACCGCGAGCGGGCGGCAGCTCGACGACGCCCTGGCCACCGAGCTCGCCCGCGAGCCCGCGCTGACGCTGCTGTGCGGGCGCTACGAGGGCTTCGACGAGCGCATCGTCGAGCACCTGGCGACCGACGCGATCTCGATCGGGCGCTACGTGCTGTCGGGCGGCGAGCTGGCGGCGATGGTGGTGGCCGACACGGTGCTGCGCAAGCTGCCGGGGGCGCTCGGGCACGCCGACTCGGCCGTGGAGGAGTCGTTCTCGGAGGCGCTCGAGGGGCACCCGGAGTACCCCCACTACACGCGCCCGGCGAGCTACCGCGGGTGGGACGTTCCCGAGGTTCTCCTCTCCGGCCACCACGAGCGCATCCGCGAGTGGCGGCGGGAGCAGAGCCGACGCCGTTCCCGCTAGCCGTCCGCGGCCGCTACCCTCCCCAACCGTCATGAGCAGCGTCATCGACAGCCTCGAGCGGTCTCAGCTGCGGAGGGTCCCCCGGTTCGGGCCCGGGGACCGTGTTCGCGTGCATTTCCAGGTCATCGAGGGCACGCGGCGCCGGACCCAGGTCTTCGAGGGCGTCGTCCTCAAGCGTCAGGGCCACGGCGTCCGGGAGACGTTCACCGTGCGCAAGCAGTCCTTCGGCGTGGGCGTGGAGCGGACGTTCCCCGTGCACTCGCCGAAGATCGAGCGCATCGAGGTCGCCGCTCGCGGCGACGTGCGCCGCGCCAAGCTGTACTACCTGCGCGGCCGGGTCGGCAAGCGCGCCCGCGTGCGCGAGCGCCGGGACCTGCGTCCCGACGAGGCGGTCGTGCCGGGCCTGCTCTACGAGGAGGAGGCGGTCGCCGGCGGCACGGACGAGGCCGGCGAGCCCGCGGCCGAGGCCGAGCCGGAGGCCAACCCGGAGGCCGAGCAGGAGACGCACGACGAGCCCGAGGCCGACGTGGGAGCCGACGAGACAGCAGAGGAGCAGGCGCCCGCGGATGACGGCGAAAACTCCCGTGGCGAGTAAGGCCAAGCGCAAGAAGTCAGCCGGCGGCACGCTGCTGGAGCTGGCGATCATCGTCGTGGTCGCCCTCCTGCTCGCGCTCGCCATCCAGGCCATCCTCATCAAGCCGTACCGCATCCCCAGCCCGTCGATGGAGCCGACGCTGGACATCAACCAGCGCGTGCTCGTCAACCGGATCGGGCACGAGCTCGGCGACACGCCCAGTGTGGGCGACATCGTGGTCTTCCACCCGCCCGCCGGGGCGGCCAGCAACACCTGTGGGGCGCACGTCCAGCGCGGCCAGCCGTGCTCGGCGCCGACGCCCAAGGAGTCGAACGACAACTTCATCAAGCGGGTGGTCGCGGGGCCCGGCGACACCATCGCCATCCGCGACGGGCACGTGGTCCGGAACGGGAAGCTGCAGAAGGAGTCGTTCATCAATCCCTGCGCTCCCGGACAAGACTGCAATTTCCCGAAAGCGATCAAGGTTCCGCCCGATCATTGGTTCATGATGGGCGACAACCGTGGCCTCTCCGACGACAGCCGCTTCTGGGGCCCCGTCCCCAAGAGCTGGATCATCGGCGGTGCCTTCGCCACCTACTGGCCCCCCGACCGCATCGGCATCCTCTAAGCGTCGCCCGCGCCGGACCGGGCGCAAGCTGTTCCGGTTCGACCGCAAGCAGGGCTACCGCTATGTGGCCGGGGCCGACGAGGCCGGCCGTGGGTGCTTGGCCGGGCCGTTGGTTGCCGCCGCGGTGCTGTTCGACTACGAGCGCCTGTCGCTGCGCGACGTCCGCTCGCTGTCGGTGTTGAACGACTCCAAGCAGCACACGCCGGAGGCACGCGAGGAGCTGTACCCGCTGGTCATGCGGGCCGCCACGCGGGCGGTGATCGTGTCGCGGTGCGTGCGCGGGATCGACTCCCGCGGCCTGCACGTGACCAACGTGGCCGCGCTGCGCGACGCCCTGGCTCGGGTCGTACGCCCGGGGACCCTCTGCCTCACCGACGGGTTCCGCGTCCCGAACGTGGGCCACGACCAGCGCGCGGTGATCGACGGCGACGAGACGTCGGCGGCGATCGCGGCAGCCTCGATCCTGGCCAAGGTCTCCCGCGACCGGTACATGAAGCGCGCCGACGCGCTCCACCCGGGATGGGAGTTCGCGGCCCACGTGGGCTACTCGACGCCGGAGCACCGCGAGGCGATCGAGCGCAAGGGCGTGTCGCCGCTGCACCGCATGTCCTTCCAGTCGATCGCGTACCAGCAGCTGGCTCTCTGACG
>DATBDE010000017.1:0-64978 GCA_036270095.1 Solirubrobacteraceae bacterium | reverse complement strand
GAGGAACTCGGGCCCGAACACGTGCTCGACGGCGCCGTCGGCCTCGACGTCGCGCGCCTCGACCGCGCGCATGTAGAGCATCTGGCGCGCGTAGTTCCAGTCGTAGAGGGCCTGGTGGACGTCGATGCCCTCGTAGCACTGCAGGCGGATCAGGCGCGCGCCGATCGCGGTCGCGAACGCCTTGGCCACCTCGGTCTTCCCCACCCCGGCCTCGCCCTCGAGGAACAGCGGCCGTCGGAGCTGGAAGGCCACCGACAGCGCCGAGGCCAGGCCGCGGTCGGCCACATAGCTCTGCTCGCCGAGCCGCTGGGCGATCTCCGTCGCGCCGAGGTGCGCCATGGCCTGCGGCACCTCAGTGACCCCGGAAGACCTCGAGCCGGATGAACTTGTCCTCCACGTCGACGAACGACCAGCCGACGATGGTGGCGTCGCGCGCGTACAGGGTCTCGTGGAGGCGGATGAACGCCTCGTTCGGGCCGCCCGGCAGCTTCGTCCCGGTCTTGCGCTTCTTGATCAGCGGCACGATCTCGACGACCGCGTGCGTGATCGGCTGCTTGCAGTGGCGGCGGCTGAACTCGAACACCGACGGCTCGAGCGGGCCCTCGATCGAGCCCTCCTTGAGGTTGTCCCAGGGGATGAAGTCGCGCAGGTAGATTGCGAGCGACTCGTCCGCGAAGTACTGCTTCTCGGTCGCGAAGCACGCGACGGCGTCGTCCCACGGCACCGCCTCCTGGACCTCCGGCGGTGGCATGACCTTCTCCCAGCTGATGTCCACGCGGACCTCGTGCCCGCGCTCCTTCAGCAGCCAGTCGAACCCGACCAGGCGCTGCAGCGCGAGCGTCTGCGGGCCGACGTGGTGGTTGATCGTCGTGCCGACGGCACGGCGCCGGCTGATCAGCCCCTCGCGCTCGAGGCCCTGCACCGCCGACCGAACCGTGGTGCGGCTGACGTTGAGCATGGCCGCGAGCTTGTCCTCGGCCGGCAGGCGCCCCCCGAAGCGGTCCTCGAGGATCGCGTTGAGGATCGCCGTGCGTGCGCGCGCAACCAAGGGGACGTTGTCGAGCTCTTCGAGGCTGACCAACTCCCCCGAAGCCTTCTTGGGCGTTTTCGGCTTCGCCATCAGCAGCCTCCTAGACCAGACCCGTTCGGTGGGTCATCGCCGTAGCGCTCGGCGCAGGACGAAGACCGCAACCATCAGTGAAACCACGACTATGCCGCTTGTCGGTGCGCGGCCCGCTCACGCGCTCCCCTTTCGACACGCTTGGCCCCACGCCTCGAGGCCCTCGATGAACCGCGGCACCCCGACGGGGGGCATGAGCTGCTCGACGACCTGCAGCAGCTCCTGCGCGGTCGCCCCCGCCTCCAGCGCCGCCTTCATGTGCGCGACCACCTGCGGCCGGGGGGCCGAGAGCGCGACGAGGGCGGCGACGTAGACGAACTCCTTGGTGCGCCGGTCGAGCGCGCCGTCGCGGACGTAGGCCGCGTCGATCAGCGTCTCGTACCCGCGCAGGAAGTCGGGATCGTGCTCGGCGAGCACGCGGTGCATGTCGAGCACGTAGCCGCGCTTGGCCTCGATCTCGTCGAGCAGCGCCTGGGCGCCCGGCGTCGTCATGCCGGCTGCCTCTGTTCGTCCGGCGGTGTTTCGGCCGGGTCGGCGACGGTCCCGCCGGTCGCGTCGGTCAGCGTGGCCCGGGCGCGCCGGCGGCGCGCGCGGCGGCGGAGGAGGTCGGTCGAGGCGGCGAAGATGAACACGAGCCCGATGACGACCGACTGCAGGTCGTCGTTGACGCCCTTGAGGTCGAGGCCGTTCTGCACTACCGACAGCAGCAGGATGCCCCACAGCGTCCGGGTCACCGACCCGCGACCGCCGAGCAGGCTGGTGCCGCCGACGACGATGGCGGCGATGGCGGTCAGCGCCAGCAGAGTCCCGGTGTTGGGCTGCCCGGACGAGACGCGCGCGGTGGTGATGACGCCCGATATGCCGACGCAGACCCCGGTGATGACGAAGGCCAGCAGCCGCACCCGGTTGACCGGCACGCTGGAGAGGCGTGCGGCCTCGCGGTTGCCGCCCACGGCCATGACGCGGACGCCGAAGGTCGTCCGGCGCAGGACCAGGGTCAGGATCACGAAGACGACCACGGTGACCCAGATCGGCCACCGCAGGCCGAGGAACTCGCCGTTGGCGATGTTGGTCACGCTTGTGGGCAGCCCGGAGATGACGGCGCCGTTCGTCAGCGCCAGAGCGATCCCTCGGGCGATCTCCAGCGTGCCCAGGGTGGCGATGAACGACGGCACGCGCAGCTGGGTGACGATGGCACCGTTGGCGACGCCGATGGCGGTACCGGTGGCGATGCCGGCCAGGACGCCGAGGATCACCGACTGCGAATCGCGCATGACCAGGGCGGAGACCACGCTGGCCAGCGCGACGCCGGAGCCGACCGAGAGGTCGAGCTCGGCCGCGATGATCACGAAGGTCATGCCGAAGGCGACGATCGCGAGGACCGCCGCCTGAACGAGCACGTCCTTGAGGTTGTCGGCCGTCAGGAACTCCGGCGCGATGATGGCGAGGATGATGCAGATGACCAGGAGGGCGAACGGCACCGCGAGGAGGTCGACCCACTCCTCCCGCGTGTGACGCCCCAGCAGGCGGCGGACGAGGTCCTGCTGCTCGGTCGGCCCCTTGACCGGCGGCCCCTCCGATGCGACTCCGGCGCTCATCCGGTCAGACGGCCTCCGTGGTGCCGGTCTCGATCAGCGACTCCACCAGCTCCTCGGCCGGGCGCGCGCCGCGCACGGTGACGTCGTGCTGGGTGAGCTCCTCGGTCGACAGGACGTCCGTGAGCGAGCCGTGGCGCATGATCGCGATGCGGTCGCAGAGGTCGAGGATCTCGGCGACGTCCGTGGAGGCGACGATGATCGTGCCGCCCTCGTCGGCGAACGCCCGCAGCAGTTCGTGGACCTGGCGCTTGCCCCCGATGTCGATGCCGTGGGTGGGCTCCTCGATCGCGAGGATCTTGACCTGCGAGGCCAGCCACTTGGCCAGCATCACCTTCTGCTGGTTGCCGCCCGAGAGGCTCTTGACCGCCGCCTTGACCGAGTACGTGCGGATGTCGAGCTGCTGCTTGTAGGCCTCCCCGCGCTTGTTGACGGCGCCGAGGCGGACCCAGCCACCCGACGACACCGAGCGCAGCGAGGCCAGGCAGATGTTCATGGCCACGCTCTGGTCGGGCACGAGCCCGACCGCCTTGCGGTCCTCGGGGATGAACCCGATCCCCAGCCGCGAGGCCTGGCGCGGCGTGCGCACCCGCGCCGGCCGCCCGAGGACGTCGATGTGGCCGCGCAGCGGCTCGGCGCCGCCGACCATGCGCACGAGCTTGGCCGCGCCCGAGCCGAGCAGGCCGGTGAGCCCGAAGATCTCGCCCTGCTGGATCTCGATGCTGACCGGTGGCGCGCCGTTGGCGACCTGCACGTTGCGCAGGTTGAGCACCGTGGCCGCGTCGGTCGGCCGCCGCCGCGCCTTGCGCTCGGCCGTCTGCTTGCGGCCGAGGATCATGTCGGTGAGGCGCTCCTCGTTCAGCTCGGCCCGGGGCACCGCCCCGACCCGGCGCCCGTCGCGCAGCACGGTGACCTGGTCGCAGATGCGCAGCACCTCGTCCAGGCGGTGGCTGACGAAGAGCAGGCCGACGCCGCGCTCGCGCAGGCGCCCGAGCAGCTCCAGCACGCTCTGGGACGCCGAGGGCTCGAGCGAAGCGGTGGGCTCGTCGAGGATCAGGAACTGCGGTGAGAGCAGCATCGCCCGCGCGATCTCGACGAACTTGCGCTCGGCCGGGCCGAGCGTGCGCACGAGCGCATCCGGGTCCAGGTCGATGCCCAGCCGCCCGAGCGTCTCGCGCACGTCGGTGCGGATCTTGGGCTTGTCGACGATGAGCGGGAGCCAGCTCCGTCGCGGCGGCGCCTTGCCGACGCCGAAGACGTTGTCGATGACGCTGAGGTCCGGGAACAGGTGGTAGTCCTGGTGGACGACGCCGATGCCGTCGCGCTGGGCCTCGGCCGGCGTCGAGAAGCGCACGGGGCGGTCGCCGAGGTAGAGCTGTCCCGCGCTGGGGACGACGGCCCCGGTGAGGATCTTGATCAGCGTGCTCTTGCCCGAGCCGTTCTCCCCCACCAGCCCCTGGACGGTTCCCGTGGTGAGGTCGAAATCGACGTCGCTGAGCACGACGACGCCCGAGTAGTCGTGGGTTGCGTTGCGGATGCCGAAGCGGACCGGCTCGCTCATTCCCCGCCGGCCCTCGCCTCCTCGCCGTAGCCGGCCTCGGCGGCAGCAAGGATCGATTCCACGATGCCTGTATAGCCGGTGCAGCGGCAGAGGTTGCCGGAGATCGCGTCGCGGACCTCCTCGCGGGTGGGCTTGGGGTTCTCCTGCAGGTACGCATGCGCGATGAGCACCATGCCCGAGGTGCAGTACCCGCACTGCAGGCCGAGGTTGTCGACGAAGGCCTGCTGCAGCGAGGTGAGCTCGTCGCCATTGGCGATCGACTCCACCGTGGACACCTCGTGGCCTTCGGCCTGCGGGGTGAACATGAGGCAGGAGCGCACAGGGCGACCGTTGAGCAGGACCGTGCAGGCGCCGCAGACGCCGTGCTCGCAACCGGCGTGGGCGCCGGTCAGCCCGAGATCTTCGCGCAGGGTGTCGAGGAGCAGCTTGCGATCCTCGACGTTGACCTGGTGCTCGTGGCCGTTGACGTTGAGGATGCGAAGGGTGGGCGCCATCTAGGACCTCCTGGCGGCGGTTGCTCGACGAACGGCCCTGGCCGCCAGCTCGCGCGTCAAGTGTTGGCGGTACTCGCGGCTCCCGTGCACGTCGGACGGGGGAGCGATCGACTCCGCCGCCGACGCGGCGAACGCGTCGATCGCGTCTCCGGAGTCCACGGCGGTCGGGCCGACGACGACGGGCGCGCCGCTCACGCCGCCGAGGGCCACGGTGGCCTCGCCACCCGACACCGCGCAGGCCACGGAGACCAGCGCGAAGTCGCCGGGACGGCGCGCGAACTCCTCGAACGCCGCGCCGTCGGTCGCCGGGGGCAGCGTGATCGCGGTGACAAGCTCGTCGTGCCCGGCCGCGGTCATGAGGAAGCCGCGGAAGAACTCCCTCGCGGGGATCGTCCGCTCGCCGGTGCGCGAGCGCACCGTGACCGTCGCGTCGAGCGCGGAGAGGACCACGGGCAGCTCGGCCGCCGGGTCGGCGTGCGCCACGCTGCCGCCGGCCGTGCCGCGGTTGCGGATCGCCGGGTGCCCGATGTACGGGAGCGCCTCGGCCAGCAGCGGCGACGCCTGGGCCACGGCCGGGTCCTGCTCGAGCTCGGCGAGCGTCGTCAGCGCACCGATGCGCAGGCCGCCGTTGCTCGACACGCCGCGGAGCTCGGCGATCGGCGCGATGTCGACCAGGGTCACCGGGCGCGCCAGCCGCAGGTTCATCAGCGCGACCAGGCTCTGGCCGCCGGCCAGCGCCTTCGCGTCGCCGTCGCCGGCGGCGAGCAGCTCGAGCGCCTCGTCGACCGACGCCGCGCGCCGGTACTCGAAACTCGGGGGCTTCATGCCGACACGCTCCCCGCGTCGCCGTTCTCGCGCCGCATGAGCAGGTCGTACACGGCCGACGGCGAGAGCTCCAGCCGGTCGACGTGGACCCCGAGCGCATCGGCCACGCCGGTGGCGATCGCCCCGGGCGCGAACACGGTGCCGGACTCGCCGACGCCCTTGACCCCGAGGCCGGTGAACGGCGACGGCGTCTCGAAGTGGTGCAGCTCCATCTCGGGCACGTCCAGCGATGTGGGCACGAGGTAGTCCATGAACGTCGTGGCCAGCGGCTGGCCGTTCTCGTCGTAGACCGAGTGCTCGAGGATCGTGCCCCCGAGGCCCTGGGCCATGGCGCCCTGGAGCTGGCCGTTGACGATGAGCGGGTTCAGGACCGTCCCGCAGTCGTGCACGCACACCCAGCGGTGGAAGGTGATCGCCCCGGTGCCGGGATCGACCTCGAGGATGATCACGTGGGTCGAGTTCGAGAACGTGGCCGACGGCGGGTCGAAGTGGTGCACCGCCTCCAATGTCGGCTCGATATCGCGGGGAAGATCGGACGCCTCGAAGTAGGCGATGCGGGCCACCTCGCGTAGCGTCAGCGCCGTGCTCGGGGCGCCCTTGACCGAGACGTGCCCATCCGCGAGCTCAAGGTCGTCGGGGTTGGCCTCGAGGCGAGCCGCCGCGACCTTGAGCACCTTCTCGCGCAGGTCCTCGGACGCGCGCAGCGCAGCGCTGCCGCCGAGCGTGGCGCAGCGGCTGGCCCACGTTCCCGCCCCGTAGGGCGTGCGGTCGGTGTCGCCCATGGTCACGCGGACGTCGGCGATGTCGACGCCGAGCTCGTCGGCGATGAGCTGGCCGAGCGAGGTCTCGAGGCCCTGGCCCTGCGTCGTCGTGCCCAGCGCCGCGTAGACCCGACCGGTGTGGTCGATCTTGATCTGGCAGCCCTCCTGCCCCGAGATGGGCAGGCCGCGCTTGCCGTACCAGGTGGCGCCGCGGGCAGCGGCCTCGGCGCCGCAGGTGATCCCGAGGCCGAACAGCCGGCCCTTCGTGCGCATCTTCGCCTGGTACTCGGGCCACTCGTCGAAGCCGACGAGCTCGAGCGCCTTGTTGAGCGCCTCCTCGTAGCTGCCCGGCTCCATCACGTAGCCCTTGGTCGCCGTCTCGTACGGGAACTGGTCCTGCTTGATGAGGTTGCGGCGGCGCACCTCGCCGCGGTCGACGCCGGTCTCCTCGGCGATCGCGTCCATGAGCGAGTCCAGCGCGAACACGGTGACCGGCTGCGCGACGCCGCGATAGACGCAGGTCGGCGGCTTGTTGGTCATGGCCACGTCGAGGACGTAGGCGTAGTCCTTGATGTCGTGGCCACCGGCGACCAGGTCCTCGGCCGCCATCATGCCCTCGACGGTGTTCCCGCGCGCGGGGACGCCGTACGCGCCGCCGTCGCTGACGATGCGGACCTTGAGCCCCAGCATCTTGCCGTTGGTGGCGTAGGGCGCCTCGGCCTCGATGATCAGGTCGCGGTGCTGGCTCGTGCCGATCAGGTCCTCTTGGCGGTCCTGGATCCACTTGATCGGGCCGCGCTCCTTGAGCGAGAGGCAGGCGACGGCCAACTCCTCCGGATACACCGGCAGCTTGACCCCGAACCCGCCGCCGGAGTCGGGCGAGGCCACGCGGACCTGCGACGGCGGCATGTCCAGGACCTCGGCGATGATCGCGCGCGCGAGGTAGACGTCCTGGAAGTTGCACTGGATGGTGAGCGACTCGAGGCCGGAGTCGTACTCGGCGACGATCCCGCGGGTCTCCAGCGGGGTGCCGGTGTGGCGGGCGGCGGTGAAGCGGCGCTTGACCACGCCGTCGGCGCGCTCGAAGGCACCGGCCAGGTCGCCGCACTCGAACTCGTCGTGGAAGTAGGTGTTGCTGTCCCACTCGTCGTAGAGCACGGCGCTGTCGGGCGCGAGCGCCTTCTCGGGATCGGTGACGGCCGGCAGCGGTTCGTAGGAGACGTCGACGAGCTCGGCGATGTCCTCGGCCTCGTAGCGGCTGTTGGCGAGGATGGCGGCGACCGGCTCGCCCACCCAGCGGACCTTGTTGCGGGCCAGCGGCGAGCCCTCGGCCCGCGCGGTGCCCTCCCACCCGCCCCAGTACGGGTTGACGAGGAGCGGGAAGAGGTCGTCGGCGGTGTAGACGGCGATGCAGGCCGGGTGCGCGGCCGCGGCGGACACGTCGAGGCTGGTGATGCGGGCGTGCGCCTCGGTGCTGCGCGCGAAGGCCACGTGCTTGACGTTGACGAGCGGGAGGTCGTTCACGTACCGCCCCATGCCCCGGGTGAATCGCCCGGCCGTCACCATCGGGATGCCCTTGCCCACGTACTTGTCTGGTCGCGTCATCTCTTCCCCGGGTCGCTGACCTTGCGCTAGCCTCTGCGCCTCGTTTGTATTACATACTGGGTTTGGTTGTCAATGCCGGGCCCGGGCCCGGGGAGGAGGGCCTGAATCATGCTCGACATCAACGTCGCCGTCGCCCAGCTCGAGCTCCTCCCGGGCGACCTCGACGGCAACCGCGACCGCATCGTCGACGCCATCGAGTCGGCCGCCGAACGCGACGCGGACGTGGTCGTCCTCCCCGAGCTCGCGGCCTCCGGATACCGCTTCACCGGCTGGGACGAGGCCCTCCGCGCGGCCCAGTCCATCCCCGGCCCGGCGACCCGCGACTGGCAGGAGCTGGCGGCCCGGCATTCCTGTCACATCGTCGGCGGCATCCTCGAGATCGCCGGCGGGTCGCTGTACAACAGCGTGGCCGTGGTCGGGCCCGGGGGCGTGGTCGCGGTGTACCGCAAGCTCCACCTCTGGGGCGAGGAGCGCCTGCTGTTCGCTCCCGGCGACCTCGGCCTGCCGGTGGTGTCGTTGCCCTTCGGCCGCGTGGGCATCATCGTCTGCTACGACCTCCGCTTCCCCGAGGCGCTGCGCATCCTCTCGCTGCAGGGCGCCGACCTCGTGGCCATCCCCACCGCGTGGGCCCCGGGCTACGACAAGGCGGCGCCGGCGGACGGCGTGATCGATCAGGTCAAGGCCGCGCTCGTGCAGGCCAACATCAACCAGGTCTTCGTCGCCGCCGCCTCGCGCGTGGGCGCCGACGGCACCCTCGGCTACCTCGGCTCCAGCGTGGTCATCGACCCGTACGGCCGGCCGTTGTTCGGGCCGGCCAGCCGCGACGATGAGGTCGTCGAGGTCGTGCCCATGGACCTGGCCGAGGCGCGCCGGGCCAAGGTGCGCGACCCGCTCATCACGCCGCTGGCCGACCGGCGCACCGACGTCTACGGCGACCTGCTCGGCTACGACCCGGCGGAGCACCGGCAGCCGGACCTGCACGACGAGCTCGCGGTCGAGCGCCAGCTCGCCCGCGTCCGGCACGGCTGAGCCTCAGGACGCGTCCAGGCCGCCGGCGCGGGCCAGGTCGCCGACGGCCTCGATGACCGCGTCAACCAGCGGCGCCCGCCGGCGGTCCAGCCAGACGGCCCCGAGCGTCGCAGCGGGCACGCTGCCGTACAGGGGCAGCGCTCGCAGCGCGTCGCTGCCCGACTCCGGGCGCACGGCGGCCGCGGGCAGCAGGGTGATGCCGGCGCCGGCCTGCACGAACGCCTTGAGCTCCGCGAAGGTCTCGGACTCGGTGACGATGCGCGGCGAGAAGCCGCCGGCCGCACCCGCGCGGGCGATCCACGTGTGGCTGGGGCCGCCGCTGCGGAAGCTCACCCACGCCTCCTGGCCGAGGTCGATGAGCTCGACCCGCGCGTCGGTTGCGAGCCGGTGGTCGGGGGCGACGATGAGCGCGAGCGGCAGCTCGACCAGCGCGGCCGACTCGAGGTCGCCGGTCTCGAGCGGGAACCACGTCAGGGCCACGTCGAGGCGCCGCTCGCGGATGCGCGCGAGCAGGTCGAGCGGCAGCCCTTCCGCGAACTCGGCCCGGATGTGCGGGTGGCGGGCGCGCAGGCGGCGCAGTAGGGGCGCGAGCAGCAACGGCACCACCGAGGTCAGGAAGCCGACCCGCACCCGGCCGCTGGCCGAGTCGCGGTGCGCGGCCATGTCGGACTCGGCAGCGGCGACGGCGGCGAGGATCACCTCCGCGTGGCGCGCGAAGTCGGCGCCCGCGGGCGTGGGCGTCACGCCGTCGGGCATGCGCTCGAGCAGCGTCAGCCCTAACTCGTCCTCGAGGCGCTTGATCGCCCGCGAGACGGCGGACTGGACGAGGTGCAGCTCGCCCGAGGCCGCGGTGATCGTGCCCGAGTCGATGGTCTGCAGAAACGTGCGGAGGTCGCGCAGTTCCACGCCCGTACCCTCGCACGGCGGCGCCGCCATGTCGCCACGGCATGGCCCGCATCGCGCGCGAGCGTTGGCGGCCGCGCGACCCGGGGCGTACGGTCTGGGCCATGACCACAGATGCCGCAACGCACGTCCCGCGGGTGCCGAGGATCGACACGGAGGCCGTCGAGGACCAGGGGCTGCGGGACATCCTCGATCGCGCCGCGGTCACCAAGAGCCCGCCCATCGCCTGGTACGCGACCATGGGCCAGAACCCCGAGGTCGCTGTCGCGTTCGCGAACTACTGGGAGGTGCTGCACCGCGGCGGCCTCGTACCGCACGAGATCAAGGAGCTCGGGCGGATCCAGATCGCCCAGATGATCGAGTGCGAGTTCTGCGCCCGCCAGCGCTCGCCGCTGGCCGAGTCGATCAGCGACGAGGAGATGCGCAGCTGCGCGTTGCCCAACTGGGAGCATCCCGACCCGCGCACGCGCGCCGCGCTGCACTACGCGCGCACGCTCACCCTCGACGACGGCCGCGACGACGAGGTCTACGAGGAGCTGCGCCAGCACTACAGCAACGCCGAGATCATCGAGCTGGCGGCGTTCTTCTCCCTGACCGCCGGCGGCAACCGCATGGCCAAGAGCTGGAGCATCGAGCCCCACGGCGAGGTGTCCAGCATCCCCGAGGGGGCCATGTCGATCCACGCCTGAGCGCGGTTCGCGCTCCGCTCAGTCGTCGGTGCCGCGCAGCTCCTTGGGCGACGCGGCGCTGAGCACCTCACAGCCGTCGCCGGTGACGAGCACGACGTCCTCGACCCGCGTGCCGGCCTTCCCCGGCCACAGCACGCACGGCTCGACCGTGATCGTCATGTTCTCCTCGAGCGGCGTGGTGTCGTAGTAGTAGTCGGGGGGGTCGTGGATGTCCGGGCCGAGGCTGTGCCCGAGCAGGTCGATCTTGTACCGGCCGAACTCGGTCCTGTCGCAGATCTCGATGGCCAGCTGGTTGAGCTGCCAGGGCGTGACGCCGGGCTTGATGGCTTCGATGACGCGCTCGTTCATCTCGCGGGTGACGTCGTACATCGCCTTCAGCTGCGGATCGAGGTCGTTGATGCTGCCGGCGACGATCATGCGCGAGATGTCGCCCGCGTAGCCCTCGTAGCCCGGGCAGACGTCGAACAGCGCCCAGTCGCCGGCCCGCATCGTGTAGGAGCTCTCCTGCGTCGGCAGGCCGGAGCCGGTGGCGGTGTTGGGGCCGCCGGCCACGATGGCGCTCCCGGCCACCTCGAGGTCGCCGTACTTGCGCAGCGCGTAGTCGCACGCCAGTGCGAAGTCGAACTCGGGCACGCCGACGCCGACCGCCGCGAAGGCGTCCTCGATCGCCTTGACGGCGACGTCCTCGGCCTTGCGCACGAGCTCGATCTCGCGCGGCGACTTGATCTTGTAGGTGTCCTCGATGAGCTGGGTGGGGACGTAGTCGGCCTCGGGTGCCAGCTCGGTGAGCCCGAGGTAGTGCATGGCCGGGAACAGGAACCAGTTGTCGATGCCCACGCGCTTGTAGCCGTCCATGGCGATGCGCTCGCCGAAGTCGGTCCCGAAGTTCTCCGCGTAGGCGGTGTCGGAGAACAGCGTCATCTCCTTGGCCCGCGCGATGTCCCACGGCTGGTCGGTCAGCAGGCGGGGCTCGCCGTCGGCGGGGAAGAGCAGGGCGCAGGACCCGAACTGGAAGTAGCCCCCGTCGCGCCGCGTCTGCGCGCCGGTAAAGCGGACGAAGTAGTTGCTCAGGTACCGGACGCAGCCCTTGGCCTTGGCGTTCGAATACGCGATCACGGCGTCGAGGCCGTCTGCGCGCATGCGCTCGCGCACCCGGGCGGCGCGCGCCGCGAACTCGTTCTCGTCGAACGGTGACTGGCTGATCATGTGCCGCGGTTCCTTCCGTGTCGGTTGCGATGGGCCAGCGCATCGCTCTCCCCATCGCGATCCGTCGACGGCGTCGGACGGGCGGTCCCCCAACCGCCCCGGTTGCGCGATGAGCGCGCGATTGTAAGCGTATGCTCGTGCGATGGGCCGTGCGCTCAGCGGCAACGCCCGGGCGCGGCGCGCGATCCTCATCGCCAGCGTCGGCGGCTTCTTCGGCTTCTACCTCGAGCTCTCCGTCTTCCCGGTGCTCGCTGCCCGCGACCACGGAAGCGTCGCCGCCGGCGTCCTGACCTTCGCGACGATGGTCGCGACCGTCTGCACGCAGTTCGTGACTCCGCGGCTCGTGCACCACGTCGCGCCGCGCACGCTGCTGGGCACGGGCATCCTGCTCATCGGGCTGCCCACGCTGCTGCTCTTCGCCTCGCAGTCGTTCCCGATGCTGCTGGTCAACACGCTCATCCGCGGCCTCGGGTTCGGGCTGCTGACCGTTCTCGGCGCGGCGATGATCGCGGCCTACGCGCCCGGCGCGGAGCGCGGCCCGGCGCTCGGCGCGTACGGCCTGGCGTCGGCGCTGGGCACGGCGTTCGGGCCGCCCATCGGCCTGGCCGCGCTGCTGCACTGGTCGGCCCACGTGAGCTTTGTCGCCGGCGTCGTCGTGCCCGCGGTCGCGGTGCTCGCGCTGCTGGTCCCGATGCCCCATCCGGCCATCGGCGCCGAGCCCGGCGGCACGCGCGCCTGGCGCCGGCCCACGCTGCGTTCCGCCGCCCCCATCCTCGTGTTCTTCCCCGCCGCGATGGTCTTCGGGATCGCCTTCACCTACATTCCGCTCCTCGCCCTCGACGTGACCACGGTGACGCTGGTCTGCTTCGGGCTGAGCATGGCCGCGGGGCGCATGTTCGGCGGCTACCTGCTGGACCGCCGGCTCGTGGTCAACCGCATGCTGATCCGGTGGGCGCTGCTCATGGCCCTCGGGCTCGGGGCGCTCGGCGTGAGCTTCGACGCGCTGGCCGACGTGGGCGCCGCGGTCGCCGGGCTGGCGACCGGCGCGATCCTCACCATCACCCTCGGCGACATGCTCGAGCGCGCCGGCCCCGCCGGGCTCGCGCACGCCAGCCGGACCTGGAACATCATCCTCAACTCCGGCATCGGCCTCGGGGCCCTCGTCCTCGGCGGCGCATCGCACTTCGTCGGCGCGGGCGGCGTGTTCGCCATCGCCGGCGCGCTGGTGCTCACCACCAGCCTGGCCGCCATCGCCATCGTCCTGACCGGCCCGCCGGAGCCGGTGCGCGCCCGCTCCTGACCCGCCCCGGGGCGGGGCCGAATTGACGCCTGCCGTCATTTGGCATACAAATGACTTGTTCTTCGCCGGAAGGAGCCGAGGTGCCGCACGCCCGTTATCCCCACCTGTTCGACGAGGGTTCGATCAAGGGGGTGACGATGAAGAACAGGCTCGTCCTGCCGTCGATGTGCGACAACATGTCGGACCGGGAGGGGCGGGTCACCGACCAGAAGGTCGCGTACTTCCGGCGCCGCGCCGAGGGCGGTGTGGGCTGGATCAACCTGGGCTACGCGTACATCACGCCGCGCGGCCGCGGGTGTACGTACTTCCAGGTCGGCATCTACGACGACGACCTCATCCCCGGCCTGCGCCGGCTCACCGACACGGTGCACTCCTACGGCGTGCGCATGGGCAGCCAGATCGCCCACGCCGGGCGCCAGACGACGCACCACTACACCGGCGGGGTCGCACCCGAGGCGCCGTCGCCGGTGGCGGAGGGCGTGCTCGGCGAGGTCCCCGAGGAGATGACGGTGGAGCGCCTGCACGAGCTGCAGGACGAGTACGCGCAGGCGGCGGTGCGGGCGCGGGAGGCGGGCTTCGACCTCGTCGAGCTGCACGGCGCGCACGGCTACCTGTTCATGAGCTTCCTCTCCCCCTACAGCAACCTGCGCACCGACGAGTACGGCGGATCGCTGGAGAACCGGCTGCGCTTCATCCGCGAGACGGTGCGCAAGGTCCGCGCCGCCGTGGGCGACGACTACCCCATCGGCTACCGCATGTCCGGCGACGAGTGGACCGAGGGCGGGATCACCCTGCAGGACTCGGTGGCCGCGTCGCTGGCCCTGCAGGAGGAGGGCGTCGACTACGTCCACATCTCGGGCGGCAGCTACGAGACGTTCCGCTGGATGATCGCCCCGATGGGCATCGGCCCCGGCCAGCTCGAGCACCTCGCGGCCGAGATCAAGTCGGCCGTCGACATCCCGGTGGTCTCGGTCGGCCGCTATACGACCCCGGAGCTGGCCGAGCGCGTGCTCGCCGACGGCCACGCCGACTTCATCTCGATGGCGCGCGAGTTGCTCGCCGACCCGGACTTGCCACGGAAGGCCTACGAGGAGCGGGCGCGCGAGATTCGCCCGTGCGTGGCCTGCGAGCAGGGCTGCATCGACCGCTGGGTCAGCGCGCTCGACATCACCTGCGTCGGCAACCCCGAGGCCGGGCGCGAGCTCCTGCCCGGCTGGGGCGCGCCGACCCGGGCCGCGCAGCCGCGCCGCGTGCTCGTCGTCGGCGGCGGCCCCGCCGGCCTGGAGGCCGCGCGCGTGGCCGCGCTCGAGGGCCACGAGGTCCAGCTCTGGGAGCGCGAGTCGGTCCTCGGCGGCCAGCTCCACCTGGCGGCCAAGCCGCCGGGCTCGGAGGAATGGCAGAACCTCGTCGACTGGCTGGTCGGGCAGGTCGAGTCGCTGGGCGTCGAGGTCAAGCTCGGGTTCGAGGCCACGGCCGACGCCGTGCTCGCGGCCGAGCCGGACGCGGTGGTCATCGCCACCGGCTCGCGGCCGCTCGTGCCCCGGCACATCCCCGGCTCGGGGCTCGACCACGTCCTCACGCCGCTCGAAGCGCTGCGCTCGGTGCCGGCCGGCGGACGCAACGTCGTGATCGAGGGCGGCGACCTCATCGGCTGCCAGACCGCGCTGTGGATGGCGGGCGGTGGCGACACCGTCACGCTCCTGGCCTACGGGCGCACCGACCTGTTCACGGACGGCAAGGAGGAGTTCGGCCAGGACATGGCCGGCACGATTCGCCGCCCGGAGGTCATCGCCGACCTCGAGCGCGCCGTGACCCTGCGGCCCAAGTGGGGCATCAAGCGCATCCACGACGACCGCGTGGTCATCGACAGCGCCGGGGCGTTCGCGCCCCACATCGGCGCCCTGCGCATCGGCCCGGTGGACGAGCACGAGCTGCCCGCCGACGTCGTCGTGATCGGCGTCAAGCGGCGGCCGGCCGACGAGCTCTACGACCAGCTCGCCGGGTCGGTTCCCGAGCTCTACCTCGTGGGCGACGCCAGCGTCCCGCGCACGGTCGAGGAAGCGGTCGCGGAGGGCTCCGCGGCGGCGCGCTCGCTCGGGGGCGACCGCGTCGATCCCAGCATGATGGTGCCGGCCTAGGAGGTCTGCGGATGGGCTCGTTCACCGTCGCCGCCGTCCAGGCGGCCCCGGTCTTCCTCGACCGCGACGCGACGGTGGAGAAGACGGTCGGGCTGATCGGACAGGCCGCCGACGCCGGCGCGGGTCTGATCGGCTTCCCCGAGGGCTTCGTGCCCGGGCACCCCGGCTGGGTGGAGCTGCTGCCGCTCGACGGGCGGACGCTGGCACTCAGCGAGCGGCTGTTCAAGAACGCCATCGAGGTCCCCGGCGACGCAATCGACAAGATCGCCCGGGCCTGCGGCGAGCACGGGGTCGCCGCCGTCGTCGGCATCTGCGAGCGGCGCCCGCACACCACCGGCACGCTGTGGAACACGCAGGTCTACATCGATGCCGACGGCGCGATCGCCAACAAGCACCAGAAGTTCGTGCCCACGATCGGCGAGCGCCTGGTGCACGGCCCGGGCACCACGGGCAGCGAGAACAGCATGCGCGTGGGCGAGCTCAACGTCACCGGCCTGATCTGCGGCGAGAACTCCAACCCGCTGGCCCAGTACGCAAGCGCGCGCGCGTACCCCACCGTGCACGTGGCGTCGTGGCCGCAGCACTTCAGCCCCGACCTCGCGATGCAGCCGGTCATCGAGCTCGTGGGCCCCGCGCTGGCCTACACGCTCAAGGCCTTCGTCATCAACAGCGTCACCGCGATCGGCGACGAGATGCGCGAGGCCTACGGCGTCGAGGGCACCGAGGGCTTCCTCGACGATCCGGGCGCGCGCGGGCGCGCCAGCGTCGTCGGCCCCGGCGGGCAGACGCTGGCCCGGGCCGAGAACGACGACGAGCAGCTCGTGGTCGCCGAGATCGATCCCGACGCTGTGATCGCGCCCAAGTTCGTCCACGACACCGCCGGGCACTACAACCGGCCGGAGCTGTTCGCCCACCTGTTCGAGGAGCGGCCTGGATCCCGTTGACACCCCGTCGGCAAGCGGTCTGGATCCAGAACCGCCGCTCGAACTCAGAACAGAGCGGAGCGCGTTGTGCGCGGGCAGCCATTCTGGATACAGTTCGGTGCAGGAGAGCCTTTGCGTTACGTCACCTACGCCTCGGACAACGGGCCACGGGCCGGCATCCTCGTCGAGGACGCCGTCGTGGACGCCGACACCGCGCTGCGCGGCGTGCTGCTCGGTGATCGCGTCAACGGCGCCCCCACCACGCGCCAGCTGCTCGGCCTCGAGCGCGCCCAGCGCGCGGCGCTGGGCGCGGCGGCCGAAGCGGCCGCGGACCGCGGCGACACGCTCGAGGCCGGCGACGTCACCCTGCACCCACCGGTCCCCGACCCCGAGAAGATCATCTGCCTCGGGCTCAACTACCGCGCCCACGCGCACGAGCTCGAGCAGGAGTCTCCCCCGGCTCCGATCCTCTTCCCCAAGTTCCCGCCCTCGCTGATCGGTCCCGGCGCACCGATCCAGCCGCCCCCGGGCGCGCGCGCCGTCGACTACGAGGGCGAGCTGGCGATCGTCGTCGGGCGGCGCTGCAAGGGCGCGACGGCGGCCGATGCTCTGGACCACGTCGCCGGCTGCATGCCCTTCAACGACGTGAGCGAGCGCGACCTCCAGTTCCAGACCGGGCAGTGGACGGCGGGCAAGGCGCTCGACACCTTCGCGCCGAGCGGGCCGGCGCTGGTCTCGCTCGACGAGGTCGGCGACCTGAGCGACCTGACCCTGCGCACCTGGGTCAACGGCACGCTCATGCAGGAGGCCCCGACCGCGGCCATGATCTTCCCGGTCCCCGAGATCGTCGCCTTCATCAGCCGCCTCGTCACCCTCGTCCCCGGCGACATCATCGCCACCGGCACGCCCGAGGGCGTGGGCTTCCGCCGCGACCCCCCGGTCTTCCTCTCCGACGGCGACACCGTGGAGGTCGAGATCGAGGACGTGGGGCGGCTCGTCAACCCCGTGGTCGCCGGATGGGAGCGCGCGTGAGCGCCGGCGCGGCCCGTCGCAGCGTCGACGTCGTGCACGGCGCCCTGCGCGAGGCCATCCTCGAGGGCGACCTCGAGCAGGGCACGATCCTCTCCCAGGTCCAGCTCGCCGAGCGCTACGGCGTGAGCCGCACCCCGCTGCGCGAGGCGCTGCGCCTGCTGCAGGGCGAGGGCCTGATCGACGCACTGCCCAACCGGCGGGTGCAGGTCGCGAGCTTCTCGGTAGACGACCTCGAGCAGATCTACGCCATGCGGATCACGCTCGAGTCGCTGGCCGTGCGCCTGAGCGTGGCCCAGTTCGACGCCGACGACCTGCGCGAGCTCAACGTACGCCTGGCGGAGATGGACGCGTTCGCCGAGCCGCGGGACATCGACGGTTGGAACGGGCCGCACGCGACCTTCCACCGCGGCCTGGTCTCGCACTCGGGCGCGCGCATCGTCGCTCTCGTCGGCCAGCTCAGCGAGACCGCCGACCGCTACCGGCGCCTGGCCGTGACCCAGGGCGACCACGCATGGACCCGCGTGGCCAACGAGCACCGCGAGATCCTCGACGCCTGCGAGCGCCGCGAGGCCGGCGAGGCGGCGCAGGCGATGGCGCGCCACCTGGCCCGCACGGTGCTGACCGTCGTGAGCCTCGTCGCCCCCGAGCACGACCCGGCGCGGGTGCGCATGGCGCTGGCCAGCGTGGCCGCCGGCGAGACCGCAAGCGTGAACGGGACGGTGGCGTGATGCCGCGGGTGACCCTGGACAGCGGCATCGCGATCAACTACGCGGAGCACGGCGCGGGCGAGCCCGTGGTCTGGATCCCCGGCACCGGCAACTCGGGCCGCGTCTGGGAGGGCTACCAGCTGCCCGACTTCACCGACCGCTACCGCTGTATCACCATCGACAACCGCGGCACGGGCGAGAGCGACTCCCCCGACGAGCCCTACACGGTCGAGAACATGTCGCGCGACGTCGAGGGCGTCGTGCACGCCCTGGGCCTGTCCGACGTGGCCATGGTCGGCTTCAGTCTGGGCTCCTGCATCATCCAGGAGATCGCGATCCGCTCGCCGGAGCTGGTCGCCAAGGCGGTGCTGCTCTCGACCTGGTCCTCGACCCCGCTCGAGCACCACATCCGCCGCCACTACGAGGCCCGCCTGCTCGCGCTGCAGAAGGCTCCGCGCGAGGTCTTCGGCGCCTTCGCGTTCTGGATGTGGGCGCCCTCATTCGTGGACGACGAGCCCGAGCGCATGGCCGAGCTGCAGGACTACTTCGTCGGCGTCTCGGGAAGCCAGCCGCAGCACGCCTACGAGCAGCACTTCCGCGCGGACATCAGCCACGACGCGCTGGACCGCCTGCCGCAGATCCGGTGCCCGACGCTGGTCGTGCACGGCGCCGAGGACCTGATCACGCTGCCGCGCTACAACCGGCGGGTCGCCGAGGCCATCCCGGGCGCGCAGGTGCGGGAGATCGACGGGGGCGGACACATCGCCTGGGGCGAGCGTCCAGCCGAAGTCAACCGAACGATCCGCGAGTTCCTGGACCACTGACGACATCGAGGCTTGGAGCGCCACATGTTCACCGCCACGAAAGACAAGATCCTCCCCACCACCGTGACCGGGTCCTGGCCGCGACCCGAGTGGTACGACACCGACTCGGGCGGCGAGCGGTTCGCGATCTGCATGACCGAGAGCCGCTTCCGCGAGCGCTTCAAGGACGCCACCTCGGTGGTCATCTCCGACCAGGAGCAGGCCGGGCTCGACATCCTCACCAACGGCGACTACCACCTCGACCCGGAGATGGCCGGGCGCTCGTGGCTGCACTACCCGCTGGACCGGATCGGCGGGCTCAGCCAGGACGACTTCACCCCGCCGACGGAGGCGCTCTACGAGTATCCGAAGGGCACCCTGCTCAACGAGATCATGGCCCAGGGCTGGATGTGGCCAAAGGTCCACGGCAAGCTCACCATGGCCAAGCCCTTCGACTTCGACCGGATCTGGGAGCTGGCCCAGTCGCGCACCGAGAAGCCGGTGAAGTTCGGGACCGTCTCGGCGCAGACGGTGGCCGACTTCGTGCAGCTCGACTCCGACGCCTACCGCGACCAGCACGCGATGGTCTGGGACATGGCCGGGCTGCTCAACCGCGAGCTGCGGCGCCTGGCCGATGCGGGCTGCACGGTGATCCAGATCGAGGAGCCGGCCATCCACGCACTGGCCGCCGCCGACCCCGACCACCCCGACCTCGAGTTCATGATCGAGGCCTTCAACTACGAGGTCGACGGCCTCGACGACGTCGAGGTCTGGGCCCACACCTGCTGGGGCAACCCGATGATGCAGCGCGTCTACGCCGCCCGGTCCTATGCGCCGTCGGTCGAGATCTTCATGACGAAGCTGAACATCGACGTGTGGACGATCGAGGCCAAGGACAACAGCCAGGAGGCGCTGCCGCACCTGGCCCCGTACCGCGACACGTCCGACGTCAAGATCGCGCTCGGGGTGGTGAGCCACCGCGACCTGATCGCCGACTCCGCGGAGTCGGTGGCCGAGGAGATCCGTTCGGCGCTCGAGTACGTGCCGGCCGAGAAGCTGATCATCACGTCGGACTGCGGCTTCGGCCGCGAGGGCTGCAAGCGGCCCATCGCCTTCTACAAGGCGGCGGGCATCGCGCAGGGCGCGAACATCGTCCGCCGCGAGCTCGGAGCCCCCGAGAGCCGGGTGCCGGTCGCGGAGCCGGTGGCCGAGCGGGCCACGGCATAGAGGAGGAGAGGCCCAGGTGAACTACTCCAACCCCCAAGCGCTGGCCGAGCCGCTCGGCGCCTACTCGCACGTGGCGTCGGCGAACGGCCTGGTCAGCATCGCCGGCCAGGTCGGCGCGGACCGCGACGGCCTGGTCGCCGACGGCACCGCCAACCAGGTCGTGCAGGCGTTCGCGAACGTGCGGCTGGCCCTCGAGGCCGAGGGGCTCGAGCCCCCCGACCTCCTCCAGCTGACGACGTACCTGATCACCCCCGACGACATCCCCGTGTTCTATGAGGCGCGTGCGAAGGTGTTCGCAGAGATGTTCCCCGACGGCGGCTACCCACCGAACACGCTCGTGGTGGTGAGCCGACTCGTACAACCCGAACTCTTGGTCGAGATGTCGGCCCTGGCGGTGAGGCAATGAGCAAGATCCTGATCGAGAACTGCGACGTGATCGACGGCATGGGCAACGCGCCCAGGCGCGGCGTCGACGTGCTGGTGGACGGCAACCGCATCGCTGCCGTCGAACCCAGCGGCGAAGGCGGGGAGCGCAATGGCTCCGCGGCCACCGTGCGCATCGACGGCAAGGGCAAGACGGTGATGCCCGGCCTGATCGACGCGCACTGCCACATGACCTACGGCGAGTCCATGACGCAGGAGGAGCAGGACATCTTCACGAGCGTCGAGGGCCGCACCCTGCGCGCGGCCTGGAACGTGCAGAAGGTCCTGGCCGCGGGCGTCACCGGCCTGTCACAGCCCGGCGGCAGCTACTTCATCGGTGTCGCCGTGCGCGACGGCATCAGCGAGGGCCGCGTGAAGGGCCCGCGCATGACGTCGGCCGGGCGGTACATCACGACGAGCAACGGCCTGACCGACTGGTACCCGGACGACACCGGGACGGTCGAGGGCAACATCGGCATCCGCTGCAACACCACCGACGAGATGATCGCCGAGGTCCGCCGGCAGGTGAAGAACGGCGTGGACTTCATCAAGCTCGCCGACAGCGCGTTCGGCGAGTACCAGTCCTTCCGCGAGGAGGAACTCGTGGTCATCGCGGACCTCGCGCACCAGCTCGGCAAGCGGTGCACGATCCACGCGCGCGGAGATGCCGAGGTCGCCGCCGCCGCGCGGGCCGGCTTCGACTGGATCATGCACGGCAACATCATGACCCAGGGCACCGTGGACCTCCTGGCCGAGAAGGACATCCCGCTCGTGCCCACGCTGCTGCTGCTCGAGCAGTGGGCCGTGTACGGACCGTCCATCGGGTCGCCGCGGCCGATCGTCGACGGCTGCCGGCGCATGCTGGAGCGCACGCACGACAGCCTCCACATGGCCAAGGAGGCGGGAGTCAGGTTCCTCCTCGGCACCGACGCCGGCTTCGCCATGACGCCGTACGGCGAGTGGCATGCCAACGAGCTCACGCTCCTCATGAAATACGCCGGGGTCTCGGAGCTCGAGGCCATCCGCGCGGGGACCTACAACGGCGGCGTCGTCCTCAACCTCGAGGGCGAGGTGGGCGGCGTCGCGCCGGGCATGCTCGCCGACCTGCTCGTCGTCGACGGCGACCCGAGCCAGGACGTCGCCGTGTTGGAGGACCGCACGAAGATCGAGCAGATCATCCTCGACGGCGAGCTCGTCGAGGTCGACCGCGAGCTCCAGTCGTGGCCCAACCAGCCCTCTTACGTGTACGCGGACACCTACCTGACCCAGGAGGTGGCCAAGGGCGCGCTGGGCGGCGCGCATCGCGGCGGCATCCGTCCCAACACCACGCCCCCGGGCGCGCCCGATGGCATGACCCCTGTCCCCGGCCATCCGATCGCGGAGTGATGACGTGGATATCCGTACGGCGCTGAAGCAGGTCATCGACCCCGAGCTCGGGATCGACATCGTCGACCTGGGCATGGTGCGCGGGATCGAGCAGCAGGGCGACAAGGCGACGGTCGCGATCGTGCTGACGACGATGACCTGCCCGTTCTGGGACCTGTTCGTGGACCAGATCCAGAACGCGGTGGTCGGGGTCGTGGACGGGGTCAAGGAGGTCGCGGTCAAGTACGACGGCCGCGTCCCCTGGACCCCGGACCTGCTCGCCGACGAGGCGCGCTGGGAGCTCGAGATCCAGGGCATGCTGCCGACCTCGACCTGGCTCGAGGCCGAGACCCGCGCGAACGCGGGCGCGTAGCTCGACTGGAGACGAGGATGGCTGAGGGCAAGCACGCCGGCCGGGTGGCCGTGGTCACGGGCGGAGCGAACGGGATGGGCCGCGAGATCGCGCTGCGCCTCGCGGAGGGCGGCGCCGACGTCGCGGTGCTCGACCGCGCCGACGGGGCGCCGGTGACCGCCGCGGTCAAGGAGCGCGGCGGGCGCGCGCTGGCGCTGAGCTGCGACGTCACCGACGAGGCCTCGGTCGCGCGGGCGGTCGCCGACGTCACCACCGGCCTCGGCCCCGCCGACATCCTCGTCAACAACGTCGGGATCTACCCCTACGACCCGTTCCCCGAGATCGACCTCGCGCTGTGGCGGAAGGTCCTGTCGATCAACCTCGACAGCGTGTTCATCGTGTCCTCGGCCTTCGTGCCCGCGATGCGCACCCAGGGCTGGGGGCGGGTCGTGAACATGGCCTCGAACACGTTCCACGGCGGCCAGTACCCGTCCTATGTGCACTACATCTCCAGCAAGGGCGGCGTGGTTGGGTTCACCCGCGCGCTCGCGTCCGAGGTCGGGCCCGACGGCGTGACCGTCAACGCGCTGGCCCCCGGCCTGACCCGCACCGAGAACATGAAGGCCAGCCGCCCGCCCGAGCTCTTCGACGAGGTCGCCGCCACGCAGTCGATCCCGCGCGTGCAGGAGCCCGACGACGTGGCCGGCGCGGTGTCCTTCCTCGCCTCCGACGAGGCCGGGTTCATCACCGGCCAGACCATCCCCGTCGACGGCGGCGTCGCGCGCGTGTAACCCAGGCGCCGCTCAGCTGCGGCGGAAGATCTCGAACCGGATGTAGCCGTCGTCGACGTCGATGGCCGAGTAGGCGACGACGTCACCCGCGGGGGAGTAATGAACGCCGTGCAGGCGCAGGAACGCCTGGCCGCGCCGCAGCTCCAGCTTCGTGAGCTGGTCGTGCTTGACCAGCGGGACGATGTCGGCCACCGCGTGGTCGATCGGCGCGCCGCAGTAGCGGCGGCTGAACTCGAACAGCGAGGCCACGGGGGCGTCGGGCGGCGTGCGCACGATGAGCCGCCAGGGGACGAGGTCGCGCACGAAGATCGCCGGCGCGCCGTCGGCGAAGTACAGCTTCTCGGTGACGAAGAACGCCTCGGCGGCGTCGACGTCGAGGGCCTTCACGAGGTCCGCGGGCGGCACCGTGCGCCGCCAGGACTGTTCGACGCGCACCGCGTGGCCCTTCTCCTCCAGGAGCCAGTCGAACCCGACCAGGCGCTGGAGCGCGAGCATGGACGGGTCGACGTGAGGGTTGATCGTCGTCCCGATCGCCCGCCGCCGCGTGACGATCCCCGAGCGCTCGAGGCTCTGCAGCGCCGCCCGGATCGTGGTCCGGCTGACCCTCATCATCTTCGAGAGATCGCGCTCGGGCGGTAGGCGGTCGTCCTCGAAGCGGCCGGCGAGGATGGCGTCCAGGATCGCCTCCCGCACCTGCTCCGGCCGGGGGGCGTTCTGGAGCTCGACGAGCACGGCTCCCTAGAGCTCGCCGACCGCGGCGAGGATGTCTGCGGGCTCGCTGCGCGTGGCGTAGTTCGGGTGGACGTCGATCCAGCCGATGACGCCGTCGGCGTCGAGGACCACGACCGTCGGCATCGGGATGCCGTACGTCCCATCCGCGTTGGTCGGGGCCACGTCGACGCCGGTTTCGGCCTGCGCCCCGCGCGCCTCGGGCGAGACCTCGGTGACGATGCCGAGCGCACCGGCGGTGCTGTTGCCGGGGTCGGAGAGCACGGTGTAGGTGAGCGCATTGCGCTCCGCGATCGACAGCGTCCCGTCCGGCTTCTGCGGACTGATGGCGATGAGCGCGACGCCGCTCTCGTTGAGCGACGGCACCAGCGCCTGCTCGTAGGCGCGCAGCGCGAGGTTGCAGTACGGGCACCAGGCCCCGCGGTAGAAGACGACGACGGCGGGGCCGCCGGCGCGCGCCGCTGTCAGCGTGGTGTCGTTGCCGTCGACGTCGAGCAGCGCGCCGTCGCGCATCGGGGTGCCGGGCGCGGCGATGCGGTCGGGCACCCCCTGGCGCTCCATGCGCTGCTGGTCGGCGGCGAACGTCGCCAGGCGCGCGGCGGGCACCTTGGCCTTCATGGCCGCCTGCATGGCCCGGACCTGTCCGGCGAGCGAGTCGGTGTTCGTGCTCAAGGGACTTCGTATTACAAAGGAGGTTCCGGACGAGGTCAAGCCGACCGGCGCCGCCGGCCGGGCCGGCGCGACGCCTTCTTGCCCTCGGTGGGGCCGAAGTCGCCGACGATCTTGGCCACCTGCTCGTCCACGGCCGCGCTCATCGTCTGCTGGAAGCCGGCGCGCACCGCCTCGGTGGCCAGCGGACGCAGCCGCTCGAGCGCGTCGCGCAGCCGCTCCCACTCCTCCGGCGTGCGCTGGGTGGGGTCGCCCGGGCCGATCACGTCCTCGACGAACAGGCGGATGAAGGCGTCGGCGATGGGCCGCGAATTGCGCTGGATGCGCTCGGCCACGGCCAGCGCGTGGCTGAGCGGGATGCCCAGGGCCACGAGCTCCTCCCCCGCTCGCATCAGCGTCGGGCTGACGAGCTCGAAGCGGTCGTCGCCCAACGGGCGGATGAGGCCGAGCTTCTCGGCCTTCTGCAGCGCCTTGACGTCCAGCGTGCCGCCGAAGCGCCGGGCCAGCTCGTCGGCGGTCGTCAGCTCGGGCTCCTCGTCGAAGGCGCCGAGCACCTCGCGGCCGAAATCGAGGATCTGCGCGCCGGTGCCGTCGGAGGCCTCGATGATGCGGTGGATCGCGGCGAGGTTGAAGCCCTCGGCCTGCATGTTCGTGATCAGCCGCAGGCGGTCGACGTGCTCGGGCCCGTAGTAGCCCGTGCGCGCGCGGACCTCGGGCGGCGGCAGCAGCCCACGCGACTGGTGGGCGCGGATGTTGCGCACGGTCATGCCGGTCTCGCGCGCCAGCTCGTCGATGGTCAGCTCGTCGGCCATGGCGCCTCAGTCTACGGTACAAGGTTTGATGTGTCATCGAACGGTGTAGAATGACGGTATGCTCGACTTGATTGCGCAGGGATCCGAGCCGGCAGGGGGAGCGCCCACGCAGGATCTCGTGTGGGGCGCAGCGGTCGCCGGCGCACTGACGTTGCTCGCACTCTGGGTGTGCTTCGCCCACCGCACCGGCCGCATCACGTGGCTCGGCTCGCTGGCCGACTTCGCCGCGCGCGTGGCCGGCCTGCCCCGCTGGGCCGCCCTCCCCTCCGCCGTCACCGGCGGCTCGCTGCTGATCGCGGCGTTCGGCTTCTACTGGGACGTGGCCCAGCACATCGACCACGGTCGCGACCCCGGCCCGTTCGGGACCGTGGCCCACTACCCGATCCTGCTCGGCCTGGCCGGCATCGCGCTGGGCGGGCTGCTCGCGCTCGTGATCGGGACCGGCGCCGAGACGCCGACGTCGGTCCCGCTCGGGCGCAACTGGAACGCGCCGCTGGGCGGCGTCCTCATCTTCCTGTGCGGGCTGTGCGCGCTCGTCGGCTTCCCGCTCGACGACGTTTGGCACCGGCTGTTCGGCCAGGACGTGACGCTGTGGGGGCCGACCCACATCCTCATGGTCGGCGGCGCCTCGCTGTCCACGCTGGGCGCCTGGGTGCTGCTGGTCGAGGGCTCGCGGGCGCAGAACCGGGCCGCGCAACCGCCGGTCGGCCACGCCGACCTGTGGTTCCGCCTGCGCACGGTCGCGATCGCCGGTGGCTTCCTCATCGGCCTGTCGACCCTGCAGGGCGAGTTCGACTACGGCGTGCCGCAGTTCCAGCTCGTCTACCAGCCCATCCTCATCGCCTTCGCGGCCGGCATCGGCCTGGTGACGGCGCGGGCCAAGCTCGGCCGCGGTGGCGCGCTCGGCGCGGTCGCCTTCTACCTGGCCGGCTTCGGCGTGCTGTCGCTGATCATCGGCCCGATCTTCGGGATGAGCACGCTGCACTTCCCGCTCTATGTCGTCGAGGCGCTGCTCGTCGAGCTCGTGGCCTGGCGCATGAACCCGAACAAGCCGCTGACCCTCGGCGTGGTCGCCGGCTCGCTGATCGGCACCGTCGGCTTCGCGGCCGAGTCGGGCTGGTCGCACCTGTGGATGCCGCTGCCGTGGCCGTCCTCGATCTCCCCCGAGGGTGCGATCCTCGCGCTCCTGGCCGGCGTCGCCGGCGGCATCCTCGGCGGGTTCATCGGGCGTGCGCTGCTGGCCAACGGCCGTCAAGCGCCCCAGCACGCGCCGCGCGGCATGCTCGCTGCCGCCGTGGTGCTGGCGCTGGTCTGCATCGCCTGGCCGCTGCCGATGGACACCGGCGCGCCGACGTCGGCCACCGTCGCCCTGCGCGACGTCGCCGGCCCGCCGCACCGGGCGGTGGCCGCAACCGTGCGGCTGTCGCCGTCCGACGCCGCGTCTGGTGCGCAGTGGCTGACCGTCACCGCCTGGCAGGGCGGCAGCCTCGTCGTCGACCGCCTGCAACGCGTCAGCGAGGGCGTGTACCGGACCACGCAGCCGATCCCGGTCTACGGCAAGTGGAAGGCCATGCTGCGGATGGAGAACGGCCGCGCTGTCGTGGCGAGCCCGATCTTCCTGCCCGCGGACCCGGCCATCCCGGCCAAGGGCGTGCCGGCGACGGCCCAATTCACGCGCCCGTTCGTGAGCGACAAGTCGATCCTGCAGCGCGAGGCGCGCGGCGGGTCGGTCGGCCTCCAGCTTCCGGCCTACGGCCTGCTGCTGGCCATCGTCGCTGCCTGGCTCGTCGCCCTCGGGTTCGGGCTGCGCCGGCTGCTGCGCACCGCGGGCGAGCCGTACCCCGACGAGGGGCTAGGCGTTCGGGCAGGGGAAGGCGCGGAACGAGACGTGCCGCGCCCCGCGGTCGGCGCGCAGGCGTAGCCGGTCGCGTTCCGGGTCGCGGCTCTGCGTGAAGCCGCGGCCCGTCGTGCAGGCGCCGCGCGGGTAGGCGGGTGCCGGGGCCACCACGACGGTGGGCCCGCTCCCGCGCGGCGTGTAGCTCAGGCTGAACACGCCGGTACGCGGGTCGAAGGACCATCGCGCGCCTTCGCCGGCGATGCGCTCGGGGTAGGCGCGCGCGAGCACCCCCACCTTGGCCCGCTTGACCCGGCCGTTGACGGCCACGATCGACTCGGCGTCGGCTCCGCCGGGCCCGGCCGACGAGCTCGTGGTCGGGTCGTCGTAGGTCTTGTACTGCCAGTAGAGCCAGCCCTCGCCGGCCGCGTCCTCGTCCGCGGTCACCCGCCGCAGCGTCGCGAGGTCGTCGGTGGCGCCGAACTCGGTCTGCAGCGCGGCGACATCGTTGTGCCGGGCGCTGGCGATCGCGTTGCCCACCGCCTGGCGCTCCTGGGCGGGGCAGCTCACGCCGGCGCGCAGGTCGGGCGAGCAGTACACGTGATGCGAGAGCCCCTGGTTCGGATAGGGCCACTCGGGCCCGTCGGGCGACGCGATCAGGAACGGATAGCCGAAGTTCACGGTGGGCGAGTCCTCGTAGAAGGCGGGGTGCTTGGGGTCGGCCGCGTGCAGCGCGGGCACGAGCTGGTCGTAGAGCGGCATGAGGAACTGCGTGGCCACCGGCGGTCCGGGCGGCAGGCCGCAGGGCGGGCCGAGCTGGAACTCACACGAGGGCTCGTTGAAGAGGTCGTAGCCGAGCACGGCCGGGCTGCCGGCGAAGCGCTGCGCCAGCGCCGTGAAGGCGCGCACGTACTCGGTGCGGATGCCGTCGCGGTCGGTCCAGAAGCTCGTGAACGCGCGCCCCACCGCCGGCGAGGCGTAGTTGAGTGCGAAGTCGCCCGCGGCCGGCGTGAACGGGATGCCGTCGTCCAGGACCGCCCACTCCGGGGCGCCCTCGCCGGTGAAGCGCTCGGCGTAGAGGTCCTGGTGCATGTCGAGCAGCACCCAGAAGCGCTCCCGGGCCGCCAGCGCGACGATCGCCTGCAGGTGGTCGATGTAGTCCTGGTCGATCTGGCCCGGTTGAGGCTCCAGGCCGGCCCAGATCACGCCGAGCCGGATCGTGTTGAAGCCCCACGAGCGCATGCGCCGGAAGTCCGCGGCGGTCAGCGGCGGGTAGTACGGCGGGCGCTTGAACACGGTGTTGGCGCCGTGGAGGATCACCTGGCGCCGGCGGGCGTCGACGATGCGGTTGTGCTTGACCGACAGCGGGTCGGCGGCGGCGGTGGCAAGAGCGGGCGCCGCGAGCGCGATGGCCAGGGCGGCGACCAGCGCCCTAGCCCACATCCGTGAGCTCCTTGGTATACGAGCTCAGGACGTCGGGGCCGGCGTCGGTGACGACGGCCAGGTCCTCGATCCGTACTCCGAAGCGCCCGGGCAGGTAGACGCCGGGCTCGACCGTGACCACGTTGCCCGCGGCGAGGTGCTTGTCGCCCTTCTTGGACAGCGTCGGCCCCTCGTGGACCTCGAGCCCCACGCCGTGGCCGAGCCCGTGCCCGAACTCGTCGCCGTGGCCGGCCTCGGCGATGAGGTCGCGCGCGACCGCGTCGACGGCCTTGCCCTCGGGCCCGGGCCTCACCGCGTCCAGCGCGGCGCGCTGGGCGCGCAGGACGAGGTCGTAGACCGCGCGCGCCTCGCCCTCGACCGGGCCGGTGGCCACCGTGCGCGTGCAATCCGAGCAGTAGCCGTGGTAACGGGCGCCCCAGTCGACCACGACGAGCGCGCCCGCGGGGATCTCGACGTCGCGCGGCTCGGCGTGCGGGAGCGCGCCGTGCGGGCCGGCGGCGACGATGGTGGGGAACGATGGTTCGGCGTCGCGGTCGCGCATGGCGTCCTCGAGCGCGCGCGCCACCGCGCGCTCGGTGCGCCCGGCCAGGCCCTGTTGCAGCACCTCGCGCAGGGCTTCGTCGCCGAGGCGGGCCGCGGTGCGCACGAGCGCGAGCTCGTCGGCGTCCTTGACCGCTCGCAGGTCCTCGATCACGCCGCCGGCGGCCACGAGCTCGACCTGGTCGCCCAGCAGCTCGCGCAGCCGGCCGTGGGTGCGCACCGAGGTGTTGGCGTCGTCGAAGCCGAGCTGGAGCGGGCGGCGCTCGGGCAGGGCGTTGCGCCCGTCCTCGAGCAGGTCGCGCTCCCCGCGGCGGCGGTCGAAGGCGGGCTGGACCTCGTGGTCGGCCTGCTCGACGTAGCGGAAGTCGGTAATGAACACGCGCAGGTCGTCGCCGACCAGGGCCAGCCCGTTGGTTCCCGTGTAGCCGGTCAGCCAGCGCAGGTTGAACTCCTCGACCACGAGCAGGGCGTCGAGCTCGCGCTCGGTCACGACGGCGGCGACGGCGGCGGCGCGTGCGCTCACTGCAGCGCCTCGCGCAGCCGCACGAGCGCCTCGCGGTACCCGTCCACGCCCTTGCCCTTGATGCGGGCCAGGCACAGGTCGCCGATGACCGAGAGCTTGCGCCAGTCCTCGCGCGCGTCCACGTCGGAGAGGTGGACCTCGACCGACGGCAGGGCCGTGATCTCCAGCGCATCGCGGATCGCCCACGCGTAGTGCGTCCACGCGCCGGGGTTGAGCAGGATGGCGTCAGCCAGCCCGTCGAGCCGGTGCAGCTCCTCCACGAACTCGCCCTCGAAGTTGCTCTGGAAGAAGCGGGTCTGCAGGCCGAGCTCGGCCGCCATCTCGCTGACCTCGCGCTCGAGCTCGGTCAGCGAGAGGGTGCCGTAGATGTCGGGGTCGCGGCGGCCGAGCATGTCGAGGTTGACCCCGTGCATGACCTGGATGCGGTTGTGGGCAGTGCTCATCCGCGCGCGGCTGCCAACTCTGTCACGGCGGCCCGGACTTCGCGGTCCGGGAGCGCGGCGCCCGGGCGCACGTCGCCCGGCGCGTGTACGACGACGAACGGCACCGGCCCCTCCCCCACGCGCTTCTTGTCGCGCGCGGTGGCCTGCAGGACAGCGTCGACGTCGGCCTCCAGCGCCGTTGGCAGGCCGGCGGCCTCGAGCAGCTCGCCCACCTCCTCGCGCAGGTCGTCCAGGCCGGACAGGCGGAGCGCGGCCAGCAGCCCGAGCCCGACCGCCTCGCCGTGGCGGTAGCGCGCGTAGCCGGTGGCGGTCTCGATCGCATGGGCGACGGTGTGGCCGAGGTTGAGGACCTGGCGGCGGCCGTCGTCGCGCTCGTCCTGGGCCACGACGCGCAGCTTGGTCAGGGCGCAGGCGGCGATGACGTCGTCGTCGGTGACCGACGCCCCCACGCGCACGCGATCCCACAGGCGCCCGCCGGCGATCAGCGCCGTCTTGACCACCTCGGCGTAGCCGGCAGCGCGCTCCTGTGGCGGCAGCGTGTGCAGGGTCTCGGGGTCGACGAGAACGGCGGCGGGCTGGTGGTAGGCGCCGACGTAGTTCTTGGCCTCGGCGAGGTCGACGCCGGTCTTGCCGCCGTAGGCCGAGTCGACCTGGGCGACCACCGTGGTGGGCACGTGCACGATCGGCACGCCGCGCTGGTACGTCGCGGCGCAGAACCCGGCCAGGTCACCGACGACGCCGCCGCCAAGCGCGACCACGTGGTCGGTGCGGGTCAGGCCCGCGCGCACCAGCTCGGTCCACACGATCTCGGCGTGGGCCACGGTCTTGGACTGCTCGCCGGGCATGATGCTCACGCGGCCGGCCAGCGGCTCGACGCGGTCGGCGAAGAGCCTGCCCACGGCGCCGTCGGTGACCAGGAAGCGCCGACCGTCGGCGGGCCAGCCGTCGGCGGGGTCGGCGAGCAGGCCGTCGCGCAGCAGCACCGGGTACTGGGCCGAGGCCGACCAGGCCCACAGCAGCCGGGTGTCGTCCGGGCGGCAGGCGAGGTCGATCAGCGCGGGCAGCGCCCGCACCACGGTGTCGGGCGACCGGTTGAGCACGACGGCGTCGGCGGCGGTCTCGTAGGCGACCTGGCGATCGTGGAAGAGGCGCGCGAAGGCGTCGGCGTCGCGGGCCAGCGGGCGGTCGTGGCCCTGGTCCGTGGCCCGGGTCCAACACGTGTCGACGTCGACGTCGAGCCAGACCACGAGATGGCGGTGCAGCGTCTCGCGCACGCGCTTGGACCCCAGGGCGCCGCCCCCGAGCGCGACCACCGACCCGGGCGCGGCCTGGTCGAGCGCGTGCGCGACGGCGACCTCCTCGCGCAGCCGGAACGCCTCCTCGCCCTGCTCGGCGAAGAAGTCGGGGATGCGCACGCCGAGCTCGCGCTCGAGCACGGCGTCGGTGTCGACGGGCGCGACGCCCCAGGCCTCGGCCACCGTTCGGGCGGCGACGGTCTTGCCCGCGCCCATGAAGCCGGCGAAGACGAGCGCGCGGTCGGTCAGCGGCGACGCCACTGGATGCGCTCCTCATAGGCGCGCACGGCGGCGAGCACGTCGTCGATGTGGTCGCCGCCGAACTTGCGGCGGTAGGCGTCGGCGAGCACGAAGGCAACCATCGCCTCGCCCACCACGCCGGCCGCGGGCACGGCGGTGGAGTCGGTGCGCTCGCGCAAGGCCTGGGCCGGCTCCTTGGTCTCGGTGTCGACCGAACGCAGCGGCTTGGTCAGCGTGGAGAGCGGCTTCATGGCCACCCGCGCGACGAGCGGCTCGCCGGTGGTCATGCCCCCCTCGAGGCCGCCGGCGCGGTTGGTCTCGCGGTGGTAGCCGCGCTCCTCGGTGAAGAAGATCTCGTCGTGGGCCTGTGAGCCGTAGGTGCCGGCGAGCGAGAAGCCCTCGCCGAACCCGACCGCCTTCATGGCCTGGATCGACATCAGCGCGCCGGCCAGGCGGCCGTCCAGGCGCTCCTCCCAGGAGGTGTGCCCGCCCAGGCCGGGGACGAGGCCGAACGCCCGCACCTCGAACAGGCCGCCCAGCGACTCGTTCTGCTTGCGCATGACGTTGATCTCCTCGACCATCGCCTGAGAGGCCTCCTCGTCCAGGCAGCGCACCGGCGACTCGTCCACACAGTCGAAGTCCTCCGGGCGTAGGCCGCTGCCCTCGGGGGCGCTGACCTGGCCGATCTGGATGACGTGCGAGAGGACCTGCACGCCCAGCGCGCGCAGGAAGGTCTTGGCCAGCGCCCCGCCGGCCACGCGGGCGGCGGTCTCGCGCGCGCTTGCGCGCTCGAGGACGTTGCGCACGTCGTCGTGCCCGTACTTCTGGATGCCGGCAAGGTCGGCGTGGCCGGGCCGCGGGAGATGCACCTCGGCGACCTCGGCCTCCACCGGCCACGGGTTCATCCGCTCCTCCCAGTTGGCGTAGTCGCGGTTGGCGACCTGCAGGGCGATCGGGCTGCCGAGGGTGCGGCCGTGGCGCAGGCCGGCGGTGACGGCCGCGGAATCGGACTCGATCTTCATCCGCCCACCGCGCCCGTGGCCGAGCTGGCGGCGCGCGAGGTCGCGGTTGAGGTCGTCGGGCGTCACCTCGAGCCCGGCGGGGAGGCCCTCGACGATGCAGGTGAGGCCGGGTCCGTGTGACTCCCCGGCGGTGATGAAGCGGAGGCTCATGCGCCCGGGAACTCTACGAACCGGGTCCCGGCTGGTTTGCTTCGCTCCGAACGCAACCAAGCGTTTACTCTGCTTTGACGGCGCGTCGTTACAAAACGGCTGTCCTACTGGGCGCGCCTTCCGAGGCGCGCTTTTTCGAACGAAAGGCATTTGTGACCGACGAGCAGCAGCCCCACCTCCGACCGGCCGGCGACCCGGAGGACGCCCGGCAGGCGCTCGAGGCGGCCCTCTTCGAGGTCAAGCGCGTGATCGTGGGGCAGGACGGGATGCTCGAGCGCGTGTTCGTCGCGCTGCTCGCGGGCGGTCACCTGCTGCTCGAGGGCGTTCCCGGCCTGGCCAAGACGCTGACCATCAAGACCGTGGCCGAGGTCCTCGGCGGGACCTTCAAGCGCATCCAGTTCACCCCCGACCTGGTGCCGGCCGACCTCGTCGGCACGCGCATCTACCGCCCCGACACGGGCGGGTTCGATACCGAGCTCGGACCGGTGTTCTGCAACTTCCTCCTTGCCGACGAGATCAACCGCGCACCCGCCAAGGTGCAGTCGGCGCTGCTCGAGGTCATGCAGGAGAGCCAGGTGACGATCGGCCCGCAGACCTACCCGGTGCCGGATCCATTCCTGGTCATGGCGACGCAGAACCCGATCGAGTCCGAGGGCACCTACCCGCTGCCCGAGGCCCAGGTCGACCGGTTCATGTTCAAGGTCGTGATCGACTACCCGACCGAGGGCGACGAGCTCACGGTCGTCGACCGCTCGCTGCGCCCCGGCGATCAGGTCGAGCGCGTCCTCAGCCCCGAGGAGCTGCACTCCTACCAGGACGCCGCCCGCCACGTGTACGTGGACCCCGAGGTCGCGCGCTACGCGGTGGCGCTCACCCTGGCCACGCGCGAGCCCGAGCGGGTCGGCCTGCAGCGCCTGTCCGGCTACATCGAGTTCGGCGCCTCCCCGCGCGCCTCGATCAACCTGGTGCACGGCGCCCGCGCGCTGGCGCTGCTGCGCGGCCGCAACTACGCGCTGCCGATCGACGTCCAGGCGCTGGCCTACGACGTGCTGCGCCACCGCATGGTGCTCACCTACGACGCGCTGGCCGAGGAAGTCACCACGGACGCGATCCTCGACCAGGTCGTGCAGGTCGTTCCCCGCCCGAAGAGCGTCGTGCGCGAGGCCGTCGCGTGACCCTCCCCCAGGTCCGGGACCGCACCCCGGATCGGCCGGGACCGGGCCCGACGCCCGCCGGCCTGCTGCGCGCGCTCGATCTGACGCTGGCGCGCCGCGTCCAGGGGGTCATGCCCGGCGAGCACCGCGCGCCGGGCATCGGCGGCGGCATCGAGCTCGCCGCCATCCGGCCGTACGTGCCGGGCGACGACGTGCGCGAGATCGACTGGAACGTGACCGCGCGCATGCGCGAGGCGCACGTGCGCGTGCCCGTGGCCGAGCGGGCGCTGACCACCTGGCTGCTGATCGACAACTCCGCCTCGATGCACTTCGGCACCGCCGACCGGCGCAAGACCGACGTCGCCGAGGGCGTGGCGCTGGTCATCGGCCAGCTGGCGAGCAAGCGCGCCAACCGCCTCGGTGTCTACGCCTTCGGCGGACACGAGCCGATCATGCTGCCGCCGCGCCAGGGCCGCACGGGCCTGCTCGGCCTGCTCATCGCCCTGCGCGAGGAGCCGCCGGCCGAGGGCGGCGGCCGCACCTCGCTGGGGGCGGCGCTGCGCCGCGCCGGCGGCATGGCCCGCCAGGGCGGCCTCGTCGTCCTCGTCTCCGACTTCCGCGGGCCGCAGGACTGGCTCGACCCGCTGCGGGCGCTGCGCGCCCGCCACTCCGTGCTCGCCGTCGAGGTCCGCGACCCGCGCGAGCTCGAGCTCCCGGCCATGGGCGTGCTCGCCCTCGTCGATCCCGAGACCGGTCGCCAGATCCAGGCCGACACCCGCTCGCGCAAGCTGCGCGAGCGCTTCGCCTCCGCGGCGGCCGAGGAGCGCCGCCAGGTGGCCCGGCTCCTGCGTGACGCGCGCGTGGACCACGTGGTGCTGTCGACCGCGGGCGAGTGGCTGCGGCCGCTGGCCAAGCGCGTGGGACGGGGGCTGCGATGAGCTTCCAGTGGCCGCTCGTCCTGCTCGGGCTGCTGATCATCCCCGTGCTCGCCGCGGTCTATGCGCTCATGCAGCGGCGGCGCACGAAGTACGCGGTGCGCTTCACCAACGTCGACCTGCTGGCCAACGTCGTCTCCAAGACGCCCAGCTGGCGGCGCCACGTCCCGGCGGTGCTGCTGCTGCTCTCGACCGCGCTGCTGATCTTCGCCCTGGCCCGCCCGCGGGTCGAGGCGTCGACCACGCGCGAGCAGGGCGCGATCATGCTCGCCACCGACACGTCGGGGTCGATGACCGCGACCGACGTCAAGCCCGACCGCATGACCGCGGCCCGCAACGCTGCCAAGCAGTTCGTGGGCAAGATCCCCAAGCAGGTGCGGCTCGGGCTCGTGACCTTCGACCAAGCGGCGCGGCTGCTGGTCAACCCAACCACGGACCGGACTCAGGTCAACGACGCGCTGGACTCGCTGCAGGCGCAGGGCGGCACGGCGATGGGCGACGCGCTCAGCGTGTCGGTCAAGGCGCTGCAGAGCGCGTTCGGGCCCAAGGGGCTGAAGGTCAAGGCGGGCCAGAAGCGCGCGCCGGCCGAGGTCGTGCTGCTCTCGGACGGCAAGAACACGACCGGCGCGACGGACCCCATTGGCGTGGCCCAGACGGCCAAGAAGCTCGGCATCCGCATCAACACCGTCGCGCTCGGCACGCCGACCGGCACGGTTCAGGTGCAGGACAACCTCGGGTTCACCCAGACCATCCAGGTGCCGCCCGACCGGCCGACGCTGCGCCAGATCGCGCAGACCACGGGCGGGCGGTTCTTCAGCGCGCCGAACGCGAACCATCTGCAGCAGGTCTACAAGGACCTGGGCTCGAAGGTGAAGGCCAAGCCGGTCAAGAAGGAGGTCTCCTTCGCGCCGGCAGCCGCGGCCATCGTGCTCATGCTCGCCGCGGGCGGCTTCTCGCTGCTCTGGTTCGGGCGCCTGCCCTAAAGGTTCCTAAGGATCGACCCGGTTGGGCGCGGGGGTACGTACCCCCGCCCATGACCCTCACCACCAGACTCCGCTTCCTCGCCGTACTGGCTGCGTCGGCAGGGCTCGCCGCATCGCCCGCCGTCGCCGGCGCGCACGCGGCCAAGAAGCGGCACCACCACAGCAGCATCCCGCAGCACAACGGCGGCGACCACGACGCCGACAACCGCGGCGGCCCCAGTGACGGCGACGGCAACATCTAAGGCCATCGCTGGGGCGGTCCTCGTCGCCGCGCTCGCGCTGGCGGGCTGCGGCGGCGGGGCCGCGGGGACGGCGCCGACGCGCTCCGTCCCCGCCGGGTGGACGACGCTGGCCCTGCCCTCGCACACCGCGTCGCTGGCCTACCCGCTGGGCTGGCGCCCGATCGAGAGCGACCCGGGCACGGTCTCGGCCGCGACCATGGGCCGCGACGGCCTGATCGTCGGCTACCTCAACGCGACGCCGCGCCAGGCCAACGAGTCGCTGCGCAACTGGGCGACGTTCCGGCCGCGCCACAACGCGCAGGAAGGCGACCGCGACGTGCGCGTGCTGCACGACACCACCGGCGTGCCCGTGGGCTCGGGCCGGGGCTCGTGCGTCGAGGACACCTACCGGACCGTGCGCGCGCACTACCACGAGGTCGCGTGCCTGGTCGACGGCCAGCGGGCGTCGACGGTCGTGGTCGCCGCGGCGACGACGACCGCTTGGCCGCGGATGGCCGGCGAGCTGCACCGAGCGATCGCGGCCTTCCGCACCTAGAGTCACCCGGCGAGCAACCCCACGACGCCGCCGAGGGCCAGGAACGGGCCGAGCGGGACCGTGCTCCGACGCCCCGCGACGCCCACGGCGCTGGCCGCGAGCAGCGCGACCAGCAGCGCCGGGACTACGGACGCGCCCAGGTAGAGGCCGAGCACGGCGGCGAGCTTGACATCGCCCATGCCGAGCTCGCCGGGGCGCAGGAGCGCCGCGGCGAGGAAGAAGCCCCCGGCGCCGGCGGCCGCGGCCGCGTGGGTCGGCAGGGCGGCCGGCGCGAGGAGCGTCAGCAGCGCCACGCCGGCGACCGTGCCGGCCGTCGTGAGGGTATTGGGGATGACCCGGCGCCGCGCGTCGATGACCGCGGCGGGGACGAGCACGGCGAGCAGCGCCGCGGGCAGGAGCCAGCGCATGAGGCGGCCGACGCTAGAGCCGGTTCGGGCGCCGGAGGCCGGCATGCGCGTTTCGGCACGCAGTTGCGACTACTCTCGGCAGGTGCTGCGCAGGATCTTGTGGTTCGTCGTCGGCCTCCTCGCGCTCGCCGTCGTGGCCGCCGCGATCATCCCCCGGGACGACACCCCGGAGCCGACGCCGACGCTCTCGACGCCCGAGCGGACGTCGGTCAAGGTCGACATCGCCGCCTCGCCCCAGCGTCCGCGCACCATCCCCGCCCACGTCGGCGACCACCTCCTGCTCACGGTCGAGTCCGACGGCATCGACACCGTGACGATCCCGGCGCTCGACGAGACGCGCCCGGTGTCCTCGACCACCCCGGCGCAGTTCGACACCCTGCTCTCGCAGTCCGGGCGCTTCGACATCCGCATGCAGGACGCCAACAAGGTCGTCGGCGTCCTCGACGTCAAGCCGGCGTCCTAGCCGCCGTGGACGCCCGGTTCACCGCCTTCGGTCGCCGCTTGGGCGTCGTGGCCGGCCGAGAACTTCCCCGTGCCCTCGCACCAGGGACATTCGACCTCGTGCGGCTCGCCTCCGAGCGTCGACGTCAGCTTTCCGGTCCCGCGGCAGGGCGGGCAGCGCTCACTCTCGTCGGGCATGAAGGGCGCGAGGATAGGGAACCTGTCCCGACATGCTGACCTGGGCCACCCTCAAGGACGCTGGGAAGCAGTTCGCGGAGGACCAGCTCACCGACCGCGCGGCTGCGCTGACCTACTACGGGATCCTTGCCCTGTTCCCCGGGCTTATCGTGCTCGTGGCGCTGCTTGGCCTGATCGGGCAGTACCCGGAGACCACGAACGCCCTGCTGGAGATCGTCGACAAGGTGAGCCCCGGCACGACTGCGGACACCTTCCGCGAGCCGCTCGACGAGATGGTGAGAGCCAAGGGCGGCGCCGGGGCGCTGTTCGGCATCGGGCTGGTCGTGGCGATCTGGTCGGCCTCGGGCTACATCGGCGCGTTCATGCGGGCGCTGAACGCGATTCACGGGGTCAAGGAGCGGCGGCCGTTCTGGAAGCTGCGCCCGCTGCAGATCGTGCTGACACTGGGCATGGTGCTGGCGCTGACCCTCGTGCTGGTCGCCTTGGTCATCACCGGGCCGCTGGCCAAGGCCGTGGGCGATGCCGTCGGGCTGGGCGACACCGCCGTCGAGGTGTGGAACGTCGCCAAGTGGCCGGCGCTCGTCCTCGTCGTCATGGTCACCTTCGCGCTGCTGTACCACACCGCCCCCAACGTCCGGCCGCGCAAGTTCCGGCTCGTGACCTGGGGCAGCGTGATCGCCGTACTGGCCTGGCTGGGCGCGTCGGCCGGCTTCACGTTCTACGTGGCGAACTTCGGCCACTACAGCACCACCTACGGGTCGCTCGGCGCCGTCATCGTGTTCCTCATCTGGTTGTGGATCTCGAACCTGGCCCTGCTGCTGGGGGCCGAGATCGACGTTGTGCGCCAGCAGCAGCCGGTGACGACCGAGACCGAGCCCGCGCTGCGCCGCTCGGCCGCCTCCTCGCCCTAGGCGCTGCGGACGGCCTTCCGGGCGGCGCGCAGGACCTCGTCGTTGGAGGCGTTGTCGCTGGCGTCGCCGGCCAAGTGGGCGTAGGGAACGCTGCCGTCGGAGGCGACGATGAGTACGCCGCCGAGCTGGGCCGGGTGGCCCTTGGTGCGGGTCTGGAACAGGCCGGTGCGCAGGGCGCTCGCCGTCCCCTTGGCGACCACCCGTGGGCCCAACAGCTCGTTGACGGTGGCGATCTTGGCCCCGGCGGCCTCGTAGGACTCGCGCGCCGGGTCGACGAGGACGCGCAGGCCGTCGACCTCGTTGGCGGCGATGAAGTCGCGCGCGTGCTCAGGCCTGCCCTGCCCGATCACCGCCAGCCCGACGCCGGCGGCCTCGAACTTGTCCCGGTCGCGATGCAACTGCACCGCGTGCTGGCGGCAGAACGTTCAGCCGTAGTGGCGCAGCCAGGCGAGGACCACCGGCCGGCCCGACCAGAGGTCGCCGAGGCGGACGTCCTTGCCGTCGGCGTCCTGGAGCACGAGGTCGGCCAGCGCGTCGGCCCGGTCGGGCGGACGGGTGTGCTGGCGGCCGGTGCTGGCGCCCAGGGGCACGGCGGCAAGGGTAGTCAGTGCGCGTGGCCGACATCGCCACTTCGCACCGTCACCCACGACTGCCAGGTGATGCGAAGGATGACCACGGTGATGCCGAGACCGATGAGCGGGTCGGCGATCGGCAATCCGATCGCGACGACGATCGCGCTGGCGATCACGGCCAGGCTCACGTACGCGTCGGCGCGGGCGTGGTTGCCGTCGGCGACCAGGGCCGGACTGTGGAGGACGCGGCCGGCGCGGGTGCGGATCTGGGCGGCGAGCCAGTTGCCGCCGAACCCGACCGCTCCCGCGGCCGCGAGCGCGAGCAGGTGCGTCGGTGTGCTCGGGTGGATGAGCCGGCTGATCGCTTCCACCCCGGCCACGCAGGCCGAGATGAAGATGGCGGCGACGACGAACAAGCCGGCGTAGCGCTCGGCCCGCGGCGAGCGCATGGCGAACGCGACCGCGAGCGGGATCGCCGTGGCGGCGTCGCCGAAGTTGTGGATGAGGTCGGCGAGCAGGGCGATCGAGTCGCTGGCCACGAAGATGATCGTCTGGACGATCGCGGTGGCCGCGAGCACGCCGAGCGAGAGCACCACGGCGCGGATGCCCTTGCGCGAGCGCTTGATGCTCGGGTCGACGAGGCCGTGGGAGTGGGGATGGCTGTGCGGGTGGGCGTGGTCGGCCGTGCTCACGGCCGCTGAGGTTAGGCCGACCGCGCGTCAGTACCCGTGCCCGGTGTGCACCGGCCGCTTGACCGCCTCGCCCGCCGCGCTCTTGCGCAGGTCACGGATCGAGTCGCGGATATCGTCGGCCAGGGCGTCGGCGAGCTCGCGCGTCTGGTTGATCTTGACCAGGATCCGAATGATGCGCTGGTCCTCGTTGGCCGGCGGCATCTTGTAGGCGGGAACGAGCCAGCCGCGGCGCCGGGCGAGCTCGCCGACGAGCTCGTCGGCGGTGAACGGCTCGCCCTCGCGCACGCGCGCGATGATCAGGGGCAGGCTCGGCTTGCCGCCGATGATCTCGAGGGCGTCGGTCTCCTGCGCGCGCTTGGCCAGATGGTCGGCGTTGGACCGCATCGTCCGCGCGGCTGAGGTGTAGCCGGACTTCCCGAGGCGGATGAAGATGTAGTACTGGGCGTGCACGAACGCCGAGGTGCCCGAGAAGTTCAGGGTGAAGGTCGCGTCCTTCTCGCCCAGGTAGTCCTCGTAGAAGACGAGCTCCTCGGGGAGCTGTTCGCCGTCGCGGAACACCAGCCAGCCCACGCCCGGGAACACCTGCCCGAACTTGTGCCCGGAGACGTTGATCGACTTCACCGACTTGAGGCGGAAGTCCCACGCGTAGTCGGGATCGGAGAACGGGAACACGAACCCGCCGCTGGCCGCGTCGACGTGCATGGGCACCTCGAGGTCGCGCTCGTCGCGCAGGGTGCGCAGCATCTCGTCGATGCCGGGGATGTCGTCGCACTCGCCCGTGAACGTCGTCCCGGCGACTGCCACGACGCCGACCGTGTTCTCGTCGATGTGCGGCTCGAGGTCCTCGGGGCGCATGACCGAGTGGCCCTTGGCGACGTCGATCTTGCGCGGCTCGACGTCGAAGTAGCGGCAGAACTTGTCCCACACCACGTGCACGTCGGCCCCGTAGACCAAATTGGGCCTGTCGTCGGGCCGGCTGGCCTTCTTGCGCGCCTGCTTCCAGCGCCACTTCATGGCCAGCGCCCCGAGCATGACCGCCTCGGAGGAGCCGGCGCAGGCGGCGCCGGGCTCGTTCGGCTCGCCGTCGCCGTGGAAGAGGTCGTGGAGCATGCGCACGCAGCGGCGCGCGATCTCGGCCGTGCGCGGGTACTCGGCGTGGTCGATGAAGTTCCGGTGGAGGTTGGCGTCGATGATGATCCGCGCCTCGGGCTCCATCCACGTAGTCACGAAGGTCGCGAGGTTTTTGCCCGGGTCGCCGTCGAGCAGCTCCTCGGACTGCACCACGTGCAGCGCCGTGCGCGACGTGGTCGATTCCTCGGGCATCTTGCGCGAGATCGCCGGGTGGGTGAAGAAACGCTCGGCGATGGTGAGCTGCGGGTCGGACTGGTCGGACTGCTTCTCGTGCAACGGGGGGCCTCCTTGCGGCGGAACGATGCGGAGCAGCCTACGCGGCGCGCGCGGCGGCCCGCATGACGTCCAGCGGGGCGGGCGTGCCGGTCCAGCGCGAGAACGACAGCGCGCCTTGGCGCACGAGGATCTCCAGGCCGTCGAGGGTGGCGGCGCCGGCGTCGCGGGCGGCGCGGATGAGCGCGGTCTCGCGGTCGCCGTAGACGAGGTCGACGACGATCGGCCAGGCGATGCGGTCCACCGGGCTCGCGTCGGGGTCCTCGAGGCCGACGGCGGTGCAGTTGACGAGCAGGTCGGCGCGCTCCTGGGTCTCGGTGGCGCGGGCGCCGAGGGCTTCGGCGAGCGCGACCGCGCGCCCGGGCGTGCGGTTGTGGATGGCGACGTCGGTGCCGGCCTGGGTCAGCGCCCACACCGCCGCGCGGGCGCTGCCGCCGGCGCCGAGCACCAGCGCGGTGCGGGGCGGTGGGCCCCTGAGCGCGGCGAGCAGGCCGGGGGCGTCGGTGTTGTCGGCCGCCATGCGGCCGTCGGCGAACGTGAGCATATTGGCGGCGCCGATCGCGGTGGCCGTGGTGGTTGCGTCGGTAGCGAGCGCCAGCGCGGCCTCCTTGTGGGGGATGGTCACGTTGGCGCCGACGAAGCCGGACTGCGGCAGCGCCCGCACGGTCTCCGCGAACAGGTGCGGCGGCACCGGCAGGCGCTGGTAGGCCCAGCCGCTCAGGCCGGTCGCGGCGAAGGCCGCTTCCTGCATCGCCGGCGAGCGCGAGTGCGCGACCGGCCAGCCGAGGACGCCGAGCCGCCCCGGGCCTACGGGCACTTGGTCGGCGAGCGCCCGCCCGCCTTCGCGCGGGCCGCGTTGTAGCGGGCGGTGTCGCGCTGGAACTCGGCGAAGGTGCGGGAGAAGGCGTGCTCGCCGCAGCCGCCGGGCTTGACCACGTAGTAGAGGTACGGCGTGTGTTTGGGGTGGGCGGCGGCGCGGATCGAGGCCATCCCCGGGCTGCCGATCGGGGTCGGCGGCAGGCCCTGATGGGTGCGGGTGTTGTAGGACGAGCGGATGCTCAGCTGCGACTGGGTCAGCGGGCGCAGCCAGTTGCCGGTCGCGTAGCGGATGGTCGCGTCGATGCCGAGCGGGATGTTGCGCTTGAGGCGGTTGTAGATGACGCCGGCGATGATCGGGCGCTCGCGGCGCAGCATGGCCTCGCGCTCGACCATCGAGGCGATGGTGAGGACGTCGTAGGTCGTGAGGTTCGCGCGGCGGGCGGCGCGCATGTTAACGCGGCGGATGGCGCGCTTGAACGCCGTCAGCTGCATGCCGACGAGGTCGGCGACCGGCGCGGTCGACTTCAGCTCGTAGGTCGCGGGGAACAGGAAGCCCTCGAGTGAGGGGGTGTCGCGCGGCGCCCCGTAGCGGCGCGGGTTGAGCAGGCGCGAGCGCTTGGTCGCGACGAGGTAGCTGCCCTGGAGGTTGCTGTTGGTGCGGATACGGGCGGCCTCCTCGGCGCGCGAGCGGCCCTCGGGGATGGTGATGGCGACCTTGCGGGCGGGCGGCGGGCCCTTGGCGAGGAGCGTGAGGACGTCGCCGTAGGACGTGTCCTGACGCAGCGTGTAGACGCCCGGCTTGAGGTCGTTGCGCTTGCCGGCGAGGCGAGCGCGCAGCCCGAAGAAGAACGAGGACGAGACCACGCCGCGCCGCTCGAGGATGTCGCCGATCTTCGCGACGTCCGCGCCCTTGGGGATGAAGACGGTGGAGCGGTGCGTTGAGGCCGAGCCGTGGAAGGGCTGGAACAGCGAGATCACGAACCAGATCGCGCCGGCGACGACGAGCAGGGCGACGATGGCGACGATGCGAACGAACCACGTGCGCCCGCGGCCGGGCGGCTGCGGCTCGGCCGTGCGGGGCCGAGCGGGGGGCGGGGCGGCCGGGGGCTCCTCGTGGTCGTCAGCGGCGGCGAGGAAGGAGGCCCCGCCGTCGGGGAGCTCGGCGAGCGGGATCTCGGCGGTGGCCTGCGCATGCGGCTGCCGGGCGACGAGTGGGTCGTCGGGAGCGAGCGCGTGCAGCGGCGTGGGATCGCCCTCGTCGGCGGGCCAGGGATGCGGCTCGTGCCCGGAGACGTCGTCGGGGTCGTCGGGCCAGTGGTCCGGGTCGCGGGGGTCGGCGACGTCGTCGGGGTCCTGCGGCCAAACGGGCGGCGGGACGTCGGCGGGGTCGGAGGGCCAGGGGTCGGGCGGAGCGCCGGCCGCGTATGAAGGGTCAGACCCCGTTGAGGTGGGTTGAGGGTCGTCGGCGGAGGCGACCGGCTCGGGGGCATATGAAGGGTCAGACCCCGTTGAGGGTGGTTGAGGGTCGTGCTCGATCGACGGCGGCGGGACCGGATCGGGTGCCGGCGGCGGCGTGGGGTCGGGTGCCGGCGCCGGCGGCGGGACCGGGTCGGGTGCGGGAGGCGGTGCGGGGTCCGGCGCCGGCGGGGGCGGGCCGGGCTCGGGCGGCGTGACGGCTTCGGGTGAAGCCTCGGCCGGCTCCGGCTCCGTGAACGCCTCGTCCGGTGCGACGGAGGGGTCGGGGAGCGCCTCGGCGTCGAACGGGTCAGGGTTGTCCTCGGGCTCGACGGGCTCGGGCGCAAGGTCGGCGGGGTCGCGCTCGAGCTCGTCGGGCTCGACGGGCTCGGGCGCAAGGTCGGCGGGATCGGGCTCGAGCGGCTCGAGCTCGAGCGGCTCCGGCTCGACCGGCGGCGGCTCGAGCTCGGAGGGGTCGGGGACCGGCTCGCCCCGGCGCTCGGCGCGCTTCGCCGCCCGCTCGGCCCGCGCCCGCGCGCGCTCTTCGGCCGTGCGCTCGCGCCCGTCGTCTCCGCCGCGCCGGAACAGCGGGCTCACGCGTGCGCCTCCAGCCAGCCCTCGAGCAGGACGGCCGCCGCGCGGGCATCCTCGGCCGCCCCGCCCGGCACGCGGGCGGCGAGCGTGGTGGTGAAGCGCTCGTCGTAGAGCTCGATTGGGATGTCGAGCCGCTCGCGCAGCTTCTCGGCGAACGCGCGCGCCTCGCCGGTCTGGGCGGAGTCGCCCCCGGACAACGACAGCGGCAGGCCGACCACGACGACGGCTGCGTCGTGCTCGCGCGCGAGCGCCACGATGCGGTCCAGGCCGCGCCGCGAGTCCGGCCGCTCCACGATCCCGACCGGGGTCGCGAGCGTTCCGGTGGGATCCGACACCGCGACGCCGCAGCGGGCCGCACCGTGATCGAGGGCGAGCGCCCTCACGCCAGCGCCTTCTCGATCGCCTCGCGTGCGGCGGCAAGGGCCTCGGGCAGCTTGTCGGGAGCGCGGCCCCCCGCTCGCGCCAGCGTGTCGCGACCCCCTCCCCCGCCGCCGGTCACGGCCGCCGCCACCTTGACGATCTCCCCGGCCCGCAGCCCGCGCTCCACGAGCGACGGCGCCACCGAGGCGACGAACTGGCTCTTGCCGTTCGTGCGCGCCCCGAACACGATCGCCGCGTTGTCCAGCCGCGCCTTAACCTGGTCCACGGCGGTGAGCAGCGTGTCCATGTCCGGCGCCGGGACCTCCTCGACCAGGACGTTGGCGTCACCGAGCGTCTCCGCGCCCCGCAGCAGTGCGTTGGCATCGAACGATGCGCCAGTGCTACCCGTCTTCGCGGCCTTCTCCAGCTTCTTGCGGTCGGCGAGCACGTCCGCGACGGCGTCGGGCACGCCCTCGGGCTGCGTCCGCAGCGCCGCCGCGGCATCCAAGAGCAGCTCGTCGTGGCGCCGCAGCCGCGCGATCGCCTCCGGCCCGGTCAGCGCCTCGATGCGCCGCACGTTGGCCGCGCTCGAGGTTTCGTGCGTGACGAGGAACGCGCCGATCTCCGCCGTCGCGTGCACGTGCGTCCCGCCGCAGAGCTCGCGTGAGAAGTCGCCGTCGCCGATCTCGACCATGCGCACGATCTCGCCGTACTTCTCGCCGAACAGCGCCATGGCGCCCAGGCGCCGCGCCTCCTCCAGCGAGGTCGTCAGCGCCCGCACGGGATGGTTCTCCATCACCCATGCGTTGACCTGGTCGACCACGTCGCGCAGCTCGTCCGCGGTCAGCGCCGACCCGTGCGTGAAGTCGAAGCGCAGCTTGTCCGGTCCGACGTACGAACCGGCCTGGCGCACGTGGGGCCCCAGCTGCCGGCGCAGCGCCGCGTGCAGGAGATGCGTGGCGGTGTGGCTGGCCTCGGTGGCGCGCCGGTCGGCGGCCGAGACCGACGCGATCACGCGCTCGCCCTCGTGCAGCTCGCCCTCGACCGGCCGCACCGCCACGACCTGGTCGTCGCCGAGCCGGTAGACCTCCTCGACCGACGCCACGCAGTCGCCGTCCTCGCACCGCACCGACCCATGGTCGGAGACCTGCCCGCCGCCGGCGGGGTAGAACGGCGACTCGGCGAGCTTGACCAGCACGCGGTCGTCGTCCTCGGTCACCGCGCCCACGGTGGTCCGCTGCTCGAGCGTCGAGTAGCCCACGAAGTCCGTCTCGAAGCCCGCCCGGCCGGCGAACGCGCGAGCGTGCTCGCGGAGCTCGCCGCCGCCGACCTTGTCCTGCGCTACCGCGCGCGCCCGCGCGCGTTGCTCCTCCATCAGGACCTCGAAGCCCTGCTCGTCGACCCCGAGCCCGTGCTCGGCGACGAGCTCGAGCGTCAGGTCGATGGGGAACCCGAAGGTGTCGTGGAGCCGGAACGCATCCTCGGACGCGATGCCCTCGTCGCCCTGCTCCCGCGCCCGCTCGATGAGCGCGTCGAGCAGCCGCGTGCCTTGCTCGAGCGTGCGGCCGAAGCCCTCCTCCTCGGCCGCCAGCCAGCCGTCGATCGCCTCGCGCTGTTCGTTCAGCTCCGGATAGGCGCGGCCCATGAGCTCGCGCACCACCTCGGCGTAGCGGGGCAGGAAGCCCTGCTCCATGCCCAGCATCCGCCCCTGCTGGATCGCCCGCCGCAGGACGCGCCGCAGGATGTAGCCGCGGTCCTCGTTGGAAGGCACGATGCCGTCGGCGATCAGGAACGTCGCCGCGCGCGAGTGGTCGGCGAGGATGCGCAGCGCCCGCGTGGTCGGGAAGTCGTCGTCGCGCGAGTGCCCCGACAGCTCCTCGCCCAGCGCCATCAGCGGGGCGAACTGGTCGGTCTCGAAGACCGACGGGACGTCCTGCAGGATCGCCGCCATGCGGTTGAGGCCGAGGCCGGTGTCGATGTTCTGTGACGGCAGCGGGGTCAGTACGCCCTCAGGGTTCTGGTCGTACTGCATGAAGACGAGGTTCCAGTACTCGAGGAAGCGCTCGGTGTCGTCGCCCGGGCGGTCGTCGGGGCCGCCGAAGTCCGGCCCCCGGTCGAGGTAGAGCTCGGAGCACGGGCCGCACGGCCCCGTCGGCCCCGCCTGCCAGAAGTTGTCGTCGCGGCCGAGCCCGACAATGCGCTCACGCGGCACGCCGAGCTTCTCCCACGCCGCGATCGCCTCCTCGTCCGGACCCAGCCCGAGCGCGTCGTCGCCCGCGAACACGGTGATCCACACCGCCCCGAAATCGAACCCGAGCCCCTGGACCGAGAACTCGAGCGCGTACTCGGCCGCGCCCTGCTTGAAGTAGTCGCCGATCGAGAAGTTGCCGAGCATCTCGAAGAACGTGAGGTGGCGCAGCGTGTTGCCGACGTTCTCGATGTCGGTCGTGCGGAAGCACTTCTGGCACGTCGTGAGCCGGTTGTGCGGCGGCCTCTCGTGCCCGAGGAAATAGGGCTTGAGCGGCTGCATGCCCGCCGTCGTGAGCAGCACGGACGGGTCGTACTCGGCGGGCACGAGCGAACCCGACGGCAGCCGACGATGGTCGCGCTGCTCGAAGAAGGAGAGGAAGGTTTCGCGGATCTCGTCCGACGACATGCTCCGCATGCCCAGAGGAGTGTATGAACGCAACGCCGGTCAGGGAGCCGCGATCACACCGTGGCCGAGGACCAGGTCCCCGTCCATCAGGCACGCGACCTGCCCCGGCGCTACCCCGAACACGGGCTCTTCCAGGGCAATCGTCAGCCGCTTGTGCCGCCCCGCGGCGGCCGCCGCGGTCAGCCGCCCGGGCAGCGGCGCGGCCCGGTAGCGTAGCTTGACCCTTTCCACGCGGGCGCCGTCGCGGTGCAGCGTCGCCGCGCGCACCCCGACGTGGGTGCGGCGCAGGTCCTCGCGCCGCCCGACGACGACGCGGTTGGAGGGCGCATCCGTCGAGAGGACGTAGAGCGGGCGCTCCTCGCCTCCGATCCCGAGCCCGCGGCGCTGCCCGACCGTGAAGGCGTGCGCGCCGCGGTGGCGCCCGAGGACGCGGCCCTCGCCGTCGACCACGTCACCCGCGCGCGCCCGCGGGCCACCGTGGCGGGCGAGAAAGCGGTCGCGGTCGGTCCCGGCCAAGAAGCACAGGTCCTGCGAGTCGGGCTTGTCCGCGACCACGAGCCCGGCCGCGGCAGCGCGAGCCCGCACCTCGGGCTTGCGCAGCCCGCCGAGCGGGAAGCGCAGCCGCGCCAGCGTGGCGGGCGCCACCGCGCAAAGCATGTAGGCCTGGTCCTTGGCCGGGTCGGCGGCGGCGCGCAGGAGCGGACCCTCGCCGTCATCGGCCACCCGCGCGTAGTGCCCGGTGGCCAGCGTCGCCGCGCCCACGCGTTCGGCCAGCGCGAGCATGTCGTCCAGGCGCACGGAGCCGTTGCAGCGCACGCAGGGGTTCGGCGTCTCCCCCGCGGTGTACGCGGCCAGGAACGGGTCGACCACGCCGGCGCGGAACCGGTCCCGCAGGTCGAGTGTGAAGTGCGGTAGGCCGAGCCCGTGCGCGAGCGCCCGCGCCTCGCGCACGGCCGACGCCGAGCAGCACGAGCCCTCGGCGTCGTTCTCCGCGTCGGCCCACAGCTCGACGGTCACCGCGACCACGTCGCCGCCCGCCTCGGCGGTGAGCAGCGCCACGACGGTCGAGTCGACGCCGCCGCTCATGGCCACGAGCGTGCGGCCGGCCACGCGCTGCGCGCGCCCGTCGGTCCAGGCCGCGGCCCCGAGCGCGCGGTGCAGGGCGTCGGCGGCCAGCTCGGCCGCGTGCAGCTTGCCCGGGCTCAGGCCGCCGAGCTCGTCGGCCACCTCATGTACGCCCACGCGCGCGGCCTCGAGCAGCGGGCGGCCGTGCACGAGCGCCACCACCGCCGACCCCGCGGCCTGCGCGGCGCCGCACCCGGACGCGTCGAAGCCCGCGTCGGCCACGCGGTCGCCGTCGACCGCGACCGAGATCCGCACCAGGTCGCCGCACGCCGCCCCGCCCGCGGCGCCGTCGTGCCCGCCGCGGGGCAGCCGGCCGCGCCCCTGGGGCGAGGCGAGATGGTGCTCGAAGGCGAGGGCGTCCACGCGCCGCAGGCTAGCCCCCCGGGGTCAAGTCTTTCTTTGCCACACGACGACCGGTACGGCAATGAAAGACTTGACCCCCGATGGTCATCGCTGTCCATGGGGGCGCCGGACGGCGCCCGCGCGACCGGCCCGTCGACGCCGACGGCTCGCGCGCCGACCTCGCGCAGGCGGTGGACGCCGGCTGGGCCGTGCTCGACCGCGGCGGCAGCGCGCTGGACGCCGCCCAGGCCGCGGTGGTGTCGCTCGAGGACTGCCCGCGCTACAACGCCGGACGCGGCGCCGTGCTCAACGCCCGCGGCGAGCCCGAGCTCGACGCCGCCGTCATGGACGGCGCCACCCGTCGCGCCGGCGCCGTGGCCGCCGTGGCCCGCGTGCGCCACCCGGTGCAGGCCGCCCGCGCCGTGCTCGAGCACTCCGAGCACGTGCTGATGGTCGGGGCCGGCGCGGAGGCGATCGCGCAGCAGGCGGGCGCCGCCATGGTCGACCCGGCCCACCACGTGGTCGAGAAGCCGGCGCCGCCGCTCGGCACCGTCGGCGCGGTCGCCCTCGACTACGACGGCAACCTCGCCGCCGCGACCTCCACCGGCGGCACCCGCGACCAGGCGCCGGGCCGCGTCGGCGACACGCCGCTGGTCGGGGCCGGCACCTACGCCGACCCGCGCTGCGCGATTTCGGCCACCGGCCACGGCGAGGCCATCATCCGCGCCGTCGCCGGGCACGACGTGGCCGCCCGGCTACGCGCCGGCGAGGCGCTCGACCGAGCCGCCGAGGCGGTGCTCGACGACGTCGTCGCGCTCGGCGGCGAGGGGGGCCTGCTCGCGCTCGACATCAGCGGCGAGGTGGCGCTGCCGTTCGCGGCCGACGTGTTCCACCGCGCGGTCAAGCGGGCGGGCGCGCCGGTGCTCGCCGCCGTCGGGACCGAGCCGCTCAGTCCGGTTTGACGCCGGGCGGCGGGGCGGCCAGCCGCAGCCCGACCTCGCGCAGCTGCGCCGCGTCGACCGGCGCCGGAGCGCCGGTCAAGGGGTCGATGCCGCTCGCCGTCTTGGGGAACGGGATGACCTCGCGGATCGACTCGCGCCCGGCGACGAGCGCCACGATGCGGTCGATCCCGAACGCGATCCCGCCGTGCGGCGGCGCGCCGTACTCGAGCGCGTCGAGCAGGAACCCGAACCGCTCCTGCGCCTCCTCGGGCCCGATGTGCAGCAGCTCGAGCACCTTGCGCTGCGCGTCGGCGCGGTTGATGCGGATCGAGCCGCCGCCGAGCTCCTGCCCATCGCACACGAGGTCGTACGCGCGCGAGCGCAGGGCGCCGGGGTCGCCGTCGAGATCGCCCTCGGGCGCGGTGAAAGGATGGTGGAGCGGGTCCCAGGTGCCGGTCTCGGGGTCCTGCTCGAACATCGGGAAGTCGACCACCCAGAGCAGGTCGTGGCGATCGCGCGCGGCGAGGTCGAAGCGCTCGGCCAGCTCGAGCCGCAGCAGCCCGAGCACGTCGGCGGCCACCGGCGCCCGGTCGGCGACGATGAACACCACGTCGCCCGGCCCCGCCTCCAGGCGCTGCGCGATCGCCGCGCGCTCGTCGTCGGAGAGGAACTTGGCGATCGGCGAGCGCCAGCCGCCGCCCTCCTCGACGAACGCCCAAACCAAGCCCTTGGCCCCCCACTCGATCGCCTGCTCGGTGAAACGGTCGAGGTCGGAGCGCGGAAGCTCGCGCGGCCCCGCGTTCAGCCCCCGCACCACGCCGCCCGAGGACAGCGCGCCCTGAAACACTTTGAACTCCGTCGACCGCAGCGCCTGGCCGAGATCCTGGATCTCGAGCCCGAAGCGGGTGTCGGGGCGGTCCGAGCCGTAGCGGAGCGTCGCCTCGTCGTAGGTCAGCCGCGGGTAGGGCGGCGGCGGCACGCCGGGGAAGCCCGTCGCCTCGAACACCGCCGGCATCAGCCCCTCGATCAAGCTGATGACGTCCTCCTCCTCCACGAACGACAGCTCGATGTCGAGCTGGGTGAACTCGGGCAGCCGGTCGGCGCGCGAGTCCTCGTCGCGGAAGCAGCGGGCGATCTGGTAGTAGCGCTCGAACCCGGCGATCATCAGCAGCTGCTTGAACAGCTGCGGCGACTGGGGCAACGCGAAGAAGCTGCCCGGCCGCACCCGCGCGGGCACGATGAAGTCGCGCGCGCCCTCGGGCGTCGAGCGGGTGAGGATCGGCGTCTCGAGGTCGAGGAAGTCGTGCGTGCCCAGGTAGTCGCGGATGGCGGCGATGACCTGGTGGCGGCAGATCATCGCGTCGCGCATGCGCTCGCGACGGAGATCCAAAGCGCGATGGCGCAAGCGCAGCGTCTCATCGATGTCGACGTCCTCGTCGATCGGGAAAGGCGGCGGCTTGGCGTCGGCCAGGAGCTCGAAGTCGGCCACGTCGAGCTCGATCTCGCCCGTGGCCAGCCCCGGGTTGACGTTGGCCTCGTCGCGGCGGGCGATCGTGCCGTTCGCGGTGAGCACGTCCTCGGAGCGCAGACGGTGGGCGCGCTCGTGGGCCTCCGGCGCGTGCTCGGGGTGGAACACGAGCTGCAGCAGCCCGGAGCGGTCGCGCAGGTCGATGAAGATCAGCCCGCCGTGGTCGCGCCGGCGGTTCACCCACCCGGCCACGCGCACCTCGTCGCCGGCTCGGTCGGCGCGCAGCTCGCCGGCCCAGGCCTCGCGGTACGGGTTCGGGCGCGGGGGCCTCAAACCGGCCGCTCGCCGCGCAGCACGGCAGCCGGCACCGCGCCGGTCTCCATCTCGTGCTGCTCGCCGCTGTCCATGTCCTTCAGCTGCGCTCCCTCGTCGCCGAGAATCGCAACGTAGCGAGCATGCAGCCGGTCCGCGTGCTTGAGCTGGCCCTTGAGCGAGCGCCCCGCCAGTTCGACCTGGGCGTTCAGGCCCGCCTGGCGCACCTCGGTGGCGATGCGCATGCCCTCGCGCGCGTACTGCGGCTTGGCCAGGGCGACGTAGAGGTCCACGTCCGGCGGCGCGTCCGGCTGCTGGGCCGCGGCGAGCAGCATGCGCTCGATCCCGGCCGCGAAGCCGACGCCCGGCGTCGCCGGGCCGCCGAGCGCCTCCACCAGCCCGTCGTAGCGCCCGCCGCCGCCCACGCCGCTCTGCGCGCCCAGGTCGGGGGACTCGAACTCGAACACCGTGCGCGTGTAGTAGTCCAGGCCGCGCACGAGCGTCTCGTCTCGCTCCCAGGTCAGGCCGGCGTCGTCGAGCATCGCGGTGACGGTGTCGAAGTGCTCGCGGTCCTCGGGCGTGATGGCGCCGAACAGCCGCGGCGCCTCGGCCATGACCGCCTGCGTCCCCCGGTCCTTGGCGTCGAACGCGCGCAGCGGGTTGAGCTCGATGCGCTCGCGCACGTCCGCGCTCAGCGCGTCGGAGTGCGCGCGCAGGAAGGCGACGAGCTGCTCGCGGTAGTCGGCGCGCGCCTCCGGGCTGCCCAGGCTCGACAGCCGCAGCCGCGTGTGGATCCGCAGCGCCTCGAACAGCTCGGCGACCAGCAGGATGATCTCGGCGTCGACGGCCGGGTCCTCGGAGCCGAGCGCCTCGGCCCCGACCTGGAAGAACTGGCGGTAGCGGCCCTTCTGCGGCGCCTCGCGGCGGAAGAACGGGCCGAGGTACCAGAGCTTGACCGGCTGCGCGAGCTTGTGCATCCCGTGCTCGACGTAGGCCCGGCACACCGGCGCCGTGCCCTCGGGCCGCAGCGTCACCGACCGCCCGCCGCCGTCGTCGAACGTGTACATCTCCTTGCGCACGATGTCGGTGGCCTCGCCCACCCCGCGGGCGAACAGCTCGGTGGCCTCGAAGATCGGCGTCTCCAGCCGCTGATAGCCGGCGGCGCCGAGGATGCGCTGCGCCGCGCGTGCCAGTCCGTCGCGCGCGGCCTCCTCCTGCGGCAGCACGTCGAAGGTGCCGCGAGGGGCCTGGATGCGCTCGCTCAAGACCCGGCGAGCTCGCGCAGGAAGGGGTTCGTGGCGCGCTCGCGGCCGAGCGTGGTGATCCCCATGTGCCCCGGGTAGACCGTGGTCTCCTCGTCGAAGCGGTCCACGAGCGTGCCGAGCGAGGCGAGCAGCGTGTCCCAGTCGCCGCCGGGCAGGTCCACGCGCCCGACCGAACCCTGGAAGAGCACGTCGCCGCTGAACAGGGCGCCCTCCTCCTCGATCGCGTAGGTCACGTGGCCGGGCGAGTGGCCCGGCGTGTGCAGGACCTCGATGTCGATGCCCGCGAGCTGCAGGCGCTCGCCGCCGGCGACGGTCTCGTCGGCGTCGTAGTCCTCGAACGGGCCGAAGCCCGCAAAGGGCACGAAGCGGTTGATGTCGGCCAGCACGAAGGTCTCGAGCTCGGGGCAGTACACGGGCGCGCCCGTGGCGCGGGCCACGGGCGCAACGGCGCCGACGTGGTCGAAGTGCGTGTGGGTGAGCAGGATCGCGTCCACGCCGACGCCGAGCTCGTCGACCGCCGCGAGGATGCGGTCGGCCTCGTCGCCGGGGTCGACGATCAGCGCGCGATCCGCGCCGTCGCGGCGGGCCACGAAGCAGTTCTCCTGCACCGGCCCGACGGTGAACATGCGCACGTCCATCTAGCTCTTGCCCTGGGACCGCATGCGCCGGCGATAGAGGAAGCGGTCGAGGTAGTAGCCCATCGGGATGTAGACGATCAGCGCGAAGGCGGCGAAGCCGAACGCAGCCGCCGGCTTCTGCTTGAAGGCGAAGATCGAGAGCAGCACGAGGATGACCGCGGCGATCATGGCCCGGTTGATCGCCGAGCGCCACGTCGGCGGCCGGCTGAGCCGGTCCGCGCGCCGCTCGGCCGAGCTCTGACCGCCGGCCTTGGTGCTCCCGCCACCGCTCTTCTTCTCGGCGCCAGTCGGCTTGCGCCCGGTGCGGCCGCGCGACTCGACGGTGCCCGCCGCGTTGCCGCGGTGCTTGGATCGCCGCTTGCGCTTGGTCTGGGCCATGAGGGAACTAGGAGGGTAGTGCGTCGCTGCACGCCGTGAGTGCGGGTGCGGGCCGGCTGAGCCGGTAGGCGCCGTAGACCGCCGTCGCCCCCGCCGCCACCGCGCGGCCCTCGGACGTGCCGAGGCAGTCCATGAGCAAGGCGAGCAGCAGCGCGCCCGCGATGACCCCCGCCGGCGGCCACGGTGTACGGAGGGCCCGACGTCACCGCAGCGCATCCTCGAGGCTGCGCCCAGCGCCTTCGAGCGGCACGTCGGCGGGGAAGCCCTCCAGCGCGGCGCGCGGCGCCAGGCCCACGAGCTCGGCCCCGGTCACCGGCACGCGCGCACGCACGGCAGCGGTCAGCTCGGCCAGGCTCACGAGGTCGGGGCGCTCGACGTTCATCGAGACCTGGAGGCGCTCGCCGAGCTGCAGGCCGAGGACGCGCACGCCCGGCAGCTGCTCGCGCAGCGCCGCCGCGGTGGCGCGGGCCTGGTCGAGCGTCGCCGTCTCGGCGAGCCACAGGTTGAACGCGACCAACGGCGGGCGGGCAGCGACGAGGGTGGCGCCGGCGGTCGGGTGCAGGCGGGGCGGGCCGAAATCGGGGCGCAGCTCTCCCGCGGCCATGCGCCGCGCGAGCTCCTGCGGCCCGCCCCGGCGCAGCTCGGCTCGGGTACGTCCGCCGGCCAGCTCGCCGTACAGGAAGACCGGCAGGTCGAGCGTGCGCCCGAGCTCGTCCGCGGCCACCAGCGCCTCGGCACACGCCGCGCCCTCGTGGGCGGCGTCGACCCACACCACCGGCGCGACGTCGAGCGCCCCCACGAACGGGTGCGCGCCGGTGTGATCGCGGATGTCCACGCGCGCGACGACCTCGCGCGCGCCGTGCACGAGCGCGGCCGCCAGCGTGCCCGGCGCGCCGGCCAGCGTGATGGCTGTGCGGTTGTGCTCGGCGTCGGCGTGGAGGTCGAGCAGCCGTGCGGGCGACCAGGCATTTTCGAGTGCATCGCGCGTCGCCGGGTTGCGCGCGTCGGACACGTTGGGAAATGCCAGCAGGGTCACGGTGTCTGAAATGATCGCGGCATGTTCCGAGCCAGAAGACGTCCCCTCATGCGCGCCGCCATGGTCGGCGGCGGCGCCTACATGGTCGGCAAGCATCGCGCCCGCTCGCAGGACGCGGAAGCGGAGGCCGAGCAGTCCCAGGACGAGCGCATCAGCTCGCTCGAGCAGCAGCAGGCCGCGCCCGCTGCGCCGCCGACCGCGGCCGCTCCGGCCGCGCCCGCTGCGGCGCCCGCTGCCGGCGGCGGCTCGATCGTCGACCAGCTCAAGGAGCTGACCGACATGAAGGCCTCCGGCGCGCTCAGCGACCAGGAGTTCGAGGCTGCCAAGTCCCGACTGCTGGGAGGTGGGTGATGGCGGAGCTCGGTCCGGTCCAGATTCTCGTGGCCGACATGGGCCCCGGTGAGCCCACCGGCGAGGTGCTCGCCCAGCTGCAGGCGCTCGTCGAGCAGGACATCGTCCGCCTCGTCGATCTCATGGTCGTGCGCCACCACGAGGACGGTCAGATGGAGGCGCTCAACGTCGAGGCCACGCCCGACGGCGGGGCCAAGGTCGCCGTGCTGACCGGCCTGCACGACGGCTCGACCGGCGAGGGCCCCGACGCGTCCGGCGGCGAGAACGAGGACATGTGGTACGTCGCCGACGCGATCCCGCCCGGGAAGACCGTGGCCATCGCGCTGCTCGAGCATCGCTGGGCCATCGGCCTGCGCGACGCGCTGCAGAACCGCGGCGGCGAGCTGCTCGCCGAGGCCTGGATCCACCCGCTCGACCTCGTCGCCATCGGCCTGGCCGACCCGGCCTAGCCCGAGCTCAGCTCGGCGGGCGGAACGCGCTCGCCGTGAACGTCGCACCCGCGGGGTCGGCCAGCACGACCTCGCGGGTCCACTCGGTGTCGGTGGGCCCGCTGACCACGCGCCCGCCCTCCTGCTCGGCCGCCTGCGCGGCGGCGTCGGCGTCGGCCACGGAGAAGGTCACGGCCCAGAACGCGGCGCCGCGCGAGGGCAGGATCCACGCGACAGCGTCCGAGAAGCCCTCGGGCACGCCGCCAGCCGCGTGGCGCGCGCGCAGCTCGGGGTCGAACTGCTCCAGGAAGTCGCCGTAGCCAGGTAGGCGCACGAGCTTCGGCCCCGGCGCGTCGAGGCCGGTCTCCCAGCCGAAGACCTCGGCGTAGAAGGCGGCGGCGCCCACGGGGTCGGGCGTGGAGAGCAGGCTCCAGTTCCACGACCCGGGCTCGTTGACGAGCTCGACGCCCTTGCGGCGCCCGGGCTCCCAGAGCGCGAGGTTCGCCCCGGTCGGGTCGGTCACCAGGGCGAGGCGGCCGGCGTTGCCGGCGCGCAACGGCGGGGCGACGACGGTGCCGCCCGCCGCCTCGACGCTCGCGACCGCCGCCTCGACGTCGTCGACGCCGATGTACGTGGTCCACGTCGCGGTCGTGTCGCTCGGTCCCGAGCCGATCGCCGCCACCACGTGGCCGTCCAGCGTCGCGAGGTCGTAGGCGCGGTCGCCGCGCTGCAGGTGGTTCTCGAACGACCAGCCGAAGACGGCGCCGTAGAAGCGCAGCGCTGCGTCGCGGTCGGGTTGTTGGGTGTCGACCCAGCAGGGCACGCCGGGCGGGAAGCCTTCGCGCTCTTGCACCCCGGTCACGCTAGCGCTGTCGCTCGGCGATGCGGTCGCGCGCGCGTTGCTTGGCCGGGCCGGAGATGAGGCGGCCCCACAGCGAGCGGCGGCCGGCGACGGCGTCGTAACCGCGGTCGGCCAGGCGGGCCAGCGCTCGGCCCGCGGGCAGGTGCGCGAGCAGCGGCCCGAACGCGCGGCCGCCCGAGGTCACGCGGCCGTCGTCGTCGACGAAGTGCCACGAGCCCATGCGCGTGAGCTCGTCCATGGCGCCGAGCAGCGGCCCGGCGGCCGGGTCCTGGAGGGCCAGCGGGCGCAGCGCGCGGTCGCGGTCGAGTGCGAGCAGCTTGCCCATCGTCCACACACAGAACCCGCAGTCGTCGTCGTAGAGAACGGTCGCGATGCGCCCAGGCTAGGCGGCCGCGCAGCCTAGGCGGGCCGGGGCGCCGCGGTGAGGCGGCCGACCAGCAGCAGCGCCGCGGGCACCGCGACGACCGCGGTCATGGCCAGGAACCAGACTTGGCCCGCGTCGGTGCCCTCGCCCAGCGAGTGCGCGACGCCGAGCACCCAGGCCAGCGCCGTGAAGCGGTGCAGCGCGCGCCAGCGCCGGGCGCCGATGCGCTTCCGCGCGTAGTAGGAGAGCCCGAGGAAAGCCAGCGCCCAGCCGCTGACGATGCCGAGCGTGGTCCACACCGTCTTGTAGCCGCTGACGAACGGGATGGTCACATCGGCCAGGCTCGGGTGCATGAAGGCGTCGCCGAGGAGGACGACCCCGTGCACGGCGATCGCCACCAGCGTCGTCAGCGACAGGACCTCGTGTGCGACGCGCAGGTCGGGGCCGCGGCCCTTCAGCCAGCGCGTGCTCATGAGCAGGCCGAGGGCGACGGCGACGCTCGCCGTGACCAGCGCGACGGTGCCGGCAGCGCGGCTGGTGATCCAGAACAGGTGCGGGCCGGGGTCGGTGGTCATCGCGAGGGCAGCGTGGCCGCGCCGGCTAAGGGCTCCGTTAGCGCCCGGGCCCTCCTACGTTGCTCCTACACCGCGCTAACGGAACCCCTAAAGACGGGGCGCAGGCTGGTTCCCATGTCCGCAGCCCTCTCACCTCCCGCTCCCCGCCGGCACGTCGCCGAGGCGTTCCGCTGCTTCGGCGCCGACTGCGCCGTGCACGTGCTCGGCGACCGGTCGGCGGCGCTGCGTGCGCGCACGCTGCTGACCGGCTTCCACGCCCGCTTCAGCCGCTTCGACGCCGCGAGCGAGCTCTCGGCGCTCAACGCCGACCCGCGCCACGCCGTGCGCGTCAGCCCCGACATGGTCGCGTACGTGCACGCGGGCGTCGCCGCCGCGCACCGCACCGGGGGGCTCGTCGACTTCACCCTCGGGCGGGCGCTGGCGCGGGTCGGCTACGTGTCGGACCTCGCCGTGGACGCGGTGCCGCTGCCCTTCGCGCTGGCCCACGCGCCCGCCCGCCGTCCCGCGCGGCCCGATCCCGACCGGCGCTGGCTGACCGTCTCGGCGGACTTCGAGACCTCGGTGGTGACGCGGACGCCGGGCATGATGCTCGACAGCGGCGGGCTGAAGGGCCTCTTCGCGGACCTCGCGGCGGGCCCGCTGCAGGAGTGCGAGAGCTACGCCCTCGACTGCGGCGGCGACCTCCGCCTGGGCGGCGCGCTGGACCGCGTGGTCACGGTGGCGAGCCCGTTCGAGGACAAGATCCTCCACGAGTACGTGCTGCGCACCGGCGGCGTGGCCACGAGCGGGATCGGGCGGCGCAGCTGGCTCGACGCCGGTGGCGCGCCCGCCCACCACGTGCTCGACCCTTCGACCGGGCGCCCGGCCTTCACCGGCGTCGTGCAGGTCACCGCGCTCGCGCCGACGGCGCTCAGCGCCGAGGTCCTGGCCAAGGCGGCGCTGCTCTCCGGCCCGGACGGCGCGCGGCGCTGGCTCGCGCACGGCGGCGTCGTCGTGTTCGACGACGGCGCGCACGAGGTGGTGCCCCCATGTGCCTGATCGAGGTCGTCGTCCCCGTCTACAACGAGGAGGCTTCGCTCGAGGCGTCGGTGCGCCGGCTGCGCGACTACCTCGCCGCCGAGATGCCGTTTGCCTGGCGCATCACGATCGCCGACAACGGCTCAACCGACGCCACCCCACGCATCGCCGCAGCGCTTGCGCGCACGCTCTCGGGCGTGCATGTGCTCGAGTGCCCGGCCAAGGGGCGCGGGCGGGCGCTGCGCGCGGCCTGGCTGCGCAGCGAGGCCGACGTCGTCTGCTACATGGACGTCGACCTCTCGACCGACCTCCGGGCGTTGCTCCCGCTCGTCGCCCCGCTGGTCTCCGGCCACAGCGACGTTGCCATCGGCACGCGGCTGGCGCCCGGCGCCCGCGTGGTGCGCGGCCCCAAGCGCGAGCTGATCTCGCGGGCGTACAACCGGCTCCTGCATGCGGCGCTCGCGGCCCGCTTCACCGACGCCCAGTGCGGCTTCAAGGCCATGCGCGCCGACGCAGCGCGGCAGCTGCTGCCGGGCGTGCGCGACGAGGCCTGGTTCTTCGACACCGAGTTGCTCATGCTCGCCCAACGGTCGGGGCTGCGCATCCACGAGGTGCCTGTCGACTGGGTCGACGACCCCGACTCGCGCGTGGACGTGTGGCGCACCGCGCTGGACGACCTGCGCGGGATCGTGCGCCTGCTGGCCTCGGCGCGGCTGACACGCTTCGCGGTCGTCGGGGTGTGCTCGACGCTGGCCTACGGGCTGCTGTTCCTGGCCCTGCGCGGACCGGTCGGCGTGGCGCTGGCCAACACGATCGCGTTGGCGGTGACCGCGATCGGCAACACGCAGGCCAACCGCTGGCTCACGTTCGGCCTGCGCGGGCGCGAGGGCCTGATCCGCCAGCACGCGATGGGCGCGTTCGTGTACGTGCTCACGCTCGGGCTGACCGTGGGGGCGCTCGGCCTGCTGCGTGCGATCGACCCGTCGCCGTCGCGCGCGGTCGAGCTCGCGGTGCTGCTTGTGGCCAGCGCCTCCGCCACGGTGACCCGGTACATCGCGCTGCGGACCTGGGTGTTCGCGCGCGACCGGCGGCCGGGGCTGTTCCGGCGCACGGCGACGTCGATCGCGCGCGTGGGCCTGTGAGCTCGCTCGCGCTCCCGATCTCCCGCCTGCGCACGCGCGCGCGGGTGGCGCGACCCGAGCTGTGGGTCCTGCTCGCGGTTGCCTCCGTGCTGTACCTGTGGGCGCTGAGCCGCAACGGCTGGGCCAACACGTACTACAGCGCGGCCGTGCGCTCGATGAGCACGAGCTGGCACGCGTTCCTGTACGGCTCGTTCGACACGAGCGGGCTGATGACCGTGGACAAGCCGCCACTCGCCCTGTGGGTGCAGGCGCTGTCGGTGCGCGCGTTCGGGTTCTCGTCCTGGAGCGTGCTCGTGCCGCAGGCGCTCATGGGCGTGGCGACGGTCGGACTGCTCTACGACCTCGTGCGCCGGCGCTTCGGCCGCTTCGCCGGGTTGGTGGGCGGGCTGGCGCTCGCCGTCACCCCGGTGTTCGTGGCCATCGCCCGGTACAACAACCCGGACACGCTGCTCGTCCTGTGCTGCGTGGCGGCGCTGTGGTTCGTCGTCCGCGGGCTCGAGGACGGGCGCACGCACTGGCTCGTGCTCGCCGGCGTGTGCGTCGGGCTGGGGTTCGAGGCCAAGATGGGCGCGGCGCTGCTGGTCGTTCCGGCGCTGGCCGTGGCCTGGATGTGGGTGGCGCCACGGGGTCGGCTGGCCGCGGTGCGCCAGTTGGCTTGGGGCGGGCTGGCGACGGCCCTTGTCGGCCTGGCCTGGCCGGTGCTCGTGTGGCTTACCCCGGCGGCCGACCGGCCTTGGATCTCGGGCACGAGCGACAACTCGGTCTGGTCGCTCATCCTCGGCTACAACGGTCTCGGGCGGCTGCTCGGGCAGGACGGTGGGCCGGCGGCTGGGGGCGGTGGCCCGGGTCCCGGCGGTGGTGGCGCTGCCGGGCCGTTCGGCGGGTCGCCCGGGGTATTGCGGCTGCTCAATGAGAGCCTCGGCGGCCAGGCCGGCTGGCTGCTGGGCGCGGCGCTGGTGGCGGCCGTCGGTATCGCCGTGGCGAGCCGCCTGCGGCGCGGCGATCCGCGTACCGGCTGGATCATCGCCGTCGGCGGCTCGTTCGCGACCATCGCGGTGGCCTTCAGCACCGCCGAGGGGATCTTCCACCCGTACTACACGTCGCAGCTGGCGCCGTTCGTGGCGGCGCTCGTCGGCGCGGGCGCGGGCCTGGTGCTGCGCGGCGGGCGCCGGGCCGCCGTGTGGGGCGCCGTCGGCGTGGCCGCCGCCGTGGCCACTGAGATCGTGGTGCTGCGCACCTCTGGCCTCGGCCGACTGTGGCCGAGCGTGCTCGTCGCCGTCGGCGCGCTGGCGGCGGGAGCGCTCGTCTACGGGCTGCGCGGGCGGTGGCGCGCGGGCGTGGTGGCCGGCGTCGTCGCGCTGTTCCTGCTCGCTCCCGCGTCCTGGGCGGTGCAGACCTTCGGCCATGGCACGACCGGGCCGTTCCCGACCGGCGGCCCGGCGGGGCAGGCGTTCGGCGGCCCGCCGGGCGGCGGCTTCCGCGGGTTCGCGGGCGGCCCGCCCGGTGGCGGCTTCGCCGGCGGCGCAGGCGGCGGCGGCGGTCCGTTCGGCGGCGACACGTCGACGCTCTCCCAGGCCGTCGCCTACGCCCGGGCGCACGGCGACGGCACCGTCGCGGTCTCGAGCCAGTCCGGCGCCGCCGGCGCGATCCTCGCCTCGGACGCCGACGTGGCGGGCATCGGCGGCTTCTCCGGTCGTGAGAGCGAGGTCACGGCGACCTGGCTCGCCGACGAGGTCGCGGCCGGCCACGTGCGCTGGGTGATCGGCGACGCCAGCGGCGGCGGCCTGCCCCAGGACAACCGCACGGGAGCCCGGCGCGCAATGGCCGCGGTGACCCAGGCCTGCACGCCGGTGAGCGGCGTGAGCGGCCTGTACGACTGCGCCGGGAGCGCGGCCGCGCTGCGAGCGACTTGATCGGTATCGTCGCCGGGAGATGGCGAACTACCTGCTGCTGTTCCTCGGCCGCGCCGCCCAGCCTCGCGGCACCGACGACGAGACGGTCGCCTACAACGCCCGCTGGGCGGAGTACATGGGCGGGCTGGCCTCGGCCGGGCAGCTGCGAAGCGGCGCACCGCTCGCGCCGTCGGGCCGGCTGGTGGCCGGGGACGGCGCCAGCGATCTCGAGCTCGCCGTGGTCGACATCGGTGGCTTCCTGGTCATCGAGGCCGAGTCGCTCGGCGCCGCCGAGGACATCGCCGGCCGCGCCCCGCACATCGAGCTCGGCGGGTCGACGATCGTGCGGGAGTGCCTGGCCATCGGGTAGACCAGGAGGCCCCCGGCGGCGGCCGCTTCGACGAGGCGGGCGACGCGACCCGCCGCACCCACCTCGCCAACGAGCGCACGAGCATGGCGTGGTGGCGGACCGGCCTGACCTCGGTCGCGGTCGGCCTGGGGATCGGCAAGATCATTCCCGACATCGGCACGACCGAGCACCGTTGGCCGTACGCCGTGGTCGGCTTCATCTACGCGCTCATCGGCGTGGTCCTGATGGCCTACGGGACCTGGCGCCACCGCGAGGTCGACGAGGCGATCATGCGCGGTGCCTTCGTCCGCCCGGCGCCAGCGTTCCTCTGGGCGGTGACCGGCGTCGGCGCGTTCCTCGGCGTCGTGACCGCGGTCCTCATCGTCATCCACCCCTGAGCGCGCCTAGACTGGCGGTCCCGCCGGAGTAGCTCAGTCGGTTAGAGCAGCGGAATCATAATCCGCGTGTCGGGGGTTCGAGTCCCTCCTCCGGCATCGGGAAGTTGCCGGAAAGCGCACTCGTCTAGATTTTGGATCAGCCGTTCGCATTCCATTTGTGTCCCGAATGGTCCCGGGGCGTCGCGGTGGATCCCCGGAAGCCCGTCGGCGCACGACCTCGATCGATGGGGCACCGAGGCCACTCGCTGAAGCCACTGCCGACAGCGAGCACCGCGGCGACGGCCGCGGCCACTCCTGCTGTACGTCGTGGCCCTTGTTCAAACCGGTGCGACACCGAGCCATCAGTTAGTCGCCGGATGAGTGGTCGCCTCAGCTGGGACGGTGTCGGTCCCTGGGATATGTGCGCGAGTGAGGGCGAGGCTGCGCGCGGCGAGGTGTGCAGACGACAGTCGATGTCATCCGCTTCACCTCTTGATCCAGCGCGGGTCTAGGCCTCAGGGTCGGTGAGCAATGGGAGCACCTCGTTCGGTGCCCCGTTGACGGTGGTCTGCGTGATCGGGGTCCCCACGGTTCTTGTCGATTCCAGGCGATCGTCGCCCACGCTTTCGTCGTGTTGGGCGAGGGAACGCAGTGCGGTTCATGGGTCGGCTCGCGCGGGATCGTTGTGGCGGTCGGAGCCGAGCGGTGGGATCTCGTCGGCCACCGAGGGCAGCGAGGCCGAGCGCGGTGCCGGCAGGACGCGCGCGTCGAGGGCCCGGCCGGCCGCCCAGCCCACGCGCACCGGATGCAGCCGCCGCAGCAGCCGCCACGTCCTGGGGCCGGCACCGCCGGTGACCGGTAGGCGCCGCCGGGCCTGGAACGCCCTGAGGTTGTGCGCCGTCTGGGCGCCGAACAGGCCGGTGAGGCGCTGGCGCGGAAGGACCGCGGCGAGGTGCTCCTGGAGCCAGAGGACGTCGTCGCCGCGGTCGCCTCGCTGCAGGACGCGAAAGCCGGGCCGGGGCAGGCCGGTGGCGGGCCCGTAGGGGCCGCCGAGCGCGGGCCAGAGGCCGTTGGCCCCGACCCAGGCAAAGTCCCACCACGAGATGCCCCTGGCGCGGTAGTGGACCGCCAGCGCGCGGAACCGGCGGGCCTCCCTGCCGAGCGCGCCGTGGTCGGCCTGCCCCAGCGGCAGGATCGGGCGACCGTAGATGCGGTTGGTGGCGTAGGTGTGCCGGTAGACCGCGTCGACGCTCGTCCCGATGTCGCGCCAGTACATCTGCGGGAGGTCGAACTGCGCACCGCCCGGTCCCAGAAACACCGAGTAGGGAAAGGCCGGGTGATAGTCGACGTAGGGAAACGAAGCGAGGCCGAGGCGGTACCGGTGCCCGACGGCGGCGCGCAGCCGGTGCAGGTAGACCTGCGCCGCCGCGTACCGGCCCTCGTACTCGCCTTCGGCATCGATGACCAGGCACTCGGCGCCGGCGCGGGCCGCGCGCCTGGCGGCGGCGGCCTCGCCAACCGGGTGGGTGCCGTACACGTACTGCCAGGCGCACACGTGCAGGCGCTGGGCGTGCAGCGCCGACACCAGCCCGCGGTTGAACTGCGCCCACGGCCGCACGCCGTCGGCAGCCTTGACGATGAGCGTCCGCACCCCGGCCGCGCGCGCGTCCGCGGCGATCGCCGCTATCCGGCCCCCGTCAGACCGGCTCAGGTACCAGATCCACACGGCCCGGCCGTTCGGCGGCCGCGCCGCGGCCCCGGCCGCCGGGAGACAGAGCCCGAGCACGAGCAGCGCGGCCACCAGCCCAAGGCGCAAAGGCACGGCGTAGACGCTAGTCCGACACGCCGCCGGCTCGAAGACCCGCAGCATCGCTTGCAACCGCCGGGGCCAGACGGCCTGCACGCCGGCCGCAGACTCAAGCCCCAAGCCGGCGAACGCGGGCCCGCGCACCTTGAACTTCTGCACCCTTCCGCCCACCGTCATCAGAAGCTCCTCGACGATCGTTACGGCGAACGCGTTGCGGATCGGGTCGACCAGTCCGCTGTAGGTCGCCGGTTGCTCCGTCGCGAGCCTCGGATCGCGTCCGGTCGACCGACGCGACTCCGTGTCCGACCCGACACGAGCCGTGGGATCAGTGAGCCTCAGTTCTCAGCGCACCGCTTTCTTTACGAGCGCGCCGATCCTTGCCTCCTCGGCGACGGTCAACTCCCTCAACGCGAAGGACATTGGCCACATGGCGCCTTCGTCGAGGTTCGCCTCGATTCCTGATCGGCTTCGTGACCTGCTTGACCGGCGAGATCGTGCCACGTCGCGCCTTTCTGCTCTCCGTCCGTTTGCGTATATCTCAGTGGACCACGGCGCTCGGGTCAGAGCAGGTTACGGGCACTTCGACGGTGCGCGCTCCCCGTGCCGGCCCCGTGATCCACCAGTCGAGGCGGTCGGAGACCCTAACCCAGCCGGGCTGAGTCGGCTGATGTGCGTCCCGTTACGGCATCAGCTCAGGAGACGGATTCGGGGGGGCCGGTTTGGCCGATGTACGATGGGTGCTCGCGACGTTGATCAGCACCGCGGGACACTTGTTACTGAGTCATTTGGCTCGTGTGTGAGCCGCAGTGAATCGAGGTTCGGTCGGTCGCGGATCGACGCCACAAGGTTTGCCCGGTTGGCGTCGATCACGCAGCTTGCGACCAGCAAATCCGGCCTCCTCGCGTGTCGCAACTCAGTCCATATGTGCGACGATGACTTCACCCTCACTGCTCAAGTTGTTTTAACCCATTGTGCAACGTCGCTTACGGCATCGTAGCCGAGGGTCTGTGAGGCTGTTCGACAGGTTCACCTCAGCCGATGTGCGAGCAGGCGCAGCACGGTTCGGGCGGTCGTATTTCTCATCACTTCGGGCGCGCGAGTTTCGACCCTTCTGAAGGGGGTAAATGCGACAAAAGGGCAGGCACGAAGCCTGATCCGTGCTTGGAGGTCGGTGGTGAAGGACCGAGACAGATCGTTCGGCCGCAGCGGGTTTGTGAGTGGCAGTGGCCGACAGCGCCTTCGGCGATGGGTCCTCTTGTGTCTAGCGATTCTCAGCACTGCGGCACTCCTCGGCGGCGTCCTCCCTGGTATCGCCCAAGCCCTGGACACGAGCCCCCTGCCGACCGGCTCGACCACCGCTTCGGTCGACACCAGCACGTCGAGCGCCGCGGGCACATCCGCC
>DATBDE010000016.1:0-32532 GCA_036270095.1 Solirubrobacteraceae bacterium | reverse complement strand
CCCACACCATGCCCGCGCGAGGGCGCTGAAAAGGCCCGAAAAGCCCCACGGGCGCGTTGCCAACACCGCCTTGTGCAGGCCTTTCATGGATGGCGAGACCCGGACTCGAACCGGGGACACCACGATTTTCAGTCGTGTGCTCTACCAGCTGAGCTATCTCGCCCCGGGGCACAAGGCTAGCTACTGGCTAGTGGTCCCAGCTCTTCAGCAGCGGCAGCGGGTCGACCGGGTGGCCGCCGTCCTGCCAAGGGCCGATCCACTCCTCGAAGTGCAGGTGCGGCCCGGTCGCATCGCCGGTCGCGCCGACTGAGCCCAGGCGCTGGCCAACGCCGACCTGCTCGCCCTCGGTGACCGCGGTCGACCCCCCCTCGAGGTGCATGAACGCGTACCAGTGTGTGCCGTCCGCGTCGGCCTCGACGACGTAGTAGCCGGCGCCGCTGGCCTGGTAGTCGACGGTGGTGATCGTGCCCGGCCGCGGCGCGACCAGCGGGGTGCCCTCGGCGGCAGCGACGTCCTGGCCCTGGTGGATGTGGCCGGCGCGGCCGGCGCCGAAGCGGCTGTCGGGGCCGCCGTAGTCGTGCGGGCCGGCGACCGGGAAGGCGGTGTCGCCGGTGGGCGTCGGCGGCGTGGGCGCCGGAGCCGGGGCGGGCGCCGGAGCCGGCGTGGGCGGAGGCGGCGGGGGCGCCGGCGCGACGACCCGGAGGCGAGCATGGCGCGCGATCCCCACCGCGCGCGCGATGTCGCCGTATCGGTCCACGACCACGAGGCGGGCGACGTAGTTGCCGGGCGCGAGCGCGTCGGTGCCGGCCCAGCGCACGCGCACGGCGTGGCCGGCGCGGATGCGACCGAGCGAAACGCGGATCACCTTGCCGTTCCCGCGACGCAGCTCGACCCGTGCCCGCAGCCCCGGCTTCGGGGCCGAGACCCGCAACGTGAACCGCGTCGCCGAGCCCTGCACGACCGAGTGCGGCGCCACCCGGAACGTACGCACGAGCGCGCGGCCCAAACGGTTGTCGCCGGCCAGGCTGCCGCCCTCGCCGTCGGGGGCCGCGGCGCCGCCGCCGGGCGGGTTCGGCCCGGTCACGGGGTGCTGAGGGCGCGCGCCGGCGACCGGCGCGGCGACGAACGCGGCGCTGGCGACGACGACCGCCGTCGCGAGCAGGAGCCGGATTCCTTCCCGCATTCCAACATGGTCGAGATCCTGCAGGCGAAGTTCCGCACTTTCTCTTGCAGGCAGACGTAAAAGTCTCGAATACCTGCGGGAAACAGCTTGACCGACGGCACCGCACCGACGCCGGCGCCGGCGATCACCCCGGCCGGGGCGATCACGCTGCATCAAACCGGGGTCACCGCGGTGCCGCACGCGACCGACGCCAGCTCGGGTGTGGCCACCCAGGGCTGCGGCGCCATCGACACCAGCACCGCCGGCGACCACACGGTGACCTGCCACGCCACCGACAACGCCGGCAACCTCGGCAGCGCCGTGCTCTACTACACCGTCGGCTACCAGATCCTGGGCTTCTTCTCCCCTGGGGTGAAGGCCAAGGCCGCGGCCACGTCGCCGATCAAGATCGTGTTGGCCGACGTCAACGGCACCCGGATGTCCGACGCGGAAGCCGCCGCCCTGGCCTCGGCGTGCCGCGTCACGTTCTCGGTCAGCGGGGGCGCAGACGCTGGCACCGCAGTGCATGCCTACCAGGCCGGCGGCGACCAGTTCCCGTACGGCTGGAAGGTCGCCAAGTTCCCCATCGGGGCCGCCGCCGTCGCCGTCACGGTCAGCAATCCCAGGGACGACAACCACGACCACGAAGACCGAGGCCACCACGATCGGCAAGTAGCGCAACCCGTGTGAGGGGCCTCACGCCGGGGTGACTCCGCCGGCCGGCGCCGGTACGGAGGGCATGAACCTCCCTCCGCGCTTGGCGCCCTTCTCCCTCGCCGCCCTGGCGATCCTGGCCTGCTCGTCGTGCGGTTCGGCCGCTGCCTCCGGCGACCGCTGCGCCGCCAGTGGCGAGAAGCTCATCGCTCAGACCCCTACGGCCCGGCTCTACCGGGTCGGCGACCCGGCCGGCACGCGAGAGGTCCGCTACTTCATCTGCGGGCGCTCCAACGGCCACCGCTACCGCGTCGACGGCAACGACCCCAAGGACTACGTCAGCAGGCGAATTGCGACGAACGGCAGCTACGTCCTGTTCGCTGTGATCGGCCACGCCGGCGAGGACCTCGGCACGCTGCACCCGACCGTCCTGAACGTCGCCACCGGCCACAAGCAGGCCTACAACACGTCGGCCGAGGACTTCAACACGCTCAAGCTCACGGCGCTCGCCGTCAACGCCCGGGGTGCGGCGGCGTGGGTGTACGAGCAGTTCCCTCTCGACGAGGACGAGGGCATTCGGCAGCGCGAGGTCCAGAAGGGCGACGCCGACGGCTTCGCGGTGCTCGACCACGGCCTGGGGATCGAACCCGCCTCCCTGACCCTGAACGGCACCAGCCTGACCTGGACCGACGCCGGCCAGCAGGAGAGCGCGACGCTGACGCCCTAGCGGCCGAGCATCGTTGCCATCAGCTCGAGCGCGCCCGCCTTGGACAGCGGCTCGTTGAGGTTGCCGCACTTGGGCGACTGCACGCACGAGGGGCAGCCGCTGCGGCACCGGCACTCGGCGATCAGGCGGTGCGCGTCGGTCACAAGGCGCTCGAACTCCTCGAAGCCGCGGCGCGAGATGCCGACCCCGCCCGGGTGTCCGTCGTAGATGAAGATCGTGGCGCGCCCGGTCTGGGGGTGGAAGTTCGTCGACAGGCCGCCGATGTCCCAGCGGTCGCACATGGCCAGCAGCGGCAGCACGGCGATCTGGCTGTGCTCCGCGGCATGTAGCGAGCCGAGCAGCGCGTCGAGCGGCAGGCCGGCGATGAGCTCGTCGGGCAGCTCGTACCACAGCGCCTGGGTGGTGAACGTGGTCTCCGGGAGGTCGAGCGGGTTGAAGTCGAGCACCTCGTGGTCGACCAGACGCTTGCGCTGGTAGCCGATGACCTGCTCCGTCACGGCCACGGTGCCGAAGGACAGCGTCACGCTGAGCGCCTCGCGGCGGCCCAGCAGGCGCTCGATATCGGTGGCGCTCTCGCGCTTGGGCTGCGTGTAGTAGTTGCCCGAGAACGGGGCCACGAACGCCGCGCGGCCTTCCAGGTCGAGGCCCTCGACGGCGTAGGAGCGGCCGAGGTGCAGGTAGATCGCGCCCTCGTGGGCGGTCGAGAAGGCGCGCGCGGCCTCGACCGTGCCCATGACCTCGCCCGACTCGGCCTCGACGATCGCGAACGCGTCGCCCGAGGCCGAGCGCAGCGACACGCGCGAAGCCGGGTAGTCCTCGGGATGGCGCAGCGCGAACGCGCCGCGGCGCTGGACGAGCTCGCGGCGCGACTCCAGCAGCTCGGCGTAGCCGCGCCAGCGCGGGCCCAGGAACTCGGCGTCGGCCTCGTCCAGCGGTCCCTCATGGGCAGCGCAGAGCAGGTGCTGGAGGTGGATGTCCTGGGACTCGTGGTCGAGGATCGCCGCCTCCACGGGCCGGTCGAGGAACTCGTCCGGGTGGCGGCAGAAGAACTGGTCGAGCGCGTCCTCGCCGGCCACGTAGACCGCCAGGCCGCTGCCGCGCCGCCCCGCCCGCCCCCATTGCTGGCGCAGCGACGCGACCGTGCCGGGGAAAGTGACGGAGATGGCGGCGTCAAGCGCGCCGATGTCGATGCCGAGCTCGAGCGCGTCCGTCGCCACGACGCCGAGCAGATCGCCGTCGACCAATCGGCGCTCGAGCTCGCGCCGCTGGGCGGGCGTGTAGCCGGCGCGGTAGGGCGCCACGCGCTCGGCCAGCTCGGGCTCGCCCGCCTCGCGCAGGGCGGCGGCGGCGTCGCGGGCGATGAGCTCGACCGCCCGGCGCGACTTCATGAAGCAGATCGTACGCGCGCCCTTGCGCACGAGCGCGACGAGCAGCTCGGAGGCCTCGCGCAGCGGCGAGCCCCGCACGCCCAGCGCCTCGTCGAGCAGCGGCGGGTTCCACATCGCGATGCGGCGCTCGGCCTGGGGCGAGCCGTCGCGGTCCACGAGGGCGAAGTCGTCGAGCCCGCTCAGCGCCTCGGCCAGCTGCACCGGGTTGGCCACCGTGGCCGAGGCAAGCAGGAAGCGCGGCGCCGTGCCGTAGACCGAGGCCAGGCGGCGCAGGCGCCGCAGCACGTTGGCGACGTGAGAGCCGAACACGCCCCGGTAGACGTGGGCCTCGTCGACCACGACCACGGCCAGGTTGGCGAGCACGTCGCCCCACGCCGGGTGGTTGGGCAAAATCCCGACGTGGAGCATGTCGGGGTTGGTGAGGATGACATTGGCGCGCTTGCGGATCGCCGCCCGCTCGCCCCGCGGCGTGTCGCCGTCGTAGATCGCCGGGCGGATGCCGGGGAGCCCGAGCGCGTGCAGCGCCCGCGCCTGGTCCTGGGCCAGCGCCTTGGTCGGGTACAGGTACAGCGCCCGGGCGTGGCGGTCGCGGTGCAGCACGTCGAGCGTGGGCAGGTTGAAGCACAGCGACTTCCCCGAGGCGGTGCCGGTGGTGACGACGACCGGGCCGTCGGCCGAGCGCTCCCACGCCTCGGCCTGGTGCACGTACAGCGAGCGGATGCCGGCGGCGCCCTCCAGCGCATCGCGCACGGCGGGATGCAGGTCGTCCGGAAGCGGCGCGGTGGCGGCGCCCTGGGAGCGGCGCCGGGTCTCGTGCACGAGCCGCTCGTCGGTCCGTCCCGCCTCGAGCAGCTCGTCCCACCGCTCGGTTACAGGACCCACCGCCACTTCTTGCCATAGTAGGCGCGCATGACCCGGGCAGAGCAGTGGTACCGGCAGCGCACCTACCACCACCGCGACTACTCGCCCGAGCGGACAGCGGAGGCGAAGACGGACACGGTCACGGTATGCGTGCCGGCACGGGAGACGGCGGGAACGATCGGGGCCATCGTCGAGTCTCTGCTCGACCTGCGCGAGCGCAAGGTCATCGACGCCGTGATGGTCGTCGACGCGGGCTCGGCCGACGGCACCGCCGAGGTGGCCGCGCGCGCCGGCGCCGAGGTCCACCAGGAGGCCACGCTCGTGCCCGAGTTCGGGCCGCCGCTGGGCAAGGGCGACGCGATGTGGCGGGCGCTCTCGGTGATCGACACCGGGGTCGTGGCGTTCGTGGACGCCGACACCGAGGAGTTCGGCGAGCACTTCGTCTCCGGCCTGCTGGGGACGATGTTCTGCGAGCCCGACGTGGCCTTCGTCAAGGCCTTCTATCGCCGGCCGTTCAAGTCCGAGGGCGTGGCCATCGCCGAGGGCGGAGGGCGCGTGACGGAGCTCATGGCCCGCCCGCTGCTGTGCATGTACTGGCCGGACCTGGCCGGGTTCCAGCAGCCGCTGGCGGGCGAGATGGCCGGTCGTCGCGACCTGTTCGAGCGGATCCCGTGGGCCTGCGGCTACTCGATCGAGACCGCGCTGCTCATCGACGTCTACAACGACGTCGGCCTCGACGCGATGTGCCAGGTCGACCTCGACGTGCGCCAGAACCGGCACCAGCCGCTGGGCAAGCTCGGCCCCATGGCGTACGCGGTCCTGGCGGCTGCGGCGACCCGGCTGGAGCGTGAGGACCGGCAGGTGCCGATCGACCGCGGCCCGTTCTTCCAGTTCGAGCAGGGCGCGATGGTCCACCGCGACGTGACCCTCGTCGAGCGCCCGCCGATGACCCAGGTCCGGTCCTCGGCGCAGCACCGCTAGGCCGCATTTGCTTCGCGCCCTCTACGTGGACCTCGACGGGACGCTCCTGGGGCGGGGCGCTTCGTTGTTCCACGACGGCGAGGGCGCGTTCACGCTGATCGGGGCGCGGGCGCTCGAGGCGTGCGCCCGGGCCGAGCTCGAGGTCGTGATCTACTCAGGGCGCCGGCAAGCGCAGGTGTTCGAGGACTCGCGCATCATCGGCACGCGCTCCTACATCTTCGAGGCGGGCGCCGGGCTCGTGCTGGACGGAGAGCTGCACTGGCTGACCGGCGAGCTCGTCCCCAACGAGCGCACGATCTTCGAGCAGATCACCGACTCCGGGGCGCCGGCCCTGCTGCTCGACCGCTACCCCGGGCGGCTCGAGTACCACGCGCCGTGGCACGTCGACCGCGAGGTCTCGCACCTGTTCCGGGGCATGGTCGACCCGGCCGAGGCCGAGGCGCTGCTCGCGGCCGAGGGCATCGAGGGCCTGCGCCTGGTCGACAACGGCACCATCCACCACCAGGCGACGCTCCCCGGCATCGAGCGCCCGCGGGCGTACCACCTCGTCCCCGCGCAGGCGTCCAAGGCCCGGGCCGTGGCTACGCACATGCGGGCGCGCGGGTACGCCCGCGAGGAGGTCATCGCGGCCGGCGACTCGCGCGAGGACATGGGCGCGGCGCTGGCGGTGGGGACGTTCTGGCTCGTGCGCAACGCGGTCGAGCGCGACCCGTCGCTGGCCGCGGACATCGCCCGGCACGACAACGTCCGCGTGGCGGAGGCCTCTCACGGCGCGGGCGTGTACGAGGCCGTGGTCACGACGCTGGCCGAGCGCCGCTGAGGAAGCGCTCGACGTCGGCGCGCTCGGCCGCGAAGCGGTCGTCGTCGACGTCCCAGTCGCCGACGACGACGCCGTCCACGGCCGCGGTCGCGCGGATCATGCCGCCGCCCGGGTGCACGCGCCGGGCCAGGCGCTTGGGCACGGCGAAGCCGCGGTCCTTCCACCCGAGCAGGTAGGGGTCGAAGGCGGGCAGGAGGCGGGGCGGGACGGGCTCGCCCGCCGGCTCGGGCGGCGCAGCGTCGAGCGCCCGCAGGCCCGCGCGGGCGTCGCGCAGCGGCAGGCCCGCCCACCCGGCCAGGTCGCGGTCGGAGGCCGGGGCGTGGGCGGCGAGGTAGCGGCGCGCGAGCTCGGCCAGCGCGCGGTCGCGGTCGACCTCCGGGGCCGGGTCGGCGAGCGCGTAGCGCCGGCGCGCGTCCATGACCACGACGCCGCGCAGGGCGGCGAGCATGAGCAGGTGCGGCGTGGCCTGGCCCTCGGTGCGGATGCCTTGGGCGGCCATGCACGCGGCCAGCTCGGGGCGGGTGAGCGGGCCCGCCTCGGCGACGGCGTCGCGCACGATCGCCACGGCGCGGTCGGCGTCCTGCGGCGAGACGCCCTCCTGCCCCAGGCGCCGGCGGTTGTTCGCGGAGCGGGTCGGAGCCGTGAGCGCGAGCAGCCACGGGTGGTCGTCGCGGTGGACGAGGTGCAGCGTGCCGCGGTTCAGCCACGCGACCACGAGCTCCTCGTCGCCCTCGATGGCGGCCGGGGTCAGGCCCTCGCTGCGCGCGCGCAGGGCCAGGGCGGCGGCGCGGCCGTCCTGGGCCTGGACGGCGAGCAGGCGGCGCACGAGCGCGGCCGGGCGCAGCCGCTCGCTCCGGTGGAGGAGCTGCGAGGCCGAGCGGGCGCGGGCTAGCGGGCGGTCCATCCGAGGATCAGCTCCGCCGCCTCGACGGGCACGTCGAGCTGGGGCGCATGGCCGACGCCGTCGAGCTCCACCCAGTCGGCGTGCGGCAGCCACTCGGTGCGGAAGCGGGCCGCGGCCGAGGGCCACGGCAGGAGGCGGTCCTCGGTGCCCCAGACGATGCGGACCGGGCAGGCGATGCCCTCGGCGTCGAGGGCGAAGCCGTCGCGCAGCCCGCGCTCGATCAGCTCAGGGCCGCCGCGGCAGGTGGCCACGCCGAGCAGGAGGTGGCGGAGCAGGTCGGTGGGGAGGCGCTCGGAGCGGACGACGAGGTCCTGGGTGGCGCGCCTGCGACCCGCGGGCGTGGCCAGCGCCGCATCGGCGTGCGGTGCGCTGACCTTGGCCTGCGCCAGCAACTCGCGCTGGTAGGCGAGTAGCTCGCGCCAGGAGCCGTCGTCGGGGGCCCAGCCCCCGGCGGGGGCGAAGGCGACCACGGAGCGCGCCCGGCCGCGCGCCGCCAGCTCGAGCGCCAGGAACCCGCCGGCCGAGTTGCCGGCGACGTGGGCGGTGGCGAAGCCCGCCTGGTCCAGCGCGCGCTCGAGTGCGTCGGCCACGTCGCCGTCGAGCGGCGGGCCGCCCGCGTGGCCGGGCAGCGTGAGGGCGAGCACGTCGTGGCGCCGCTCGAGCGCCGGGAGCACGAGCTCCCACGTCCGCCACGTGTCCATGAACCCGTGCAGCAGCACGAGCGGCGGGCCGCTGCCGCCGCGGTGGGCGGGCGTGAACGGCGCACTCACCGCGCCAGCGGCGGCAGCCGGTCGCCGAGCGCCAGGGCCGCGTCCTCGATCTCCTGCAGCGTGGTCGCCTCGGTCACGCCGTCGAGGTCGAGCAGGCGGAGGCCGAAGCGATCGAGGTCGCGGCACCCGACGATGGCCGAGCAGGGCACGCCGCGCTGGCGCGAGCGCGTGGCCACCTCGCCGACGGCCTTGCCCTGCAGGGTCTGCTCGTCGATGCGGCCCTCGCCGGTGACCACCGCGCGGGCCGCGCGCAGGCGCTCGTCGAACGCGAGCGCGTCGAGCACGAACGGCGCCCCGGGCACGAGCTCGGCGCCGAGCTGCCCCCACAGGCCGCCGGCCAGCCCGCCGGCCGCGCCGGTCATCGGGCGCGTGCGCGGGTCGCGGGCAAAGCCGCCGGCGAGCCGGTGCAGGCGCTTGGTCAGGCGCTTGACGGCGGCCGGGTCGGCGCCCTTCTGCGGGCCGTAGACGGCGGCGGCCTGCTCGAACGGCGTGCGCACGTCGGAGAGGACCACGAGCTTGGCCCCGCACAGGCCGCCGCCGTCCGCGATCGCTTGCAGCGCCCCGGCGCCGCCATCGGTGGTCGCGCTGCCGCCGACGGAGACGAACACGACCGTCGCGCCCGCCTCCACCGCTGCGACGATGAGCTCGCCGGTCCCGTAGGTCGTCGCCTTCTCGGGGTCGCGCTCGTCCTCGGCCACGAGCGACAGGCCGCTGGCGCTGGCCATCTCCACCACCGCGCCCTCGCCGTCGGCGAGCAGGCCGAAGCGGGCGGCGGTGTGGCGCCCGAGCGGGTCCTGGACCTCGCACGGGCGCGTCTCACCGCCGAGCGCCAGCAGCAGCACGTCGAGGGTGCCGTCGCCGCCGTCGGCGGCGGGCGCCAGGTCGACGGGGAAGCCGGCGCGCTCGAGCCCGCGGCCGATCGCCTCGGCCACCTCGGGCGAGCGGAACGTGCCCTTGAACGAGTCGGGCGCGACGAGGACCGTCACAATGCGCCCCCACGGTGGCACGTTCCGACCATGTGACGATCGAGGCGGCAGGGCACGAGGTCCGCCTCTCCAATCCGAAGAAGGTCTACTTCCCGCAGGCTGGGTTCACGAAGCACGACCTCGTGAAGTACTACCTGGCCGCGGCCGATGCCGTCCTCGTGCACGTGCGCGAACGGCCCACGGTGATGAAGCGCTTCGTCAACGGGATCGAGCAGGAGCCGATCTGGCAGAAGCGCGTGCCGCAGAAGATCCCCGACTGGCTGCAGACCGCGACGGTGTCGTTCCCGTCCGGGCGCACGGCCGAGGAGCTCTGCGCCATGGACGCCGCCCACCTCGTGTGGGCCAACAACCTCGGCGTCATCGACTTCAACCCGTGGCCGGCGCGGCGGCAGGACATCGACCACCCCGACGAGCTGCGCGTCGACCTCGACCCCACGCCCGGTGTGGCGTGGGACGACGTGCGCCAGGTCGCGCTGGTGGTGCGCGACGTGCTGGCCGAGCACGAGCTGCGCGGCTACCCGAAGACGAGCGGGTCCAAGGGCATACACGTCAACGTCCGCATCGCGCCCGAGTGGACGTTCACCGAGGTGCGCCGGGCGGCGCTGGCGCTGGCGCGCGAGGTCGAGCGGCGCACGCCGCTGGCCACGAGCAAGTGGTGGAAGGAGGAGCGCCACGGCGTGTTCGTGGACTACAACCAGAACGCGCGCGACCGCACGGTGGCCTCGGCCTACTCCGTGCGCCCGACGCCGGACGCCCGCGTCTCCTGCCCGCTGGCCTGGGACGAGGTGGCCGACGTCGACGCGCGCGAGCTGCGCCTGGACACCGTGCCCTACCGCCTGGCCGCGGTCGGCGATCCGGCCGCCGACATCGACGCGCACGCGGGGCGGCTCGACGCTCTGCACGCGCTCGCCGACCGCGACGAGTCCGAAGGCCTGGGCGACGCGCCGTGGCCGCCGCACTTCGCCAAGCAGCGCGGCGAGCCCAAGCGGGTGCAGCCGAGCCGCGACCGCGACCGGCCCAAGCCGAAGCAGCGGGGCCGCGCCGGCGATCCGCAGCCGGGCGGGCCGCCCGACCCGCAGTACCGGCGCCCGCCCGACCCGGGCAAGCGCCGCCCGCCGCGCACGGGCCAGGGCTACGAGGAAGAGTTCGACGACGACTAGCTGGAGAGCTGGTCGACGGTGCAGTCCTTGGGGTCCTTGTCCTGGCGCCAGCGGTTGAGCTTGGACCCGTGGCGGATGCGCCCGGAGGAGACGTGGTCGAAGCTGACCTCGACCACGAGCTCGGGGCGCAGCTCGACCCACTCGAGGTCGCGCCCCTGGCTCCAGCGGCTGGGCTCGCCCGAGCCACGCTTGCCGGTCTCGTAGGGCGCGAGCTCCTTGACCAGGTCGCGCTTCTCCTTGGCCTTCAGGCCCGAGCTGTGCCCGACCACGCGCAGGTTGCCGTCCTCGTCGTAGAGGCCCAGGATGAGCGCGCCGACCGTGCCCTCCTCCTTGCCCGGGCGCCAGCCGCACACGACTGCGTCGATCGTGCGCACGCGCTTGATCTTCACCATCCCCGTCCGCTCGCCGGGGCGGTAGGGGGCGGCGAGCTGCTTGGCGATAACGCCCTCGGCGCTGTGCAGCCAGGGCTCGGCCTCCTCGCGCTCGCGCGTGCAGGGGGTCAAGTCGACCGGCTTCTCCACGAGGTCCTCGAGGATGGCGCGGCGCTCCTCGTACGGGACCTCGAGCAGGGTGTCGTCGTCGCGCGCGAGCACGTCGAACGCGATGAAGCGCGCGGGGGTCTCGCCGGCCAGGCGCGCGATGCGCGAGCGGGCGGGATGGATGCGCTGGCCCAGGGCGTCGAAGTCCTGGATGCCGCCTTCCCCGAACACGACGATCTCGCCGTCGAGGACATAGCGCCCGGACGGGAAGTCGAGCTCGGGGAAGTAGCGGCCCAGGTCGCGGCCGTTGCGCGAATGCAGGGTGTCCAGCTCGCCGTCCACGAACGCGAGCGCGCGGAAGCCGTCCCACTTGGGCTCGTAGGCCCAGCCCTCGCCCTCGGGCAGAGCAGCCCGGGAGCGGGCGAGCTGGGGCGAGACGGGAGGCTTCAGGGGCAGCGCCACGAGGGCGCTGACGCTAGCGGATCGCCCAGCGCTCGCCGGTGCGCTCGGGGTGACGCTCGCTCATGCCGGGACGCTGCTCGGCGCCCCAGCGCTGCGACGCGAACGCCACGCCGACCACGGGGACGACGATGGCGATGAGTTCCAGAAGGGTGGTCATGGCAAGCACGATAGGGTGCCATCTGTTCTAGCAGTAGCCTTCAGTTGTCTTCAGATCCGATAGGCAAAACCTTTGACGCTTCAGCAGCTCGCGTACTTCGTCGCTGCCGCCACCTACGGGTCGTTCTCGGCCGCTGCCGATGCGCTCCACCTCGCCCAGCCGTCGCTGTCCGAGCAGGTGCGACGGCTCGAGGACGAGCTCGGCGTGGAGCTGTTCGCGCGGACCACGCGTGGCCTGACCTTGACCGAGGCGGGGCGCACGCTGCAGCCCGAGGCCGAGGCGGCGCTGGCCGCGGTCGACCGCGCGCGCCAGTCCGTGCTCGGGGTGCGCGAGGTGCTGACCGGCACGGCGACCATGGGCATCTTCGGCCGGCCGCCGCGGCGGATGGTGATCCGGGTGGTCGAGCGGTTTCGGGCCGAGCACCCGGGCGTGCGGGTGCGCCTCGTGGGGCAGAACTCGGTCGACGTGGCCGCCGCGGTGCGCGACGGCGCCGCCGAGGCGGGGCTGGTGGCGCTGCCGATCGACGACGCCGGGCTCGACGTGCGCCCGATCGCCCGCGACGAGATCGTCTACGCGACCACGGACGAGCGGCGCGCGCGCCGGCCGGTGATCATCCAGCAGCTGGCCGAGGCCTCGCTCGTGCTCTACGACTCGCGCTACGCGACGGACGACCCCGCGCGGCGGCAGCTGGCCGAGCGCGCCCAGCGGGCCGGGCGCCGAATCACGCCGGTCATCGAGGTCGAGGACTACGACGTGGCCCTGCGCGTGGTCGCGACCGGCCTGGCCGACACCGTGCTGGCCTCGCGGTTCGTGCGCGCGCCCGACTTCCCCAAGGGCGTTCGCACCGTTTCCCTGGCCGAGCCGATGTTCGACGTCTTTGCGTTCGTGACGCGCCGGGGCACGGTGCTCTCGCCCGCGACGCGGGTGCTCGTGCGCCTGCTCGAGGATGAAAAGGGGGCGTTGGGAGGCCCCTTGTAGGCTCCTTGGTATGACCGCCGACACCGTCACGGTCGCCGAGGAGGAGTACCTCCAGATCCTCTACTGGCTCCACGAGGCCGGACTCCCCATGACCGCCGCCAATGTCGCCCGGGCCATGCAGCTCTCGGCGCCCACCGTGCACGAGATGATCGGCCGCCTCGAGCGCGACGGCTACATCACGCGGGCCGCCGACAAGACCATAGCGTTCACGCCCAGCGGGCAGGACAACGCGGAGACCATCGTGTCCCGTCACCGGCTGATCGAGCGCTTCCTGACCGACGTCCTCGGGATCCCGTGGCACGAGGTCCACGAGGAGGCCGAGCGCCTCGAGCACGCCATGTCGCCGGTGCTGGAGGAGCGCATGCGCGCCGCGATCGGCAGCGCCAAGACCTGTCCCCACGGCCACCCGATCCAGGCCGGGGCGCGGGTCGAGGGCGTGCCGCTGGCCGACGTCGAGATCGGCGCAGAGGTCCAGGTGCTGCGCTTCGAGAACGAGGCCGAGGACCTGCTCATCTACCTGCGCGAGGCCGGGCTCGACCCAGGCCAGGAGGGCGTCGTGGTCACCAACGACGACGAGGAAGTTGCCTTCGAGGCCGCCGGCGAGCGCCACGCGGTGACGAAGAGCGTCGCCGAGACGGTCTCGGTCCTCGCCGACCCCTCACCGCCGCCGCGGACCGCGCTCCCCGAGCAACTGGTGCTCGGGAAGGACCGGTACGGGCGCTGAGCGAGGAGCTCGAGCGCGAGAAGGAGGCCGCCGCCCGCGCCGCCGCGGCGCTGGTCGCGGACGGCCAGCGCGTCGGGCTGGGCACCGGGTCGACGGTGGCGCACCTGCTGCCGGCGCTGGCCGAGCACGGGCTGCGCGATCTGCGCTGCGTGGCCACGTCGCCGGCGACGGCGGCGCGGGCGCGCGAGCTCGGGCTGCCGGTGGAGGAGTTCGAGCGGCTCGACCGCCTCGACGTGGCCATCGACGGGGCCGACCAGGTCGATTCCGACGGCTGGCTGGTCAAGGGCGGGGGAGGAGCCCTCACGCGCGAGAAGATCGTGGCGGCGGCGGCCGATCGCTTCGTGGTGATCGTCGACCACACGAAGGTGGTGGATCGGCTGACCGCGCCCATCCCGCTGGAGCTCCTGGCCTTCGGGCTGCCCTCGACGCTGCGGGCGGTGGATCCGACGGCGCTGCGCGACGTGCCCCGCAGCCCCGACGGGGGCCTGATCGCGGACTACCAGGGCGAGGTCGGGGACCCGGAAGCGCTCGCGCGCAGGTTCGAGATCGTGCCGGGCGTGGTCGACCACGGGTTGTTCCCGCCGCAGCTGACGAGCGACGTGCTCGTCGCCCGTGGGGCGGAGGTGGAGCACCGGCGGGTGTAGGCCGCGCGCCGCGCGGCCTACGAAGACGGCGGCGCCGGGGGCAGATCAATCGGCCCGGTGTTTCGCTTGATCAGGCCCTTCGCCGCCGCCTGCTTCGTCCACGCCAGCAGCGTCTTGTACTCGGCTAGCGGCGTCCCGTCGATCGTGAACAGGCCCGTCGTAAACCCGCTCGTCGGCGCGAAGACGTTGTACTGGAGCATCTCGCGCACCCGTGGCTGGGCCGCCGCGAGCTGGAACTGCTGGGGCAGGTACTTGGCCCGCTTGGCCGGCGCCAGCCGGCGCTTGCCCGAGATGAAGTAGCCCGACTCGGTCAGGTAGATGTCCAGCGGCTTGCCCGACGGCGTCGACAGGGCGCCGGCGCCGGCGAGCTTGTCCAGCGCCTTGCGCAGGTTCCCCAACGTCTCGATCGGCGCGTTGTCGGCGCCGGGGAACTTCTTCGTGTTCGGCGGCGTCGCGTCGCCACCGAACTCGAGGTCGTAGGGGTGGTGGGCGTAGCCGTCGGCGTGCAACGGTGTGCAGCCGTTGATGCGCTTGTAGCGCGCGTTGACGCACGCGACCGCGCGCAGCCATTTCAGGGGCGCGGTGGCGAGCCCGAGCCGCTTGCCCCGCGAGACCGTCTTGCCGTTCTTGCCCTTCGTCTTGATGACGACCTTGCCGCCGTAGGGCACGGTCTCGCCGATCAGCACCTGCGCGCTCGGGTCGACCGACTTGATCGCGTTGTAGCCGGCCTCGTACAGCGCCCGGTAGAGCTGCGGCGATTGGCTCTGGGGCTCGAGCCAGGACGGGTAGTTGGGCTCGTTCCAGATCGAGTAGCGGTCGACGCGGCCCTGGAAGTGCGCGGCGGCGGCGCGGGCGAAGTCGGCGTAGCGCGCGGGGTCGGGGCTCCAGACCGGGATCGAGACCTGGCCGTTGGCCGAGGCGTAGGCCGGCGCCGGCCCGGCCAGCGCCAGCTGGGTGCGCATGCCGTGCGCCGCCGCCGTGTCGACTGCGCGGTCGATCGGCCCCCAGTCGTAGTCGGGGTTGAGCGACGGCGTCGGGTCGTCGGCGTCGCTGACCCGCGACCACTCGACGAGGATGCGCATCCGGGTCGCATTGAGCGCCTGCGCGGTCTGGTAGGCCAGCGCGGTGTCGCCCTTGCCGTTGACCATCGCGTCCTCGTCGGAGATCGCGACCTCCATGCCGCGCGCCGCGTGCGCGGGGGCGACGCGCCCCAGCATGAGCGCGGCGACCAGCAGGGCGGCAAGCGCCCAGGGGACGAGGGAGCGTACGGTCATGAAAGCCCTGGACCCCGAACCCAGGCGTCGTGCACAGGATCGGGGGAGCGCGGAACCTTAGTAGGGGCGACACGAAGGCGCCGCTATCACAGGCGCTAACGCGCCAATCGCCGCTCCTCAGACCAGCGCGCCGGTTGCCGCCGCGAGGCGGCGGACGCCCTCTTCGATCTGCTCCACCGTGACCCCGGAGTAGGCCAGCCGCAGGCTGTGCTCACCGCCGTCGAGCATGAAGTCCGAGCCCTTGACGAACTGCACGCCGCGCTCGGCCGCGGCCACGTGGAGCTCGTCGACGTCGATCGCCTCGGGGAGATCCACCCAGAGGAAGTAGCCCCCGTCGGGCGCCACGAAGCGCGCGTCGGGCAGCTCGCGCTCGAGCGCCGCGACCAGCGCGTCGGCGCGCTGGTGCAGCGCCTCGCGGACGGTGGCGATCGAGGTCTCGATCGCGCCGGAGCGGCAGAACTCGTTGACGATCGACTGCGAGACCATCGAGGGCGAGATGTACGTGCTCGTCGCCCGCTTGACGATGCGGCCGATCAGGTCGGCCTGGCCGACCAGGTAGCCGACGCGGATGCCCGGGCACACCGTCTTCGAGAACGAGCACGCGTAGACGACGTTGCCGCCGTCCTCGTCGAGCTCGAGCATGCGCGGCAGCGACTCGCCGCGGAAGCGGATGTCGACGTAGGGGTCGTCCTCGAAGATCACGAAGTCGTGCTCGCGGGCCAGCGCAAGCAGCTTGCGCCGCTTGTCCAGCGAGAGGGTGTGGCCGGCGGGGTTTTGGAAGTTGGGGATGACGTGGGCGAGCTTGGGCGCGCGGCCGCCGCGCAGCGCCGCCTCCAGCGCGTCGACGTCGATGCCGTCGTCCTCGAGCTCGATCGCGGTGATGTCGGCCCCGCGCTGGCGCAAGGAGAGCAGCGTGCGGTCGTAGGTCGGGCGCTCGACCACGACGCCGGCGCCGTCGTGCACGAGCTCGTCGAACAGGAACGCGTCGGCCTGCATCGAGCCGTTGGTGACCATCACCTGCTCGGGCGCGACCGCGTGCTTGGCCGCGATCCACTCGCGCAGCGGCCGGTAGCCGACGGCGGTGCCGTAGGCGAAGGTGCCAGCCGCGTCGGCGCCGAAGGCGCGGTCGGCTGCGGCGCGCAGTTCGTCGACGGCGACGATGTCCAGCGACGGGGCCCCGCGAGCGAAGGAGATGGACGGTTCGGACGCCACGCCTTGAGGTTAGCCCGCGCGTCAGCGTCGCAAGCGGTCGAGGAACCCGAGCCGCTTCGGCGCCGCGTCGACGGGCGCCTCGGGCAGCGGCTCGCCCATGACGATGGCGTGCGGCGCCTCGGTGACCATCCATTGCGCACGGTTCGGCGCGAGCTCGCTGGCGGCCGCCACGCCCTGGCTCAGCGCCGCGCGCTGGATCGCCCCGTGGGAGTCGCTCGCGATGACGTGCGCGTGGCCGTCGCGCAGCAGGTCACGGGCCAGGCGCCGCGAGCGCGAGCGTCGCTCGCTCGAGGCCAGCGCCGACGCCGTGATCTGCACGAGCACGCCCTGCTCGACCATGTGGCCCAGGCGCTCGGGGTTGTTCTGGAGGGTGTGGTTGCGCTCGGGGTGGGCCAGCAGGATGCGGTAGCCCCGGTCCGTGACCCGGAACAGCAGCTCCTCGAAGATCGCGGGCAGCGGCCCGTAGGGCGTCTCGATGAGGACGTCCTGGCCGCGCTGGCCGTAGCTGACGAGGCGCAGGTCGTCGTCCGAGGCCGCCATCGCCCACTCGATCGCGACCTCGCCGGCGGTGACGAGGTCGAGGTCGAGCCGCTCGCCGTCGATCCGCTCCTGCAGCGCCGCCGTCCGCGCCGCGAGCTCGTCCGGCCGCACGTCGGGGTAGTCGCCGCGCAGGTGGGGCGTGGTGGCCACGCGGCGCACACCGTCACCCGCAAGCTTGGCGGCGAGCGCGATCGCCTCGTCCTCGTCGGAGGGTCCGTCGTCGAGGCCGGGCAGCAGGTGGACGTGCAGGTCGGAGACGACCATGCGCGCAGACTACGGCCGCTCGGGTCCGCGACAGGGGCCGAGCGCTCTTACCGAATCCTTCCCTGGCGACGCACCGCTTTTTGACATCCCACCAATTCGCTCGGTGGATGCGACCGCGAAGCGTCGTCCTGGCGGCTGCCATCGTCGTCGCCGCCGCTGCGTTGCCGTTGGCCCCAGCGGCCGCCTCCGCTGCCACGACGACGGTGTCCCTCACCTTCGACGACGGTCGCGAGACGAGCTACGACGGTGGTCGCGCCGTTCTTCAGGCCAACGACGTCAACGGGACCTTCTACGTCAATACGGGAAACCTCGACCACAGGGGGTTCATGACGTCGACGCAGTTGCGGAGGCTGGCCCAGGACGGTGACGACATCGGGGGCCACACCGTGGATCATCCGGAGCTCCCGGACCTCCCGCACGACCAAGCGGTCCAGGAGGTCTGCCAGGATCGCGAGAACCTCCAGCAGCTCGGTATCAGCGCGCCGGCGAGCTTCGCCTACCCCTACGGCAACGTCGGGATCCCCCAGTCGATCATCGAGAAGATCCCCGAGGACTGCGGGTACTCATCGGGTCGCATCGCCGGCGACGTCCCGGTTGGGTGCACGTCGCCGACCTCGGAATCCCTCCCGCCGGCGAAGCCGTACGAGATCCGGGTCACCGACACCCTGGCGAGTGTCCTCACGGCGAGCCAGCTCGAGGCGTTGGTGACGTGCGCCCAGTCGCACGGCGGGGGTTGGGTGCCGATCATGTTGCACGACGTCTGCAGCCAACCGGGGTCGCCGACACCGGAATGGCCGTTGGCCGAGACCTGCGGCGACAACGCCTACGAGCCCATCTCCCCGTCCGAGCTGGACACGTTCATCAAGTGGGTCAAGGCGCAGCCCGACGCGAACTTCCGGACGGTGAGCGACGTCATCGACGACGACACGCCACACACCGACGCCGCCATCGCCTGCAACGCCGGCGGCGCGCAACCGTGCGGGGGTGACGGGCCCCAGCACGGCGCCACCGTCACGCTGACCAGGCGCGACGACCACCCCGGCGTCACGCGCTACACGACCGACGGCAGCGTGCCGACCGACGCGAGTCCCGTCGCGTCGGGGCCCATCGCGCTCCCGAACACGACCACCCTGCAGTACCGCTCGTTCTGGACGGACCCGAGCGGCGTCGACCGCGTCGAGGCGGCCCAGAGGACGATCGTCAACGTCGTGCCGACGACGACGATCGACGCGGGACCGTCGGGGCTGATCAACAACCCCACGCCGACCTTCTCGTTCTCGTCGGTGGACCCGGGGGCGACGTTCACCTGCCAGGTGGACGCGGAGGGCTATGCGCCGTGCGCTTCGCCATACACGACGGCGGCGCTCGCCGACGGCGGGCATACGCTGTCGGTGCGCGCCACGGATGCGGGCGGCAACACGAATGTGGCCACCCGATCCTTCGCCGTCGATGCGACCGGCCCGGACACCGCGATCACCTCGGGCCCGTCGGGCGTCACCGGACCCGACGCACAGGTCGTCGCCTTCGCGGCGGACGAGCCGTCGACCTACGAGTGCGCGCTGGATGACGGTCCGTGGAGTACGTGCGCGTCGCCGGTGACGATCCCCGCCGGCCTCCCGGACGGCAGCCACACGTTCGCGATCAGAGCGACCGATCACCTGGGCAATCAGCAAGTCGTGACCGTGCGGTGGACCGTGCAGCGGCCCGGCGACGGCGGCTCTTCCGGCCCAGCCCCAGGAGGGACTGGCACGCCGCCCACGCCGGCCTCCGGCACTGCGAGTGGACCGTCGGGTGCCGCTGGCCTCAAGGTCGCCGTGCCCAAGACCAGGCTCTCGCTGCGTGACGCGCTGCGCAAGGGCCTGCGCGTCCGCGTGTTTGCGTTGGCCGGGTCGCACGTGCGGTTGATCGCCAAGGCCCGGTCCCGCGCTGCCGACGTCTCACGAGGCAATGTGCTCGCGAGCACCACGGTCCGCTTCGATGCGACGGCCACGAAGGTGATTCGGCTCAAGTTCAGCCGCCGGGGGCGCCACGCGCTCGCGCACAAGCGCAGGTTCTCGCTCGCGATCCAGGCAACTTCCGCGCCCTGGGGCGGCTCCGGCTCTCGCGGGGTCGCCAATGCGACCGTCGTGTTGGGCAGGTAGCGCGGGCGAAATCAGGCGGGCGCGCTGGCGCCCAGCACGTCGGCGGCGATCTCGGAGACCTGCGTCGGCGTGCGTCCCACCCGGACGCCCTTGGCCTCGAGCGCCTCGGCCTTGGCCGCGGCGGTGCCCTGCGAGCCCGACACGATCGCGCCCGCGTGCCCCATGGTCTTGCCCGGCGGCGCCGTGAAGCCCGCGATGTAGCCGACGACCGGCTTGCTCACGTTGGCGGCGATGTAGTCGGCGGTGCGCTCCTCCTCGTCGCCGCCGATCTCGCCGCACATGACGACGAGCTCGGTCTGTGGGTCCTGCTCGAACAGCCCGATGATGTCGATGAACGAGGAGCCCACGATCGGGTCGCCGCCGATCCCGACGATGGTGGAGTTGCCGAAGCCGCGCTGGGCCAGCTCGTTGCCGATCTGGTAGGTCAGCGTCCCCGAGCGCGAGACCACGCCGACGTTGCCCTGGGAGAAGAACGAGGCGGGGATGATGCCCACGTTGGCCTTGCCGGGCGAGAGCACGCCCGGGCAGTTGGGGCCGATCAGGCGGGCGGTGCCGCGGCGCAGGTGGGTGTAGACGCGCAGCATGTCGTGGGCGGGGATGCCCTCGGTGATGCACACGATGAGCTCGATGGCGGCGTCGTGGGCCTCGAGGATCGAGTCGGCGGCGAAGCGCGGCGGCACGAAGACCATGGCGGTGTTGGCCCCGGTCGCCTCCACCGCGGCCTCCAGGGTGTCGAAGACGGGGACGCCATCGACGTCCTGGCCGCCCTTGCCGGGCGTGACCCCCGCGACCAGGTCGGTGCCGTAGCGGCGGTTGTTGCCGGCGTGGAACGTGCCCTCGCGGCCGGTCAGGCCGGTCACGACGAGCTTTGTCTCGGGGCCGACCAGGATGCTCATGCGGTCAGCCGCTCGCGGTCCCTGGCCAGCGCCACCACCAGCGCGGCGGCGCCGAGCATGGTCTGCTCGACGTGGACATTGGGCAGCTCGGCCTCGGCCAGCAGCCGGCGCCCCTCCTTGTCGTTGGTGCCGTCCAGGCGGACCACGAAAGGCACGTCGGGCTTGACCGTCGCGAAGGCCTCGATCAGGCCCCGCGCCACCTCGTCGCAGCGGGTGATGCCGCCGAAGATGTTGAACAGCACGGCCGCGACCTTGGGGTCGGAGAGGATCACCTCGACCGCGCTGACGATCGCGTCGGCCTTGGAGCCGCCGCCGGCGTCGAGGAAGTTCGCCGGGGAGCCGCCGGCCTGGGCCACCACGTCCAGCGTCGACATGACGAGCCCGGCCCCGTTGCCGAGGATCCCGATGTCGCCGTCGAGCTTGACGTAGGTCAGCCCGCGCTCCTTGGCCATCTGCTCCTGCGGGTCCTCGGCCGACGGGTCGCGCAGGGCGGCGTTGTCGGCGTGGCGGAAGAGCGAGTTGTCGTCCAGCGTGACCTTGGCGTCCAGCGCGCGCACCTCGCGATCGGAGGTCACGATCAGCGGGTTGACCTCGAGCAGCATCGCCTCCTCGGCGATGAAGGCGTCATAGAGCTTGGCCAGCAGCGCGCCCACCGGCCGCACGACGTCGGCGTCGACGCCGGCCGCGAAGGCCAGGCGCCGGCCGTGGAAGTCCTGGAAGCCGAGCAGCGGGTCGACGTGCAGGCGGGCGATGGCGTCGGGGTCGCTGTCTGCGACCTCCTCGATGTCCATCCCGCCCTTGGTCGAGAGCATGACCAGCGGGGCCCGGGCCGAACGGTCGAACACGATCGAGGCGTAGTACTCGGCCGCGATGTCCGAGGCCTCCTCGATCCAGAGCTCGTGGACGGTGAGCCCGCCGACGTCCATGCCGAGGATCGCCCTGGCGTGCTGCTCGGCCTCGTCCGCGTCCTTGGCGACCTTGATCCCGCCCGCCTTTCCGCGGCCGCCGATCAGCACCTGGGCCTTGATCACGCAGGGGTAGCCGATGTCCGCCGCCCCCTGCGTGGCCTCCTCCAGCGAGGTCGCGTGGACCCCATCGGGAACCGGCACACCGTGCCGGCGCAGGAGCTGCTTTCCCTGGTACTCGAGGAGGTCCATTGGGGGCCGCGGGACTGTAGCGAACGCCGTGTTTCATAATGCGGCCGCTCATGGCACTGCCGAAGAAGATCGAATGGGTGACGTTCGACGTCTACGGGACCCTCATCGACTGGGAGGACGGCATCTTCGACGCGTTCTCCAAGGAGGCCGATCGGGACGGCTTCACGATCGAGCGCGACCAGCTCATCCCGCTGTTCATGGAGACCGAGAAGGAGATCGAGGGCGGCTCGTACGAGCTCTACGCCGAGGTGCTGCGGCGCACCGCCGTGCGCCTCTCGCGCGAGCTCGAGTGGCCGCTGGAGCCGTCGCGGTCGGGCTTCCTGCCCGACTCGGTCCAGCGCTGGAGGCCGTTCCGGGAGACCAACCCGACGCTCGAAAAGCTCAAGAAGAAGTTCCAGATCGGGCTCATCTCGAACATCGACGACAAGCTCCTCGGGCAGACCCGGCGCCACATGCCGGTGGACTTCGACCTCGTCGTCACGGCGCAGCAGGTGCGCTCCTACAAGCCCGACCCGGCCCACTTCACCGAGGCCGAGCGGCGCATGGGCACCAAGAAGGGCTGGGTCCACGTGGGCGCGTCCTACTACCACGACGTCGAGCCGGCCCTGAAGAAGAAGATCCCGGTCGTCTGGGTCAACCGCCACAAGCAGGCGCTGGAGCCGAGCCAGAAGAAGCCGACCGCCGAGGTGCACAACCTGCGCGAGGCGGCAAAGCTCCTGGGCGCCGCCTAGCTTGCGCGCCGTCGGCGTCCACGCCGACGCGGTGGTGGCGGTCAGCGGCTTCTGGCAGACCACCAGCACGGCGCTGCGCGCCGGCGAGGAGGCGTTCCTGATCGACTCGCCGGTGCTGCCGGCCGAGCTCGAGGCGCTGCCCTCGCTGTTGGCGCAGGCCGCGTTCCCGCAGCTGCAGGGCCTGCTCGTCACCCACGCCGACTGGGACCACCTGCTCGGCCGCTACGCCTTTCCCGACGCCAGCATCGGCTGCGGCGAGTCCACGGCACAGCGCCTGCGCGCCGAGCCCGGGGCGGCCCAACGCGAGCTGCGCGCCTTCGACGACGAGCACTACGTGGAGCGGCCGGGCCCGCTCGGCCTGGCCGGGGCCCAGCCGCTGCCCGTGCCCGGGCAGTGCGAGCTCGGCAACCAGACGCTCGAGCTCCATCCCACCCCGGGCCACACGGCGGACGGGATGGCCATCCACGCGCCCTGGGCCGAGCTGCTGTGCTGCGGCGACTACCTGTCCCCGGTCGAGATCCCGTGGCTCTCGCCCGGCGGCTCGGTTGCCGCCTACCGCGAGACGCTCGAGCGCCTGCGCGGGCTGGTCGAGCGCGTGCGGACGGTGGTTCCCGGGCACGGCCCCCCGCTGTCGCGAGAGGATGCGCTCGTGGTCCTGGCGGAGGACGTGGCCTACTTGGGCGCGCTCGAGCGCGATGGCGCCGACGCCCGGCTGCCCGACGGCCGGCGCTCGCCCGCGCAGCGCAAGATCCACGCCGAGAACGTCGGGCGGGTGCATGCCGGGGCCTGAGCTGCTCGACCGCGACCGCGAGCTGCAAGCGGTCGACGGCCTGGTCGCCGAGGCGGCCGACGGCGAGGCGCGGCTGGTGCTGATCGAGGGCGCGGCCGGGATCGGCAAGACGCGGCTGCTGAGCGAGGCCCGCCGCCGCGCCGAGGCCGCCGGGATGCGGGCGCTTACCGCGCGCGGCTCCGAGCTCGAGCGCGAGTTCGCCTTCGGCGTGGTGCGCCAGCTCTTCGAGCCCGTGCTCGGGCGCAACGGCGAGCGCGAGCTGCTGCTGGCCGGCGCGGCCGAGAGCGCCGAGGCCGTGTTCTCGGCGCCGGTCGGCGAGGACACCGGCGACAGCTCCTTCGCCGCTCTGCACGGCCTGTACTGGCTCGCGGTGAACTTGACCGCGGAGGCGCCGCTGGCCCTGGTCGTCGACGACCTGCACTGGTGCGACCGTGCCTCGCTGCGCTTCCTCGCCTACTTCTCCCGCCGCCTCGAGGGCCTGCCGGTGCTGGCGGCCGCGAGCCTGCGCCCGGCCGAGCCCGGCGCCGACCCCGCGCTCATGGCCGAGCTGGCCAACGACCCTGTGGCCACGACGCTGCGCCCCGGCCCGCTCGGCGAGGCCGCGGTGGCGGAGCTGGTGCGCGAACGGCTGGGCCAGGGCGCCGACGACGCCTTCGTGGCCGCGTGCGCGCGGGCCAGCGGCGGCAACCCGCTCATCCTCGGCGAGCTGCTGCGGGCGCTCGAGTCCGAGGGCGTGGCGCCGGACGGCGCGCAGGTCGACGTCGTGCGCCGGCTCGGGCCGCGCGCGGCCTCGCGCTCGGTGCTGCTGCGCCTGGCCCGGCTGCCGCACGACGCGGTCGCGGTGGCGCGCGCGGCCGCCCTGCTGGGCGACGGCACCGACCTCAGCGCCGTCGCGGCGCTGGCCGAGCTCGACGAGCCGCGCGCCGGCGAGGCCACGCGCGACCTGGCCCGGGCCGAGATCCTGCGCCCCGAGCCGCCGCTGGGCTTCGTGCACCCGCTCATCCGCGAGGCGGTGCTGCGCGACCTCGGCCCGGGCGAGCGGGAGCTCGGCAACGCCCGGGCGGCGCGCATGCTGGCCGAGCGCGAGGCCCCGCCCGAGCAAGTGGCGGCCCACATCCTGGCCATGCCCCGGCGCCGCGACCCGTGGGCGGTCAAGACCCTGCGCCTGGCCGCGCGCACGGCACTGCGTTCGGGCGGCGCCGACAGCGCCGTCAGCTACCTGCGCCGGGCGCTGGAGGAGCCGCCCGACGCCGAGCACCGCCGCTGGGTCGAGCTCGACCTCGGGCTGGCCGAGTCGTTGACCAGCGGCCCCGAGGCGGCGGGGCACCTGCGGGCCGCCTACGACGCCACCGACGACCCGACCCAGCGCGGCTGGATCGCCATGGTGCTGGGCCAGGTGCTGCTGTTCACCGGCTCGGGGACCGAGGCGGGCGCGCTCGTGGCCGAGGCGCGGGCCGCGCTGCCCGAGGGCGAGACCGACCTGGCGCTGCGCCTGCAGGCGCTCCTCATCAGCGTGGACAACTTCGGTCCCGCGGGCGGCGCGGTGCCGCCCGAGCACGACTTCGAGCCGGGCACGAGCCTGGGCGCGGACATGCTCGCCGCCGTGGAGGCACACGCCCGGGCCATGCGCAACGACGGCGCCGAGCGTTGCGCCGAGCTCGCGCTGGCCGCACTGCGCAGCGGCCGCCTGATCGCCGAGGACAACGGGTCGAGCCCGACGGAGGCGACGATGATCGCCCTCATGCTCGCCGGCCGCGAGGAGGCGGGCACGTACACCAAGGCGTCGCTGGCCGAGGCGCACCGCCGCGGCTCGCTGTTCGCGGCCACCGCGGCGCAGATCTTCCGGGGCTGGTGGCTGCGGCGCAGCGGCGAGCTCGCCGACGCCGAGGAGATGCTCGTGCGGGCGAGCCAGGGCATCGTCGCCTGGGGCTTCGGCGGGGTGATGCTGTTCCCGGCCTCGGCGCTGGCCGAGGTGCGCGCCGAGCGCGGCGACCTGGCCGGGGCCTGGGCGGCGCTGGCGCTGCCTGGGTTCCCCGAGGGGGCGGAGCTCCCGCCGTCGGCCCAGGTGAGCTGGTGGGTCGCGGCCAAGCTGCGGGTGCTGCTGGCCGAGGGGCGGGCGAAGGAGGCGCTGGCGCTGGCCGACCTCGCGGGCGAGCGCTTCGGCGCGATCGTGCTCAATCCGGCCTGGCTGCCCTGGCGCTCGGCCCGCGCCGAGGCGCTGCACCGGCTCGACCGCGCCGACGAGGCGCGGGCCGCCGCGGCCGACGAGCTCGACGCGGCGCGGGCCTGGGGCGCCCCGACCACAGTGGGCCGTTCGCTGCGCGTCCTCGGCGCCGTGCGCGGCCAGGCCGGGCTGGCCGACCTCGAGGAGGCGGTGGCGCTGCTCGAGGGCACGCCCGAGCGCTTGGAGCTGGCCAAGGCCCTGGCCGCGCTGGGCACCGGCATGCGCCTGGCCCGGAGGCCCACCGACGCGCGCGAGCCGCTGCGCCGGGCGCTCGAGCTCGCGACCGTGTGCGGGGCCGAGCCGCTGGCCGAGCACGCCCGCACCGAGCTGCACGCGGCGGGCGTGCGCCCGCGCCGCGAGGCGCTCTCGGGCGTGGAGTCGCTGACGCCCAGCGAGCGCCGCGTGGCCGATCTCGCCGCGGCCGGGCGCACCAACCGCGACGTCGCGCAGGAGCTCTTCGTGACGCCCAAGACGGTCGAGGTCCACCTGAGCAACGCGTACCGCAAGCTCGGGATCCGCTCGCGGCGCGAGCTCGCGGGCGCGCTGGCCTAGCCGGACGCAAAACCTTGGGGGTGATGTTTGGGGGGTGCCCCGATGTGCGGGGCACGCGCAGGCCGCAAGCTCCCGGCCATGGACGAGAACACGGTCTCCATCCGGCTCGAGCTGCGGCTCACGGAGGACGTCCCCGACGGCATCGCCTTCAGCGAAGGCAGCCCGGCGACGCCCTTTGCGGGCTGGCTCGGCCTGATGGCGGCCATCGACACCCTGAGTTCGCAAGGCAAGGAGGAGCACGCCAATGTTGACCACTGAGCAGATCGAGGTCATCCGCCCCGGCGACGAGCGCTACGACGAGGCCCGGTCGGCCTGGAACCTGGCCGCCGACCTCAACCCGGCCGCCGTGGCCTACCCGACCCGCGCCGAGGACGTGGCGTCGATCGTGACCTACGCCCGGGAGCACGGCCTGCGGGTGACGGCCCAGGGGACCGGCCACAACGCCACGCCGCACGGCGACCTCTCCGACGCGGTGCTGCTCAAGACCGAGCGCATGCGCGGCGTCGAGATCGACGTCGAGGGCCGCCGTGCCCGGGCCGAAGCGGGCGCGCTGTGGGCCGACGTCACGGCGCCCGCGTCCGAGCACGGCCTGGCCCCGCTGTCGGGCTCCTCGCCCAACGTCGGCGTCGTCGGCTACTTCCTCGGCGGCGGCGTCAGCCTGGGGCTGGCGCGGGCCTTCGGGGTCGCGGCCAACAGCGTGCTGGCCTTCGAGGTTGTCACCGCCGACGGGCGCCTGCGCCGTGTCGACGCCGACCACGACGCCGACCTGTTCTGGGCGCTGCGCGGCGGCGGCGGCAGTTTCGCGATCGTCACCGCGGTTGAGTTCACGCTCTACGCGATGCCCGAGCTCTACGGCGGCGTGATGCTGTGGCCGGCCGACCGTGCCCGCGAGGTGCTCGAGGCCTGGGTCGCGTTCACCCGCACCGCCCCGGACGCCTTCACCTCGACGGTGCGGCTGATGAACGTGCCCGACCTGCCCGAGATCCCCGAGCTCGTGCGCGGCCGCCAGCTCGTTGCCATCGACGGCGTCCACGTCGGCCCCGCCGACGAAGGCGCCGCGCTGACCGCCCCGTTCCGGGCGCTCGGCCCGGAGGTCGACGGCTTCGGCCCGCTGCCGCCCGTGGCCCTGAGCTACGTGCACATGGATCCCGAGGAGCCGATCGCGGGCTGCTCGGACAGCCAGCTGCTCGACGACGTGACCGCCGAGACCATCGATCGCATCCTGGCGGTGGCGGCGCCGCGGCCCGACACGCCGTTGGCAGCGGTCGAGCTCCGTCACCTGGGCGGCGCCATGGCGCGGCGGCCCGAGGGCGCGGGGGTCGTGGGCGCGTTCGACGCGCCGTACCTGGCGTTCGCGGTCGGGCCGGCGTTCGACCCCGCGCTGACGGCGGCGGTCGAGGCCCAGCTGGCGCTCCTCCGCGATGCGCTGCGGCCCGAGGACTCCGGCCGCGAGTACCTCAACTTCGCGGAGCGCTCGCGGGACGCCTCGGCGTTCTTCGGCGCCGGCGACCTGGCCCGCCTGCGCGCGGTCAAGGCGGAGGTCGACCCCGAGGGGATGATCCTCGCCAACCATCCGGTCTAGGCTCCGGCGGGTGAGCTCGCTCCACCACGTGGCCCTGGAGATCAAGCCCGGCGACCTCGAAGCCTGCCTCGCGTTCTACGCGCTGGTGGGCTTCGAGGAAGTTGCGCTCCCCGACGATCGTCTCGTCGACGAGGCCCGGTTCCTGCAGGGAGGCCCGACGCAGATCCACCTGGTGTTCGCCGACGCGCCGGTGATCCCGCCGCGGGCGCACCCGGCGCTCCTGGTCGACGACTACGAGGGCACGCTGACCCGGCTGCGCGAGGCGGGGTACGAACCGAACGACCGGGCGCGCTACTGGGGCTCGCCACGCGCCAAGCTCACCGACCCGGCGGGCCACGTCGTCGAGCTGATGGAGTTCGCACCGTGAACGAGGTCGTCCCCGACGTGTTCCACTGGAGCACGCTGCACCCGAAGATCCAGCAGGTCGTCCACTCGCACTACTGGGCGCCCGGCAAGACCGTCGTCGACCCGCTGCTGCCCGAGGACCCCGCGCCGGTCCTGGACGAGCTGAAGGACCGCGGCGTCCTGCAGATCGTCCTCTCCAACCGCCACCACTGGCGCAGCTCGTCCGAGCTGCGCGCGGCCTTCCCCGACGCGCCGGTGCTGTGCAACGACCAGGGCCTGTACGAGTTCGCCGCCGCGGATGGGCGCGACGTCGAGCCGTTCGCGGTCGGCTCGCTGCTCGCGCCGGGCATGCGGGCGCTCGAGGTGGGCGGGATCTGCGACGACGACACCGCCCTGCTGCTGGACACCGCGGGCGGCACGCTGCTGTTCGCCGATGCGCTCATCGTCTCGGACGGCAAGCTGGCCTTCGTGCCCAACTTCCTCCTCGGCGACCCCGAGGAGGACAAGCGCAACATGCTCACCGCTTTCGAGCGCCTGCTCGACGAGCAGGAGTTCGACAACCTGCTCTTCGCCCACGGCGACCCGTGGATCGGCGGCGGGCACGCGGCGCTGCGGGCGTTCGTCGACTCCGGCGGCTGGACCGCCGGCGACGAGGTGTTCCCGCACTAAGCCCGCTAGCGCTCGTCGAGCCGGCGCCCGAGGAACAGGTTGCGCTGCGGCGCCGACTTGTAGGTCGGCGAGAAGCCGAAGCGCTCGTAGAGCGCGAGCGCCGGGTTGTCCTCGTTGGTGTCGAGCTCGATGCGGCGGCACCCGCGCTCGTGCGCGCGCCGCAGCGCGAGCTCGATCAGCGCCGAGCCCACCCCGGCGCCGCGCGTGGGCTCGAGCACGAACAGGTCCTCGAGCCAGCAGTCGTCGGTCGCCGTCCACACGCTGAAGCGGAAGCGGAGCTGGCACACCCCCTGCGGCGGGGAGTCGTCGTCGCGCGTGCCCAGCAGGTACTCGGTGGACGGGTCCTCCATGAGGCGCTCGACGCTGGCCAGGAACGCGTTGTCGGAGGGCCAGTCGCGGTCGTACCAGTCACGGAAGGCCACCAGCAGCCGCGCGACCGGCTCGGCCTCGTTGACGTCGGCGACCCAGGCGCGGGCGGGCACGCCGGGGAACGCTATAGGGCGGCGTCGGCGCGGCTAGGTCTCGGCGCCGACGCCGGTCTCGGCCCGCACGCGCAGCTCGCGGTGGCGCGCCTCGGTCCGCTCGGAGCTCAGCACCGTGCCCAGCCAGCAGCCCAGGAAGCCGATGGGGATCGAGAACAGGGCCGGGTTTTGCAGCGGGAACGGCGCGCCGTCGTGCGAGTCCGGCCCTGCCCACACCGGCGGCGAGAGCACGATCAACCCGATCGAGGCGATGAGCCCGAAGGCCACGCCGGTCAGCGCCCCGGCAGTGTTGAAGCGTCGCCAGAACAGGGCCAGGACCAGCGAGGGGAAGTTCGCGCTGGCCGCGACCGAGAAGGCCAAGCCGACGAGCAGCTGCACGTTGAAGCCCTTGCCCGCCACCAGGGCCAGGCCGATGGCCAGCACGCCGATGGCGCCGGCGGCGATCTTGCCGACGAGCACCTCGCGGCCCTCGCGATGCCGGCCGCGCTTGATGACCTGCGACCACAGGTCGTGGGCCACGCCGCCGGAGGCGGCGATGACGAGTCCCGCGACGACCGCCAGGATGGTGGCGAACGCCACGCCGGAGATCACGGCGAAGAAGATGTCGCCGCCCGCCGTGCCGGAGCCGCCGCCCAGCGACTGGGCCAGGTAGGGCGCGGCCAGGTTGCCGCCGTCGCCCGCGAGCTTCTCGCCGCCCGCGCCGAGCACGGCCCGCGAGCCGAAGCCGATGAGCGAGACGAGCACGTAGAAGATGCCGATGATCGCGATGGCCCAGCCCACCGAGCCGCGCGCCGCCTTGCCGGTCGGCACGGTGAAGAAGCGCATCAGGATGTGGGGCAGGCCGGCGGTGCCGAGCGCGAAGGCGATGCCGATCGATATGGCGTCCAGCGGCTTCGTGAACAGCCCGCCCGGCGCCAGGTACTTGGCCGGATTGTCGGCCTTGGCCTTGGCCGTGTTGAAGATCTGGATCGGGTCCCAGCCGAACTTGGCCAGCACGAACAGCGCCAGCACGAGCACGCCGCCCATGAGCAGCACGGCCTTGATGATCTGCACCCAGGTCGTTGCCAGCATGCCGCCGAGCAGCACGTAGAGCAGCATCGCGGCGCCGGTGATGAGCACGGCGAGCGGGAAGGACAGCCCGGCCAGCGCCTCGATCAGCGAGCCCGCCGCGATCATCTGCGCGATCAGGTAGAAGCCGACGACGAACAGCGTGCCGATGGCGGCCGCGGTGCGGGCGGGGCGCTCGCGCAGGCGGAAGGCGAGCACGTCGGCCATCGTGTACTTGCCGCTATTGCGCATGCGCTCGGCCAGCAACAGCATCACGGGGATGAACGAGCAGATGGCGGCCACGCCGGTGATGAAGCCGTCGAAGCCGCCGAGGAACATCAGGCCGGTCACGCCCAGGAAGGCGGCGGCCGACATGTAGTCGCCGGAGATCGCCATGCCGTTCTGCAGGGGTGAAATCGATCGTCCCGCTGCCCAAAATTCCGTGGACGAGCGGGTGCGCCGCGACGCCCAGAAGGTCACGCCGATGGTCACCGCGAGCACGGCGCCGAACACGATCAGCGGAAGCGCCTTGACGGTCATCGCCGGGCCGGCTCCGTCTCCGTCTCGGCGGGCTGCTCGCGGCCGGGCGCGGGCCGGTCCGCAAAGGTCTCGCGTCCACGGGTCCCGGCCGCGCGCTCGGCCAGGGGATCGAAGCTACGCGCCGAGACGCGGACGTACAACCAGCCGATGATCCAGGTGAGGACGATGACGCTGAGCGCCCAGGCGTAGCCGACGGTGAAGCCCTCGTAGATCGACGACCCCATGAAGCCGCGGGCGACGCCGCAGCAGACCAGGAAGGCCCCGAACCACGCCGTCCACACGAGCAGAGCGGGGACCACGAAGCGGCGCCGGCGCACCAGCAGCGCCTCGAATTCTTGCGTTCTGGCGACTTCCTCCCACTCCGCCATGCCCGGGGGGTACCCGCTGTGACGGACGCTATTCGGACTCGATGACCGCGAGCGTGTCGCCGGATGCCACCGAGGCGCCCACGGCGATGGGGAGATCGGCCACCGTCCCGGCCTTGTGGGCGGTGATCTCGTTCTCCATCTTCATGGCCTCGATCACGGCCACGAGCGTGCCCTCCTCGACGGTCGCGCCCTTCTCCACCGCGACCCGCAGCACCGTGCCCTGCAACGGCGAGGCCAGAGTGTCGCCGCCGGTGGGGGCGCCGGTCTCACCCGCGCCACCGCCCGCGCGCTCGCGCCGCGGCGGCTTGCGGCCGGCCGGAGCCGCGGGCGCGGCGCCGTTACCCACGGGCGCGGCGCCGATGACCTTGACGTCGAAGCGCCGCCCCGAGACCTCGACCGTGTAGGTCTGCTCCATCGACGGCTCCTCCTCATCCTCGCCGGCGGGCTCGGCCTTGGGGAAGGCGAGCTCCTTCAGCCACGTGCGGTCCTCGACGAGGTCGCGGCAGGTCTCGCCACGGGCCCATTGGTCGGTGGCCAGCAGCGCCTGGTGGAAGGGGATGAGGGTCTTGAGCTCGGTGATGTCGTACTCGCCCAGCGCCCGTAGCATGCGCGCCGTGGCGTGCTCGCGGTCGACGTCCCAGACGATGAGCTTGGCCACCATCGGGTCGTACATGGGCGAGATCTCCGAGCCGCTGGCCACGCCCGAGTCGACGCGCACGCCGGGGCCGGAGGGCTCGTCGTACTCGCCCACCCGACCGGGCGCCGGGGCGAAGTTCTTGGACGCGTCCTCGGCGTTGACGCGGCACTCGATGGCGTGGCCACGCAGCTCGACGTCGTCCTGGCCCACCGAGAGCACCTCGCCGGCGGCGGCGCGGATGCCCTCGCGCACGATGTCGATGCCCGTCGTCATCTCGGTCACGCAGTGCTCGACCTGGACGCGGGTGTTCATCTCGAGGAAGAAGTACTCGCCGTCGGCCAGCAGGCCCTCGATCGTGCCGGCCCCGACGTAGTCGACGGCGCGCGCGGCCTCCGTGGCGATCTCGCCGATGCGCTGGCGCAGCTCGTCGTCGACCGCGGGCGCGGGCGACTCCTCGATCAGCTTCTGGTGGCGGCGCTGCACCGAGCAGTCGCGCTCGCCCAGGTGGATGACGTTGCCGTGGCGGTCGGCCAGCACCTGGACCTCGACGTGCCGCGGGTCGGGCAGGTAGCGCTCGAGGTAGACGGTGGGGTCGCCGAAGAACTTCTCGCCCTCCCGCGCAGCGCCCTCGAAGGCGCTCCCGAGCTCGGACTCCTCGAGCGCGACGCGGAAGCCCTTGCCCCCGCCACCGCCCGCGGCCTTGACCGCGACCGGGTATCCGATGTCGTCGGCGATGACCTTGCGGGCGTCGTCGACGGTCTCCACCGGCTCGGTGGTGCCGGGCACGATGGGCACGCCGGCGTCGCGCATGAGCTCGCGCGCCCGCGTCTTGGAGCCCATGGCCTCGATGGCGTCGGCGGGCGGGCCGATGAACACGATCCCCGCCTCGTCGCAGGCGCGGGCGAAGGCGGCGTTCTCGGCCAGGAAGCCGTAGCCCGGGTGCACGGCCTGGGCGCCGGACTGGGTGGCGACCGCGAGGATCTTGTCGATCTTCAGGTAGCTCTCGGGGGCCGGGCCGGGCCCGAGGAGGTAGGCCTCGTCGGCCCGCTTGACGTGCAGCGCGTCGCGGTCGAGCTCGGAGTAGACCCCGACCGACGCGATGCCCATCTCCTCGAGCGTCCGCATGATGCGGATCGCGATCTCGCCACGGTTGGCGACCAGAACCTTCTCGAACATTGCGGCGGGGATCCTAGAAGGCCGTTGGGGGTCAAGTCTTTCTTTGCC
>DATBDE010000015.1:0-2799 GCA_036270095.1 Solirubrobacteraceae bacterium | reverse complement strand
GGCACGGTCGCCGTCGTCGACGGCGCCGGCTTCTCCGAGCCCGCCACCAAGCAGGCTGCCGAGGGGCTCGACAAGTGGGGGGCGCGCCGCCCGACGCTGGTGGTGCTGGACGCCGACGAGCTCGGCGCCGTGAAGAGCTTTCGCAACATCCCCGGGATCGGGGTCATGGACGCCACCGGAGTCGGCGTCGCGGACATCATCGGCCACCAGTCGCTGGTCATCTCGAAGGCGGCCCTCGAGGTGCTCGAGACGCGGGCCGCCGAGGTCGAGCGCGCGGGTGGCGCCCAGCGGGCCGCGAGCGCCGAGGAGTCGAGCTAGCGATGGATGCGCGCACCGTGATCATCGAGCCGGTCGTCTCCGAGAAGAGCTACGCGCTGATGGCCGACGGCAAGTACACGTTCCGGGTAGACGACCGCGCGCACAAGACCCAGATCGCGCGCGCGGTCGAGGAGATCTTCGATGTGCGCGTCGCCGCGGTGCGGACCGCCAAGGTGCGCGCGAAGCCCAAGCGCCGCGGCCTTCACAGCGGCCGCACGCGGGCCTGGAAGAAGGCGATCGTGGAGCTCGCGCCGGGACAGCGCATCGAGCTGTTCGAGGGCGCGGCGGTGGCCGAGTGACGGGTGAGCGGTAGGGGTTAACCAGAGATGCCAATCAGAAAGTCAAAGCCGACCTCGCCGGGCCGGCGGTTCTCCACCTTCCAGCTCCGCGAGGAGCTGAGCGGCGCCGAGCCCCAAAAGCAGCTCACCGAGGGCAAGTCCAAGTCCGGCGGGCGCAACGCCCACGGGCGGGTCACGTCACGCCACCGCGGCGGCGGTGCGAAGCGCCGCTACCGGCGGATCGATTTCAAGCGCCGCAAGGACGGCGTGCCCGCCAAGGTGGCGACGATCGAATACGACCCCAACCGCACCTGCTACATCGCCCTCCTCAACTACGCCGACGGACACAAGAGCTACATCCTCGCTCCCCAGGGGCTGCGGCCCGGCGACCGCGTGGAGTCTGGCGAGCGCGCCGACATCCGGCCCGGCAACGCGCTGCCGCTGCGCTCGATTCCACCAGGCACCATCGTCCACAGCGTCGAGCTCGTCCCGGGCCAGGGCGGCCGCCTCGCTCGCGCGGCCGGCTCCGGAGTCCAGGTGGCGGCGAAGGAGGGCGCCATGGTCACCCTCAGGCTGCCCTCGTCCGAGATGCGGCTGGTGCGCGCCGACTGCCGCGCCACCGTGGGTGCCCTCTCGAACGCCGAGCACCAGAACGTGAAGCTCGGCAAGGCCGGCCGGGCCCGCCACAAGGGCAAGCGCCCGCAGACCCGCGGCGTCGCGATGAACCCGGTGGACCACCCGCACGGCGGCGGCGAGGCGCACCACACCCCGGGCGGCCACCCGGAGACCCCGTGGGGCAAGCCGACGCTCGGCTACCGCACGCGCAAGAAGGGCAAGCGATCCGACGCGCTGATCGTCCGCGGCCGCCGCCGGGGCAAGAAACGGGGAGGCACGCGCTAGCCATGGGACGCTCGACCAAGAAGGGCCCGTTCGTAGAGGACCGCCTGATGGCGCGGATCCAGCAGATGAACCAGGGTGGCGACAAGCAGATGGTGAAGACCTGGTCGAGGATGTCGACGATCTTCCCCGAGATGGTCGGCCACACGATCGCGGTGCACGACGGCCGCAAGCACGTGCCGGTGTTCATCTCCGAGTCCATGGTCGGTCACAAGCTGGGCGAGTTCGCGCCCACCCGGACGTTCCGGGCCCACTCCGGGACCAAGGCGGAGCGATAGATATGGCGAAGCGGCCCGACGAGGAGCACGAGGCGCCGGTGGTGCGCGCGAGCGCTCGCTACGTGCGGGTCACGCCCCGCAAGGCGCGCCTGGTCGCCGACCAGGTGCGCGGCCTCACCGTGCCCGAGGCACGCACCCTGCTGAACTTCTCACCGCGCGGCGCGGCCGAGGACATCTCGAAGCTGATCGCCTCCGCCGCCGCCAACGCCGAGGCCAACCACGAGCTGGTGGGCGACGACCTGCGGGTCGCCGAGATCTTCGTCGACGAGGGCCCCACCCTGAAGCGCTGGCGCGCCCGCGCGCGCGGGCGCGCGTCCCGCATCGAGAAGCGAACGTGCCACGTGAAGGTGGCCCTGACCCCGACCGAGTAGCCGAGAAGAGGAACGAATGGGACAGAAGATTCATCCAGAGGGCTTTCGGGTCGGCTACATCCACGACTGGAAGTCGACCTGGTTCACCGAGCGCGAGTTCTCGGACTACCTGTTCGAGGACGTCGCGATCCGCGACCACATCGAGCGCAAGCTCGCCCATGCGGGCCTCTCGGACATCCAGATCGTCAAGCAGCGCGGCGAGGTGACGGTGGACATCCACACCGCGCGGCCGGGCATCGTCATCGGCAAGTCCGGATCCGAGGTGGACGCGCTGCGCCGGGACCTCCACAAGCTCACCAACAAGCCGGTGAAGGTCAACATCCGCGAGATCAAGCGGCCGGAGCTGGACGCGAAGCTGGTCGCTCAGTCGATCGCCGAGCAGCTCCAGAACCGGGTCGCGTTCCGCCGCGCCATGAAGCGCGCCCTGACCTCCGCGATGCGCTCCGGCGCCAAGGGCGTCAAGGTCCAGGTCTCAGGGCGCCTCGGGGGCGCCGAGATGGCCCGCACCGAGGGTTACTCGGACGGCCGCGTGCCGCTCCACACCCTGCGCGCCGACATCGACTACGGATTCGTCGAGGCCCGCACGACGACGGGCCGGATCGGCGTCAAGTGCTGGATCAACAAGGGCGAGATCATGCCCGAGGGCTACCGCTCGCT
>DATBDE010000014.1:0-23737 GCA_036270095.1 Solirubrobacteraceae bacterium | reverse complement strand
CTTCACCCACTAGCCACGGCCGCCCCCGGCGGCCTTACGCATACCCGTGTTTAGGTTCCCGCCAACCCGGTGAACACGGAAGGGGCATGGGTGACGAGAGCTACCGACCGGTCTTCGACGAGCGGGAGCATCTCGACCCCTTGGCCCTGTTCCTCGACCAAGCGGGCCGCTGGCGGTTGCTGCGTCCTCACGAGGAGCTCAGGCTCGCGCGTCGCATCGAGCGCGGCGACCAGGCCGCCAAGGAGCGCATGATCAACGCCAACCTGCGGCTCGTCGTGGCGTTGGCGCGCAGGTATCGGCCGACCAACCAGGAGCTCGCGCTGCTCGACCTCGTGCAGGAGGGCATGCTCGGCCTCATCCGCGCGGTGGAGAAGTTCGACTGGCGGCGCGGCAACCGCTTCTCGACCTACGCCACCTGGTGGATCCGCCAAGCCATCGAGCGGGGCATCGCCGGCAAGGCGCGTCCGGTGCGTCTGCCGGTCAACGTGCTCCAGCGCAACCGCCGCATCGCCCGGGTGGGCGCCGATCTCTCGGCCCAGCTCGACCGCGACCCCACCGACGAGGAGGTCGCCAGCGCCGCCGGGGTCAGCGTAACCCACGTCGAGGAGGCCCACCAGGCGGCGCGCACGGTCACGAGCCTCGACCGCCCGGTAGGCGAGGACGGCGACGGCACGCTCGGCGACCTGCTCCCCAGCCCCGCTCCGGGCCCCGACGACGTCGTCGACGGCCTGTTCCGCGAGGCCGCCGTGCGCCGGGCCGTGCACACGCTCCCCGAGCGTGACCGCGTGGTCGTGCGCATGCGCTACGGCATCGGCGGCGAGGTGCCGCGCTCGCTGAAGGAGATCGGCGAGATGCTCAAGCTCACCCCCGAGCGCGTCCGCCAGATCGAGGCCGCCGCGCTGGCGCGGCTGGCCGACACGCGCGAGCTGACCGGCGTCGCCGCGGCCTAGCTGGCCGAGCCCACGGCTACGGGCGCTCGGCGATGCGCAGCTCGAGCGTCTCGGCGTCGCCGTCGCGGGTGACGGCCACGTCGTCGACGAGGTGCTCGAGCAGGAGCCCCACGCCGGGCAGGTCGGACGCCTTGACTACGCGCTCGCCGCCGTCGGCGGTCAGGGGGCCGACGCGGATGGCCAGCGCGCGCTCATCGTCGTCGACCTCGACGCGCAGGGCGCTGGCCGCGGCGTGGCCGAGGGCGTGGGCAGCCACCGCGTCGGAGACGAGCTGGGCGTCGGAGAGGCGGTCGAGGGAGAAGTTGGCGCGGGCGGCGAGCATGGCCACGGTGCGGCCGAGCACGCCGGACAGCAGCGCGCCCGCGTCGGGCTTCGGCAGCTCCGGGTCGTGGGCGGGATCGTCGGGGTCGGACACGAAGCGCATGCGCACCTCGGTGCCCTCGTCGGGAGCGCCGTCGATCTCCACGGCGGCGGTCAGAGCGGTGATGAGCGAGAGCCCGACGCCGTCGCGGTCGGCGTCCAGGTCCACCTCGCCGGGGGTGATCCCGCGGCCCCGGTCGCGCACGGTCACGGCGACGTCGCCCTCGTTGGCCACCGCGATGATCTCGACCGGGCGGGCGGCGACGGGGTCGGGGTAGGCGTGGACCACGACGTTGTTGCAGGCCTCGGAGACGGCGGTCTTCATGTCGGCCAGCACACCCGGCCCGATGCCCAGCGTCTCGGTCAGCCCGGTGAGCGCCTGGCGGACGACCGCGACGTTCTCGGGCACGGCTGGCAGGATCAGGCGGACCTCCCCGGCGGACGTGGGGTCGACTTCCACCTGGATCCCTTGGTCGGAGATCCCGGTCATGTCAGGGGCAACGGAGCGCACGGGCAACAACCGTCATATGGACTTCTACACCGATGGCGAAACCTCAGATTTTTGCGTCAACCTGTCGGTGACCATGGAGGCGGATTGAGCGGATCATTGCGAACCTATCGCGCCAAGCGCGATTTCGAGGCCACGTCGGAGCCCCGCGGGACCCCTCCGGAGGGGTCCGGCGAGCACCCGCGGTTCGTCGTCCAGGAGCACTCTGCGCGGTCGCTGCACTGGGATCTGCGGCTCGAGCACGACGGCGTGCTCCTGTCCTGGGCGGTGCCCCGCGGCATCCCCGACGACCCCGAGGACAACCGGCTCGCGGTGCGCACGGAGGACCACCCGCTCGAGTACCTGGACTTCCACGGCGAGATCCCCGAGGGGGAGTACGGCGCCGGGACCATGACCATCTACGACCACGGCACCTACGAGCCCGAGAAGCTGCGCAACGACGAGGTCATCGCGGTCTTCCACGGCGAGCGCATGAACGGCCGCTACGCCCTGTTCCGCACCCGCGGCAAGGACTGGATGATCCACCGCATGGACCCGCCGGTCGACTCCGACCGCGAGCCCATGCCCGAGCGCCTGCAGCCGATGCTCGCACGCATCGGGCCACTGCCGCCCGACACCGAGGGGCGCTGGGGCTACGAGGTCAAGTGGGACGGCATCCGCACGCTGGCCTGGATCGAGGGCGGCCGCGTGCGCCTGTGCTCCCGCAACGGCAACGACGTCACCGCGCGCTACCCGGAGCTGCGGGAGCTCGGGCGGGCGCTGGGCGCACGCCCGGCCATCCTCGACGGCGAGATCGTGGCCTTCGACGCCGAGGGCCGGCCGAGCTTCGAGCGCCTGCAGTCGCGCATGCACCTGGCCAACGAGGCCGCGGTGCGCCGCGCCGTGCGCGGCATCCCCATCGCCTACGTGCTCTTCGACGTCCTCTACCTGGACGGGCACACGACGTTCGCGCTGCCCTACACGGAGCGTCGCGTCCTGCTCGAGGGGCTCGCGCTGCGCGGCCCGCACTGGCAGACCCCCGGCTACCGGACCAAGGACGCCGAGGCGCTGCTGCGGGTCAGCGCCGACCGCGGGCTCGAGGGCGTCGTGGCCAAGCGGCTGGACTCGCGTTACGAGCCCGGGCGGCGGGCGACCGGTTGGGTCAAGGTCAAGAACAAGCGCCACCAGTCGGTGGTGATCGGCGGCTGGCTGCCTGGCGAGGGGCGCCGCAGCACGACGATCGGCGCGCTGCTCGTGGGCGTGCCGGGCGAGGACGGGACGCTCGACTACGCCGGGCGCGTGGGCACCGGGTTCACCGAGCGCACGCTGCGCGAGCTGCAGGCGCGGCTGGAGAAGCTGCGCGCCGACCACTCGCCGTTCACCGGCCGCAAGCCCCCGCGGCTGAAGAGCCCGGTGTGGGTGGAGCCGAAGCTCGTGGCCGAGGTCGAGTTCGCCGAGTGGACGCGCACGCGCACGTTGCGGGCGCCGTCGTTCAAGGGCCTGCGCGACGACGTGGACCCGCAGCGCATCGACCGCGAGGAGGAGGAGAGCGACGACGTGGCGGCGCTCGAGCGGGCGCTGGCGGGGGCCGGGCGGCGCAAGGGGTCGGCGCGGGTCGAGGTCGAGATCGGCGGCCGCACGCTGTCGCTCTCGAACCTGGACAAGGTCATGTACCCGGCGGTCGGGTTCACGAAGGGCCAGGTCATCGACTACTACGCCCGCATCGGGCCGACCGTGCTGCCGCACCTGCGCGACCGGCCCCTGACCCTCAAGCGCTATCCCGACGGGGTCGACGGCGAGTACTTCTACGAGAAGCAGTCGCCCGGCCACCGCCCGGCCTGGGTGCAGACCGCGGCGCTGTGGAGCCGCCACAACAAGCGCACGATCGAGTACACGCTGGCCCAGGACCTGCCCACGCTCGTGTGGCTTGCCAACCTGGCCGACATCGAGCTGCACACCTCGCTCTCGTTGGCCTCGGACGTCACGCAGCCGAAGATGCTCGTGTTCGACCTCGACCCGGGCGAGCCCGCCGCGGTGCTGGAGTGCGCGCAGGTGGCGCTGTGGGTGCGGGATCTGTTCGGGCAGCTCGGCCTCGAGACGTGCGTGAAGACGTCGGGATCCAAGGGCCTCCAGGCCTACGTGCCGCTGAACGCCGACCTGACCTACGACCAGACCAAGCCGTTCGCCCAGGCCGTGGCGCAGCTGCTGGAGAAGCAGCACCCCGAGCTCGTGGTCTCGAGCATGGCCAAGGAGCGGCGCAAGGGGAAGGTGCTCGTGGACTGGAGCCAGAACGACGAGCACAAGACGACGGTCAACGTGTACTCGCTGCGGGCGCGTGAATGCCCGACGGTCTCGACGCCGCTGGAGTGGGAGGAGGTCGAGCAGGCGGTGGAGGCCCAGGATGCCGACGCGCTCGTGTTCACCAGCGACGACGTGCTCGACCGGGTGCAACGCCTGGGCGACCTGTTCGCGCCCGTGCTCGAGCGCGAGCAGGAGCTGCCGGCGCTCAGCGGCTGACGGTCACTGCTCCGGCACCGCGTCGCCGGGGGCGCGCGGGCCCACGACGAGGAGCTCGAGCCCGTCCGGGCCGGCCTCGAAGACGCGGCTGGACGTGGGCGCGATGCGGATGGCGTCGCGGGCGCTCACCGGCACCTGCTCGCCGTCGATGGTCACGGTCCCCGAGCCCTCGAGGATCACGTAGACCTCCTCGGCGTGCTGGTGGTGGTGGGCGAACATCTGGCGGCGTCCGGGCCGCAGGCGCTGCAGGCTCAGGCCGGTCTGGCGCGTCGCCAGGTCGCCGTGGGCGAAGCGCGCCTCGCCCATCTCGCCGAAGCCGTGCTTGGCCGCCATGTCCTCGACGTCGCCGAGGGCCACGCGGGTCCAGCCGGGCTCGGGCACGGGGTAGCCGACGCCGCCGAGCGGCTCGACGTCGATGCGCTCGAAGCCCTCCACGAGGTCGCGCACCGCGCCGATGCGCTCGCGCGCGCCTTCGGCCTGCAGCGAGGCATCGAGCTCGTCCTGCGAGCGCCAGATCTCGGTCACCCAGACCGTGTCCTGGTCGTCGACGGCGCGGTTGATGACGTAGAGCTCGCACCCGGGCACGTCCTCGAGCGCGCGCGCGACGTCGATGAGGATGCGGGCGAGCTCCTCGCCCTTGCCGGGCTTGGCCACCGCCTTGGCGTAGCGGCCGACGGCCATCAGCCCTCGCGCTCCGCGACGAACCGCTGCAGCGCGCCCCGGTCGCGCAGGGGCGGGCCGTGGCCGAAGACGACGACTTCGGGGTCGAGGGCGGCGAGCCGGCGCATCGACTCCCGATTGTCCTCGGTGTCCTCGTTGAAGCCGTCCGGCGGCGGCCGCAGCCCGGGGCGCCCGGTCAGCGGGTTGAGGTTGAAGAACACGTCGCCGGCCACCAGCGCGCGGTCGGCCTCGCGCCAGTAGGCGACGTGCCCGCGGGTGTGGCCGGGCGTCTCGAGGACGGTGAAGCCGGCGACCTCGTCGCCCTCGCGCAGCCGCCGCGCCACCGGGTGAGGCGGGCCGGTAAACAACGTGCGCTGCACGAGCGTCTCCAGGCCCCCGCCGCCGCGCTCGGCCATGACCTCGGCCGACTCCATTGCGTCGGCGTCGTCCTCGCCCACCCAGAGCGGGATGTCCAACGCGGTGCACACGGCGTGCGACGCGCCCTGGTGGTCGGGGTGCACGTGGGTGAGCGCGTGGGCGCGCACCGGGCGCCCCTGCAGCTGGCGCAGGATGCGCCGGCGCGCCTGTCGCGTGCCGGCGTCGACCAGCACGTCGCCCATGAGGTGCACGTTGATCGCGCCCCGCGGCCGGCCGTCGAGCAGGAAGAGGCCGTCGGCGACGCGCTGCATCAGACCTCGAAGGTCGCGCGCTCGATGCGGGCGGCGACCGTGTCGGTCCAGGGGGCGCCGTAGAAGCGCTCGCGCACGGCGGCGGCGCTGGCGGCGTGGTCGTAGGGCACGCGCCGATGCTCGATGCGGCGGTCGGGTTGCACGAGCGCCCAGGCGGCGCGCGGGTCCCCGTCGAACGGCATCCCCACCGAGCCCGGGTTGACCAGCTCGATCCCGCGCCGGGCGCTGACGCGGCGGAACGGGAGGTGGGTGTGGCCGAAGACCAGGCGCGGCGTGTCCGTGCCCTCGAGCAGCTCGTCCTCGTCCTCGGCCGGAGTCGGGAGGAACGAGCGCACGTCCGAGAGCGGGGAGCCATGGACGTAGAGCGTGTCGTGGAGGCGGACCGAGGTCGGGAGGTGGTCGAGGGTGGCGATGTCGTCGCCGTCGAGCACGTCACGGCTGGCCGCGATCGCGCCCTGCACGACCGGGTTGTCGGGCGCGGCGTCGGGCTGCGCGGTCCAGCGCTCGCCGTTGCCGCGGATCCAGGTGGCGTCGAGCTCCTGCAGGCGAGCGAGCGTCTCGACGGGCTGGGGGCCGAAGAGCGCGTAGTCGCCGCCGAGCAGGAAGGCGCTGACGCCCTGGGCGCGCGCGTCGGCCAGCACCGCGTCGAGCGCGGCGAGGTTGCCGTGGACGTCGTAGAGCAACCCGAGCATGGGCACAGCACTAATACCATCGGCCACATGAGCACGGCGGAGCGCGAGCGCGTCGGTCCCGCGCCCACGACCATGGGCGGCCTCGATCTGGTCGGCCCAACGCTGATGCTGCGCTACCCCCATCTCGACGACGCGCCGGCGCTGTTCGCGCTGGGCCGCGACCCGGCTGTGTCGCGCTACTTCTCGTGGGGGCCGTACGAGCGCGTCGAGGAGGCCGAGGCCTATATCGCCGGCCTGCCCGCACGGCGCGCCGCCGGCGAGCTCCTGGACTTCCTCGTCGTGCACCGGCAGGAGGGCCCGATCGGCATCACCGGCCTGTCCGGCCTGGCCGTGCGCGACCGCCGCGCGGTAGTGGGCAGCTGGCTCGGGCACCGGTTCTGGGGCTCGGGGGCCAACCGCGAGTCCAAGGCGCTGATGGCGCACCTGGCCTTCGAGCACCTGGGCATGGAGCGCCTGACCGCCTACGCCGCCGCCCAGAACACTCGCTCGCACCGCGCGCTGGAGCGGCTCGGCTTCCGGCGCGAGGGGGTGCTGGCGGCTTGGCACCGCCACGGCGACCAGGTCTACGACGTCGTCTCCTACGGGATGGTCCGCGCCGCCTGGGAGCGGTCGGGCCTGCCGGATGTCTCCGCGGAGGTGCGCGGCGACCTGCCCGCCGCGTTCGTGGTGGCCTGATGGGCAAGCGCTCGCGCCGCAAGGCCAAGGAAGGCGACACGCCGGCGCCCGCGCAGCCCGACGAGCAGCAGGCCGAGGCCACGGCCGAGCCCGAAGCGCCGCCGTTCCCGGCCGGAGACGTCAACGAGCTACGCGACCTATACGCGATCACCGATCGCATGGCGCTTCTCTACCACCTATACCGCTGGACCCTGCTGACCGGCGAGCTGCCCGAGCCCGAGGACTGGCAGCGCCGCGACGACTGGCCCCACCCGAACTGGGTCGACGACGTGTTCGGCAGCTGGGACGCGATGCTCGACGCCTCCGGGGTCGACGACGCCCGCCTGCTCGGCATGTACGACGAGCAGGAGAAGAAGCTGAAGGAGGCGCGGCGCCGGGCCGACGAGGCCACCGCCCGCGCCCGTGCGCTCGCGCGGGAGGAGAGCCGCGAGCCCGAGCTGCGCCGCCAGATCGACGTGGCCAAGCGCAAGCGCGAGGAGGCCGAGGACGCCCGCGGCCACGCCGAGACCCAGGCCGCCCGCGTGGGGGCCGAGCTCGATGCCCAGCGCGAGCGCGCCGAGACGGCCGAGCAGCGCCTGGCCGAGGGCAGCGAGGCGCCCGCCGCCGAGGACCCCGACCTGGCCCGCCTGCGGGCAGAGCTCGCGGCCGCCCAGCGCGACCTCGACTCGATGCGCGGCGAGCAGGAGCGGCTGGTCTCCTCGCTGGAGGCCGCGCGCGACGACCGCGACACCGCGCACCAGACCCTGCGCCGGGTGCAGTCCGAGCTCGCGGCCCGCGGCGAGGACGCCCCCGTGGCCGAGGTCGCCGAGGACAGCGCCGCGCCGGCCAGCGTGCTCGAGGCGGTGCAGCGCGCGGCGCGCGACGCCGAGCACCTCGTGTTCGCCGAGTCCGCCTACGCGAGCGCGGAGGAGAGCCCGTTCCGGCATCCCGGGCGCGTCTACGACACGCTCATGCGGCTCGACGAGCTCGCCGGCCTGTACGAGCGGCCCGAGGGCTTCGGCCAGTCGCTGGGCCAGGCCGCCAACGAGCTCGGGCTCAACTGGCGCGCCGACGTGTCCGAGCTCGCCCGCGGCCGCTGGCCCGAGCACTACCGCTTCACCCACGACGGCCACGACCTGTGGATGGGCCCGCACGTGGCCCTGGGGTCGGGCTCGGGCGCGAACAACATCGCCCGCATCTACCTCCACGTTGCCGACGGCGACGACGGGTTGCCGCGCGGCCTGATCGTGGCCGCGGTCGGGCGCAAGAAGCCCGACACCACGACGTGATGGGCCTGCACACACCGCTCTGCGAGCTGCTGGGGATCGAGCACCCGGTGATGCAGGGCTCCCCGGGTCCGTGGAGCTCGCCGGCGCTCACCGCCGCGATCTCGGACGCGGGCGGCCTGGGCTCGCTGGGCACGGCGCTGCTGGCGCCGGAGCAGATCCGCGACCAGGTCGAGCGCGTGCGCTCGCTGACCGACCAGCCGCTCGCGGTCAACCACACGCTGCGCCCGCTGTCGGAGGAGGCCTACGCGCTGACGCTCGCCCTGACGCCGGCGGTGATCTCGCTGGCGCTCGGCCTGCGCCCGGAGCTCGTGGAGCGCGCCCACGCCGCCGGCCGCCGCTTCGTGTCGCAGGTGCACACGCCCCAGCAGGCAGAGCGCGCCGCCGAGGCGGGTGCCGACGCGATCATCGCCCAGGGCGGGGAGGCGCAGGCGGCTCCGGCGGGACCATCTCGACCCTGGCGCTGGTGCCGCAGGTGGTTGACGCCGTCGCGCCCGTGCCGGTGCTGGCCGCGGGCGGGATCGCGGACGGTCGCGGCCTGGCGGCCGCGCTGGTGCTCGGCGCGCAGGGCGTGAACATCGGCACGCGCTTCATGGCTGCCGCCGAGGCCGAGATCCCCGACGCCTTCAAGGCGGCCATCGTGGCGGCGGGTTCAGAGGACGCGGTCAAGCTCGAGTTCGCGGCTGCGCTGTTCCCGCCGCGCCCCGAGGACGGGTTCGCGACCGAGCCGCGGGCGCTGCGCACGCCGTTCATCGATCGCGGCAACGCCGACCCCGCCGCCGTGGAGGCCGAGCGCGAGCGCCTGGCGGGCGAGCTCGTCGAGGCCGTGCGCGCCGGACGCGGGCACGAGCTCGTGCCGTTTGCCGGCCAGACCGCGGGGCTGATCGCCTCGGTGCAGCCCGCCGGCGCGATCGTGCGCGACTTGGTGGCCTAGGCCGAGGCCACCCTGCGCCGCGCCGCCAGCTGAACGCGCGCGCTCGAGCGCCGTCAGTGCTCGAGCGTCTGCGTGCTCTCCTCGGCCAGGACGCGCATGCCCTCGACGAAGCCGGCGCGGGCGCGGGGGGAGAGGCGCTCGAGCGCGCGGCGCACCGGGTCGGCCTGCTGCAGGAGCAGGCCCTGAACGGCGTCGCGATAGGCCTCGGGGATGCGCACGAGGGTGACGCGGCGGTCGCGCTCGTCCTCGGCCCGGTCGAGCAGACCGGCGCGGCTGAGCTCGCCGACGAGCTGGCTCGTAGTGGGTAAGGAGAGCCCGAGCCGCTCGGCCAGCTCGGTCACGCTGAGCTCGTCCTCGAAGCTCAGCGCCAGCAGCGGGGCGACGTGGCGCGGGCCGAGGTCGGCGCGCTCAGCGGCCTCGCGCAGGCCCTGCGGCGGCTCCACGCCGCTACGTTTGAAGCAGGCCATGATCTGAGCGAGCAGCTGCAGGATCTCGCGCGCTTCGGTATCGACGCTGTGGGTGGCCAAAATGTTCTGCTGGTTAGATTGTTTGAAATTATAACCTTTCTCAGAGACTTCTCAGAGACGACGCCTACAACCCGGAACCCATGAGCCCGATCGCCCGCCTGACGCGCTTCTGCATCGACCACCGCCGCCTCGTGATCCTCGGCTGGATCACCGTCGCCATCGCCGCGCTCGCGCTCTCGAGCGCCGTCGGCACCCGCTACGCGACCAACTTCTCGCTGCCGGGCACGGAGTCCCAGCGCGCCACCGACCTGCTCAAGCGGGACTTCCCCGCCCAGGCCGGCGACAGCGACCAGATCGTCTTCGCGGCCAAGCAGGGCAAGGTGAGCGACCCGGCCGTGCGCGCGCGGATCACACCGATGCTGGCCCAGGTCGCGAAGTTGCCGCACGTGACCGGCGTGGTCAGCCCGTACGGCCCGGCCGGGGCGCGCGCGGTCTCGTCGGACGGGCGCATCGCCTTCGCGACGGTCAACTTCGACCAGCGCGCCAACGACCTGCCCAAGGACGACATCAGGCACGTGGTGTCCGTCGCCCGCGCCGCCGGCTCGAGCGCGGTGCAGGTCGATCTCGGCGGTCAGGCCATCCAGCAGGTCCAGGAGCCGCCGCTCGGACCGGCGACCGGGATCGGCATCGTGGCGGCGATCGTCGTGCTGCTGCTCACCTTCGGCTCGTTCGTGGCCATGGGCATGCCGATCCTCACCGCGCTGATCGGCCTGGGCACGGGCGTCGGGCTCATCGGCCTCGCCTCGCAGGCCATCGACATGCCGTTCTTCTCCACCGAGCTGGCGGTGATGATCGGGCTCGGGGTGGGGATCGACTACGCGCTCTTCATCGTCACCCGCTTCCGCGAGAACGCCCGTGCCGGCATGGACGTGCGCGAGGCCACGATCGCGGCCATGGATACGGCCGGCCGGGCGGTGCTGTTCGCGGGCCTGACCGTGATCATCGCCCTGCTGGGCATGTTCGCCCTGGGCATCAGCTTCCTCTACGGCGTCGCGGTGTCGTCGGCGCTGGCGGTGCTGCTGGTCATGCTCGCGTCGCTGACCGTGCTGCCGGCGCTGATCTCGAAGTTCGGCACCCGCGTGGCCCGGCCGAGCCGGCGCGCGCGCCGACGGGCCGAGGCGGGCGTGCCTGCGCCGACGGGGCCGACCGGCTGGGCCCGCTGGGCGCGCTGGGTCACGCGGCGTCCGTGGGTGGGCGTGACCGTCGGCCTCGGGATCATGCTGCTGCTCACCGTCCCCGCGCTCTCGATGAACCTGGGCTCGAGCGACGCCGGCAACGACCCGACCTCGCTGACCACGCGCCGCGCCTACGACCTGCTGGCCGAGGGCTTCGGCAAGGGCGTCAACGGGCCGCTCGTCGTCGCCGCACAGCTGTCGAAGGCCGGGGACAAGGCCGCCCAGGCCCAGATTGGCACCGCGCTGCGCACGACGCCCGACGTGGCGGCCGTCGCGCCGCCGCGCGTGGCGCCCAACGGGCAGACGGTCGTCTACACCGTCTATCCGCGCTCGGCGCCGCAGGACCAGGCGACCACGGACATGGTCCAGAACCTGCGCGACAACCGGCTGCCGCCGGTCGAGCGCGCAACCGGCGCGACCGTGCTCGTCGGCGGCGCCAACGGGGCGCAGATCGATGTGACGCACGCGCTCTCGAGCAAGCTGCCGCTGTTCATCGGCGTGGTGGTGCTGCTCTCGGCCCTGCTGCTGTTCATCGTGTTCCGCTCGGTGGTGATCCCGGTGCAGGCGGCGTTGATGAACCTGCTCAGCATCGGCGCGTCGCTCGGCGTCGTGGTGGCGATCTTCCAGTGGGGCTGGCTGGCCGACCTGGTCGGGATCCAGAAGGGCCCGATCGACTCCTTCATCCCGGTCATGGTCTTCGCCATCGTCTTCGGCCTCTCCATGGACTACGAGGTCTTCCTGGTCTCGCGCATCCACGAGGTGTGGACGAAGCGCCGCGACGGATCGCGCGCGGTGGTCGAGGGCCTGGCCTCCACCGGCCGGGTGATCACCGCCGCGGCCACGATCATGGTCTGCGTCTTCCTGTCCTTCGTGCTCGGCGACGTGCGTGCGGTCAAGCTGTTCGGCCTCAGCCTCGCCGTCGCGGTGTTCCTGGACGCGTTCGTGGTGCGCAGCCTGCTGCTGCCGGCCGTGCTGCAGCTCCTCGGCCGCGCGACCTGGTGGCTGCCCGACTGGCTCGAGCGCCGCCTGCCCCACCTGGCCATCGAGCCGGGCGAGGCGCCGGCGCCGCCGCGCGACGAGCCTCCGCGCGAGCCCGAGCCGGCGCTGAGCGAAACATGAAGGGTCAGACCCCTTTGAGGTTGGGCGAGGGTTAGGCCCGGTGCGCCTCCCAGGAGAAACCGCGGATCGCCAGCACGATCCCGATCGCTGACCACACCGCGAGCACGCCCAGCGCGGTCCAGTTGTCGGTGATCGGCTTGCCCGTGACCATCGCGGCCGAAAGCCCGTCGATGAGGTGGATCAGGGGCAGGGCCTCGGCGATGTCGGTCAGGAACTTCGGCGCCTTGTCGGCGTCGAAGAACACGCCCGAGATGAAGATGACGGGCAGGAAGATCGCGTTCGTATAGGCGGGCGCGGACTCGAAGTTCGGAATCGCGTGCGAGAGCGCGATGCCCAGCGACGCGAAGCACACGACGCCGAAGGTCGCGAAGACGACGAGCTCGAAGGGGTCGGGCGGCCAGGGGATGCCGAAGAACGCCTTGCCCGCCAGCACGATGATCACGATCTGCAGCACCGCGTTGGCCACGGCGCTGGCGAACACGCCCGCCAGGTAGGCCCCGGCCGGCAGCGGCGTGCCGCGGATGCGCTTGAGCACGCCCTGCTCGCGCAGGAAGGTCATGTTGAAGGCCAGCGCCGTGAACGTCGTGGCCATGATCGCCATGCCCGCGATGCCGGGCACGATCACGTTGAGGTTCTCCTGGTCGTTGGCGAACACCGCGCCGAACAGGGCCAGGAGGATCAGCGGGAAGAGGAAGTTGAAGAAGGCCGCCGTCGGGTTGCGCCAGAACATGCGCCGCTCGAGCCGGTACTGGCGCCAGACCAGGGTCAGCGCGGAGCTCACGAGCCGGTCACCTCGAGGTCCTGATCGGCGGTGAGCTCGAGGTAGACCTCCTCCAGCGAGGGGCGGGTGACGCTGAGCTCGTCGAGGCGCTCGCCGCGCGCCAGCGCCTCCGTCGTCAACTCGGCCAGCAGCGTCGTCGGGTCGTCGGTGACCCGCTCGTGGCCCTCGCCGCGCGCGTCGCGCCAGGCCACGCGGTAGCGGCTGGACTCGCCTACGCCGAGCTCACTGGGCGCGCCCTCGGCCAGGATGCGACCGTCCTTGATGATGGCCACGCGGTCGGCCAGGGCGGAGGCCTCGTCCAGGTAGTGCGTGGTCAGCAGCACGGTCTTGCCCAGCTCGCGCAGCGAGCGGATGACGTCCCAGGCGTTGCGCCGCGCCGCTGGGTCGAAGCCCGTCGTGGGCTCGTCGAGGAACACGAGCTCGGGGTCGCCGACCAGCGCGAGGGCGAAGTCGAGCCGGCGCATCTGGCCGCCGGAGAGCGCCCGTGCGCGCGTGTTCTGCGCCTGCTGCAGCCCGGCGAGCGCGATGACCTCGTCCACGTCGCGCGGGTGCGGGTAGAACCCGGCCCAGTGGGCGACCGCCTCGCGCACCGAGATGTGCCGGTACAGCCCGGTCGACTGCAGCACGATCCCCACCCGCTCGCGCAGCGCGCGCGGCCGGGTCGCGGGGTCGAAGCCGAGCACGCGCACGTCGCCGCCGCTGCGGGTCCGGTAGCCCTCGAGGATCTCCACCGTCGTCGTCTTGCCGGCGCCGTTGGGGCCGAGCAGGCCGAACACCTCGCCGCGAGCGACCGTGAAATCGATGCCGCGCACCGCGTCGATCGAGCCGTAGCGCTTGAAGAGGTCGGTGACCTCGATCGCCGGGTCCATGAAATCGTCCATATTAAGTACGCAGGGCCACCCGCCCGGATTGGGTCCTGCCTCCATGGTCTGCGCCTGCATCGACATCGGGTCGAACACCACCCGCCTGCTCGTCGCCGCCCCGCGCGCGGGCGGGCTGCGCGAGCTGTGCCAACAGCGCGCGTTCACCCGCATCGGCCGCGCCCTGCGCGACGACGGGCGGATCGGGACGCGGAAGATCGAGGAGGTGGCCGAGGTCGTCGCCACGCAGGCGCGCACGGCCGAGCAGCTCGGAGCCCGCGCGCTCAAGGCGGTGGCCACCGCCGCCATCCGCGAGGCCGCCAACCGCGACGACCTCGTGGCCGCGGTGCGCACGCGCTGCGGCGTCGACGTCGAGGTCCTGACCGACGGCGAGGAGGCGCGGCTGGCCTTCGTCGGCGCCACCCGGGCGCTGACCGAGCCGGTCACCGACACCGTCGTCGTGGTCGACGTGGGCGGCGGGTCGAGCGAGCTCGCGGTCGGCACCATCGACGGCGGCGTGACGTGGTCGGCCTCGCTGCGCCTGGGCTCGGGCACCCTGGCCGACGCCTACCTGCGCTCCGACCCGCCGGCGGCGCGCGAGCTCAACGCCGTCCGCCAGCACGTCGGCGGGGCCTTCGAGGGCCTCGCCATCCCGTCCGCCGGGCTGGCCGTCGCCGTCGGCGGCTCGGCGACCTCGCTGCGCCGGCTGGTCGGAGCGCTGCTCGAGCCCGAGACGCTCGAGCGTGGCCTGCGCGTGCTCGCCGGCACGCCGGTCGCCGACGTGGCCCGCACCTACGAGCTCGACCCGGAGCGCGTCAAGCTCCTGCCCGCCGGCATGCTCATGCTCGAGGAAGCGTCGACCCGGATGGGCCTCCCGCTCCAGATCGCCCGCGGCGGACTGCGCGAGGGGGTCATCCTGGAGATGATGGGCAGCCGAGCAGCGCCCGAGGCGTGATGGCCAAGGCTCGCGACATCCCGGACCTCAGCGCCGATGCGTCGTTCGCCGACGCCGCGGCGAAGGTCGTCGCGGTCCGCGCCCAGGAGCTGGCCGACCACGCCGACAACGTGCTCGACACGACCGACATCGAGCGCGTCCACGACATGCGCGTGGCCACCCGCCGCCTGCGCGCCGTGCTCGAGATCTTCGCCCCGTGCTTCCCCAAGCGCCTGCACCGCGGCGTGCTGCGCGACGTCAAGGTGCTGGCCGACGCGCTGGGCGAGCGCCGCGACCCCGACGTCCACATCGCCGCCCTCGATGGCTTCGCCGCCGGCGTCACGGCGTCGAGCCGCCCGGGTGTGGCGCTGCTCGCCGACCGCTTCCGGGCCGAGCAGGCCGAGGCCAACGTGCGCCTTGCCGAGGCGCTTCGCCGCGCGCAGGAGAGCGACCTCGAAGGCCGCCTGCGCGAGCTGGTGGGAAGGGCGCGGGCGTGAAGGCATGCCGGGTCAAGGGCCTGGACCCGGCCGCGAGCCTCGCCGACAACGCCGAGCGGATCGTCCGCACCCGGCTCGACGAGCTCTACTCCTTCACGCCCGAGGGGCTGAACCCCAAGCACAGGTCAAGGCACTCCACGACATGCGCATCGCCGCCAAGCGGCTGCGCTACGTCCTCGAGGTCACGGCGTTCTGCTTCGGGCCCTGCGCGGGCACCGCGCTGCGGCGGGCTAAGGAGCTCCAGGACCTGCTGGGGGAGATCCACGACTGCGACGAGATGCTCCTGCTCGTGCGCGCCGCCGTCCGCGACCTGCGCGACGAGGACGTCGACGGCCTCGTCGCGCTGGCCGCCGACGAGGACGCTCTGGCGCCGGGGCTGGGCGCGGCGGTCGGGCATGCCGACGCCTACGGCGGCCTCGAGGTGCTGGCGGTCTGGCTCGAGGCCCGGCGCATGCTCCTGTTCGAGCGCTTCCTGGACCGCTGGAAGGGCCTCGAGCGCAACGACTTCCGCGGGCAGCTCGAGCGCGCCCTGGCCGAGCGGCCGGAACCCGGTGAAGCAAAGCAACAACCGGTCCAGCCCACGAACGACGGACAGGTATCGTCCGGGGTGCCCGCATGACGAGCGTCACACCCGATCCCGACTCCGTCGACGCGCTCGAACCCGAGCCGTCGGTGCAGCTCACCGACTCGGCCCTGTACTTCAACCGCGAGGTCTCGTGGCTGGACTTCAACGACCGCGTCCTGCAGCTGGTCGAGGACGCCACGGTGCCCCTGCTCGAGCGCGTGAAGTTCTGCGCGATCTACACCTCGAACCTGGACGAGTTCTTCATGGTCCGGGTCGCCGGCCTGCACGACCAGCTCGAGGCCGGCATCGACGCCCGCGGCCCCGACGGCGTGTCGGCGGGCGAGGCGGTCGACACGATCAAGGCGCGCGTCGGCGAGCTCGGCAGGCGCCAGATCCGCTGCCTCGAGAACGAGCTCGTGCCCGGCCTGGGCGACGCCGGCATCCGCATCGCCTCGATCGACGACGTCTCCGACCACGAGCGGCGCGAGCTCGACGCGCGCTTCCGGCGCCAGATCTTCCCCGTGCTCACGCCGCTGGCCGTCGGCCTGGGGCGCCCGTTCCCGTACATCTCCAACCTCTCGCTCTCGCTGGCGGTGCTCGTGCGCGACCCGGTCTCCGGCCACGAGACCTTCGCCCGCGTGAAGGTGCCGAAGGAGATGCTGCCCCGGTTCGTGCCGGTGGGGGAGGGCCTGACCTTCGTGCCCATGGAGCAGGTCATCGCGGCCAACCTCGACGCGCTCTTCCCGGGGATGGAAATCCTCGACTACGACTACTTCAAGGTCACCCGCGACGCCGACTTCACCGTCTCCGACGAGGCCGACGACCTGCTGCAGGCGGTCGAGCACGAGCTGCGCCGCCGCCGCTTCGGCGAGATCGTGCGGGTGGAGATCGGCTCGAGCATGAACGCCGGCCTGCGCGACCAGCTCGTCGAGGGCCTCGGCGTCAAGGCGCACGAGATCTTCCACGTCGAGGGCCTGCTCGACCTCGGCGACCTGTGGCAGATCGTGAACCTGCCGGGATTCAAGGGGCTGCGCGACCCGCCGTGGACGCCGGTGACGCAGCCGCGCCTGCAGGGCGACGACGGACGGGTGGACGTGTTCGCGGCCATGCGCGCCGGCGACCTGCTCGTGCACCATCCCTACGACTCCTTCGCCACCTCGGTCGAGCGGTTCGTCGCCCAGGCCGTGGCCGACCCCGACGTGCTGGCGATCAAGCAGACCGTGTACCGGACCTCGGACGACTCGCCGCTCGTCCCCGCGCTCATCCGGGCATCCGAGCGCGGCAAGCAGGCGGTGTGCCTGGTCGAGCTCAAGGCCCGCTTCGACGAGCGCGCGAACATCACGTGGGCCAAGGCGCTGGAGGAGGCGGGCGTGCACGTCACCTACGGCATCCCGTCGCTGAAGACCCACGCCAAGGCGATCCTCGTCGTGCGCCGGGAGGGCGACGGCGTGCGCCACTACGTGCACATCGGGACGGGCAACTACCACCCCAAGACCGCGCGGCTGTACACCGACTTCGGCCTGTTCACCACCGACGAGGAGATCGGCGCCGACGTCGCCGACCTGTTCAACTTCCTCACCGGCTACGGCCGCCCGCGCGGGTACCGCAAGGTGCTGGTCGCCCCGGCGCACCTGCGCGACGGCATCCTCGCGCAGATCGAGAGCACCATCGAGCGCCACCGCGAGCACGGCGACGGCCGCATCGCCCTGAAGATGAACTCGCTCGTCGACCAGCAGTGCATCGAGGCGCTCTACCGCGCCTCGCAGGCCGGCGTGCCGGTGGACCTCAACGTGCGCGGCATCTGCTGCCTGCGCCCGGACGTCGAGGGCGTGTCGGAGAACATCCGCGTGACCTCGGTGGTCGGGCGCTTCCTCGAGCACTCGCGCATCTACGGCTTCCAGCGCGGCGAGGACTGGAGCGTGTTCATCGGCTCGGCCGACCTGATGCCGCGCAACCTCGACAAGCGGGTCGAGCTGGTGACGCCGGTCGAGGACCCGGGCCTGTGCGCGGACCTGCTCGACACGCTCGAGCGCTGCCTGGTCGACAACACCAACGCGTGGGACCTGAACGAGGACGGGACGTGGACCCGCCGCCACCCGACCGGGGCGGAGCGTCACTCGGTGCAGCAGGAGCTCATGCTCGCGCACACCGCCTTGGCCGAGGAGGCCCTGGCGACCGCGGCCGCCCAGGCGTGAGCGACCCGCCGCGGCCGCGCAAGCCCCTGCGCGAGACCGTCGCCGACGCGCGGGTCACCGTCCCCACGCGCGGGAACCGCAAGCTCGAGCGGCTGCTCGAGGCCGTCAACGACGACCCCGGCGTGAAGGCGCTCTGGTACGCGTCGGCGGTCAACGCCACCGAGCGGCTGGGCATGTCCGACCACAGCTGGGTGCACATCCAGATCGTGGTCAACATCGCGCTGCGCATGGCGCGGCTGCTGTTCCGGCGCGGCGTGGTGCCGAGCGTGGTCGCCGACCACGGCTTCAAGGAGCGCGACGCGGAGGTCGTCATCGCCGCCGGCGCGCTGTTCCACTGCGTCGGCATGGCCGTGCACCGCGCCGACCACGAGACCTTCTCGCTCTTCCTCACCGCCGACCGGCTGCCGCGGCTGCTCGAGGACATCTACAGCGAGCCGAAGCGCACGGTGATCGTGGCCGAGGCGCTGCACGCGATCATCTCCCACCGCCGCCGCGGCGAGCCCTTCACGGTCGAGGCCGGCATCGTCCAGGTCGCCGACGCGCTCGATATGGCCCGCGGGCGCTCGCGGGTGCCGTTCGAGACCCGCCGCCCAAACATCCACTCGCTGTCCGCCTACGCGATCGAGGAGGTGCGCATCGAGCCCGGCGCCGACAAGGCGGTGCGGGTCGAGATCGTCATGTCCAACTCCGCCGGGATCTTCCAGGTCGACGAGCTGCTGGCGACCAAGCTGCGCGGCTCCGGGCTCGAGGACCACATCGAGGTCGTTGCGCGCATCGAGGCCGAGCACGAGGAGCGGCTGATCGAGGTGTTCCGGGTATGAGCGCAGCGATGCCCGCGATCCTCGTGCAGTGCCCACTGAACGGCGGGCGCACGCGCGACGAGCACCTCGCCATCCCCACCACGCCACAGGAGCTGGCAGCCTCGGCCGCCGACGCGGCGGCGGCGGGCGCGCGCTCGTTCCACGTGCACCCGCGCGACTCCGACGGCGCCGAGTCGCTGCGCCCGGAGGACGTCACCGCGTGCGTGCAGGCGGTGCGCGATGCGTGCCCCGGCATCCCCGTGGGCACGACGACGAACGTCTGGGGCGTCGAGCACGGGCCCGAGCGGCTCGAGCTCGTGCGCGCCTGGGAGCACGCGACCCTGCCCGACTTCTGCTCGGTCAACCTCGAGGAGGTCGACGCGATCGAGCTCATGGAGCTGCTGCTCGGCCGCAATGTCGGCATCGAGGCCGGGCTGTGGCAGCGCGCGGATGCCGAGCGCCTGCTGGGCAGTGGCCTGGCCGAGAGCTGCCTGCGCGTGCTCGTCGAGCCGATCACCGAGGACCGCGAGGAGGCGCTGCGTCAGGTGGCGGGAATCGAGGACGCGCTCGGCGACCTGCCCGTACCCCAGCTCCACCACGGCGACGGCCCGGCGACCTGGGCGGTGATCGAGCGCGCCCTGCCGGAGGGCCGCGACATCCGCATCGGGCTCGAGGACACGCTTACGCTGCCGGATGGGCGGACCGCGGGCGATAACGCGGACCTGGTCGCGGCCGCGTTCGCGCTTCTTGCGTGACCGGCGCCGGTAGCAGCAGCGAGGCGGCGACGACGAGCGCGAAGGCCAGGACCCGGGGCCCGACCGTGACCGCGTCCGAGCCTAGCGGGTCGCCGAACACGACAATCCCGGCCACGATCCCGGCGGCGTTGCCCACGATCGCCGTCACCGCGATCACCGGCACCGCCGGCCCGAGCTGGAGCGACCGGGCCGAGGCGAAGAAGGCCACGGCACCGCCGGCGAGCGCCACGTACGGGTAGGGCGTGGACAGCAGCGCGCCGAGGCCGGCGTGGGCCTTGCCGCTGGCCGCCTTGAACGCGACGTGGGTGAGGGTGAGGAGCAGCCCGGTGGACACGCCGAGGGCGATACCGTGCCCCCGGCGCCAGCCGCCCAGCAGCGCGGCGACGCCGACGAAGCCGAGCCCGCCGGCGAATGCGAGCATCGCGGCCGGTGCGTACTCCGCTGTGCGCTGGCCGGACCGCACGTCGCCGGTCAGCGCGAGCAGGATCAGCCCGGCCGAGGCCAGCGCAACGCCCAGCCACTGCCGGCGGCCGACCTCGAGCCCGAAGACGCGCTCGGCGACCACAGCCATGACGACGATGCCGCCCGCAAGGACGGCCTGGACGATCGACAGCGACACGGTGGCCAGGGCCCCGGCGTGGCACAGGTAGGCCAAGATGGCCAGCGCGAAGCCGTAGGTCCACCAGCGGTTACGGAACAGGGCGCCGGCGCTGCGGGCCGGGTGACGCGGATCGACCGCTGCGCAATCCACCGCGCCGCGGTGGCGCAGCAGGAAGCCGAGATTGGTCGCCACCGCGGACAGCGCCGCGAGGACGAGCCCGATCGTCCCCTCCATTATGTGAACCTGCCACGAAACGGTGCTTCACCAAACGGGTTTGTCGCGACAGAATGCCCGGCCGATGAAGACCGACGACTTGACCGGCCGGACGGTCGTGGTCACCGGCGCGGCCAGCGGCATCGGGCGCGAGATCGCGTTGCTCGCCGCGCGCCGTGCGCCGACCTCGCGCTCTGCGACGTCGACCAGCGTGGGCTGGAGGAGACCCCGGCGCACGCCCGGCGCCTGGGTCGCGGCGTACTGACCCGGCGGGTCGATGTGGCCGACCGCGAACAGATGCGCGCGTTCGCGGCGGCGGTCAACGGTGGCCCCGGCCCGGCGGACCTGCTGGTCAACAACGCCGGTGTCGCCGTCGTGGCCGACTTCCTCGAGATCGAGCCGGAGGACTGGGACTGGATCGTCGGCATCAACCTCCTGGGCGTCGTGCACGGCTGCCATTTCTTCCTCCCGGCGATGGTCGAGCGCGGGCGGGGCGGCCACGTCGTCAACCTTTCGTCGATGGCCGGCTATCACGCGTCGCCGACGCTGAACGCTTACAGCGCCACGAAGTTCGCGGTGCTGGGCTTGAGCGAGGCGCTGCGCGAGGAGCTGCGCCCGCACCGCATCGGCGTGACCGCGGTCTGCTCCGGTGTGATCAACACGCCGATCACCCGGCACGCCCGTACGCGCGGCAGCGCCGACGACGAGGCCGTGCGCGCCCGCTTCCGGCAGCTCTACGAGCGCCGCGGCTACGGCCCCGACCGCGTGGCCCGCAACGTGCCCAAGGCGGTGGCGCGCGAGCGCACGGTGGCGCCGATCTCGCCGGAGGCGTGGGCCGCTTACGCCATCAAGCGCGCGTCGCCGCGCCTGGCCGGCTTCGTGGCGCGGAAGCTGTCGACGCTCTCCGAGTAGGCCATCGCTCGGCGTCCCTGGCTCGGGGACGCAGGGGTGAAGCCGTGCCAGGCAGGGCGAACCCCGAGGACCTAGCCAGGGGCGTCGAGAATGGCCTACCAGTGCACGCCGCGCATCAGGTGCGCGAGCGCGACCGCTTCGGTCGAGGCCTTCTCGTCCGGCGGCTTCTCGGCCCCCTTGGGCGCCCCCTTGCGGGCCGCCGCCGAGTCGGGGAAGACCTTGTAGGCCATGTGGAGGATCTGGTCCACGGCCTTGGGCTGCAGCGCGTAGGCGACCTCGCCGAACGTCCCCAGGCGCGTTCCCACGTGCTTGGGCTTCGAGCGCATGGCCTCGCAGATCATGTCCGCCGCCTCGTCGGGCGTGATGGTCGGGAAGCTGTCGTAGATCTTCGTCGGCGCGATCATCGCCGTCTTGACCAGCGGCATGTGGATGGTCGTGAAGGTGACGCCGTCGCCGATCACCTCGGAGCCCACGCAGCGCGTGAACGCGTCCAGCGCCGCCTTGGAGGCCACGTAGGCCGAGAAACGCGGCGGGCTCGTCTGCACGCCGATCGAGGAGACGTTGATGATGTGCCCGCGCCTGCGCTCGCGGAAGTGGGGCATCAGGGCGATGATCATCCGGATGGCGCCGAAGTAGTTGAGCTGCATCGTGCGCTCGTAGTCGTGGAAGCGGTCGTAGGCCTGCTCGAGCGAGCGGCGGATCGACCGCCCCGCGTTGTTGACGAGCATGTCGACCGCGGGATGGTCGGCGAGGATGCGCTTGACCACCTCGTCGATGGCCTCGAGGTCGGAGAGGTCGACGGGGTAGACGTAGGCGGTCCCGCCGGCGTCCTCGATCTCCTTCTTCGTCTCCTCGAGCTTGTCCACGCTGCGGGCGAGCAGCACGGGGATCCCGCCCGCCCGCGCGACCTTCTCCGCCGTCGCCTTGCCGATGCCGCTGGAGGCCCCGGTGATGACGATGACCTTGCCGTTGACGGCGCCCTCGAAGGACCGGTCGCGGAAGAGATCGGGGTCGAGGCTGCGCTCCCAGTAGTCCCAGAGCAGGTTCGCGTAGGTGTCGAGCCTGGGCAGTGTGATGCCCGAGCCCTCGAGCGCGCGCTCGGTGTCGCGGGTGTCGAACTGCGCGGTCAGCCCGACGAAGTCGACGACCTCCTCGGGGATGCCGAAGTCGGCCAGCACCGTCTTACGCACGTCCTTGAGCGCCGGCAGCTTCATCAGCATCGACAGCGTGCCCTTGGGCAGCGCCTGGATCAGGCGGCTGTCGATGCGCATGGCCAGGTGCGGCGCGTGCGCGGCCTTGGCGAACTGGTTGATGACCTCGCCGGAGCGCTGACCCTTGGGGTCGGTGAGGTGGAAGGCCTGGCCGTCCAGCCCGGGCTGGTGGGCGATGTGGTCCATCGCGGCGGCCACGTAGTCGACCGGGACGATGTTCGTCCAGCCCAGCTCCGGGCCCACCAGCGGGAACCACTCCGGCAGGTAGTGGCGGGCCTTCTGGATCGCCTTGAAGAAGTAGTAGGGGCCGTCGATCTTGTCCATCTCGCCGGTCTTGGAGTTGCCGACGACGATGGCCGGGCGGTACACGCGCCACGGCACGGTGGTCTGGGTGCGGACGATGCGCTCGGACTCGAACTTCGTGCGGTGGTAGGCCGAGGGCAGCTTCTGGCCCTCGTCGAAATAGTCCTCGCGGAACAGGCCCTTGTACATGCCCGCAACCGCGATCGAGGAGGTCAGGTGGAAGGTGCCGGCCTCGAGCGCGTTGGCGAGCTCGACGGCGTGCCGGGTGCCGTCGACGTTGGAGCTCATGTTCGTGGCCTCGTCGGCGATCATGTCGTAGACCGCGGCGAGGTGGAAGAAGTGGTCGACGTTGCCGCGCAGCGCGACCAGGTCCTCCTCGGACACGCCGAGCCGCGGGGAGAGAAGGTCACCAGCGACTGGCTTCACACGGGAACGAACGTCGCTGCCGTTCTGGGCGGCTCGCTCAGCGGTCCAGCGGACGACGAGCGCCTCGACCTTCTCGGCCGACCCGGGCCGGTGCAGGAGGTAGATGTCGCCCTCGCGATCGAGCAGCCGCTCGACCAGGTTGCGTCCGATGAACCCTGTTCCCCCGGTCACGAAGTAGGCCATGGAGGAACCCTACCTAGACCCCGGCGCCGGTTCCGCCGCGCCCTTCGCCGGCCGCGAAGCGCCTCGCGCCGCGTAGCGCGACCTCCAGCGTGGGCAGTCCGGACTCGGCCTCGAAGGCGATGCCGTCGGCCAGCCGCATACCCAGTCCCTCCATGGCCGCGCGGCGGTCGGCGAGCATCGTCTCCTGCGGGAAGCGGGCCAGTGCGTCGGCGTACTCGAGCGCCCGGTCGAGGTGGCGGCCGGGGACCACGACCTCGGTGACCAGGCCCATGGCCAGGGCCTCGTCGGCGGGCACGATGCGGCCGGTGAGGATGAGGTCGAGTGCGCGGCCCTGGCCGACGATGCGCGGCAGCCGCTGCGTGCCGCCGTCGATCAGGGGCACACCCCAGCGGCGCTCGGGGAAGCCGAGCTGCGCGGTCTCGGTGACGATGCGCAGGTCGCACCACAGCGC
>DATBDE010000013.1:0-21736 GCA_036270095.1 Solirubrobacteraceae bacterium | reverse complement strand
TGGTCGGCGACCGCCCACCACAACCTGCGCACCGGGCAGCTCGACCGGGCGCTCGCGGCCTCCGAGCGGGCCAACGAGCTGGCCGACCGCCTCGGCAGCCCGGAGTACGCCGGCATCGCCGACTGCGACGCCGGCCTCGTGGCCCTCGCGCGCGGCGAGCACGAGCGCGCCGTCGCGGCGCTGGGCCGGGCGCTGGAAGGGCAGGGCGCGATCAGCCGGCCGATGGCGCGCCTGGCCCGGGCCGAGGCGCTGGCCGCCCTGGGCCGCTGCGACGAGGCCGATGCCGAGGTCCGCGCCACCGCGCTCGAGCCCGTGGGCCCGGGCGACTTCCCCGACACCCTGGTCGCGCGGCTCACCCGCGTGCAGGGGCTGATCGCCGCGGCGCGCGGCGACGACGCGCTGGCCCAGCGGCGGCTGCGCGAGGCGGTCGACGGCTGGCGCCGCATCGCCGATCACGGCCGCGGCGACCGCATGAACGCCGTGTTCGCCGACTTCGGCCGCCCGGCGATCGGCGTGATCGAGCCCGCGTTCGAGCTCGCGCGCGTGCAGGCCGAGCTGGAGGAGCTCCATGCTGCAGTTCAGTGACGCCGTGACCACCACCGCGCCGCCCGAGGAGGTCTGGAAGCTCCTCTACGACGCGTCGCGATTCGCGGAGTGGTGGGAGGGCGTCGAGTCCTCGCAGGAGCGCGACGGCGGCGTGACGATCTGGCCCGAGGGCTACCCCGACTATCCGATGCCGCAGGCGGTGGAGGCCTCGCGCGACGGCGGCGGCCGGGTGAAGATCTCCTGCCTGGTGTCGGACATCCGCTTCGAGTGGCGCCTGGCCGAGTGCGACGGCGGCACGCGCATCAGCGTCGACGTCGAGGTGCCCGACGAGGAGGCGAAGCGGTTCGACCGCCAGCGCGAGATCGCGGTGGCGTCGCTGCGGAACCTGGCCGAACGAGCGAGCGCCGATTAGGCCATAGCTCGGCGTTCCTCGCTCGGGACGCAGGGGTGAAGCCGTGCTACGCACGGCGAACCCCGAGGACCTAGCGAGGGGCGGCGAGAATGGCCTAGGCGCCCGAGTGAAGGCGGGCGGCGCGGGACTTCTTGCGCGCCCCGTTGTTGCGATGCAGCGCGCCCGACTTGACCGCCTTGTCGATCGCCGACACGAGCTCGGCGTGCTCGGCCTGGGCGCGCTCGGCGTCGCCCTCGTGCAGGGCGTCGCGCAGGCGGCGGAAGTAGGTCTTGACGCGCGAAACGCGGCGGCGGTTCTCCTGCCGCTCGCGCGCGGTGCGCTGATTGCGCTTCTTCTGCGAATGGATGTTGGCCATCGGCGGCCGCCTACGATACCGCGCTCGTGTCCGGCGGCCGGCGCATCGCGCGCAACTCAGCAATCTTCGCGATCGCCACCGGGCTGTCGCGCATCGCGGGCCTGGCGCGCGAGATCCTCGCCTCGAGCTACTTCGGCACGCAGGGACGCTTCTCGGCCTTCACCATCGCCTTCCAGGTCCCGAACCTGGTCCGGTCCCTGTTCGCGGACGCCGCCATCTCGGCCGCCTTCGTGCCCGTGTTCACCGAGCTGCTCGAGCACGGCCGCAAGCGCGAGGCCTTCCGCCTGGCCGGCAGCCTGTTCACGCTGATCCTGTGCCTGCTCGGCGGGATCAGCGCCCTGTTCATCCTCCTCGCCCCGGTGATCATGCCGCTGTTCGTCGGCGACACGTTCACGCAGGAGCTGACCGACCTGACGGTCGGCCTCTCGCGGGTCCTGTTCCCGATCGTCGTGCTGCTCGGCCTCAACGGGCTGCTGGTCGGCATCCTCAACGCCTACGACCACTTCGCGATCCCCGCCTTCGCGCCGCTGGTGTGGAACGGCGTGATCATCGTCGCGCTGGTCGTCCTGCGGCAGGAGTTCACCGGCGACGACCAGATGTACGCCTACGCGATCGGCGTGCTGATCGGGACGATCGTGCAGCTGGCCATGTGCTTCCCGGCGCTCGCGCGCCTGGACTTCCGGCTCAAGCTCGCCTTCGACTGGCGCGACCCGCGCGTCATCCAGACGCTCAAGCTCATGCTCCCGGTCACGCTCGGGCTGGGGATCATCAACTTCGACCTCGTCATCAACTCGGTGCTCGGGTCGCTGATCTCCGAGCAGGCACCGCGCGCGATCGACGCCGCCTTCCGCATCTACATGCTGCCCCAGGGCATCTTCTCGGTCGCCCTGGCCACGGTCCTGTTCCCGGCCCTGGCCCGGCTCGCCGCGCGCGGCGACATCGCCGGCCTGCGCGCGACGATGGCCAACGGGGTGCGGCAGATCGCGCTCATGCTCATCCCCATGGCCACGATCACGCTGGTGCTGGCCGAGCCCATCACGCGGCTCGTCTACCAGCGCGGCGCGTTCAACGCCCACTCCACCGACCTGGTGTCGACGGCACTGTTCTGGTTCTCGTTCTCGCTGCCCTTCGCCGGGATCAACCTGCTGCTCACGCGCACGTTCTTCTCGCTGCAGAAGCCATGGACGCCGACCGCGCTGGCCGCGGGCAACATCGTCCTCAACCTCGTGGTCTCGCTGGCGCTGTACTCGCCCCTCGGGGTGGCGGGGCCGGTGATCGGGACGGCGACGGCGTCGGCGGCCATGACCGCGGCGCAGGCACGCTGGCTGCGCCGCGACCTGCACGGGTCGCTCCAGGGCCGGGCGACGCTCGACGCGGTGGCCCGCATGCTCGTCGCGGCGTTCGCGCTCGGCGGCGTCGCCTACGGCGTCTGGGCTTCGCTCGACGCCGCGCTCGGGACCCGGCTCGTGGCCCAGATCGTCGCCGTAGGCGTCGCCATCGTCCTGGGGCTCGCCGTGTACGCGGGCGCGGTGCTCGCACTCGGCATCCGCGAGGCGGACCAGGTGCGCCGGTTCGTGGGCGGGGTACTGCAGCGCTTCCGCTGATTTCGCGCAAATATCCGACGACGCGGTAACCGCGCGTGGCCGTCACGCAGGAGATGCCGTTGCTGCCCATTCCCGCGTCGGATTTCGCACCGGTTTTTGTTGCTTTAGCTCAAAAGCCGGAAACGTCGCCATGCCTGCTGTGAAATTTGGTTGAGAATCTGCAACCATTCGGACATCCTGCACCAAACGGGGGTCCTGGGACGAGGAGTCTCCGGATGCTGCGCTCTGCGCTGCTCCCAGGCTTTGTCGTCGGCGTGCTCGCGTTCGCGCCCGTGGCGGCTGCGGGGGATGTCACCTTCGGCTCGTCGCTCAACGACTCGGCCACCACCGTCCCGTACCAGAACGGCTGGGACCAGACCGTGTTCAACACGTCCGGCCCGGCTGGCTTCGCCGCCCCGGTCGGGGGCCTGGTCCACCAGCTCAAGCTGCGCGGCTACGCCGCCGACGGCAAGCCGCTGGACGTCAAGTTCCGCATCGTGCGCCCCGTGGCGCCCGGGCAGTGGAAGGCGATCTCCACCCCGCTCGAAGCGACCCTGCCGCCGACCGACGGCGTGCACGTCTACGACGTCCCCGACCCGCGCGCGTTCCGGGTGGAGGCGGGCGACTACGTCGCCGTCTTCCAGGAGGGGTTCGGCGGGGCCGGCCGGCGCTGGCAGATCTTCTCCTCCAACAACGACTGGACGACCCAGAAAGTCGCGACGGACAAGAACCTGCCCGGCATCGAGACCGGGTTCAACGACGGCGAGCTCTCGCCCCAGCATCCGGTCGACCAGGAGGGCAACAGCACGGTCAGCTACTCGCACGTCGAGCTGCTGCTGCAGGCGGTCGAGACCCCTGACCTCTGCCCGGGGACCGACCTGCCCCAGCAGCCGTGCCAGTCCAAGCTCTACCTGGGCGCCCGGGTGCACAAGACCGGGCACTCGATCCACTACCTGTGGACGCTGCGCAACGGGGGCCCGCACGTCGCCGCCGGCCTGACGCTCGTGGTCAACCTGCCCGCGCGCACGTCGGTGCGCCAGCTGCCGCAGGGCTGCACGGCCACCCCGCGCCCGCCCAACACCGTGACCTGCGGCGTCGGCCGGCTGCCGCCGCCGCAGGACGGCAAGGCGGTGCAGCAGGTCGGTTTCGTGGCCGTGCCGCACAAGGTCACGCGCCACTTCCGCGCCGTCGGGCAGATCGACGCGCCCAACGTGAACGACCCCCAGGGCGGCTCGCACCACCTCAAGACCGTGAGCACGAGCACGCGCGGCATGTGACGGGCCGCAAGCGAGGTCCTAGCCTTGACCAGCGATGGACCAGGAACGCATCCGCAACTTCTCGATCATCGCCCACATCGATCACGGCAAGTCGACGCTGGCCGATCGCATCCTCGAGCTCACCCACACGGTGGAGGGGCGCCAGATGCGCGCGCAGGTGCTCGACTCGATGGAGCTCGAGCGCGAGCGCGGCATCACGATCAAGGCCCAGGCGGTGCGCGTGCTCTATGAGGCCCGCGACGGGCAGACCTACCAGCTCCAGCTCATCGACACCCCGGGCCATGTGGACTTCACCTACGAGGTCTCGCGCTCGCTGGCCGCGTGCGAGGGGGCGCTGCTCGTCGTCGACGCCTCCCAGGGCGTCGAGGCCCAGACCGTGGCCAACACCTACCTGGCCATCGACGCCGGCCTCGAGCTCATCCCGTGCCTGAACAAGATCGACCTGCCCGGGGCCATGCCCGACGAGGTCGCGGCCGAGGTCGGCGAGCTCATCGGCGACGACCCCGGCGGCGTACGGCGCATCTCGGCCAAGACCGGCGACGGCGTCGCCGACGTGCTCGAGGAGCTCGTGGCCCGGGTCCCGGCACCCAACGGCGACTCCGATGCGCCGCCGCGCGCGCTGATCTTCGACTCCGAGTTCGACCAGTACCGCGGCGTCATCGCGTACATCCGCATGGTCGACGGCAGCTTCGCCAAGGGCGAGGCGATCCGCGCCATGCAGGCCGGCACCGAGGCCGACATCGACGACATCGGCTTCTTTACCCCGCGCATGACGCCGGCCGCCCGGCTGTCCGCCGGCGAGGTGGGCTACCTGATCACCGGCCTCAAGGACGTCTCGCGCCTGCGCGTGGGCGACACCCTCACCGCCGCGGCGCGGCCGGCCGTCGAGCCGCTGCCCGGCTACCGCGACGTCAAGCCGATGGTGTTCTGCGGTCTGTTCCCGACCGACTCCGACGCCTTCCCGGAGCTGCGCGACGCGCTGGAGAAGCTTTCGCTCAACGACGCCGCCCTCTCCTACGAGCCCGAGACCTCGGACGCGCTCGGGTTCGGGTTCCGCTGCGGCTTCCTCGGCCTCCTGCACATGGACATCGTGCGCGAGCGGCTCGAGCGCGAGTACGACCTCGAGCTGCTCACGACCATGCCCTCGGTCGAGTTCGAGGTCACGCTTACCGACGGCGACGAGGTCGCGGTGCACAACCCGACCGACTTCCCCGACCCGGCGCTGATCGCCGAGGTGCGCGAGCCGTTCATCCGCGCGTCGATCCTCGCGCCCAAGGACCACGTGGGCGCGATCATGGAGCTGTGCCAGGAGCGTCGCGGCGAGCATGCGGGCATGCACTGGCTCTCGCCCGAGCGCGTGCAGATCACCTACGACCTGCCGCTGGCCGAGATCGTGCTCGACTTCTTCGACCAGCTGAAGTCGCGCACGCGCGGCTACGCCTCGCTCGACTACGACCTCATCGGGATGCGGATCAGCGACCTGGTCAAGCTCGACATCCTGCTGGCCGGCGACCCGGTCGACGCGCTCTCGATGGTCGTGCACCGCGACAAGGCCTACGCGGCGGGGCGCACGCTGGCCGAGAAGCTGCGCGAGCGCATCCCGCGCCAGCAGTACGACGTGCCCATCCAGGCTGCGATCGGCTCGCACGTGATCGCGCGCGAGACGATCAAGGCCTATCGCAAGGACGTGATCGCCAAGTGCTACGGCGGCGACATCAGCCGCAAGCGCAAGCTGCTCGAGAAGCAGAAGGCCGGCAAGCGGCGCATGAAGCAGGTGGGGCGGATCGAGGTGCCCCAGGAGGCGTTCCTGGCGGTGTTGGAGCTCGGGGAGTAGGCGCTGCCCGCCGCGGTGGCCAGGAACTGGCCGTTGGGGTTCGTGGTCGCCGGCCTGACCGCGCTGGTCGCGGCGGGCATCCTGAGCCTTGCCGGGGTCCCCTCGCACTCCGCGCCGCCGCGCGTGCCCCCGCGGCCGCCAGCGCCGGTGGCGGCGACCGCGCGCGCGGCCACGGTGGCGGGCGGCGAGGGCGAGGCGTCGTTGTCCCACGCCCACGGCGCGCTCGTGCCGCCGCCGTCCGAGAAGGTGCGCTCGGCCACCGCCCACTACCCGGCCGTGCACTGGCGCCACTCGACCGCGGTCGGCCTGCCCTGGCACGGCATGCTGCGCGACGGCGTGCTGCTGCCCGCCTACGGCCGCGACTACGTGACCTGGGACCCGGTGCTCTCGCGCTACCCCAACCGCGACGACCGCCGGTGGGGCACGGCCCGCCTGATCCAGACGCTGCTCTACGTGCTCGACCGCTACCGCCGCGCCCATCCGGGAGCCCCGCGCGTGCTCATCGGGGATCTCTCTCGTCCGCATGGCGGACCCTTCACGGGGCAGTACGGCGGGCTCGGGCACGCCTCGCACCAGAACGGCCTGGACATGGACATCCTCTATCCGCGCAAGGACCGCAGGGAGCTGCCGGCCACGCCGGCCACCATGGACCGCCGGCTCTCCCAGGAGCTCGTCAACCGCTTGGTGAACGCGTACGCGCAGTTCGTGTTCGTCGGCCCGCACACCGGGCTGAACGGACCGCGCGGCGTCGTGGAGACGCTGGTCAACCACGACGACCACATGCACGTGCGCATCTACCCCCGCTAGGCGCGCAGGTGGAAGAGCACGCCGTGCTTGACGCCGGCGTGGCGCCCGACGTCCTTGCCGTGCGTGCAGATCCAGCGGGTCACGGGGATGCGCGAGTAGGCGCGGCCGTGGCGGTGCGAGCACGGGCGCCCGAGCAGGGCATAGCGGACCGCGCCGCGCCGGACCAGGCGCCGGAGCGTCGCCGTCGCGACGAGCGGCTTGTGGTCGAGGCGCGTGAGCACGAGCACGGGCCGGGCGTCGTGCACGATCAGCGGCCCCGCCGTCGCCGCCGCCGGCGCGGCGAACTCGTAGCGCTGGCGCTGCGTGTGCGCCTGCAGGTACGCGCTCAGCCGCGCCACCTCGGAGGCGGGCAGGTTCCCAGGCCGGCCGGAGTCCGACCGGTCGGCGGAGACCAGGCGCAGGGTCGCGCTCGTGGGGGCGAGGAGCAGCAGCGCCGTCGCGGCCACGGCGAGCGGCCAGCGCAGCACCCCGAGCGGGCGCACCGCGGCGCCCAGCCCGACCCCGAACACGCCGGCAACCGCGGGCGTGAAGGCCTCCAGGTAGCGCGGGTGCAGCGTGCGCGCCACGCTGAAGAGCACGAGCCCGAGCCCGAGCCACGTGGCCAGCGCGGCGGCCACGCCCCAGCGGCGGCGGTCGGCCTCGCTGGGTGCCCACGCGCCCGCGCGCAGGCGCGCCAGCCAGCCCAGCAGCGCCACCACCAGGCCCAGGGCGCCCAGGACCAGCGCCGGCAGCAGCACGCTGCCCATGCCCAGGCGGGCGGCCAGCAGCCGGGTGGGGCCGGGCGCGTTCGCGCGGGCACGCCGTGCGCGCACCCGCATCACCGCGAGCCGGTGGTGGCTGGGCGGGTGGTGCAGGACCGGCGCCGCGCTCTCGCCCGCCTTGCCGTTGAGCCGGTCCAGCCCGTCCCACACGAACATGACGTTCCACACCGTCCCGTCGGTCGACCCGATCGGGAACGGGCGGTCGCGCGCGGGCGCCAGGGAGACCGCGGCGGCCCACGACACTGACACGACGACCATGAGGACGCCGGCGACCACGAGGTGCTCGAGCCGCCGGGCAGTGCCGCGCGGGCCCGCGAGCCCGTACAGGAGGACGACCGGCGGCACCACGAGCAGCGCCTCGAACAGCTTGACGTTGAAGGCGAGACCGACCGCGACCGCGGCGAGGTAGAGCAGGCTCGCGCGCCGCTTCTGCGCACCCACCAGCGCGAGCCAGAGCGCCGCGACCATGAGCGCGCTCATGACCGAGTCCATCGTGTCGCTGCGCGCGGTCAGGACGGCGACCGGCAGCACCGCCAGCGCCGCCGCCGCTGCCAGCCCGGCGAGCCGCCCGAACGCGCGCTTGACCAGCCCGTAGAGGAGCGCCACGGCGGCGGTGCCGCCCACCGCCTCGGGCAGCTTCAGCGCGAACGGCGTGAAGCCGAACAGCTTCACCGATGCAACCTGGAGCCACAGGTCCAGCGGCGGCTTGTCCACGGCCAACCGCGCGGACGGGTCGAAGGCGCCGAAGAAGAAGTTGTGCAACGACAGCGACATGCTCCGCACCGCCGCGTCGTAGAACGGGTTGTCCGGCACCGACCCGAGGTGGGCGAGGCGCAGTGCCGCCGCCACGGCGACGATGAGGACGGCGGGCGCGGCGCCGGCCGCCGCCCGGGCCGCCCGCGCGACCGTCGGCCGCGCGGCGGGGAGCGACAGCCCGGCGCTCTCCACTACGTCGGCCCGAGCGAGCCGCGCAGGCGAACGAGCTCGCGGAGCGCGAGGATCACCACGTGCGGGCTGGCGCCGCTCTGGTCCCCGTTCGTGCGCCGCCGGTGGTCGACGCCGGTCTCGGCCAGGGTGGCGCCGGCCAGGCGCGCCTTGACCAGCAGCTCGGTGCTGATCATCGCGCCGTCGGAGGTCAGCTCGAGGCGCTCCACGAGGTCCGTGCGGGCGAGCTTGAAGGCGCAGTCGACGTCGCGGACGTCGAGCCGGAACACGCGCCGCACGAGCCAGTTCCAGCAGCGCGCGTTGAGCCTGCGGCCGACCGGGTCCTGGCGCCGGCGCCGGTAGCCGACCACGACGTCGGCGCGATCGAGCAGGGGCACGAACCCGCCGAGCTGGTCGAGGTCGAACTGGCGGTCGGCGTCGGTGAGCAGCACGTAGGGCATGCGCGCGGCCGCGATGCCTGAGCGCAGGGCGGCGCCGTACCCGCGGTTGGCGCTGTGCACGACCAGGCGCACGCGCGGGTGGCGCTCGACCAGCGCCGTGGCCAGCGCGCGCGTGCCGTCGGTGGAGCCGTCGTCGACGACGATGACTTCGCCGGCCGCGGCGTAGCGCTCGCACGCGGCGAGCGCGTCGTGGACGGCGCCCACGACGTTGCCCTCCTCGTCGAGACACGGAAGGACGATCGAGATGCCGGGAAGCGGAGCGGGCATGGATGCGAGGCCATCGTGGGCCCGACCCGGTTGCCGGCGGTTGCCGCTTTATGTGCAGTCGGTTAGGCCGGCACGCCGCTAACCGAACGCCAATGTCGCCGCCCCCGGGCCTAACCGATGCGGCGGGACAGTGGCGCCCATGCTCGCTGCCGAACGTGACGCCATGCTCGCCCTCGACGAGCGCCATTGGTGGTACCGGGGACGGCGTCGGATCGTGCTCCGGTTCGCCGAGCGCCTCGGCCTGCCCGCGGGGTGCTCCATCCTCGACGCCGGCTGCGGCTCGGGTCGCACGATGCGCGACCTGGCGCGCCTGGGGACCGTTTGGGGCGTGGACAACGACGCCACCGCCGTGCGGTGCGCGCAGGACCGCGGCGGCCCCAGGGCGCGCCTGGCCAGCGTCGATCACCTCCCGTGGCGTGACCCCCGCTTCGACCTCGTGACCTGCCTCGACGTGGTCGAGCACCTCGACGACGACGTGGGCGCGCTGCGCGAGCTGCTGCGTGTCACCGTGCCCGGCGGCGCGCTGATCGTCACCGTCCCCGCCTTCTCGGCCCTGTGGTCGCGCCACGACGAGGTCAACGGCCACCGGCGCCGCTACCGGGCCGGGTCGCTGCGCGCGGCCCTGGTCGAGGCCGGCTGGCACGTCGAGTCCGACACCTACTTCAACGCGATCCTGCTCGCTCCGGCGGCGCTGGCGCGGGTGGCCACGCGACCGCTGCGGCACGACGGGCGCTCGGACCTGGAGCTGACGCCGGCGCGCCTGGACCGCGCGCTGGAGGCGCCGCTGCGCCTGGAGGCAGCGCTGCTGACCCGCGGGGTGCGCCTGCCCGCCGGCCTGTCGCTGCTGTGCGTGTGCCGACGGCCTACCACGGTGTCGCATCTGCGATCGGCAGCGCCGGGTCGGGTGCGTCCTCCAGCGCTACGACGAAGCGCGCACCCCCTTGTGATTCCGTGAGGTCGAGCCGTCCGCCCATGCGCTCGGACAGCTCGCGCCCGAGCGCCAGCCCCAGGCCGAACCCGGCCTCGGCGTCGTCCCCGCGCCGGAAGCGCTCGAAGATCACGTCGCGCTCGGACGCGGGCACGCCGGGCCCGTCGTCGCTGACGACGATGCGCACGCCGTCGCCGCCCCGGACGGCAACGCGCACGTGGCCGCCCGACGGCGAGTAGCGCAGCGCGTTGTCGACGAGGATGCGGATGATCCGCGCCAGTGCCCCCGGGTCGGCGATCACCCAGCACTGCGCCGACGGCAGCTCCACGTCCAGGCTCGTGTCGCGCTCGCCGGCGCGGACCGCGAACTCCGCCGCCACGGCACGCGCGATCTCCCCGGTGTCGATGAGCTCGCGCCGCAGCTCGACGCCCGCATCGAGCCGGCTGAGGTCGAGCAGCTCGGCGGCCAGCGCGCTCAGGCGGCGCGTGTGCTCGCGCAGGCTGTTGACCTGGCCGACCGCGTCGTCGAGGTCGGGCGGGTCGGCGGCGAGGTCGTCGCGCAGCAACTCGAGCATGCCGTCCAGCGAGGCGAGGGGCGTGCGCAGCTCGTGGCTGGCCGTCGACACGAACGTCTTGCGCGCCTCCTCCTCTCGGCGCAGGCGTGCGCTCATGGCCGCCAGTGAGCGGCTGAGGTCGCCGACCTCATCGCGCGACGCGTCGGCCGGCACCGCGTGCGCGCCCGCGTGGGGGTCGAGCTCGACGGCCGCGCGCCGCAGCCGCCGCAGGCGCCGCGCCAACGTGCTGGCCAGCGCGACCCCGACGAGCAGCGCGGTGGCCAGGCCGGCCAGCGCGGCCACCAGGATGGCGCGCTGCACGACCCCGACCGCCGTGGCGACGTCGTCGAGCGACTTGGCGACCACCACGACGACCGAGGACGGGTCGCGCCCGGTGGGGACGACGGCGGTGGCCTGGCGCTCGCCGCCGACCTGGCGCACCCCGGAGACGGGCGGCCCGATCGTGCGCGGCACCGGGACAAGGCCGGAGCGGGCCTCGTCGGGGTCGGTGTCGTAGAGCACGGTGTTGCCGCGGGCGACGACGACCACGCGGGCGCCGGTCCGGCGGCCCAGGCCGCGGGCCAACCGCGCGACCGAGTGGTTGCCGGGCTTCAGCTGGCCGCCGTGGAGCTCGGCGAACGACCCGCGCGCGGCGACGGTGGTCGCGGTCAGGTTCTTGACCTCCTCGCTGCGCAGCCGCTGCTCGAGCGGCGAGAGCAGCGCCAGCGCGGCCACGATGAGCACCACCGCCGCGGTGGTGACCAGCGCCGCCACGAGCTTGATGCGGAGCCCGATGCGGGGGCGCCGCCCACCCATCAGTCGGCCCGGAAGCGGTAGCCCACGCCGCGGACGGTGAGCACGAGCTGCGGACGGTGGGGCTCCTCCTCGATCTTCTGCCGCAGGTGGCGGATGTGGACGTCGATGGCCCGCGGGTCGCGGTAGGCGCTGTCGCCCCAGATCTCGCGTAGGAGCTCCTGGCGGTTGGAGAGCCGCCCGGGGTCGCTCATGAGCCGGTGCAGGAGCTCGAACTCCGAGAACGTGAGGTGGACCGGCTCGCCGCGGGCGGTCACGGTGCGCGTGCGGCGGTCGAGCACCACGCCGGCGGCGCGCACGACCTCGCGCTCGAACGACCGCGTCCCGGTGCGCCGCAGGACGGCGCGGATGCGGCTGCGCAGCTCGGCCTGCCCGAACGGCTTCGTGATGTAGTCGTCAGCCCCCGACTCGAGCCCGAGGACGGCGTCGGCCTCGGAGTCGCGCGCGGTGAGCATGATCACCGGCACCACGTTGTGGCGGTGGCGCAGCGTGCGGCAGACCTCGTAGCCATCGGGCGTCCCGCCCAGCGCGAGGTCGAGCAGCACGACGTCGAACTGCTGCGTGCTGGCGTGATCGATGGCGGCGCGGCCGTCGGCGACGGCCAGCACGCGGTGCCCGTCGCGGGCGAACGAGCGGCGCAGGATGTCGCGCAGCTCGGACTCGTCGTCGACGACGAGGATGTCCAGCGGGGCGGTGGGCTCGCCGTCCATCGCTACCGTCGGGCCTCGTGACCTCGGCACCGGGCCCGCGCCGCGCCGTCGCCGCCGTCCTGCTGGCGGTGGGGCTGGCCGCGGCGGCCTTCGCGGCCTTCGACGGCACCGGGCACGCCACGCGCGGCACGATCGCACCCGTCGCACCCGCCGCGCGCCCGTGCAGCCACCCGGCCGTGGCCGGCGGCACGACCCTTACGCTCCAGAGCGGCGGCCGGACCCGCACCGCCGTGCTCCACCTGCCCCCGCGCATCCGCACCGGCGAGCGCATCCCGCTCGTCGTCGCCCTGCACGGCGCCGGCGGCAGCGGCCCGTTCATGCAGCGCTACTCGGGGTTCTCCGTGCTCGCCGACGCCAAGCGCTTCGCGGTGGTCTACCCGAGCGCGGTACCGCCGCATCCCCGCTGGACGCTCAACGACGACGACCCGACGGCGCCGAACGACGTGCTGTTCATCCGCGACCTGCTCAACACGGTCGAGCAGGGGGTCTGCGTCGACCGCAACCGGGTCTACGCGGCAGGGGTCTCGAACGGCGGCGGCCTCGCCGCCCACCTGGCCTGCCGGCTGGCCAACCGCTTTGCCGCCATCGCCACGGTCGCCGGCAGCTACGCCAGCGTCACCACCTGCGAGCCGCAGCGCCCGGTCTCGATCCTCGAGATCCACGGCACCGCAGACCAGACGGTGCCCTACGACAGCATCAACGACTTCCTCGCCGGCTGGGCCGTGCGCGACGGCTGTTCCGGCGACCCCACCCACGCGCAGCTCCAGCCCCGCGTGTCGCGGCTGGACTGGGCCCCGTGCGCCGCCGGCACCGAGGTCGAGCACCTCCGGATCGAGGGGGGCACCCATGCCTGGCCCGGTGCCACCCCTCCCGATCCCGGCCCACCCGCCCCGATCTCGGCCACCCAGGAGGCCTGGCGGTTCTTCGCCGCTCACCAGCGCGCAAGCGCGGCCTGAGGCGTGCCGGGGCACGTCGTCATGATCAGCGCCGCACCCTGAAGGGCGCCTGAATACATAGACTCCGGCGCCGCCCATGCCGGTCAACGCAGAAGCCGTCGGCAAGGAGTACGCCCCCGTCCTCTACGCGGTCGGGCGGGAGAAGATCCGCGAGTACGCGGCCGCGACGGGCGAGACGAGCCCGGTCTGCCTCGACCTCGAGGCCGCGCGGGCCGCCGGCTACGCCGACGTCGTGGCGCCGCCGATGTTCGTCGTCGTCTACTCGGCGCCGGCGCTCGGGCCGGCCATCCTCGACCCCGACGTGGGGATCAACTTCGCGACCATGGTGCACGGGGGCCAGGAGTTCGTCTGGGGCCCGCCGGTGGTGGCCGGCGACGAGATCACCACGACGGCCTCGATCAAGGAGATCTCGCAGCGCGGCGGGATGGGCTTCTACGTTTTCGCGTCGGTCTCCCAGAACCAGCGCGGCGAGACCGTCTGCACCGCGACCTGGACCAACATCGTGCGAGGGGTGTGATGCAGCCCGGCGACCAGCTCGAAGAGCTCCACGTGACGCCCGACAAGTACCTCACGATCCGCTACGCGGGCGCCTCGGGCGACTTCAACCCGATCCACATCGACGAGGAGTTCGCCAAGGCGGTCGGCCTGCCCGGCAAGATCCTCCACGGCCTGTGGATGATGGCCCAGGTCGCGCGCGCCCAGACCGAGGCCGGCGGCGGCCCCGAGTCGCTGAAGCGGCTGTCGGTCCAGTTCCGCGGCATGGGGCTGCCCGAGCAGGAGCTGGTCGTGCGCTCGACTGTGCGCGGGGTGGACGACGGCGTGGCCCGGGTCGACACCTCGGCTGAGCAGTCGGGCAAGAAGATCATCCGCAACGCCGAAGCCGAGGTCGAGATCGGCCGCTCCTAGAATCGGGCGGGCGATGACGACGCCCTCGACCCGACAGCAGCGCATCCTCCGCAAGGTCGTGGAGAGCTACATGGCCACCGGTGCCCCGGTCGGCTCCAAGGCGCTGGCCATCGAGGCCGAGCTCGGGGTGGGGTCGAGCACGATCCGCAACGAGCTCGCGCTGCTCGAGGAGCAGGGCCTGCTCTCCCACCCGCACACGTCAGCCGGCCGCGTGCCCACCGACGCCGGCTACCGCTACTTCGTCGACCAGCTCCTGCGCGAGGAGCCCGACGACGAGCGCCCGCTGTCGCTGCAGCTCATGCGCCGCGAGGTCGACGCGGCCATGCGCACGACCACGGAGACGCTCTCGCAGGTCACCGACCTCGTGGCCATCGTGACCGCCCCGCCCGTCCACACGGCGACGATCAGGCACATCGAGGTGCTGGTCCTGCAGCCACAGGTCCTCATGGTGGTCGTCATCACCTCGACCGGCGGCGTGTCCAAGCGCATCTTCACCTTCGAGCGGCCGGTCGACGCCGGCCTGGCCGAGTGGGCCGCGTCCTACCTGAACGAGCGCCTGGTCGGCATGGGCCTGGGCGCCCGCATGCTCGACGCCCGCCTGCACGATCCGACCCTGCCGGCGACCGAGCGCGAGTTCCTCCACGGGCTGGCGCCGGCCTTCGGCGCGCTGGCGGAGACCGCCGAGCAGACGCTGTACGTGGACGGCGCCGCGCGGCTCGTCGACGAGCACCGCTGGGACGACCTCTCCGAGCTCAACGCCCTGCTCGAGATGCTCGAGCGCCGCGTCACGCTGCTCGGGGTGCTGCGCGAGGTGCTTTCCTCGCGCGAAGTCTTCGTCCGCATCGGGCGCGAGAACGAGGCCCCGGCGCTGCGCTCGCTCGCCCTGGTGGCTGCGTCCTACGGGCTCCCGCAGCGCTCGCTCGGCGCCGTTTCGGTGATCGGCCCGACGCGGATGAACTACCCACGCGCGATCGCGTCCGTGCGCTCGGCTGCGCTGACGCTCTCGCGCTTCGTCGAGGACGTCTACGAGGATGCCTGAGCGCACGATGCCCCGCGACTACTACGAGGTGCTCGGCGTGGACCGGTCGGCCGGCGAAACCGAGGTCAAGAAGGCCTTCCGCCGGCTGGCCCGCGAGCTGCATCCCGACGTCAACCGCCACGACCCGCAGGCCGAGGAGCGCTTCAAGGAGGCGGCCGAGGCCTACGAGGTCCTGTCGGACCGCGAGCGCCGGGCCACCTACGACCGCTATGGGCACGAGGGGCTGCGCTCGGGCGGCTGGTCGCCGAACTTCGACGACATCGGGTCATTCGCCGACATCTTCGACGCCTTCTTCGGCAGCGGCTTCGGCGCCGCCGCCAACGGCCCCATGGCCGGCGGCGACGTCGCCGTCTCGGTCGAGGTCGACCTCGTCGACGTGCTGCACGGCGTCTCGGTCGACGCGCCCTACCGGGTCGTGGCGCGCTGCGAGCACTGCCACGGCAACAAGGCGGAGCCGGGCACGCCGATCACCACCTGCCCGCGCTGCGGCGGGTCGGGCCAGCTGCAGGCGATCAGCCGCACGCCGTTCGGCCAGGTCGTCCGCACCGCCGCCTGCGACCAGTGCGGCGGCGACGGCAAGATCCCCGAGCAGCCGTGCTCGGTGTGCCATGGCGAGGGACGCATCGCCATCCAGCGCACGCTGTCGGTCGACGTCCCTGCCGGTATCGCCGACGGCCAGCGCATCCGGGTCACCGGCAAGGGCCACGAGGGCGACCGCGGCGGCCCGCCCGGCGATCTCTACGTCCTCGTCCACGTCCGCGCCGACGACCGCTTCGTGCGCGACGAGCAGGACCTGGTCACCGTCGTCGACGTGCCGGCGCCGCTGGCGGCGCTCGGCGCCAAGGTGCCGGTGCCGACGCTCGAGGGCGACACCGAGGTCACGATCGACGCCGGTACGCAGCCGGGGGAGACGCTGCGCGTGCGCCACCAGGGGCTGCCGTCGCTCCGGCGCAGCTCGCGCGGCGACCTGCGCGTCGTGGTCAACGTCGTCATCCCGCGGCGCCTGAGCGGGGAGCAGAAGGAGCTGCTCGAGCGCCTCGCCGGCACGCTCTCCGAGGACAACCTGCGCGCCCCCGAGGGCGTGATGAGCAAGCTCAAGCGGTTGCTGTCGGTGTGATGTACAATCGTCCAAAGTAGACCATCGCAGGAGGCACGGCCCATGTGCGGGTATCGGCACTACCACCAGGAGCAGCACCATCCGATCGCCCACCAGCAGGACCGGTCGCTACGGGTCTCCGATGCCGAGCGCGATGAGGTCGCGACGCTGCTGCGCGATGCGGCGGCGGAGGGGCGGCTGACCCCGGACGAGCTCGACGAGCGGGTCGAGAAGGCGCTGTCGGCGCGCACCGGGGCCGACCTGGACGCGCTTCTCGCCGACCTGCCGCGCAAGCGCGTCGTACCGGCGCCCCCGAGCGGCGAGGGGATGCGCAACTTCAGCCTGCTCGTGGGCGTCGCCCTGCTCGTCACCGGCGTCGTCCTGGCCGCCGGCGTGGGCCACATCTGGGCGGTGTGGATCCTGGGCTTCATCGTGTTCAAGGTCGCGCGGGGCGGCCGCACGCGCGGCGCGCACTGGATCTGATCCGGCTCGCGCTCCGGGTCCGGCGCACGGATGCGGAGCTGGTGCTGGCCGAGCTCCTCGACCTGTTCCCGGCCGGGGTCGAGGAGGTCGACAAGGGCGACGAGGTCGAGTACGCCGTCTACGGCGCGCCCGGCGAGCTGCCCGCGCTGCCCGACCTGCAGGCGGCCGCGGGCGGCGCGCTCGTCGACGTGAGCACGAGCGAGGTCGCCGACGACTGGGCCGACCGCTGGCGGGCCTTCCATCAGCCCGTGACGATCGGCGGCCGCGTGCACGTGCGCCCGCCGTGGGCGCCGCCGGCGTCCGACGCGCTGGTCGACGTGGTCATCGACCCCGGGCGCGCGTTCGGCACCGGCACCCACGCGAGCACGAAGCTGGCGCTGGAGCTGCTGGTCGGCGTCGCGCCCACGCGCCTGGCCGACTGGGGCTGCGGCACGGGCGTGCTGGCCATCGCGGCGCGCAAGCTCGGGTTCAAGCCGGTCGAGGGGGTCGACAACGACCCGTTGGCCGTGCAGGCCACGAAGGCCAACGCGGCCGCCAACGGCGTCGGCGTCGAGGCGTGGCGCGCCGACCTGCGCACCGACCCGCTGCCGACCGCGCCGACGATCACCGCCAACCTGCTGCGCCCGCTGCTGCTCGTCGTCGCGCAGCGCCTGCCCGCCCCGCCGCCCGACGTGCTCATCGCCTCCGGGCTGCTGGCCACCGAGGGCGACGAGATCGGGGCCGCCTTCGCCGCCCACGGGCTGCGCGAGGACGCCCGCCGCGCCGAGGGCGACTGGGCGGCGTTGCGGCTCAGGTCTTCCTGAAGCGGCTCGTCGTCCCCACCAGCGCGAAGCCGAGCTTCGCGTAGAGCCGTCGGGGCCACTCGTCCTCGTGGGGCGATGATGAAGGTCAGCGCGTGCCCGGCGTCCCGGGAGGCGGTCACCGCCGCGCCCACCACCGCCCGCGCGTAGCCCCGGTTGCGGAACGCCGGAAGGGTGGAGACGTCCTCGACCTGGCCCACGGCACCGCGGCTCATCAGCCGGCACATGGCCACGAGCGCGTCGCCGTCGCGCACCGCGAACCAGCGGTCGTCGAGCACCGCGCCCACTGCGGCATCGGCCACGAGCTGCTGCGTGACCTGCGCGGGGTCGGCGATCGCCACCACCGGCGTGCGAAGCCCGCAGGCGCGGGCGGCGTCCTCGACGGCGGCGGGGAAGCGCTCGGGGCCTCGGCCCAGCGCCGCTCGAGGCGCAGGTGGTTGCTGTCCCAGACGTCGGGGGCGGCGGGGTCGAGCACCACCGTGCCGCCCGTCCAGGTGGCCAGCGTGCCCTCCAGGGCGTCCTCCAGCCAGACGCTGAAGGCGGCAGCACGCGCGAAGTCGTCCATGCCCATAGCCTGATGGTCATGCGCGACGCGATCGTCATCGGCGCCGGCCACAACGGCCTGGTCGCCGCCGCCTATCTGGCCCGCGCGGGCCTCGACGTGGAGGTACTGGAGCGGCGCGACCTCGTCGGCGGCGCCTGCGTGACCGAGGAGCTCTGGCCCGGCGTGCGCGCGTCGCCCGGCGCCTACACGCTTTCGCTGCTGCGCCCGGAGATCATGCGCGACCTCGACCTGCCGGCCCACGGGCTCGAGGTCAGCGTGCACGAGCCCTACCTGTTCGCGCCGTTCCCCGACGGGCGCCGGGTGGTGACCTGGTCGAGCCGCGAGCGCACCCACGCGCAGCTGGCCGAGGACTGGTCGCCGGCCGACGCCGACGCCTACGCCGCGTGGGCGCAGCGCTGGGACGCCGCCGCTGACCGCGCCCGCCCGCTCGTGCTCGAGCCCGCCGACCGCGCCCGCTGGCTGGAGGCGATCGGCCCGGAGATCCTCGACGGCGCCATCGCCGACGACCTGGCCGGTATCCCCTCGGAGGCGGTGCGGGTGCCGTTCGCGATCCAGTGCCTGATCGGCACGCTGGCCGGGCCCGAGGACCCGGGCACCGCGTTCGTCGGCTTCTACCACGAGCTCGGCACCGCGGCCGGGCCGCCCGGCGCGTGGGGCTACGCCCGCGGCGGCATGGGCGCGGTGACGGGCGCCCTGCGGTCGGCCGCCGAGGCGGCGGGGGCGACGGTGCGTACCGGCGCCGAGGTCGAGCAGGTTCTGGTCGCGGACGGGCGCGCCGCCGGCGTCGTCACCGCCGACGGCGAGGTGCGCGGCCGCGCGGTGCTCTCCAACGCCGACCCCTCGCGCACCGCGGCGCTCGCCGGCGTCGACGCGCCGGCGGGCTGGCGCCAAGCCGGGCCGGTGCTCAAGGTCATGCTCCTGCTCGACGGGCTGCCCGAGTTCCCGAGCTGGCCCGGCAGCGAGGAGCCGTGGCACGGCGCCATCGACATCGGCTTCACGCTCGACGACCTCTCGGCCGCCGTCGCGCAGGCGCGCGCCGGCCAGCCGGCCCAGCGGCCGTTCATCGAGGCCGCGTGCCAGACCGCCGCCGACCCCACGCTGGCGCCGGCCGGGCGCCACGTGGTCTCCTTGTTCTGCCAGGCCTTCCCGCCCGACACCGACCCCGACGCTGCCGCCGACCTGGCCATTGCCCGCTTCGCCGAGGCCTGCCCGGAGTTCCCCGACCGCATCGTGGACCGCCTCGCGCTGGGCCCGCGCCAGCTCGACGCCCGCTTCGGCCTGACCGGCGGCCACATCTTCCACGGCGAGATGCTGCCCGGCCAGCTGCTCGAGGACCGGCCCGGCCCGCGCCGCTTCGGCGGCCTCGAGGGGCTGTACCTCGCCGGCTCGGGCGCGCACCCCGGCGGGGCGGTGACGGGCGCCCCCGGCTACCTGGCCGCAGCCGCCGTACTCGAAGACCAGGGCCGCGGGTAGCCTGGCCGCCATGGCCTGGAGGATCGTCATCGCCGGCGGGGGCTTCGGCGGGTTCTACGCCGCGCGCGAGCTGGAGAAGGTCCTGCCGCCGCAGGCGGCCCACATCACGCTCGTCAACGACGTCAACTTCATGCTCTACACGCCGCTGCTGCCGGGCGCGGCGGCGGGCACGCTGGAGCCGCGCCACGTCGTCGTCCCGCTGCGCGAGGAGCTGCACCGCACCGACCTGCGCCTGGGGGAGGTGCTCTCCGCCGACTCGGCGCAGAAGTCCCTCCACATCCGGACCATCGAGGGCCACGAGGAGCGCCTCCACTACGACCACCTGATCGTGGCGCTGGGCTCGGTCTCGCGGACGCTGCCGATCGCCGGCCTGGCCGAGCACGCGATGGGCTTCAAGACCCTGGCCGATGCGATCGCGCTGCGCAATCACCTGCTGCGCACGCTGGAGATGGCCGAGTCGGTCGACGACCTGCGCGAGCGCGAGAAGTTCCTCACCTACGTGTTCGTGGGTGGCGGCTATGCCGGCGTCGAGGGCCTGGCCGAGCTGCAGGACTTCGCCGCCGACGTCATCGACCTCTACCCGCGCTCGCGCGTGCAGGGCATGCGCTGGATGCTGGTCGAGGCCTCCGACCGCATCATGCGCGAGATCCCCCCCGACCTGGCCGCCTTCACCATGCGCGAGCTGCAGGGCCGCGGCATCGAGTTCCGCCTCGACACCCAGGTGGAGGAGATCACCGCCGAGACCGTGCGCCTCTCCAGCGGCGAGACGCTGCCCACGCGCACGCTGGTGTGGACGGCGGGCGTTCGGCCCCATCCGGCCGTGGGTCGGCTCGGGCTGCCGCTGGAGCGCGGGCGCATCGTGGTCGACGCGACGATGAAGGTCGACGGCGTCGACGGCGCGTGGGCGATCGGTGATGCGGCCGCCGTGCCCGACCCGGCCCAGAAGCGCAAGGCGCCCTCGCCGCCGACCGCGCAGCACGCATTGCGCCAGGGCAAGCGCGTGGCGCAGAACGTCGCCGCCACCATCGGTAACGGCCACACCCGGCCCTTCACCTACAAGACCCTGGGCGTGTTCGTCGACCTCGGCCGGTTCCGGGCCGTGGCCAGCACGCTGGGCATCCGCTGGCGCGGCTTCCCGGCCTGGTTCCTGGCCCGCACCTACCACTTGATGGCGATGCCGGGGTTCCGGCGCCAGCTCCGCCTGGTGACCGACTGGTCCGTCGACCTGCTGTTCCCGCGCGACGCCTCCGACCTGGCCCAGCTCGGGCATCCGCCGGGGCTCGAGGGGGACGAGTTCGAAGCCGAGAGCGCCGGCGGCACCAGCGGCGAGGCACAGGCCGAACCGGCGTCTACCATCGGTAGGACGAAGTGACGGTTGCGGAACAGGTGAGAACCGACTTGACGACGGCCATGAAGGCCGGCGAGCGCGAGCGCGTTGGGGCGCTGCGCCTGGTGCTCTCCGAGCTGCAGAAGGCGGCCAAGGAGGGCGGGGACGACGAGGTCGCGGTCCTGCGGCGCGAGCGCAAGCGCCGCCTGGACGCCGCCGAGCAGTTCCGCGCCGGCGGCCGCGCCGAGCTGGCCGACCAGGAGGAGTCCGAGGCCGAGCTCATCGGCGGCTACCTGCCCGCGGAGCTCTCCGACGACGAGCTGGCAGCCCTCGTGGCCGAGAAGGTCGAGCAGACCGGCGCCGCGTCGCCCAAGGACATGGGCAAGGTCATGGGCGCGGTGATGCCCGCGGTCGGCGGCCGCGCCGACGGCAAGCGGGTCTCGGCCCTGGTGCGGGAGAAGCTCGGTGCGTAAGCAGCTCGAGCTCGCCAACGAAGCCGCGCTCGAGCTGGCCGGCTCCGAGGACGCGGTCCTGCGCGCGCTGGAGGGCCACCTCGACTGCAGCGTCTTCCTGCGCGGCAACGTGCTCACGCTCGACGGGCCCGAAGAGGCGGTCCGGGCGGGCGAGGAGGTCGTGCGCGAGCTGGCCGACCTCGTGGCCCAAGGCCACCAGATCGTGCCGGGCACGATCGCCGCGGTGACCAGCGCGCTCGACCAGCACGAGGAGCCCGCGCGCATCCTCGAGGACGTCGTCTGGCGCCACCGCAACCAGCGCGTCGCGCCCAAGACGCTCAACCAGAAGCGCTACGTCGACTCGATCCGCCACAACACGATCACCTTCGGCATCGGCCCGGCGGGCAC
>DATBDE010000012.1:0-2608 GCA_036270095.1 Solirubrobacteraceae bacterium | reverse complement strand
CCGCCCGGACGCCCTTTCTTCGGTGCCTGGTCACGAAGCCGCGCAAGGCCAGCGGACTCGACCCGAACAACCTGCCCAGGAACTGCACCTAGGGAGCGCGGCGGCGGCGGCGCTCGAGCATGCCCGCGCGCTCGAGCAGGTAGCGCGCCTCGCGCTGGTGCAGGTCCATCTCGTCGAGGCGGTCGGCCAGGTCGCCGGCCTGCGAGGCGGCCTCGCGGTCGGCCTTGCGGACGGCCAGGCTCGCCTCCATGCCGTTGACGGGGTCGGGTGCTCCGGAGCTCTCGTTCATGGTGCCGAGGGTCGGTGCCGACCGTGGGCGCGCGCTCACGGAAGCGTTGGCGACGCGTTGGGCTGCGATTGGCGGCGCGACGCTGGGCGGCAATCAGTCGCGGCGCGGCTGGACGTGGGCGCTCGTTTCGCGTCGTGTTCGGCGCGGTGTCGGCACGAAGGCGTGTAGCGCCGGCACAGCGTGGAGGCCGACCATGAGCGGATGCCTCAACTGCTTGGGTTTGTGCCCGGAAAGCGGGCAATATCCGAAGCAGTTCGCGCGGTCGCGGTCGAGCGGCACGGGATCGTGACGCGGGAGCAGCTGCTCGTCGCGGGCGCCAGCAGTTCGGCGATCGGCCGCGCGCTCTGCTCGGGCGGGCTGCACCGCCTGTACCGCGGGGTGTACTCGGCGGTCGCGCCGGCACTGCTCACCGAGGAAGGGCACCTCGTCGCCGCCCTGTTTGCGGCGGGCGAGGGCGCCATCCTCAGCCACGGACGGCGGGTGGCGCTGGCGCATCATCCCCGCCCTTCCCTCGGTGATCACGCTGGCGGTGCCGGAACATCGCGCGGTCCAGGGCGTGGACCCGCACGCCGGCGGCCGTCTGCGCCCCGGCGACATCACCCGCAACGGCCGCTTCCCCACCACCTCCGTCCCCCGCACCCTCCTGGACCTCGCCACCCGCTACGAGCGCCGCGCGCTGCTCCGCGCGCTCGCCGAGGCCGAGTTCCACCATGACGTGCGCCCCGCCGACATCGAGCGCACGCTGCGTCGCGGTCATCCCGGCAGCGCCAACCTGCGCGCGGCACTGGCGGAGCACGTGCCCGGCCACGGCACGGTCAAGAGCCGGCTCGAGCGCCGCTTTCGCGCCCTGCTCGTTCGCCACGGCGTCGAGCTGCCCGAGCGCAACCAGGAGATCGGGCCGTGGACGGTCGATTGCCTGTGGCGCGCGCAGCGCGTGGTGGTCGAGCTCGACGGTGGTCAGCACGGCCGTCCTCACCAAGCCGACGTCGACCGCGAACGCGACCTCTGGCTCCGCGCTCACGGCTACACCGTCCGCCGCTATGGCGGCCGCCAGATCGCCGAGCGGCCCGACAACGTCATCGCTGACCTCCTCGACGCTCTCGGCGGATAGATTCCGCCGCCCATGGCCGAGCAGAACCGCACGCCCCACACGCGCACCGCGTCCTATCTCGCCGAGCGCGGCGAGGTCCACCGCGTCCTGCTGCTCTACTCGGGCGGCCTGGACACGAGCGTGATGCTCAAGTGGATCCAGGACGAGTACGAGGCCGAGGTCGTGGCCCTGACGGTCAACCTCGGCCAGCCGGGGGAGGACTACGACGTCGTGCAGGGCAAGGCGCTGCAGCTCGGCGCCGTCGCCGCCGAGGTCATCGACGCGCGCGAGGAGTTCGCCGACGACTTCGTCGTCCCCGCCATCAAGGCCAACGCCGTCTACGGCCTCGGCTACCCGCTCTTCACCGCCCTCGGGCGCCCGCTGATCGCCAAGCTCGCCGTCGAGTACGCGCGCAAGCACGGCTGCGACACGATCGCCCACGGCTGCACCGGCAAGGGCAACGACCAGGTTCGGATCGAGGCGACGGTGGCGACGCTGGCGCCCGAGCTGAAGGTCATCGCGCCCGTGCGCGGCTGGCAGATGGGGCGCGAGGAGGAGATCGCCTACGCGCGCGAGCACGGCATCCCGATCAAGGGCGGCGCCGAGCACACGCCCTACTCGATCGACGACAACCTCTGGGGGCGCTCGTCGGAGGGCCGCTGGATCGAGGAGCTCGACCACGCGCCCGACGACGACGTCTTCCAGCTCGTGACCCGGCCCGAGCTCGCGCCCGACGAGCCCGAGATCGTCACCGTGACCTTCGAGCGCGGCGTGCCGGTGGCGCTGAACGGCGAGCGGCTGGGCATCGTCGCCCTGCTCGAGCGCACCGCCGAGATCGGCTGCCGCCACGGGATCGGCATCGTCGACCACATCGAGGACCGCATCGTCGGCCTGAAGGTGCGCGACATCTACGAGGTCCCGGCGGCGGCCATCATCCTCCCGGCCCACGCCGAGCTCGAGCGCCTCGTGGGCACGATCCACCAGAACCAGTTCAAGGGCGAGCTCGACCGCAAGTGGGCCTACCTCGTCTACGCGGGCCTGTGGTGGGAGCCGCTGCGCTCGGACCTCGACGCCTACATGGAGGCGGTCAACGCCCAGGTCACGGGCACCATCGGCATGAAGCTGTTCAAGGGCCTGGCGCGGGTCGTGACGCGCGAGTCGCCCAACGCGGTCTACGACGCGGCCCTGTCGACCTTCGAGACGAGCGGCGGCCTGTTCAGCCAGCAGGC
>DATBDE010000011.1:0-18029 GCA_036270095.1 Solirubrobacteraceae bacterium | reverse complement strand
GGCGCTGGTGCAGGCGTCGACCATGCGGGCGATCGAGTAGTGCCACGGGTCCTGCATGTAGGACGGGCGCGGCGCCTCGGGATTCTCGGGGTCGGGATCCTCGATGGTGCGGTAGCCGGGGTGGCCGCCGCCCACGCGCGTGGTCTTCATGCGCCGCGACGCGGCCAGGTCGGCGGGGCCGAAGCTCATGCCCTGCATCCGCGGCGAGGCGGTGGCAATCTCCTCCAGGTTCACCACGCCGAGCGAGGTCTCGAGGATGGCGTGGACGAGGATCTGCCGCTTCAGCCCCGCCGCGGCCTCGAGCTGGGCCAACAGTCGGTCGACGTAGTGGATGTCCCACGGGCCCTCGACTTTGGGGACCATGATCACCTCGAGGCGGTCGCCGATCTCGGACACCAGCGTCGTGATGTCGTCGAGCGCCCACGGCGACTCGAGCGCGTTGACGCGAGTCCACAGCGCCGCGCTGCCGAGGCCCATCTCCTTGCCCACGCGCACGAGGCCGGCCCGCGCCGCCTCCTTGTTCTCCACCGCGATGGCGTCCTCGAGGTTGCCGAGGAGGACATCAGATTTCGTGGCCAGGTTGGGCAGCTTGCCGACGATCTTCCCGTTGGAGGGGTCGAAGAAATGGATCATCCGCGCCGGCGTGACCGGGATCTCGAGCGGCGGACCGGGGGCGCCAACGGCGAGGGGCTTGGCGAAGTCGCGTGGGTTTCTCATGCGCCGGCAACTCTACAAACGGGGTTCGCGCCGCTCAGGCGCGCCGGCACACGTAGATCTCGTCCGCCGGAAGCAGGCCGTAGCGGCGGATGGCGTCGTCGCCGAGCTGGCGCGGGTAGGGGATGACCTCGACGGCGAAGCCGGCCTTGCGCAGCCGGTCGGCGAGGTCGGCGCCGTAGACGCGGACGTTGTGCGGCTCGAGGAAGGCGGCGCGGCGCGCCTCGGGGTCGGTGATGGCCGGGTCCTCGTAGGTCTGCGCTCGGCCGGGCTCCACCGCCGCCATGACGATGGCCCAGCCGCCGGGGCGCAGGACGCGGGCCATCTCGCGCATCGCCTTGCGGTCGTCGGGGACCTCGGTCAGCACGTGCCCGCAGAGCACGGCGTCGAAGGTGCCGTCGCGGAAGGGGATGTCCTGGATGTCGAAGTGCAGCATGGCCAGGGGCGAGTCGAGGTCGGCGGAGACGTAGTCCACCCCAGGCCGGTCGCGCAGGTGGCGGGCGATGGCCGCCTCCGGGGCCAGGTGCAGCAGCGTGCCGACGAGGTCGGCGCGGTCGCGCAGGTACAGCCACAGGGCCCGGTGGCGCTCGTGGGAGTCGCAGCGGGGGCAGCGGCAGAAGTCCCGGTTCCAGTAGGGCAGGAAGCGCTCGAAGCGCCCGCCGCAGCAGGGACATTCGACTCGGTCGCCGCGCCAGATGAGCGGCCTCAGGGCGCCCATCGCGCGGTCCTGGGCCGCCGGCGAGAGCCGGCCGGTGGCGACGAGGGCGAGCCGATCGAGGCGCTGGCGCACTGGCGGGCGAGGATAGGACTGGCTGCCACAATCCAGCGCCATGACCACGGAGACCAAGCAACTGGACACCGAGCAGAGCGCTCGCGAGGCCAGCGGCGCTCACCCCTACGGCCGCTACCTGGAGGAGTTCTCGGTCGGCGACGTCTACAAGCACTGGCCGGCCAAGACCGTGACCGAGGCCGACGACCACCTGTTCTGCCTCATCACGATGAACCACCACCCGCTGCACATCAACGACGTCTACGCGAACGAGTCCCAGCAGGGCCGGAACGTCGTCGTGGGCCCGCTCGTGTACTCGCTGGCGCTCGGCATGTCGGTCTCCGACGTCTCCGGCAAGGCGATCGCGAACCTGGCCACGGAGGAGCTCAGCCACCCCGCTCCGGTGTTCCACGGGGACACCCTGTTCGTGGAGTCCGAGGTGCTCGAGGTGCGCGAGTCGCGCTCCAAGCACGACCGCGGCACGGTCAAGGTCCACACCCGGGTCTACAAGCAGGACGGCACCCTGGTGGCGGAGTTCAAGCGCGTGGTATTGGTCCCGCGGAAGACCCCCGGCGCACCGGCCACCAGTGAGGGCAACGTCGAATAGGGGCGATACCCTTCCCGCCCCTCGTCGCCGACCGTAAGGAGCAATGCCTCAACCGATGGCCGACGTCAGCACCGCCGTCCCGACCAAGAACAAGAAGCTTCTGGACTGGGTCGAGGAGGTGGCAGCACTCACGCAGCCCGACGCCGTCCATTGGTGCGACGGCTCGGCGGAGGAATACGACCGTCTTGCGCAGGACCTCGTCGACGCCGGCACCTTCCAGAAACTCTCGGACGCGAAGCGCCCGAACTCCTACCTCGCCCTGTCTGACCCCGGCGACGTGGCCCGGGTCGAGGACCGGACCTTCATCTGCTCCAAGAACGAGCACGAGGCCGGCCCGACCAACAACTGGCGCGACCCGGCGGAGATGCGCGAGGCGCTGACCGACCTGTTCCGCGGCTGCATGCAGGGCCGGACGATGTACGTCGTCCCGTTCTCGATGGGCCCGTTGGGCTCGCCCATCGCCCACATCGGCGTCGAGCTGACCGACTCGCCCTACGTGGCGGTGAACATGCGGATCATGACCCGCATGGGCCAGGGGGCGCTGGACGTGCTGGGCGACGACGGCGACTTCGTGCCCTGCCTGCACTCGGTCGGCTACCCGCTCGCCGAGGGCCAGGAGGACGTGACCTGGCCCTGCGACGCCGACAACAAGTACATCGTCCACTTCCCCGAGACGCGCGAGATCTGGAGCTACGGCTCCGGCTACGGCGGCAACGCGCTCCTGGGCAAGAAGTGCTTCGCGCTGCGCATCGCGTCCGTCATGGCCCGCGACGAGGGCTGGATGGCCGAGCACATGCTCATCCTCAAGCTCACCTCGCCCGACGGCGACGTCAAGTACGTGACGGGGGCGTTCCCGAGCGCGTGCGGCAAGACCAACCTGGCCATGCTCATCCCGACCATCCCGGGCTGGAAGGTCGAGACCATCGGCGACGACATCGCCTGGATGAAGTTCGGCTCGGACGGGCGGCTGTACGCCATCAACCCCGAAGCGGGCTTCTTCGGCGTCGCGCCGGGGACGTCGGAGAAGACGAACCCCAACGCGATCGCCTCGATCAGGGCCAACGCGATCTTCACCAACTGCGCTCGGACCGACTCGGGGGACGTGTGGTGGGAACGCCTGACCCAGGAGCCGCCGGCGCACCTGATCGACTGGCACGGCAACGACTGGTCGCCGGAGACGGGCGACAAGCCCGCGGCGCACCCGAACGCGCGCTTCACCGTCCCGGCCGACCAGGCCCCGTCGATGGCCCCGGAGTGGGAGGACCCGGCAGGCGTGCCGATCGACGCGATGCTGTTCGGCGGGCGCCGCTCGACCGTCATCCCGCTCGTGCACGAGGCCTTCGACTGGGAGCACGGCGTGTTCCTGGGCTCGATCATGTCCTCGGAGACGACCGCCGCGGCCGCCGGCGCCGTGGGCAAGCTCCGCTTCGACCCCATGGCCATGCTGCCGTTCTGCGGCTACAACATGGCCGAGTACTTCGCGCACTGGCTGAAGATCGGCCGCCGCGAGGGCGCCCAGCTGCCGAAGATCTTCTACGTCAACTGGTTCCGCAAGGACGACGAGGGCCGCTTCCTGTGGCCCGGCTTCGGGGAAAATTCCCGTGTACTCGCCTGGATCGTGCAGCGCTGCGCGGGCAAGGCCGAGGCCACCGAGACCCCGATCGGGCTCGTGCCCGCCGAGGGGGCGCTCGACGTCGAGGGCCTCGACATCGCGGCCGAGAACCTGGAGGAGCTGTTCGCAATCGACCCCGACGAGTGGCGGGAGCAGCTGCCGCAGGTCCACGAGTACTACGCCAAGTTCGGCGAGGACCTCCCCGACGAGCTGAGCGCGCAGCTCGCGGCGCTCGAGAAGCGGCTCGACGAGGCCGGTTAGCCGGCCCGACGCGCGGCGGCGCGGCCCAGCCGCGCCAGGCGCTCGTCCCACTCGCCGCCCACCCGGGCCATCCACTGCGCCGCCTCGGCCAGCGGGGCGGCGCTCGGCGCGTAGCGGTGCTCGCGGCCCACGCGCCGACCGCTGACCAGGCCGGCCTGCTCGAGCGACGCGAGGTGCTTGGCGACGGCCTGGCGGGTGACCGGGAGATCGGCGGCGAGCGCGGTCGGGGTGGCGTCGCCGGTGGCGGCGACGCGCTCGAGGATCGCGCGGCGTGTGGGGTCGGCCAGGGCCGCGAAGACGGGCCCGGGGTCGTGCATCCCTAAGCGAGGATCGCCGTGCGATGCAGGAGGGCGCTGGCCGCAAACGCGACCGGGCCCACGGCGAAGCCGGACTCGACGACGACCACGCGGGTGCCGGAGACGGCCTCGACCAGGCGCACCTCGACGTGGGTGCCGCGGTCGTCGGCCTCGTCGCTCCACCACCACCAGGACAGGGTGCGGCAGGGGACGACCTCCTCGACCTTGGCGTGGCGCTCGGACCCGTCGTCGAGGCGGAAGCGGCCCTCGGCGCCGGGCTCGAGCACGAGCTCGGCCTCCTCGGCCAGCCAGTTCTCCATGTCGACCACGGCGTCCCAGGCCTGCTCGGGGTCCAGGTCCTCCAGCAGCAGCTCTCGGGTGACGCAACTCATGGGTTGCACTATACCGCTATGCTCATGCGCAACCACTCAGTTGCGAATTGGAAGCCAGGAGGTCCCATGCCCCTCGTCCCCATGGTCATCGAGCAGGACGGTCGCGCCGAGCGGTCCTTCGACATCTACTCGCGGCTGCTCAAGGACCGCGTCGTGTTCCTGGGCAGCGCCATCAACGACGAGGTGGCCAACCTCGTCGTCTCCCAGCTCATCCACCTCGAGTCGGCCGAGCCCGACCAGGAGATCTCGCTCTACCTCAACTGCCCCGGGGGCGAGGTCTACTCCGGCCTGGCCATCTACGACGCCATGCAGTTCATCGGCCCGCCGGTGCGCACGATCTGCGTCGGCATCGCGATGTCGATGGGGGCGCTGATCCTCGCCGGCGGCGAGCCGGGGCGGCGCTCGGCTCTGCCCAACTCACGGCTGCTGATCCACCAGCCCACAGGCGGGTTCCAGGGCCAGTCGACCGACATCGAGATCCACGCCCGCGAGACGCTGGCCATCCGTGCCCAGCTCGAGCAGCTCTACGCCCGCCACACCGGCCGCGACGTGGAGACCATCCACGCCGACATGGAGCGCGACCGCTTCATGACCCCCGAGGAGGGCCGCGGCTACGGGCTCATCGACTCGGTCATCGCGAACCGCAACGGCAACGGCAACGGCTAGTGCCAGGGGCGCAGGTCGTCCGGCACCCGGACGACCAGCGTGGCGCGCTTGGTCTCGGCGTCGGCGCCGTCGCGCTTGGCCCACTCCTCCAGCGAGCGCATCCAGCTCGGGATCCCCGCCGGCAGGTCGGCCGCGGGGATCTCGCCGTGGTCGGCGTCGCTGAGCGCGTCGCCGTAGGGCACCGGGTCGACCTGCACGTCCGGGTGGGCGATCGCGGCGTGCAGGCGCGGGAGCGCGGCGCTGTACTGCCCGAGCAGCGTCTTCATCGCGGCCGCCTGCTTGACGGGATCGTGGGACGAGGCGTCGGGCTGGGTGGGATGGGTGAGGTGCTCGTAGGCGCCGGCGAAGGCCGCGCCGGCGTCGGTCTTGCGCCACGCCTGAAAGGCGGTGTCGGCCAGGTGCCCGAACGCGACCACGGCCTCGACCTCGGTCTCGTGCAGGAGCGCGTCGAGCCAGCGGTGGCGGTAGGCGGCGATGTCCGGGTCGGTGGCGTGGTTCTCGCCGCCGGCCTGCCCGAAGACGCTGTAGAGGAAGGTGTTGACCATCGTGTAGCTGCGCTCGATCCCGAGCTTGTGCAGGAAGCCCTGGACCCGCTGGCCCGCCTCGCCGACGAGGATCCGCCGTACCGAGGACTCGTGCGCGCCGGGGTCCTGGCCGAGGACGAGCACGCGCGCCGAGCCGTCCAGCCGGCCGCGGTGGAAGATCGGCCCCCACTCGAGCCGGAAGTCCGAGGCCGGATAGACGTCGGCGCCGGGGAAGTCCGCCGCGAGCGCAGCGAAGGGCGCGTCGACGTAGCCGGGATCGAAGGACTGCGACATCGAGAAACGAGTCTTGCAGGTCCGCTCAAGCTGATTTGATTGGCGCAATGAGCCTCGTGGTGACGGGCAGGGTGGTGACGTTCGACGTGGAGCGCCCGGTCTTGGGCGACGGCGCCGTCTACGTCGGCGACGACGGGCTGATCGACGCCGTGCAGGACCGCGGGGACGCCCCGCCGGCCGGCTTCGAGCACGCCCACCGCGTCACGTCCGGCGGGGTCGTGTACCCGGGGCTGTTCGACCTCCACAACCACATCGCCTACAACTGCCTTTCCCTGTGGTCGCCGCCCGGGCGGACCGAGCCGTACACGAGCCGCGCGCAGTGGCCCCGCGACGCCAGCTACAAGGGCGACATCCACGACCCGGTCGCCACGCTCGGCACGGTCGCGGGCAAGGCATTGCTCAAATACGTGGAGACCAAGGCCGTGGTCGGCGGCGTGACCGCGATTCAGGGCTCGGCCAAGACCGCCCATCCCTACGAGGGCTGGCTCGTGCGCAACGTCGAGGTCGAGACCTTCCGCACGAAGAAGCGCACGGTGTTCCAGTCCGTGCGCACGCTCGCGACCGCGGACGACTTCGCGGGGGCGCGCAAGCACCTGCAGGACGGCCAGGCGTTCATCTACCACCTGTCCGAGGGCACCGATCCCAAGCTCGTGCGCGAGTTCGAGGACCTGCGCACGCACGACTGCCTCGGGCCCCACCTCGGCGCGATCCACTGCACGGCACTGGACGAGCCCCAGTACGGCGAGTGGAAGCCCAACGGCGGCAGCGTGATCTGGTCGCCGTTCTCGAATCTGTGGCTCTACCGCGACACCACCGACGTGCTGGCGGCTCGCGCCGCCGGCCTGACCGTCTGCCTGGGCGCGGACTGGTCGCCGTCGGGCTCGAAGAGCCTGCTGGGCGAGCTCAAGGTGGCCGACCTGTGGAGCGCTACGCAGCTCGACGGCGCGCTCAGCGCGCAGGACATCTGCGCGATGGCGACCTGCAACCCCGCCGACGCGCTGGGCTGGTCGGACCGCATCGGGCGCCTGCGCCCGGGCCTGCACGGCGACGTCACCGTGGTGACGGAGCAGGACCCCGACCCCTACCGGAACCTCGTCGCCGCCACCGAGGCCGACGTGCGCTTCGTGGCCGTCAACGGCGAGCCGTTCTACGGCCTGACCTCGCTCCTGCGCAGCGGCGGCGCCACCCACGCCGAGCCCATCCGCGTGGCCGGCCGCGACCGCGCGATCGTGCTCGTCTACCCCGACGTGCCCGACGCGGACATGACCTGGAAGCAGGTCGTCGACGCGCTCGAGGACGCCCGGGCGGACCCGCAGGGCGCCCGCATGCGCATGACCGCTGCGGTGCACGGCGGCGCGGAGCCCGTGCGCCTGCTACCCGACAAGCCCTGGGACGAGCCCGACCTGCTCGCGGCCGCCCCGCCGCCCGCGGCCGGGAAGGTCCCGCCGCTGGACTCGCTGGCCGCCGACGCCGCGTACTTCAAGGCGATCGAGGCCTCGCCGCTCCACGGCGGCCTCCTCGACGGCCTCCGTGAGTACTACCGTTAGTGCAGGTCGTCGCCCGTCGCCGCTGGGGGACGGGACTCTTCCGCAAGCGACGTGATGGTCAGGCCGCCGCGCGCGGCCTCCTCCAGCACCTCGGTGGCCTCCTCGGCCGAGCGCGCGTAGAGCTCGACCAGCAGGTGAACGATGATCGTCTCCTCGCCCTCGTGCTTGTGGAAGCGCACGTGGGTGAAGAACTCGCGCGTGCCGTGCTCGCCGAAGGCTGCGTAGCTGAGGGCGTCGCCCGCCTCGGGGCCGGAGCAGGTCTCGACGTCGTCGGCGTCGACCTCGACCGTGCACGAGGCAACCCACGGCGTGCCGGCGATCATGCGCTCCCAGCGGTCCTCGATCGGCTCCACCCGTCCGTTGTGGAACCCCAGGTGGGGCTGGTCGTGCATGCAGTCCAGGCACTGGACGACCGCCTCCTGGAGCTCGTCCACCACCTCGGCGCGCTCGCCGGTGGCGGGGTCGATGCGATGGACGCCCTCGTAGTGCACCTGCACCTCGAGGTTCGTCGACCAGCAGCGGTAGCAGCGCAGCCAGGACCGGACTGTGCCCTGGCCCTGCTCGGTGGAGCCCTCCATACCAGGGATTCTAGGATGCCCGGCCATGCCTGAAACGGTCCTCTATGCCGTCGAGGGGCGTGTGGCCACCCTGACGCTGCATCGCCCGGACCGGCTGAACGCCATCGTGCCGGCCCTGATCGCCGATCTGGACGCCGCCCTGGACCGCGCCCAGGCCGACGATTCGGTCCACGCGATCCGCCTCCGCGGGGCCGGGCGCGTCTTCTGCGCGGGCTACGACATCGACTGGGGCAGCGAGGTCATGCTCGACGCCGAGGCCGACGCGCCGTGGGACCCGATCCGCGACTACCAGACCATGTCGCGCTTCGTCCGCGCGTACATGCGCCTGTGGGAGTCGCCCAAGCCCGTGATCGCCCAGGTGCACGGCTTCTGCGTCGGCGGCGGCACCGACTTCGCCCTGTGCAGCGACCTCATCGTGTGCGCGGAGGACGCCTACATCGGCTACCCGCCCGCGCGGGTGTGGGGCTCGCCGACGACCTCGATGTGGGTCTACCGGCTCGGGCTCGAACGGGCCAAGCGCCTGCTGCTGACGGGCGACGCCCTGACCGGGCGCAAGGCGGCGGAGTGGGGCCTGGCCTCCGAGGCCGTGCCCGCCGGCGAGCTCGACGCGGCGGCGCTGGCGCTGGCCCAGCGGGTCGCCTTGCTACCCCGCAACCAGCTGCACATGATGAAGCTGCTGGTCAACCAGGCCTACGAGCAGATGGGCCTGCGCGTGACCCAGCTCATCGGCACCCTGCTCGACGGCGACGCGCGCCATACCCCCGAGGGCGTGGCCTTCTCGCGCCGCGCGCAGGAGTCCGTCGCCGCGGCCGTGGCCGAGCGCGACGCCCCGTTCGGCGACTACGGGCAGCGTCCGCGCTGACGTCACCCGTCGGCGTGGTGCTCGCGGGCGGGCGTGGCAGCCGGCTCGGGGGCGAGGGGAAGGCCACCGTCGAGCTGGCCGGGCGGCCGCTGCTCGCCTACGTGCTCGAGGCCATGACCGGCGCGCTGGACGAGGTCGCGGTCGCGGCCAAGGCCTCGACCGCGCTGCCGGGCGCGCGCAACGGCGACAGCCTGCGCGTGGCCGGCAGCCCACGCGTGGCGCTGTGGACCGAGCCCGACGAGCCCCGCCATCCGCTCGCCGGCCTGCGCCATGCGCTGGAGCGCGCCGGTGGGCGGCCGGTGCTGGCCTGCGCCGTCGACATGCCGCTGGTCACCGCGCCGCTGGTCGCCACGATCGCCGGGGCCGACGCCGGCGGCGCGCTCGCCGTCGTGCCGTTGGCCGGCACCCGCCTGCAGCCGCTGCTGGCCCGCTACGAGCCGGGGGCGCTGGCGGTATTGGAGGCGGCGGGCGCCGACGCGCCGCTGACCGCGGCCGTGCAGGCGCTCAGCCCGCGCACGATCGAGCCCGCGGACGCCGAGCTCTTCTTCAACGTGAACACCCCCGAGGACCTACGCGAGGCAGCCGCGGAGCTGCGCCGCCGCCGCCGGCAGGACTAGGCCATCGCTCGGCGTTCCCGGCTCGGGACGCAAGGGTGAAGCCGTGCCGGGCACGGCGAGCCCGAGGACCTAAGCCTGGGGCGGCGAGAATGGCCTAGCCGCCGATCTGCGACATCGAGCGCTTTGGCTGCACAAAGCCCGCGTCGTTGACGTGGTGCTTGAGCTCCTTGCGCCACACCGCGTCGCGGATGATCTCCTCGACGTCATCGTCGGTCGCGCCCGCGCGCAGCGGGGCGCGCAGGTCGGTCTCGTCGATCGAAAACAGGCAGGTCCGCAGCCGGCCGTCGGCGGTCAGGCGGATGCGGTTGCAGTCGCCGCAGAACGGCTCCGAGACCGGGTTGATGAACCCGATGCGGCCGTGGCCGTCGGCGAAGCGGTACACCCGGGCGGTGGCGCTGGGCTCGCGCGGCTCGGGCTCGAGCGGCCACACCGCCGCGATCTGGTCGCGGATCTCCGCGCCGGTGAGCACGCGGTCGCGGTCCCAGTTGCGGTCGGCGTCCAGCGGCATGAACTCGATGAAGCGCACCTCGAAGGGGCGCTCGCGGGCAAAGCGCGCGAACGGCAGCACCTCGTCCTCGGTGAAGCCGCGCATGGCCACCGCGTTGACCTTGATCGGGTGCGCCTCGGGGTAGCGGGCGAGGGCCTCCAGCCCGGCCAGCACCCGGGGCAGGGCGTCGCGGCGGGTCATCTCGAAGAAGCGGTCGCGCTGCAGCGAGTCGATGGAGACGTTGAAGCGGTCGATCCCGGCGCCCACGAGCGCCTCGGCGTCGCGCTCGAGCAGGTAGCCGTTGGTGGTCACCGACACCTCGTGCAGCGCGTCGATCGCGCACAGCGATGCGGCCAGCGTCGGGAAGTCGCGGCGCACGAGCGGCTCGCCGCCGGTCAGGCGCAGGTCGGTCACGCCCATTTCAGCCAGCAGCGCGATCAGGCGCTCGATCTCCTCGAACGAGAGGATCTCCTGGCGCTCGAGCCACGGCAGCCCCTCGGCGGGCATGCAGTACTGGCAGCGGAAGTTGCAGCGGTCGGTTACCGACAGGCGCAGGTCGGCGATCCGCCGGCCGTGGCCGTCCTGAAGTGGCGCACGCTCCATGCCCCAAGCGTAGCCTTCTCGGAATGCGAGTCGGTAGGGGACCCGCTGCGACGGCCGCCGTGCTGGCCCTTGCGCTGGGAGTGACCGCGTGCGGCGGCGGCAGCGACAGGCCCAAGGGGCCGAGCCCCGCGCAGGATCGCGCCGCGGTGCGCGGCACGCTGCTCAGGCTCGAGCAGGCCACTGCCGCCCACGACTACGCCACGATGTGCAACCAGGTCCTGGCCCGCACGCTCGTGCAGCGCGTCGCCGGCGCCGGCCTGCCGTGCGAGACGGCGCTGCGCCTGGGGCTGGGCAAGGTGCACCAGCCGCGCCTGCAGGTCGCGACGATCAAGGTCACCGGCAACCGCGCCCTGGCCCAGGTCGACAGCGGCGCCGCTCACCAGAAGGCCTCCACCGACGTCGTGCAGCTCGTGCGCGAGGGCGGCTCGTGGCGGGTGGCCGCGCTGGCCGGCCCGCAGCCGCCGGCGCCGCCCAAGCCGGTCGACACGCCCTAGGACTGCGTGGGTGCTCAGGCGTCCGGGGCGGCTGCGCGCAGCGTGGCGTCGAAGTCCGTGCGCGCGATCGGGCTCACGCATGGCGACCTCGCGCCCGCCTCGAGATAGGCGCGCACGCCGTCGCGCACGTCGGAGGGCGCGCCCACGGCGGCCAGCGCGTGCAGAAACTCGTTCGACATCGCCCGCTTCATCGCGTCGGGGTCGCCGGCGGCGCCGTCGTATTCGGCCAGCTCGGTGCCGAAGCCCGAGCGCTCGAGCATGGCGCGGTAGAACGGCAGCGCGAAGTAGGGGATCAGGTCGCCGCGCAGGACCTCGTGTGCGGCCCTGATGTCGTCGGTAGCGGCGGCCGGGACGGCGGGCACGATGTCGAAGCCCCCGAGCCCCTTGCCCGCCTTCTCGCGGCCCTTGGTCACCTCGGGCACCACCACGGTGCGGATGTAGTCGGGCACGCACAGCCACAACAGCACGCCGTCGGCGATCTCGCCCGCGAGCCGCAGCATGAGCGGCGAGAGCGCGGCGATGTAGATCGGCATGTCGGGGGCGAGGTCGACGCCGGCCAGGCGGAAGCCGGTCGACCACTTGGTGCCCGCGGGCGGGTCCTCGCCGCGCAGGATCGCGCGCACGATCGCGACGTACTCGCGCATCTCCCCGGCCGGCGAGTCGATCGACTGCCCGTGCCAGCCCTCGACCACGGGCCGGTGCGAGACCCCGAGCCCTAGCCGCAGGCGCCCGTGCGAGAACTCGTTGATGGTCGCCGCCGTCTGGGCCATGGTCGCCGGGGTGCGCGTGTAGATCGGCACCACGCCGGTGCCGATGCGGAGGCGCTCGGTGGCCGAGGCGTAGATGGTCAGCAGCGTCAGCGACTCGCGCCCGGCGATGTGGGTGACGTAGCACGCCTCGTAGCCGAGCTGCTCGGCGAGGCGCACGCGCCGTACCGCCGCGTCGAGCGAGCGCCCGGAGGACACGAAGCAGCCGACCGCCATCGAGGCGGGAGCATACGGGGAGCGGAAACGACGCAACCCACCGGCCCGCCAACCGTTCTGGGTGGACATGCGGCGCCGAGCGGTCCTGCCCTTCGTCCTCCTCCTTGCGCTGGTCGGGACCGCTCCGGCGTCCGCGCAGACGCTCTCTCTCCAGGGCTCGGGCCAGCTCGAGGGCGCGAGCTTCCACAACTTCGTCGTGACCGCGGACGGGCGGCAGCCGCGCGGGTGGCTTTCGGTGTCCGGGACGTACGCGTTGCACGCGGTGGCGACGTGCGCCACGCCGGCACCGGGCGCCGCCGTGCTCGGCTACCGGATCGACGCGGGCAGCAACGCCGGCCGTGGCTGGCTGGTCTCGGTGCAGTACAGCGGCAGCGGGACCGTCGTCTACGCCGGGACGCTGCCCGCGCCTCCGGCCAGGTGCCCGGCGCCCGGGAGTCCGGCGCCGCCGGGCTTCGTGAACGTGGGCAGCGGGCCGGTGCAGAACGGCAGCCTCGTCAAGTCCGACGCGGCCCCCACGGGCCCGACCGCGATTGTCGACCCCGTGCCCCCGACGGGCGCGTTTGTCGGGCCGGGACCGTTCACCGCCTTCGCCGGCCTCAACGGCGACGACGCCGAGAAGGTCACGCTCGCGCTGTACCCCGGCGGCGGCCCGGTGCCGATCTTCACCACCACCGCCGTGCACGGCGCCGACGGCCTCGACGCCCAAGCCGACGTGCCCGCGCTCCCACCTGGGCCTTACACGGCGACGTGGACGCTCACACGCAACGACGGCAGCACCGCCACCGCCTCGAGCGCGTTCACGCTCCTGGCCGTGCCGCAGCCCACGGTGCCGCTGCAGGCCCGGGTCGGCTGCCGCCGCCACGCCTGCGCCATGACGCTCTCGGACCGCACCTCGGCGGGCCACGGGCGCTTCGCCGTGCGCCGCCATCGGCACGTGGTGACGCGCGGCGTGATGCGCGTGCGCGACGGCGTCGCGCGCATCCCCGGGCTCGCGCATCTGCCCCCGGGGCGCTACGAGCTGCTGCTGCTCGGGCCCGGGCGCGGCAACGGGCACGTGGTCGCGCGGGCGCCGTTCACGCTGCGCTGAGGCGGTTGCGCGGGCAATCGTCGGGAGCTAGGTTGCAGGAGATTCGCGTCCCCTCAACCCTTGGAGGATCAGATGGGCGTTCCCGTACGCGTCACGGTCAATGGCGAACCCCACGACCTGGACGTCGAGCCGCGGCTGCTTCTGGTCCACCTCCTCCGCGACCGGTTGGGCCTGACGGGCACCCACGTCGGTTGCGACACGTCCAACTGCGGCGCCTGCACCGTCCATTTTGATGGCGAGGCGGTCAAGAGCTGCACCGTGCTGGCCGTCCAGGCCGACGGCGCCCACGTGACGACGATCGAGGGGATGGCCAAGGAGAACGGCGAGCTGCACCCGATGCAGGAGGCCTTCTGGAACAAGCACGGCCTGCAGTGCGGCTACTGCACCCCGGGCATGATCATGGCCTGCAGCGAGCTGCTCGCCCGCAGCCCCGACCCGACCGAGGATGAGATCCGCACCTCGCTCGAGGGCAACCTCTGCCGCTGCACCGGCTACCACAACATCGTGCAGGCGGTGCTCGAGGCGGCCAAGCACCCGGAGGGCCACAAGATCCCGGTCCCGCATCCGGCGGGCAGGACCGACGTCACGATCGGGGGTATGGGGGCATGAGCGCGACGACCGAGAGGCCCGGCGGCAACGGCTACGTCGGCCGCTCCATGCGGCGCAAGGAAGACCCGCGCATGATCACGGGCGAGGGCAACTATGTCGACGACCTCACCCCGCACGGGACGCTGTACGCGGCGATCGTCCGCTCGCCCGAGGCGCACGCGACGATCAAGAGCATCGACACCTCGGCGGCCGCGGCCCGCGACGACGTGGTCGCGGTGTTCACCGGCGAGGACCTCTCCGATCTCGAGTCCCCGCTGCCGATGGCCTGGGCGCCTCCCGGCGTCGAGATGCGCACGCCCGACCACTGGCCGCTGGCCCGCGGCAAGGTCTGCCACGTCGGCGACCCAGTCGCGGTCGTCCTCGGCGAGGACAAGTACGCGGTGGTCGACGCCGCCGAGGAGGTCATGGTCGAGTATGACCCGCTCCCGGTCGTCACCGACCCGGAGAAGGCGCTCGAAGACGGCGCCCCGATCATCCACGAGAACTTCGGGACGAACGAGTCCTTCCAGTGGTCGCTGGGCGGCGGCGACCTCGACGCCGGATTCGCCGAGGCGGACAAGATCGTCGAGCGCCGTATCGTCAACCACCGCACCGCGGGAGCGGCGATCGAGCCGCGCTCGATGGTGGCCGAGTGGCGCGGCGATGCCCTGACGCTGACCACGACCACGCAGATCCCGTTCCTCGTGCGCTCGCTGCTGGCCGGCCAGCTCGGCATCTCCGAGGAGCGCATCCGGGTGATCGCCCCCGACGTCGGCGGCGGCTTCGGCTCGAAGCTGCAGATGTACGCCGAGGAGACGCTCGTGGCCTGGTGCGCGCGCAGGCTCGGCCGGTCGGTGAAGTGGACGGCCACGCGCACGGACGACATGGCCGCGACGCATCACGGACGCGACCAGATCGACTACGTACGCGTGGGGATCAAGAACGACGGTTCGATCACCGCCATTCACTGCAAGGTCGTCGCCGACATGGGCGGCTACCACACGATCCTCACGCCGTTCATCCCGGCCTTCACCGCGTTCGTGATGAGCGGCTGTTACAAGATCCCCGCGGTCCAGACCGACATCGTCGGGGCGTTCACGAACAAGTTCCCCACCGATGCGATCCGCGGCGCCGGGCGGCCCGAGGCCACCCACCTGATCGAGATGATGGTCGACCAGGCCGCGGCCGAGATCGGCATGGACTCGCTCGAGGTCCGGCGGAAGAACTTCATCCCCAAGGAGGACTTCCCGGCCGAGGTTGCGATCGGGGTCATCTACGACTCGGGCGACTACGACGGGGCGCTGGACAGGCTGCTCGAGAACTTCGACCTCGACGCCTTCCGGCGCGAGCAGGAGGAGCTCCGCTCCCAGGGCACGTACCGCGGCGTCGGGTTCTCCACCTACATGGAGATCTGCGGCCTCGCGCCTTCGCGCGTGGTCGGGCCGCAGGGTGTCGGGCTCCAGGCCGGGTACTGGGAGTCCGCGGTCGTGCGCGTGCACCCGTCCGGCTCGGCGACCGTCTTCACCGGCAGCTCGCCGCACGGCCAGGGGCACGAGACCGGCTTCGCCCAGGTCGTGGGCGACCGCATCGGCATCCCGCCCGAGCAGGTCGAGATCGTGCACTCCGACACCGACAAGGGCCCGTACGGCATGGGCACCTACGGGTCGCGCACGCTCGCCGTCGGCGGCGAGTCGGCGGCGCGGGCGGCCAACAAGGTGGCCGACAAGTCCAAGAAGATCGTCGCCCACCTGCTCGAGGCCGCGCCGGAGGACATCGAGCTCGCCGACGGCAGGTACCAGGTCCGCGGCTCGCCCGACAACGCGATGACCGTGGCCGAGGTGGCCGCCGCGGCCTACATCCCCCAGGACCTGCCCGAGGGCATGGAGCCGGGGCTGGAGGAGGTCTCCTTCTACGACCCGGAGAACTTCGTGTGGCCGTTCGGCGCGCACGCGTGCGTCGTCGACGTCGACGTCGCGACGGGGAAGGTGAAGGTCGTGCGCTACGTGGCCGTGGACGACTGCGGCCCGGCCATCAACCCGATGCTCATCGACGGCCAGGTCCACGGCGCGATCACCCACGCCATCGGCCAGGCCCTGTACGAGCAGGTCGCCTACGACGAGGCGGGGCAGCTCCTGACCAGCACGTTCACGGACTACGCCCTGCCAACGGCGGCCGAGGTCCCGTCCTACGAGACCGACCGCACGGTGACGCCCTCGCCGGTCAACTCGCTCGGGGTCAAGGGGATCGGGGAGGCGGGCACGATCGCCGCGTCGCCCGCGGTCACAAACGCCGTCATCGACGCCCTCAAGCCGCTCGGCGTCGACTTCATCAACATGCCGCTCACACCGATGCGGGTGTGGCAGGCGATCCAGGAGGCGCAGGCATGATCCCTCCCGCATTCGAGTACGTCGCACCGGACTCGCTCGCGGAGGCGATCCGCCAGCTCGACGAAGGCGGCGAGGACGCCAAGCTGCTGGCCGGCGGGCACTCGCTGATCCCGCTGATGAAGCTCCGCCTGGCGTTCCCGACCCTGCTGGTCGACCTGCGCCGCGTGGACGGCCTGCGCGGCGCCGAGCAGAGCAACGGCGGCTGGAAGATCGGCGCGATGACGCGCCACGCCGACCTCCAGAACCGGCCTGAGCTCGGCCTCGCTGCGGTCGCGGCCCGGTCGATCGCCGACCAGCAGGTGCGCAACCGCGGCACGATCGGCGGCTCCCTGGCCCACGGCGACCCCGCCTCGGACATGCCGGCGGTGCTGCTGGCGGCCGAGGGCTCGGTCACCGTGCAGGGCTCGGGCGGCACGCGCGAGATCGCCGCCGCCGACCTGTTCCAGGACTACCTCACGACGGCGCTGGAGCCCGCTGAGGTCATGACCTCGGTCTCGCTGCCGCTGGACGACGGATGGGGCTACGGCTATCAGAAGTTCAACCGGCGCATCGAGGACTGGGCCATGGTCGGGGTGTGCGCGCTCGTGCGCAAGGCGGCCGACGGCTCCTGCGAGGATGTGCGCGTGGGCTTGACCAACATGGGCTCGACGCCGCTACGCGCCACCGCCACCGAGCAGGCGCTCCGCGGCGGCGGCCTCGACGGCGCCAGCATCGTGGCCGCGGCGCAGCAGGCGGCGGAGGGCACCAACCCGCCGAGCGACCTGAACGCGTCCGGCGACTACAAGCGCCACCTGGCCCAGGTCCTCACCGCACGCGCGCTGGAGGCCGCAGCGGCCTGAGGTTCACCGCCACCCTGGAGGAGTCCGGCCGCGGAGGCGGACACCGGGTCGAAATGCCGTTCGACGCCAAGGCGGCGTTCGGCTCTGCCCGTGCCGCGGTGCGCTGCACCATCAACGGGGTGGACTACCGCAGCCGCCTCGCCGTCTACGCAGGGAGGACGTACCTGGGCCTGCGCAGGGAAGCGCGCGACGCTGCCGGGCTCGCGGCCGGCGACGCAGTGGAGGTCACGATCGAGCGCGACGACGAGCCGCGCGAGGTCGATGTCCCCCCGGCCCTGGCCGCCGCGCTGGCGGGCGACGACACCGCCCGCGGGGCCTACGAAGGTCTGTCCTTCACCCACCGCAAGGAGTACGCGCAGTGGATCGCCGAGGCCAAGCGCGAGGAGACGCGCACGCGGCGGGTGGGTAAGGCGCTGACAATGCTGCGCGAGGGAGTCAAGCATCCCTGACACCCGCTTCGCCTCCGTTGCGGCGGTCACCGACGCGCTGGCCGAGGAGCAGTACCTCGCCGACGAGGCGCTATCGATCGCCGTGTACCTGGCCGCGACGCTGGAGCAGCCGCTGCTGCTCGAGGGCGAAGCCGGCGTGGGCAAGACCGAGGTGGCCAAGGCGCTGGCCGCCACCACGGGCTCCCGCCTGATCCGCCTGCAGTGCTACGAAGGCATCGACGTCCACCACGCCCTCTACGACTGGGACTACGCGCGCCAGCTGCTCGCCCTGCGCGCGGCCGAGGGCGGGGCCGAGGTGGGCGAGCTCTTCGCGGCCCCGTTCCTGATCCGGCGCCCGCTGCTCGAGGCGCTCGAGCACGAGGGGCCGGTGGTC
>DATBDE010000010.1:0-2433 GCA_036270095.1 Solirubrobacteraceae bacterium | reverse complement strand
TGATCCAGCTGCCCGTCCTCTCGTTCGGCTGGTGGTCGGCGATCGGCGGCGAGGGCAACCCGGTGGTCGGCGTCAGCAACCGGGACCTCGGCATCGCCTCGGTGGTCATCCCGCTGTTCTTCATCGGCCTGCTGATCGTGGGCATGCCGCTGCTCGTCGCCCGGGAGGAGTGGGTGTTCCGGCGCGGCGCCGAGGAGCGGGGCACGGCCGTGAACCTCGGGCGCTCGGTGGTGTTCGGCCTCGCCCACGCCGTCGTCGGCATCCCCATCGGCGCGGCGCTGGCGCTGTCGATCGGCGGGCTCTACCTCACGCGGTGCTACCTCAACGGCTGGAAGGAGACCCGGTCCCAGACCGGCGCGCTGCTCGAGTCGACCCGCGCCCATCTCGCGTACAACCTCACGATCGTCGCGCTGGTGCTGCTCTCGCTTCTCGTCTTGGTCGCTACCGGCACGGCCTGAGCGCGTCACACCTAGTGGAAGTCGCGGGAGCGGACCATGTCGGCGGCGGTGAGCGGCAGCTCCTCGATGCGAGCCGCGACCACGTTGATCACACCCTGGTAGCGCTCGAGCATCCCCCGCACGATCAGCGCCGGTGACATGCGGGCGACCTTGCGGAACCGGCGCCACACGTCGGCCGTGCAGATCACGTTGAGCAGGCCGGTCTCGTCCTCGAGGTTGACGAACACCACGCCCTTGGCAGTGTCGGGTTGCTGGCGATGTGTGACGATGCCGGCCACCTCGACCACGGAGCGGTGCTGGAGCTCACGAAGCGCTTCGACGGTGACGACGCCCCGGTCGGTCAGGCGCTCGCGCACGAACTCGGTCGGGTGCCGGCCGGCGGTCAGGCCGGTCGCCCACAGGTCGGCGGCCGTCTCCTCGACCTCGGTCATGCCCGGCAGCGCCGGCGCGTCGACCCCGGTGACGAGCCCGGGCAGCTTGTCGGCCCGGGCGTCGCGCAGCGCCCCCGCGGCCCACAGCGCGCTGCGGCGCGTCTGACCCAGGGACCCGAACGCGCCCGCGGTGGCCAGCGCCTCGATGGCGTCGGTGGGCGCGCCGGTGCGGCGGGTGAAGTCGGAGAGCGACGCGAACGGCTTGCGGTCGCGTTCGGCGTCGATGCGGTCGAGCAGCGCGTCGGCGAGACCCCGGACGTACCGCAAGCCCATGCGCACGGCACGCGTCGACGGGTCGGCGTGCCAGCCCGGGCGCGGGTGGCCGACCGGTCCGGCGGCGCTGGTGCGAGGCTCCAGCGTGCAGTCCTTGCGCGACTCGTTCACGTCGGGGCCGAGGACCTCGACGCCGTGGTGCATGGCGTCGCGCACGATCGAGTGCGGCGAGTAGAAGCCCATGGGCTGCGCGTTGAGCAGCGCGCACGCGAACTCGGTCGGGTAGTGCAGCTTGATCCACGAGCTCGAGTACACGAGGTAGGCGAAGCTCACCGAGTGGCTCTCCGGGAAGCCGAAGTCGGCGAACGCCTCGAACTTGGTCGCGATCTCCTCGGCGGTCGGGCCGGTGATGCCGCGCTCGGCCATGCCGGCGAGCAGCCGCTCGCGCATGACCGCCATGCGGGCGTGGGAGCGCTTCGAGCCCATGGCCTGGCGCAGCTGATCGGACTCGCCGGGACTGAAGCCGGCGATGTCGATCGCCATCTGCATGAGCTGCTCCTGGAACAGCGGCACGCCCAGGGTCTTCTTCAGGCATTCCTCGAGCATGGGGTGCGGATACGAGACGGGCTCCTGGCCGTTGCGGCGACGCAGGTACGGGTGCACCGACCCGCCCTGGATCGGGCCGGGGCGGATGAGCGCGACCTCGATGACGAGGTCGTAGAACGTGCGCGGCCGCAGCCGGGGCAGCGTGGCCATCTGGGCCCGGCTCTCGACCTGGAACACGCCGACGGTGTCGGCCGCGCACAGCAGGTCGAAGACGGCGGGCTCCTGGGGGATCGTGGCCAGGTCGACCTCCGTGCCCTCGTGCTCACGGACCAGGTCGACCGCCAGGTGCAGCATCGTGAGCATCCCCAGCCCGAGCAGGTCGAACTTCACCAGCCCGGCGGCGGCGCAGTCGTCCTTGTCCCACTGGAGCACGGACCGGTCCTCCATGCGTGCCCACTCGATCGGGCAGAACTCCACCAGCGGCCGGTCGGCCATGACCATGCCGCCGGAGTGGATGCCGAGGTGGCGGGGAAAGTCGAGCACCTGCCCGGCGAGGTCCAGGACGAGCGCCGGCACCGGCGGGCCTTCGGACTTCACGCTCTCGAACGCGCCGACGTCCCTCCCCCACCGGTCGATCCACTTCGTGAGCCCGTCGGCGTGGCCCGGTGAGAGGCCGGCGGCCTTGGCCATCTCGCGCAGCGCGCTCTTGGGCCGGTACGTGATCACGTTGGCGACCTGGGCGGCGCGGTCGCGCCCGTACTTGTCGTAGACGTACTGGATCACCT
>DATBDE010000009.1:0-1774 GCA_036270095.1 Solirubrobacteraceae bacterium | reverse complement strand
CCCTCGCCGAAGTGCCTGCGCAGGTCCCGGGCCACGGCCGCGAGCACCGCGGGCTCGTCGTCCACCGCGAGGATCGCGGGACGCCGCCGACGCTCACCGTTGTCCGTTGCAGCCACCGGCGGGGAACGCTACTGATCGGCGACCGCCGCCTCGATGCGCGGCAGGCGGCGCACCGACGGCACCGCGAGGAAGCACAGCGCGCACGCGATGCCGACCGCGCTCATCCCCAGCAGCGTCTCCTGCGTGCCCACCGACGCGGCGAGCGGGCCGACGACGGCCGTGCCGATGGGCATGAGGATCGTCGCGGCCAGGTAGTCGAAGGAGCTCACGCGCGAGAGCGCCTCGCCCGGGATGTGCTCCTGCAGCGAGACCTCCCACAGCGTGAAGAAGGCGGTCACGCCGATCCCGGCCACGAACTGCAGCACGCACGTGAGCGCCAGATCGGCGCCCGCGCCGTAGACCGCGGCCTGGCTGGAGGCGAGGATGAGCGCGATGCCGCCCGTCAGCAGCGCGTGCCGCGGACGGATGCGCAGGAGCAGCAGGTCGCCCAGGACGCAGCCCAGCCCGAAGGCGACCACGACCGCCGCCCACGCGCCGGGGCCGCCGAGCCGCTCGGCGATCGAGACGGGGCCCAGCACGTAGACCGCGGGCAGGACGATCCCCGAGTACGCGCACATGGCCCCGAGGCCGGCGAGGACCCACGAGCGCGAGCGCACCTCGCGCCAGCCGGCCATCACCGCGGCCAGGAAGGCCGGCGGCGCCTGCTCGATCCCCTCGACCGCCACCGCCGGGCGCAGCCGCAGCAGGCAGGCCACGCTGACCGCGAAGGAGCCCGCGTCGAAGAGCATCGCCGCCCCGGCGCCGATGCCGCCGACGAGCACGCCCGCGATGGCCGGGCCCGCGATGTTCGAGACCGAGAAGCTCAGCCCGCGCAGCGCGTTGGCGGGCTGCAGCTGACCGGGGTGCGACACGGTCTGCGGGAGCAGGCCGGTGAAGGCCGGCTGGAAGAAGGCGTCGGCCGTCCCGTACAGCGCGGCCAGCACCCCGAGCGTGAGCGGGCTGGCCGCGTCGGCGACGAGCAGCACCCCGCCGATGCCCTGCACGATCAGCCGCGCGACGTCGGAGGCGATGAGCACGCGACGGCGGTCGCCGCGGTCGGCGATGACGCCCCCGGCGAGCGCGAAGACGAGGAACGGCACGAGCTGCGCGGTGACCACGAGCCCGACCGCCTCGATGCTGCCGCCGGCCTCCAGGACGGCGAAGGGGAGCGCCACGAGCATGACGCGATCGCCGACGAGTGACAGCACCTGGCCGGCGAACAGCAGCCGGAACTGGGCCTCGGTGCGCAGCACCTCCGGGACGAGCGCGCCAATCCTCCCCATCGCCAGCGAGCCTATGGCACGCTCTCGTCGCCATCGCCCTCGCAGGCCACATGCCCATCGCACGCGCGCGACGCAGGATCACCGGGTGGGACGTGTCGGTGCTCGTCGCGGCCAACGCCGTCGTCGTCGTGGGACTGTGGTGGCGCCAGGGCGGCATCCGCGAGATCCACGACGTCGCCGGGCTGCTGACCAGCCTCGGCCGCGTCACCGGGCTGCTCGGCGCGTACCTGGCCCTGGTCGAGCTGCTGCTGCTGGCGCGCATCCCGGTGCTCGACGCCGTCGGGCTCGAGCGCATGAGCCGGTGGCATCGGCTCAACGGCATCGCGTGCCTGGCGCTGCTGCTCGCCCACACGGTGCTCATCACGGCCGGCTACGCGCTCGACGACGGCGTC
>DATBDE010000008.1:0-8655 GCA_036270095.1 Solirubrobacteraceae bacterium | reverse complement strand
GTGGCCGCGCGGCCAAGGGTGGCCGCCATGCTCCAGCGACTCCTCATCCCCCTGTTCCTGAATGCCGTGGTGAGCGCCGCCGCGGCCAACTCCGAGGCCGCGAAGGCGACGGCCGCGGCCGACGCCTTCCTGAGAACGCTGTCGAGCGGGCAGCGGGGCAAGGTCGTATACCCGTTCAGCAGCTCGGCCATGAAGACCGGCTGGTCGAACCTGCCCACGACATTCGTGAAGCGGGCGGGCGTGCCGATCACCGACCTGAGATCAGCGCACACGGCTACACGCAGGAGGAGGCCATCCGCGTGGCCGACCAGTACCTGAACGAGAACGGCGGCGGGGCGTCCTACGGCCAGAACCTCTACTACGTCGCGCTCTTCGGCAGCCCCTCGACGACGCGGAAGTGGGAGCTCGCGCATCGAGCTCACCCAGCTGCTCGTCGTCGTACTGCTCGTGCCCTCGCTGTACCTGCTCAGCCGCACCGGCGCCTACGGCGTGCAGGGCGTCGGCCTGGCGCTCGCCGGGGTCGTGCTCGCGGGTGCGTGGCTGCTCCAGCGCAGCGCTGTGATCGGGAGCGACCCGCTCGACGGCGTCACGAACGGCCTGATCGCCCACCCCTTCGTGGTGGCCGGCGCCTTCGCGCTGGCGGCCGCCGCCGGCCGCTATGGCCCGCTGGCCGAGCACACGCCCATCACCGAGTTGACCGCTTTTCGGCCGCGCCGGCGGCGGGAATACCAGGAATGATGCTCGGACTCCCGGAGCGCCACGAGGCGGTGACCTCGACGCCGGTGCTCGACCTGTTCGCCAAGATGCTCGCGACGATCAGCGTCCCGGGCGTCACGCTCGGACCGATCCTCGCGGCGGGCTACGCGGCCGACGGACGCCCGTGGGTGCCCGTGGCCGCGATCGTCGCGGTGGTGCTCGCGCTCAACCTGGCCGTGCTGGGGGCTCGGCTCTGGGCGCGCCACCACCTGTAAGGGATCAGGCGGGGTCGGCGGCGTACTCCTCGTCGGTCACGTGCTCGCCCCACGTCACGGCGTTGCCGGACTCGTCGACCTCCTGCACGGCCACATGGGCCATGAACCGGTCGGGGCCGGCGCCGTGCCAGTGGTGCTCACCGGGCTCGAAGTAGACGCGGTCGCCAGGGCGGATGACCTCGACCGGGCCGCCGCGGCGCTGGCAGCGCCCGACGCCCTCCGTCACCCAGATGGTCTGGCCCAGCGGGTGGGTGTGCCAGGCGGTGCGGGCGCCGGGCGCGAAGCGCACGTGGGCCGCGGCGACGCGCGACGGCGGCGCCGGCGCGGCGACGGGGTCGATGTACACCGCGCCGGTGAACGCGTCAGCCGGGCCGCGGTTGGTGTCCAGCGTGTTGCGGGTGATCTGCATGGGTCTGCTCCTTCCCTCTCGGGACCGGATCGTGGCGCACCACGCCCTGATATAAGACCGAGCAAGGCCGATTCGAGGCGGGGGTTTCGAGTGACGGCAGGGGTGATGGTGCGTGCCGAGTGATGTCTCGCGACGTTGCTTCCTGGGCTATCTGATCGCGGCGCCGATGGTGGTGGCGGCCGCCGACTTGCGCGCGCCAGCGCGGGCGGATGCGGCGATCCCGACCCGTCCAGGTCGTCGACGGCTTCGACCTGACGGACGTGCTCACCGGCGCCGCGCTGCCGACGGCGGGGCTGATCACGGTCGCGGTCAACCCGGACGGCACAGCGTCCTTCGCGCTGCCGCGGGCCGAGGTGGGGCAGGGGATCACCACGGCGATCGCGATGGTCATCGCCGAGGAGATGGACCTCGCGCTGGACCGGGTCCACATGACGCTGGCCGACGCGCGTCCCGAGCTGCTGTTCAACCAGCTCACCGGCGGGTCGAACTCCGTGCACTCGCTCTACAACCAGGTCCGCGTCGCGGCGGCCATCGCCAAGGGCCAGCTCACAGCGGCCGCGGCCAAGGCGCTCGCCACGCCGGCACAGGGGCTGAAGATCAAGCACGGCATCATCCGCGCCCCGGACGGGCGCGCGACCAACTACGGCTCGCTCACGAAGAAGGCCGCGGCCCGACGCAGCAAGGCGGTCGTCGCGCGCCTGAAGTCGCCCTCGCAGTTCTCGCTCGTGGGCACGCCGCAGCGGCGCATCGACGCCCTGGCCGCCGTGACCGGGCAGAAGCAGTTCGCGCTCGACCTCGACGTCCCCAACCCCCTGCCGACCATGGTCTGCCGGCCGCCGACGATCAACGGCAGCGTGCAGGGCTGCCTGCGCTGGGGCAGGCACTCGACCAGCGCTTCACCTTCTACTTCCGGCCCGGCGACCCGCTGGAGACCAACTGCGCGGTTGCGGACGTCCGCCCCGACAAGGCCGAGATCTGGTCCTGCCTGAAGTCGCCGGTCTGGGCCCAGGAGCAGCTCGCATCGCTGCTCGGGCTTTCCGTCGGCAACGTGACCGTGCACGTGACCGAGGGCGGCGGGTCGTTCGGCCGCCACCTGTTCGCCGACGCCGCGTTCGAGGCCGCCGCGATCTCCAAGGCGATGGGCAAGCCGGTCAGGCTCATGTGGCACCGCACCGACAACTTCCGCCAGGGCCCCGTGCACCCGATGTGCACCTCACGCGTGCGCATCAGCTACCTGGCGAACAACGTCCTGGCCTTCGACCAGCGCCACACCAGCGTGGCCACCGACTTCGGCCACGGGCTGGGCGAGCTGCTCTCGGCGCAGGTCTCGAACCTCCCCGACGGCAACTTCTTCGCCTACTCGCAGTCGATCTTCACCCTGACCGCCAACGTGCCCTACAACTTCGGCGCGGTCACGCAGCTCCTCAACGAGGTCTACAACGACGACGTCACGTTCAACACCTCGAGCGTGCGCAACATCTACAGCCCCGAGGTGACCACGGCCAAGGAGGTCATGGTCGACCAGGTGGCCAAGAAGCTGGGCCGGGACCCGATGCAGTTCCGCCGCGCGTTCGCCCGCGACGACCGCATGAAGGGCGTCCTCGACGCGGTCGCCAAGGCGGCGAGCTGGAGCCGGTCGATGCCGGCCGGTACCGCACAGGGCATCGGCGTCCACCACGAGTACAAGGCCTTCGCGGCGTGCGTCGCGGAGATCGACTGCACGGCGGCGACGGTCAACCGGACGGTCAAGGACGGCTACACCGGCCCTCGCGTGACCAAGGTGGTGTTCGCGGTCGACGTCGGCCTGCCCATCAACCCGCTCGGCCTGCAGGCCCAGATGATGGGTGGGATCCAGGACGCGATCGCCCAGGCGCTGAGCTACAGCCTGCACCTGCAGGACGGCCACTTCCCGGAGGGCAGCTGGGACAACGCGTACTACACGCGCCAGTGGAACGTCCCGCTCGACGTGCAGGTGATCGTCCTGCCACCGACGGGGACCGACCCCGGCGGCGCCGGCGAGCTCGGCGTCGCCGCGGCCATGGCCGCCGTCGCCAACGCGTATGCGCGCGCCACCGGCATCGTGCCCACGAGCTTCCCCATCAACCACGGCGCGCCACTCGGGTTCGACCCGCTGCCCACCGTGCCGCCGATCCCGCAGTCGCCCACCGACGGTCTCAGCGAGGTGCACTGATGTCGACCCACAGCTTTGTCCTCAACGGCAAGCCGGTCAGCGTGGACTGCCCCGACGACGTCCGCCTGCTCTGGGGGCTGCGCGACCTGCTCGGCGTCACCGGCCCCAAGTACGGCTGCGGGCTCGAGGTGTGCAAGGCGTGCACGTGCCACATCAACGGCAAGGCGTTCAACCCCTGCGCGGTGCCGGTCTCGGACATCCAGAACACGGACGAGTCACACCATCGAGGGCCTGCCGGCCACCGTGGGCAAGGACCTGCACCCGATGCAGGAGGCCTGGCTCGACGTCGACGTCGCGCAGTGCGGCTACTGCCAGCCGGGGCAGATCATGGCCGCCGTGGCGCTGGTCAAGGAGGCCAAGGCCGCGGGTCGTTCGGTCTCCGACGCCGACCTCGACGGGCTGCGCAACGTCTGCCGCTGCGGTACCTACCCGCGCATCCGCAAGGCCATCGAGGCCGCCGCGGCCCAGATGTAGCGCCGCGTAGCCCGCGAGAACCAGCGCGTGCCGGGGTAGCGCGACCGTATGGACCCCGCGACCACCACCCCCGAGGAGGGCCTCTCGCGCCCCGCCGAAGTCGGCCACGCCGCCCTGCGGGGCGCCGCCGCCGCCATGGCGATGAGCGGCATGCGCACGTTCACGGTCGACGCTGGCCTGGTCGACGAGACCCCGCCCCGCGCGATCATCCGCCAGCGGGCGCGGGGGCTCATCCGCCGCGTCCCACGAGGCCGGCGCGCGGCCGCCGTCGAGCTCGCGCACTGGAGCTACGGCGCCGGTGGCGGCGCGGCGTTCGGGCTGCTGCCCGACCGGCTGCGCCGCCAGCCCTGGGCCGGCCCGGTCTACGGCGTGCTGGTGTGGCTGGGCTTCGAGTTCGGCCTCGCGCCGCTGCTGGGCCTGCGCCAGGCCAAGCAGATCCGCCTGGTCGAGCGCGCCGCGCTGGCCGTCGACCACCTGCTCTACGGCCTCATTCTCTCGGAGCTGCGCCGCCGTCCGCGGTCATGACGAGATTGCCCGGTTGACCGTCGCCCAGCCGGGAACAGGTCCAGAAGACGGTTGAACACGAAGAGAGGAGTCCCACGTGGCTACACGCACCAAGGCAGACCGCTCCGCCGCCGCGAAGAAGGCGGCCGCCACACGTCAGCGCAACCGCGCCAAGGCCGGCTCGGAGTCCGCGGCCAAGAAGGCGACCTCGGGCCTGAAGTCCGCCGCGACCACGGCCGGGAAGGCCGCGCGCGAGGCCGGCGGCGCCGCCAAGGACGCGGGTCGCTCGGCCGCCAACACCGGCGGCGCCGCGCGCAAGCGCTAGCGCTGCGCCCGATCGCGCGGGGTGTCCGCGGGCGAGCAGGATGACCGCGACCGCCGCCACGTAGCACCCCGCGAGCACCGCGACTGCGCGCCGGTCGAAACGGATGGCGCGGGTGATCCCGTCGTCCTGGCGCACGAGCCACGACGTGCGCGCGACCAGTGCGAGCGCGGACACGATGAACACATAGGACGCGATCACGATCAGCTCGAGCACCGTCGCGTACCCCAGCACCGGCAGCTTGTCGGCCTCCGCCAGCTGCAGGGCGACCAGCGTGAGGAGCGAGGTGACGCCGATGCCGATCCGGGCCTCCACGTAGTCGGCTCGCACGGCGAACATCAGGGCCGCGCTGACGAGGACGATGACGATGGGGACGAACGTCGTCAGCAGCGCGCCGGCCAACGGGCCGGTGACGGGCAGAGCGGCGGTCATCTGCGCGAACGCGGCGCGGCCGGTCGGGCCGCGGAGGTTGGGCGGGTACACGTGCCGGCTCAGGGTCAGCACCGGCTCGCCGATGTGGAAGCCGGCGAGGTGGATGGCCGCGTCGGCGGTGATCGGCGGGTTGCCAGGCACCATGACGATGCGGCTGGCGTCGAACGAGCGCTCCTCGAACGACATGCGCAGGTCTGGAGGTCGAACGGGTAGTCGCCGAGCGAGTTCGACTGGTCGAACGTCCCGCGGATGTGCAGCGCCTGGTGAAACCGGCCGTCGGGCAGGCGCTGGGGCCGCGCGGGGAGCACCTCGCGCAACTGGTTGGCGACCTCGTTGACGGCCACGAGGTTGCTGATGGGAAGGATGCGCGGGTCGCGCCAGTAGCCGGAGACCCAGACGTCGGCGTCGATGCTCTCGTCGGCGATGCTGAAGTGCTGGGCCTCGGCGATGTACACGCTGACCTCGAGGGTTGACGGCCGGGCCACCGCCGGCTGGGCGTGCACGAGCGCCGCGGCCAACGAGGCCACGAGCACGGCTGGGGCGAGCCACCGACCCACCCGTCCTCTGCGCGCGAAGGGTCCCATCACGGACGGGGCAGACGCTAAGGCGGCGCCCGGATGCCGTCGGTTGCGGGGTTGCCGTGGCTGCGTCACGAACCAGTCCGCGAGCGCCTGCAGCCCCTGTGGCATGATCGACCGCTCTTGGGCGAGCTGGACGACATGGGCGGCCGCGCGGAGTTCTTCGGGCCGGTCGCGCGCGAGGACGACGAGCCGGTGTTCGGAGCGCGCTGGGAGGCGCGGACGTTCGGCCTCATGACCGTCGCCGGCGCGACCGGGCTGAGCCCGAACTTCGAGGCCATGCGCGACGCGATGCGCCGCCTCCCGCGCGATGTCTACCTGGCCGGCTACTACCGCCGCTGGCTCGGCGGGGTCGAGAACGTCCTCGCCGACCAGGGCCACCTCGCGCCCGGCGAGCTCGACGCGCGCGTGCAACGGGGTGGCGGGGCCGCTTCGCCCGCGCCGGTGCCGCGGGGCATCGCGGTCCGCGGGGAGCTCCTGCGCAGGAGCCTGCGCTCGCGCTATCCGCCCGCCGTGGCCGCGAAGCTGCTCCCGAAGCGGTTCGGCACCGTGCGCGTGACGCGCCACCAGCCGCGGTTCGCCGTCGGCGACCGGATCGTCGTGCGCGCGCCGCGCGCGGCGGGGCACACGCGCCAGCCCACCTACGTCACCGGCAGGCCTGGGGTCGTGACCGCGCGGCTGGGCGCGACGCTGTTCCCCGACGCGCTGGCCGTCGGCCGGCACGAGCCGCCGCAGCACCTCTACACGGTGGCGTTCGCCGGGCGCGACCTGTTCGGCGACGAGGCCGAGCCGGAGACCGAGGTGCGCATCGACCTCTACGAGAGCTACCTGGTGCCGGCGTGACCGACGACCCCGCCGTCCGCGTCGAGGCGCTCGAAGCGCTGCTGGTCGAGAAGGGGCTGGTCGACTCGGAGCTGGTCGACGACGTCATCGCGCACTACGAGACGAACGTCGGCCCGCTGAACGGCGCGAAGGTGGTGGCCCGGGCGTGGGCCGAGCCCGCGTTCCACGACCGCCTGCTCGCCGACGGCACGGCCGCCATCGCCGAGATGGGTTACGGCGGCGCAGAGGGCCACCTCCTGATCGCGGTGGAGAACACGCCCGCGGCCCACAACGTCGTCGTGTGCACGCTGTGCTCGTGCTACCCGTGGCCGGTGCTCGGCCTGCCGCCGCGCTGGTACAAGTCGACCGAGTACCGCTCGCGCATGGTCGCCCAGCCGCGCGCCGTGCTGGCCGAGATGGGGCTGGAGCTGGCCGACGACGTGCGCGTGCGCGTGTGGGACAGCTCGGCCGAGGCGCGCTACATGGTCGTGCCCGAGCGGCCGGCGGGCACGGAGGGGCTCGGCCCGGAGGAGCTCGAGCGCCTGGTCACGCGGGACGCGATGATCGGCGTGGCCCGGGCCCTCGCGCCCGATGCCTGACGCGATCGCCGACGACCTCGCGGCGAACGTGTCCCCGCCGCGCGACAACGGCGAGATCGTCTTCGCCGCGCCGTGGGAGCGGCGCGCGTTCGGCCTGACCGTCGCGCTGTGTCGCACGCAGCGCTGCGACTGGGAGGCCTTCCGCCAGCGCCTGATCGCCCGCATCGCCGAGGACGAGCGCCGCAGCTACTGGGCGTCGTGGGCGGCCGCGCTCGAGGACGTGCTGGAGACCACGGACGCGGTCGGCCCCGCCGAGCTCGACGCGCTTGCGCGCGCGTACGCGGGGCGCCCGGCCGGACACGACCACGATTGAGCGGGCGTCAGGTCGTCCACGCCCCGGACGACGCATAAGGTGATCTCCGATGCTCCACGTCCACCGTGCCGCACGCGCCGACGCCCTCGCCGCCGCCCTCCGCGACCTGCTCGCGACCCCGCTCGACGATCCCTTCGCCCCCGAGCTGATCGCCGTCCCCACGCGGGGCATGGAGCGGTGGCTGGCGCAGACGTTGTCCACCGGGCTGGGCACCACGGACGGGCGGCGCGACGGGGTCTGCGCCAACGTCGACTTTCCCTCGCCGGGCCGGCTCGTCAGCGAGGCCGTGGCCGCCGCCTCGGGCATCGACCCCGAGCGCGACCGCTGGTTGTCGGATCGGCTGGTCTGGCCGCTGCTCGAGGTCGTCGACGAGGCACTGGCGGAGCCGTGGCTGGACGCGCTCGCCGCCCATCTCGGCGGGGGCAGGGGCCGGCGCTTCGGCACCGTGCGTCATCTTGCGGCCCTCTACGACGCCTACGGCCTGCACCGGCCGGAGATGGTGCGCGGGTGGGCCGCGGGGGAGGACGAGCACTGGCAGGCCGAGCTGTGGCGGCGGCTGCGGGCGAAGGTCGGGCAGCCCAGCCCCGCCGAGCGTCTGGAGACGGCCGTCGCGCGCCTCCGCGACGCGCCGGACCTGGTCGACGCTCCTCGACGGCTCTCGCTGTTCGGCCTCACGCGCCTGCCGGCGTCGCACCTCGCTGCTCTGGGCGGCCTCGCCGCCGCCCGCGACGTCCACCTCTTCCTCCTGCATCCGTCGGCGGCGCTGTGGGACGCTGCGGCGCCCGTGCTCGAGGCGACCGGGGCGGTCGCGCGACGGGCCGACGACCGCACCGCCGACCTCCCGCAGAATCGGCTGCTGGCCTCGTGGGGGCGGGACGCGCGCGAGCTTCAGGTCGTGCTCGGCGCCCGTGAGCACGTCGACCACCACCATCCGATCGCGGCCGGGGAGGCCTCCCTGCTGGAGCGGATCCAGGGCGACGTCCGGGCGGACCGAGGTCCTCGCGCTCGCGACGAGCGGCCGCTGCTCGCCGAGGACGACC
>DATBDE010000007.1:0-10660 GCA_036270095.1 Solirubrobacteraceae bacterium | reverse complement strand
GTCGACTACGGGCCGGCCAGCGACCCGCACGGCGGGCCCGGCGAGCCGCTGGTCGAGTCGGTGTGGATCGAGCCCTACCCGGACGAGCGCATGGGGCTCGAGGACGGCCGCGCCGGCCCCGAGGCCCGCTACGAGCAGCGCTAGGCGATCGAGCTCGCGTTCATCGCCGCGCTGCAGCACCTGCCGCCCAACCAGCGCGCCGTGCTCATCCTGCGCGAGGTGCTCGGCTTCTCGGCCCAGGAGGCGGCCGACACGCTCGACACCACTACGGCCTCGGTCAACAGCGCGCTGCAGCGGGCGCGCGAGTCGGTCGACAAGCGCCTGCCCGACCGGAGCCAGCAGGAAAGCCTGCGCGAGCTCGGCGACGACGAGACCAAGGAGCTCGTCGACACCTACGTGGACGCGTGGCTGCGCGACGACGTCGACGCCGTCGTGCGCATGCTCACCGACGACGTCAGCTTCGCCATGCCCCCGCTGGGCACGTGGTTCAGCGGCGCCGAGGTGGCGACCTTCCTGCGCAACTACCCGATGTCGGGCGCGTGGCGCTGGAAGGCCGTGGTCACGCAGGCCAACGGCCAGCCGGCGATCGCCTACTACACCTGGGACGAGGACGCCGGGACGCACCTGCCGTTCGCGCTCAACGTGCTCACCCTCCGCGGCGGCCAGGTCAGCGACGTATGCGCGTTCATCGTCCGCTCGACCGAGGACCCCGACGCCGACTACGTGCGCTTTCCCGACCAGCCGACCGACACCCGGGCGCTGGCGGGCGTTTTCGGGGCCTTCGGGCTCCCGGAGCGACTCGACTGAAGCGGCTCCTCGACTGGGCGCTCATCGTCGCACTGACGGTCGGCGGCGGGGTGCTGGCCGACCGCGCGGGCCTGCCGTCGGGCTATCTGTTCGCCGCGCTGCTGGTCGGGCTGGGCTACGCGATGCTGCGGCCGGGCCGCATGTCGATGCCGCCCTATGGGTTCCGGATCGGCCAGGCCGTCACCGGCGTGGCCCTCGGCACCTTCCTGCACAGCTCCACGCTGAGCGACCTGGGCAAGCACTGGCTGCCGGTGACGCTCGTGAGCGCGGCCACGCTGCTGGTGACGATCGGGGCCGGCATCGTGCTCGCCCGCGTCACCGAGCTCGACCGGCCCACCGCCTCGCTGGGCATGGTCGCGGGCGGCGCCTCGGGCATCGTGGCCATGGCCGACGAGCTCGGCGGCGACGACCGCCTCGTCGCCTTCATGCAGTACCTGCGCGTGCTCGTGGTGACGCTGCTGACGCCGCTGATCGTGCCGCTCGCGTTCGGCGTGCACACATCGGGCGGCGGCCCGGGGGACGGCCCACTGCTCGGGACCCCGGCCGGGTGGGCGCTGACCGTGGGGGCGTCGGTGCTGGGCGTGCTGATCGGGCCGCTGCTGCGGCTGCCCGCGCCGGCGCTGCTCGGGCCGCTCATCCTCACCGCGGTGCTGACCCTGACCGGCGTGAGCGGCGACACCCAGGTGCCGCCGCTGGCGCGCGAGGTGGCGTTCTCGCTCATCGGCCTGCAGATCGGCCTCGGATTCGAGCGCAAGACGCTGCGGGAGATCGCGCGCGTGGCTTGGCCGGTCGCGCTCTCGATCGCGGCGCTGCTGGTGATCTGCTTCGTGCTCGGCTGGCTGCTGTCGCTGACCGCGGACGTCACGTTGCTGGACGGCTACCTGGCCACGACGCCGGGCGGCCTCTACGCGGTGCTGCCCATCGCCTACGGCAGCGGCGCCGACACCGGCTTCGTGCTCGCTGTGCAGGGCATCCGCCTGTTCGCGATGGTCCTGGCGGCGCCGGCGATGGTGCGCTGGCTGCTGCGCCGCGACCGGCGGCGCCCGGCCGCCGTCGCCTAGCCGGCGGTGAAGTGGCTGTGGACGTCGTGGTAGGTGAGCTCGGGCGGCGCCTCGAAGCCGACCTCCTGGGTGAAGGGCCGATCTGCTCCTGTGCGAACTGCTCGAACTGCGCCTGGGTCTCCCACACGTCGGTGACGCGGATGCCGTCCTCCGTGGCGGTCACCCAGTGGAAGAGGGCGCCCTTGGGGCCGGGGCCGCCGGGTGTGAGGCCCATCTTCTCCAGGACCTGGTCGTACTGATCCAGCGTGGCACCCTTCGAAGTCCATCACGACGGCGACCGGCATCCGCGCACCTCCGGGTTGAAGTGATCCTGCCGACCCCTACGGAATCGGCCAGACGCCAGATCACTCGCCCGTGTTCGATCCCGTCGGCGCGGCGTTCGGGTCGGCGCCCAGCGTGCGCAGGTTGCGCAGCACGCCGTCGACGCCGTCGGAGCGGTTGACGCGCACGCGCGCGAGCGTCCAGGTGTCGCCCGGCCGCGCGTAGCCGAACAGCGTCGTCGTGGCCGCCTTGAAGCCGGCGTTGCGCACCTCGTCGATCACTGCCTGGTCGTAGCGGCCGGCCGGATAGCAGAAGAAGTTGGCGGGGACGCCGAAGAGCTTGTGGAAGCGCTTGCGCGAGGTCCCGATCTCGTAGCGCAGCCGGTCGGCCGATACCGCGGTGAGGTCGGGGTGGGTGATGGTGTGGTCGTCGATCTCCCACCCGTCGGCGACCATGCGCTTGATGTTGCGCACGCCGCCCATGTCGGCCAGGTTGTCGAGCTTGAGGTTGAGCTCGCCGGGCCAGCCGTGGCGCAGCAGCGTCGGGCGCGCGTTGCGGTACTGGCCGTAGTAGCCGTCGTCGAACGAGATCACCACCGGCTGAGACGGCAGCTCGACGCTGCCGTGCCAGGCGTCGTAGACCCGCTGCAGCGTCACGCCGTGATAGCCGGCGCGGGCGAGGGCGCGCATCTGGGCCGAGAACGTGCTCGGGCTCACCCACAGCTCCTGGTTGGGCGTGGACGGCTTCACGTACCCGATCACGTGGTACATGAGGATCGGCACCGGCTCACGCCGGGCCTTGTGGTCGCCCACCGTCTCGGTTCCCGGCAGCGGCTGCGCGCGACGGTGGTGGTGGCCCGTGCCCGACGAGGACGCGGCCTGCGACGCCGTCGTGGACGAGCTGCTGCTGCCGCCCGACGTGCCCACGACGACCGCGACCGCGATGGCCGCGAACGCGAGCACGAACAGGCCGAAGGCCACGCGCCGGCGTCGTTGGATCTGCCGGGCGCGCTCGCGTCGGCGCTCGGCCCGGCGGTCGTCCATGAACGGTGGCTGGGGCAAGCGCCCACCGTAGCGCCGGGTCAGGCGGTGAAGCCAGTGATGGCGTCGCCGATCAGCTTCACGCCGATCAAGAGGCAGATCACGGCCATGATCACCGCGTTCTCCCGGGCCATCCACGCGCGCAGGCCGTCGAGGATGTGCTTGCCCCGCGCACCCATGACGAAGTAGATGCCGACCGGGATGCCCGGGCCAAGGCCGGCGATGATCACGAACACGGCCAGCGCCCCGGCCTGCGCGCCGGTGCTGGCTCCGGTCTGGGCGATCGCCGCAGCGGCCCCGATGACGAGGACGAGGTTCTTCGGGTTGACGACGGCCAGCGCGAAGGCAAGGCCGGCCGACCGGCGCGCGTCGAACCGGTCGATGGTCCGCATCCAGCTCGGGAGCTTGGGCTGGGCGTCCCCGCGCGGCCGTCTGTGGTACGCGCGGTACGCCACCACCACCAGGGCCAGGCCGCCCAGCAACTTGATCACGCTCAGCCAGGTCGCGGGCTGGCCGTTCGAGCTCGCCGACGCACCGCTGGAGATGAGCAGGACGATCGTGCCCACGAGTGCCAGCGCCAGCACCCAGGAGGCAACGAACGCGGGCCCGTTCACGCGGCCGCGCGGCGTGGAGAGCATCAGCACCACGGCGACGATCGGGAGCGGGCTCACCGCGACGCCGACGGCATAGGTGAGGACCTGACCGATCGCCGAGCCCATTGGGGGGCGACGCTACACGACCTAGACGACGTGTTCCGGCTGCACGCGGACCTGCACGCGCTCGGCCCACTCCGGATCCGGCGGCGGATCCACGCCCAGGTACTTGTGCGAGAGCTCGGTGCCGAGCGCATTGGGCGGGTCGTCGGTGAGCTCGGCGCGGCCGCGGATCTCGACGTGCGTGTACGGGTCCTCGGGGTCGACGAGCGTGACGCTGATGCGCGGGTCGCGCATGAGGTTCCGGCCCTTCTTGCGCTGCCTGGTGGTCGTGAACACCGCCACGTCGTCCTCGCGTTTGACCCACACCACCGAGGTCTGCGGGCTGCCGTCGGGGTTCAGCGTGGCGACGGTGGCGAACGTCTTCGCATCCAGCAGGCGGCGCGCGGTGTCGTCGAGCGGGACGGTCACGACGTGCTCCGAGCCGGGATCTTGACGACGTCGACCGCGAGCGGCGCGCACATCGCCGCCGGATGGTCGGCGTGCATGAGCGTGCGCCGCAGCAGGACGAACGCCGGCACGCCCAGAAGCGCGGGCACGAAGAGCTGGAAGAGCCGGTAGGCGAGTACGGCGGCCGAGGCCTCGGTAAGGCTCACGCCGTACAGGGCGAACACGCCGATCAGCGCGCCCTCGGTGCCGCCGATGCCGCCCGGCAGCGGGATCAGGTTGCCGAGCTGGCCGATCAGGTAGGCGAGCACGAGCGTGGCGAAGGTGGGGACCTGGCTGGTGGCGGCGAAGGCGGCGCCGAGCGCGGCTATGTCGAAAGCCATATAGCCCAGCGAGCCGACGACGACGCCGAAGCTGTGGTGGCGCAGCAGGCCCTTGGCCTGGTCGACGCCGTCGGCCACGGCCTCCAGCGAGGACCGGAGCGCCTTCCGGATGCGGCCCTCCTTGCCCTCGCGCTTGATCTGCTGGCCGCGCTTGCCCAGCGCGCGCAGCAGACGCGGGCTCAGCCCGACGATGAGCGCGCCGAGGGCGGTGATCACGGCGGGGACGAGCGAGCGATTGGCGTCGTCCTTGCCCGAGAGCACGTCGGCGAAGACCGCGAGCCCGACGAGGATGAGCACGAAGAAGTTCGCGGCGCTCGTGACCACGAAGAAGGCCACAGTGCGGCGGGCGATGTGGCCGGTGGGCATGCCCGCCTGCTTGAGCGCCCACACACCCAGCGCGAGGCCACCGGCGCCGCCGCTGGGCAGCAGCGAGTTGGCCGCGAGCTCGGCCATCGCGATCTGGTAGCTCAGGCCCCAGGGCATGCTCGCGCAGAAGGTGGCGCGGAACACGACCAGGTAGCCCAGGCACGAGCCGACCTCCGCCACCACGATCATCGCGACCCAGAACGGGTCGGCGTCGTCGAGGCGCTGCTTGACCTCGTCGAGACCGGGCAGCGCGTTGATCGCGATGACGACGACGATCACCACGGCAGCTAGCTGTGCCACCCGCTTGAGGAGGTGCGACGCGCGGAACTCCGCGGGCATCTGCGCGGCCACCGAGGCAGCCTATCCAGGTGGCCTCCTGAAGCATGCGCGCCGCGCCCGGGGGAGAGTCGGACGCGGCGCACGGGCGAGGCAGGGCGATCAGAACCGCGCGGAGACCGTGGCGGTGCCCTGGACGCGGTTGCCGCGGGTGACCTTGATGATCGTCGCGGTGTGCGAGCACTTGTCGGTGGTCTTGCCGCCCTCGACCTGACAGGCGATCCCGTCCTTGCACTCGTACGTCTTGGCGCCGCTGCCGTAGTCGGTGCCGGTGGTGCCGTCGCTGATGGTCTTGCCGCCCGGCAGCTTGCAGCTCTTGCCGGTGCCGCCGCCGTTGTTGGGCTCGGCGTGCGAGACGGCTGGCAGCGAGGCAGTGGCGGCGCTGAGGCTCGCAGCCGCCAGCAGCGCAATGCCGACGCGGCGGATGGACATGGTGGACACGTGGTGCTCCTTTGGTTGGTTTGGCGCCATCCATCGTCCTGGCGCGCACCCACTCCGTCCGTCGCGTGCGCGACACGGCCCGCGTCACATTCGGCGTGCCAGCTAGCGTCGGTGCATGGCCGACGGCATGGCGATCACCTGGATCGGGCACGCGACCGTGCTCCTCGAGCTCGACGGCGCCCGCGTTCTGACCGATCCCGTGCTCGGCGGCTGGGCCGGCCCGCTGCGGCGCTTCGCCCCGTCGCCCGCCCCCGAGGCGAGCGCCATCGACGCCGACGTCGTCCTCGTCTCGCACCTGCACGCCGACCACGCCGACCTGCCCTCGCTGCGGCAGCTCGAGCACGCGCGCCCACGCATGGCCGTCGCGCACGGGGCTGGCGAGTGGCTGCGCGAGCGCGGCATTCCCGACGTGGCCGAGCTGCGCGCTGGCGAGGGACTGCAGGCCGGGCCACTGCGGGTGGAGGCAACGTTCGCGGCGCACCAAGGCCGCCGGCATCCGCTCGGGATCGACGTCGCGCCGGTGGGCTTCGTGGTGCGCGGGTCGCGCACCGTCTACTTCGCCGGCGACACCGACCTCTTCACGGCCATGGCCGACCTCGCGGGCACCATCGACGTCGCGCTCCTGCCGGTGTGGGGCTGGGGCCGCTCGCTGGGGCCCGGCCACCTCGACCCCGAGCGGGCGGCGCAGGCGGCGGCGCGGATCGCCCCCCGCATCGCCATCCCGATCCACTGGGGCACGTTCTCCCTGCCGTGGCCCTACCCACGGCCGAGCGACTCGCAGGCGCCGGCGCGCGCGTTCGCGACCGCGATGGCCCGGATCGCGCCCGCGGTCGACGCGCGCGTGCTGCAGCCGGGGGAGCGGGTGGAGCTGCCGTGAAGCGCACGCTGCCCGTCCTGCGCGTGCTCATCGTGTGGGTGGCCACCGCGCTGACCCTGTTGCTGCTCAGCGCGCTGCTCAGCGGCTTCCACGTCGAGGACTTCGGCGTGGCGCTCGTGGCCTCCGCGCTCATCGGCCTCATCAACGCGTTCGTGTGGCCGTTCGTCATCCGCGTGGCGCTGCCGCTCACGGTGCTCACCCTGGGCCTGGGGGTGATCGTGCTCAACGGCGTCGTCGTCCTGCTCGTCGCCGAGCTCGAGCCGGGGCTGAAGGTCGACGACCTGGGCACGGGCATCGTGGTCGCGCTCGCCCTGACCATCGTCAACACGGCGCTGACGACCGTGCTGGCGATCGACGACGACGACTTCTGGTACCGCAACGTGGTCAAGCGCCAGGCCCAGCGCGTGGCTCGGCCGGTGCCCACCGACGTACCCGGGCTGTTCTTCCTCGAGATCGACGGGCTCGCCCACGACGTGCTCGCGCGGGCGATGCGCGACGGCAACGCACCGGTGCTGTCGCGCTGGCTGCGCGAGGGCACGCACGCGCTGGCGCGCTGGGAGACCGACTGGTCGTCGCAGACCGGCGCCTGCCAGGCCGGACTGCTGCACGGCGACAACGACGACATGCCCGCGTTCCGCTGGTGGGAGAAGGAGCACGGCAAGGCGATCGTGACCAACCACCCGCGTGACGCGGAGGAGCTCGAGCGCCGTCACTCCAACGGGCGCGGGCTGCTGTTCTCCAACGGCGCCAGCCGCGCGAACATCCTCTCCGGCGACGCGCCCCACACCCTCCTGACCATGAGCACGGCGCTGCAGCGCGACCGCCCCGGCCGCCTGGGCCAGGACTACTTCGCCTACTTCGCCAACCCCTACAACGTGCTGCGCACCGCCGCGCTCGTGGCGCGCGAGGTGCTCAGCGAACGCTGGGCCGCGATCCAGCAGAAGCGCCGCGGCGTCGAGCCGCGCGTCCACCGCAGCACCCTGTACGCGCTCATGCGGGCGTGGGCGACGATCATCCAGCGCGACCTGCAGGTGGCGTCGGTGATCGCCGACATGTACGCCGGCCTGCCGGTCGCGTACACGACCTTCCTGGCGTACGACGAGGTCGCCCACCACTCGGGCATCGAGCGTCCCGACGCGCTGTCGACGCTCCGGGCGGTCGACCGCCAGATCGGGCGCATCGCCGCCGCCCGACGCGACGCGCCGCGGCCCTACCGGCTCGTCGTGCTCTCCGACCACGGCCAGTCCCAGGGCGCGACGTTCAAGGACCGCTACGGGAGCACGCTCGACGAACTCGTGCGCCAAGCCGCTGCTGCGCCGGTGGCGGCCGCCGCCCACCACGACGAGGCGCTGGGCTACCTGGGCGCCTCGTTGACCGAGGCCTCGGGCGGCGCGTCACGGGCGGCCCGGGTGGTGCGTCGCACCGCGCGCCGCCGCACGGTCGACGGCGCGGTGCAGCTGGAGAAGGGCGACGCCACGTCGGGCGGCGGCGGGGACGAGCCGCCCGAGGTCGTGGCGATGGCCTCGGGCTGCCTGGGCCTGATCTCCTTCCCGCGCGAGCCTGGGCGCATGACCGCCGAGCGGCTGGCCGAGCGCTACCCGCAGGTGCTTCCGACCCTGCGCGCACACCCCGGGATCGGGTTCGTGCTCGTGCGCTCCGAGCAGCGCGGGGCGCTCGTGCTGGGCGCGCGCGGCGCGCACTACCTGGACGAGGGGAGGGTGGATGGCGAGGACCCGCTGGCGCCGTTCGGCCCCAATGCCGCGGGCCACGTCAAGCGCACCGACGGCTTCCCGCACTGCGCCGACCTCATGGTCAACAGCACCTACTGGCACGACCTCGACGAGGTGGCCGCGTTCGAGGAGCTCGTCGGCTCGCACGGTGGCCTGGGGGGGACCCAGGCCTATCCGTTCCTGCTCTACCCGGTGGAGCTCGCGCTGCCCGACGGCGCGCTGGTCGGCGCCGAGGCCGTGCACCGGGAGCTGCGCCGCTGGCTCGTGCAGCTCGGCCATCCGGAGTACGCGCAGGAGTAGCGTGCCGTGCCATGACGCCGTGGCCCGCCGTCGACTACGAGACCTGGAGCGCCACCTGCGACACCTTGCACGCCCACACGCAGGTGCTGGGCAAGCTCGCGGTGGCGCTGGCGCCGCCCGAGCCCCAGCTCCAGCACACGGCGCTGCGCCTGACCGCGCGCGGGTGGGAGACGCTGCCGCTGCCGGCGCCCGACGGATCGGGCGCGTTCGTGGCCGCGCTCGACCTGCGCACGCACGAGGCGGTGACCGAGCACAGCGACGGCCGCTCGGCCCGGGTGGCGCTGGCGCCGGACCGCCCGGTCGGCGCCGTCACGCGCGAGCTGCTCGCGGCGGTGCGCGGCCTGGCCGGCGCAGTGGAGATCGACCCGACGCCGCAGGAGGTGGCCTGGGCGGTGCCGCTCGACGCCGACCAGGAGCACGCCACGTACGACCCCGACCGGGTCGCCGCCTACTTCGCCGCCGCGACGCGGGCCGCGCTGGTGCTGGCCGCGTTCCGCGCCCCCTACCGCGGGCGCTCGACGCCGAACAACGCGTGGTGGGGCTCGTTCGACCTGGCCGTGAACCTGTTCAGCGGCGAGCCCGCCGACCCGCCGTCGGACGACTTCATCATGCGCAACGCGATGGACATGCAGGAGGTTGCGATCGGCTGGTGGCCCGGCGACCCGCGCTACGGGCGCGCCGCGTTCTACGCCTACGCGCACCCGGCGCCGGACGGCTTCGCCGAGGCCGACCTCGGCGCCGGGCGCTGGGACGGCGCGCTCGGCGAGTACGTCCTGGACTGGAACGACGTGCGCGCGAGCGCCGACCCGCACGGCACCGCGCTGCGGTTCGCGCGCAGCGCGTTCTCGCACGCCTGCCTCGTCTGCGGGTGGGACCCGGACCTGGCCCGCACCGCCGCGGGCGTGCCGCCGCCGGTGGCCTAGGCGTTGACCTCGGCGAGGCGCTCGATGAGGATGAGGCGGCCGGCGGCCTCCAGCAGCGCGAGGTGGGAGAAGGCCTGGGGGAAGTTGCCGAGGTGGCGCCCGGTGCTGGTATCGAACTCCTCGGCGTAGAGGCCGAGCGGGGAGGCGATGCGCAGCAGTCGCTCCATGAGGTCGCGGGCGCGCTGGTGCTCGCCGACGATGGTCAGGCCGGAGACGAGCCAGAACGAGCAGATCAGGAAGCTTCCCTCCTTGCCCGACAGGCCGTCGTCGGTCTCGTCGGTCTTGTAGCGCAGCACGAAGCCGTCCTCGGTGAGGTCGTCGCCGATCGCCAGCACGGACTTGTGCAGGCGCTCGTCGGTGCCGGGAAGGAACCCGAACATCGCCGCCAGCAGCGTGGAGGCGTCGAGCGCGTCGGTGTCGTAGTGCTGGCGCAGGATCCCGTCACGCACGCCGTGCTCGAGGATGTCGGCGTGGATCTCCTTCGCGGTGGCGGCATACTGCGTCTCGAGCTTGGGCTCGCCGGCCACCGCAGCCAGCTGCGCCGCCCGGTCCAGGGCCACCCAGCCCATCAGCTTGGAGGAGACGTAGTGCTTGGGCTCGCCGCGCGCCTCCCAGATCCCCTGGTCGGGATCGCGCCACACCTTCGTCGCGCACGCGGCCTGCGACTGCACGATCGGCCACAACCGGCGCGGCAGCCGCTGGCTGCGGCGCGTATGCAGCAGGATCGAGTCCAGCACCGCGCCGTAGACGTCGTTCTGGCGCTGGTCGAACGCTCCGTTGCCGACGCGCACCGGGTGCGCGCCGGCGTAGCCCGACAGGTCGTCGCGGGTCGACTCGGTCAGGTCTCGGCGCCCGTCGATCCCGTACATGATCTGCAGCCCGCCGTCCTCGTTCGGCTCGAGGTCGCCGACGAACTGCATGAACTCCTCCGCCTCCCAATCGAGGTTGAGGAAGTGCAGCGCCTGCAGCGTGAAGGTCGAGTCGCGCATCCAGCTGAACCGGTAGTCCCAGTTGCGCTCCCCGCCCGGCGTCTCC
>DATBDE010000006.1:0-18495 GCA_036270095.1 Solirubrobacteraceae bacterium | reverse complement strand
CGCCGGCCGCTGCTCGTGGTCGAGGCCTGCGCGCCGGTTTGCGCGATCGCCGGCTACACGTTGAAGGACCTGCTCGGCGCCATCGCCGCCGCCGGTTACGCCGTTGCCGGCTTGGCCGCCGATTACGCCGACGAGCGGCTGCGCGCCCCAGCGGCCGAGGGCTGGCCAACCTCCTCGCCGTCCCGGCCGAGGACGCGCGCGTGCGGCTGCTCGATCGGGGCTGAGCATCCGCGTCCGGTTGCAGTGCGCTCGTGCCTCGCCCTGCATGCGGACGCCAGGAGGACACGTCCCTATGACCCCGTCCACCGTCCAGGAGCACGCCCACGCGGACGCGCCCCCGTCCGGCACGAATGCTTCCCAGCGCTGCTTCGGCGAGGACGCCCCGGCCCCCGAGGTGAGCGCGAACATCGCCCGCTACGTGCACCAGCACGAGGACTGCCAGCTCGACGCGCTCGACGACGAGCCCGGCATCTGACGCCGGCCCAGGCGGCGCAGCGGCCGCGTCCCATGCTGAGCAGCTTCGAACCCGACCATGTCGAGCGCAACATGGCCGCCCTCGTCGCGGCCGTCGCGCCCGGCGACGACGAGGCGTCCCTACGCACGCGCTTCCACCGGAGCCTGGCCCAGGTGCAGCGCTGGAAGCCGCCGTTCCGGACCGACGGCGAGCCGCTGGTCGACTTCGAGCTCGAGCATCCGGAGGTCCAGGCCGCGCTGCGCGACATCGTGGGCCGCGCCGACCCGGCCGCCGTCCGCATCACCGGCGAGGAGCGCGCGCGACATCGCCGCCGGGGCCGAGCGCCTGGCCGCGTACGACCCGGGCGCCGCGCGCTCGCTGCAGCTTCTCCGCCGCGACCATCCTCGTGCTGCACGGCGAGGGCATGGCCGGGGGCAGCGCGACCGGCCTCATCGGGACGATCTGGTGCTTCCCGGACGACCGCTGGGATCCGGTCCGGTTCGCCGAGAACCTGCTCCACGAGTCGGTCCACCTGGCCCTGTTCCTCGGCGCATGCGCGAGGGCGTCGCCGCATCGACGGTCGAGCTGGCCGACAAGGCGCGCGTGCTCTCGCCCCACGGCCGCGAGGTGCTGGCCGAGCTGGTCCAGCGCTCCGGCGTCGCCGCCTGAGCGGGGTCAGAGCCACAGCGCCCGGTGGCGCGCGCTGCCCCGGGCCAGATGGAAGAGGTCGACCGCGTCGGTGACGGCGGCCTCGCCGAGCACGCGGAGGCGCGTCGCGCCGCGGGCCGCACGTGTCCGCCGCCGGCGCGCGGCGTGGCGCAGCCACGGCAGTGCGAGCAGCGCTGCCGCGCGCCGGCGCGGCGCGAGTGCCAGGCCGCCGACGCCGAGCAGCAGCCACGCGTGCTGGCTGACCAGGAAGCTGCGGAAGGGCTCCCCGGTGCAGATGCGCGCCTCGGGGTTGCGGGCCGCCACGAGCGGCATCTGCTCGAGCTGGGCCGGCCAGCGCAGCCGCTGGCCGAGCGTCTGCCGCACAACGGCGTGATCGACCACCGCGTCGGGCGCCGGCCGCAGCGCCGCGCCGGCGCGCCGCGCCCGCAGCAGGAGGTCCATGTCCTCGCCGAAGGGGAGCGCGAAGCCCTCGTGGAAGCCGTCCAGCGCCTCGAGCAGCGCGCGCGGGTAGGCGATGTTGCAGGTCTCCCCGAACGGCGTGGGGGGCTTGACGTCGCGGGTGCTGGCCCGGGCGGGTCCCGCCAGCAGCGCCGCCTTGGCCGGGTCGGGCCGCGTGCGCCCCTGGACGATCGCGTCCGGGCCCTGCGCCGCGACGGCGAGCAGCCGCTCCAGCCAGTCCGGGTGCGGCCGGCAGTCGTCGTCGGTGAAGGCGATCAGACGCCCGCGGGCCGCGCGCCAGCCGACGTTGCGCATGCGCGCGGCCGACCCGGTGCCCGGCGCGAGCAAGCGGTGGCGCAGGACGCCCGCGGAGGCCAGCGGGTGCGCGCGCAACACGTCCTCGGTCGGCCCGGGGCCGTCGTCGGACACGACCACCGCCTCCCAGCGGCCGGACGGCAGCGACTGCGCCGCCAGGGCGTCGAGCAGGGAGTGGACGCGCTGCGGCCGGTCGTGGCTGGGCACGACGACCGAGATCTCCACCTGGCGCACGCTACCAACGGTGTGCCAGCCTCCGACCCGCGTGCGCGTCGCGATCACCAGCCAGCCCGGGGCGGGCCACCTGAACACCCTCCTGGGCCTCGCGCTCGCCCTGCGCGACGCCGGCCACGAGCCGACGCTCTACGGCGCCGCCGGCCTGCGCCCAGAGATCGAGGCGCACGGCCTGGGCTTCGCGCCCGCGGGCGTGGACTGGCGCGAATCCGACCTGCTCACGGCGTTCCCGGAGTTCCTCAGCGAGCAGCCGACCGGCATCGCCATGGACCCGGCGCTGTGGCCGCACCTGGCCCGTCCCCTGGCCCACGATCTCGAGGCCCACTTCGCGCGGCGCGCTCCCGACGTCGTGGTCGCCGAGGCGTTCGAGTACGGCAGCCAGCTCGTCGCCGAGCGCCGGGGCCTGCCCGTCGCCGTGGTCGACACCCTGGTCGCCGGCCCGGTGTTCGCGCAGCGCCAGCGGTTCGGCGTGCCCTTGGAGCCGGCGCGCGCCGCGCTGAGCCTTGGGCCTGACCCGACCGGGGACGTGCCCTATCGCCACCTGCGCCTGCTGCCCGTCCCCGAGCGCTACGACGGGCCGCGCCCGCTGCCGCCCGCCGGCGAGCGGTTCAACCTCGGGCTCCCGGGCCGTCCGCCGCCCGTCGAGGCGTTGCCGGTCCCCGCGGGCGACGCTCCGCTCGTGCTGGCCAGCCTGGGCACGGTGCTGCACCCGCGCGCCGGCGTGCGCGAGGCGGTCCTCGACGCGCTGCGCGACGAGCCGGTGCGCGTGGTGTTCGCGCTCGGCCCCGGCGCCGACCCGGCCGCGTACGGGCCGCCCGGCCCGGGCGTCCTGCTCGCGCGCCGCGTGCCCCAGCCCTGGCTGTTGCCGCGCTGCGCTGTGTTCGTCACCCACGGCGGCACCAACAGCGTGCGCGAGGCGCTGATTGCCGGCACGCCGCTCGTCGTCGTCCCGCTCGGGTTCGACCAGCCCTACCACGCGCGGCGGTGCGCGGCGCTCGGGCTGGCGCGGGTGGTGGCTCCTGAGCAGCGAACGCCGGCGGCGATCCGGGACGCCGTGCGTGGCGTGCTCGACGATGCGGGCATGGCGGAGCGCGCCCGCGCCTTCGCGGAGGAGATGGCGGCGATGCCCGACGCGCGCGCTGCCGTGCGGCGGCTCGAGCGCCTGGCGGCGTAGCGCCATGGGCGACGTCTTCGTCATCGCCGTGCTGGCCGCCCTGGATGCAGGCCTGCTGGCCGCCACCGTGGTGCTGCTGGGGCGGCCGCGCCCCGCCCGCCAGCTGCTCGCCTATCTCGTCGGCTGCATGGGCCTCTCGATCGGGATCGGGCTGGTGATCGTGCTCGCGCTGCACGGCTCCAGCGTCGTCAAGCATCCCGACCCGGCGGTGAGCGCGGTCATCGAGATCGCCGCCGGCGCTCTGCTCCTCGTGGTCGCCGTCGCCGTGGTGCTCGGCCGTAACGCGCAGTGGCGCCCGCGTCGGCGTCGCCAAGACAACGCAGACGCCGAGGCCCACAAGCGCCCGAGCCTGTCCGAGCGCGCGCTCGGGAACGACTCGCTGTGGATCGCCTGGGCGGCCGGGGCGCTGTACAGCGTGCCGGGCGCCTACTACCTGGCCGGGCTGGCGCTGCTCGTCAAGCTGGACCAGCCCGCGTCGATCGACGTCGTGGCAATCCTCGGCTTTAACCTGGTCATGTTCGCGCTGCTCGAGCTCCCGCTCCTGGGCTTCCTCGTCGCCCCCGACCGCGCCCGGGCGCTGACCGAGCGGCTCAACCGGTGGATGACCCGCCACAAGCGGACGCTGATCACCGTGGTCGCCGGGGTGGGCGGCCTCTACCTGCTGATCACGGGGCTGTCCGACCTGCCCTAGGCGGCGCGCATGCGGTTGTTGCGCGCGTTGTGCTCGACCTCGGCAAGCCCGAGCTCCTCCAGCACCGGCGGCACGTAGTTGCCGAAACGCCCGCGCAGGCCCTTCTTGAGGCCGTACCAGCCGCCGACCGGGTTGTCGCCCGCGCGCGCCCACGACTCCACGCTGTCCGGCGGCGGCTCCTTGCCCTCGTCGGTGCTGCCCAGCGCAACCCAGTCGCCCTCGGCCGCGAGCATGGCCTGCAGATCGTCGATCGCGCGCAGGTGGTAGCGCAGCTCGGTCTTGCCGACGGGGACGACGAGCGCAGGTGGATCGGCCTCGGGTCCCTGTAGGCGGTGTACTCGGACTTGCCGGGTGGCGTCTTCAGGGTCCAGGGCTGGTCGGGGGTGCCAGGCATGGGTCACTCCTTTCCGTAACCGTCGCGTTACCGTAGCGCATCGGTTACGGATGGCGAGCGCGGCGCGTAGGCCCCCCGCCTACGGCGGCGTCCACCAGAGCGGCCATGAGCTCGACGACGTCGTCGGGCTCGAGGCCGTGCTGGCGCACCAGCGAGCGCCAGCTGGCGAAGTCGAGGGCGTGGGCGATCGTCGCCGCTTCGCGGGCGCGGGCGCGACCGCGCGAGTGGCGCCCGTGCAGCAGCGCCGCGATGGCCGCCTCGCGCCGCTGCTGCGTGCCCTCGCGGAGCAGCCTCGGCACCGCGTCGGCGTCGCGTGTCACGTTGACGAGCATCGGCTCGGCCCACTCGTACCAGCGGTACATCTCGGCCAGCGCGTGGCGGAGGCGCTCGTCGGCGTCGGCGATCTGCGCCCACGCGGACGGGTCGGGAGGCGGGTTGAGGCTGGCCCAGTGGGCCGAGCAGGCCAGGAACAGCGACTCGGCGTCGGGGAAGTGGCGATAGACGGTGCCGCGCTGGACGCCGGCTTCCGCGGCCACGTCGGAGATCGTGGTGTGCGCCGGGCCGACGGTGCCGTGCAGCCGCATCGCCGCCTCGGTGATGCGCTGGCGCGTCTCCGCCTCCTGCTCGGCGCGGCGGCGCTTGCGGTAGGGGCGCGTGGCGGTGCTGGTCAATTCATCGGCCATGACTGTCGAATGAATATTGACACACGGGGCGGCTTGTGTATAGATTCGCCGCACACGACTGTTCGATCAAACCACGGAGGAGGCCGCCATGGAGACCACCGACAGCACGCAGAAGCCCCACATCGTCGGCCCACAGGACGGCAAGGCCGTCGATCTCGCCGTCGTCGGCGTTCGCTTCATGGCCTGGGCGGAGGAGACCGGCGGCGGGTTCTCGCTGGTCGAGCACCCGATCCCGCCGGGCATGCTGGCCGCGCCGCTGCACCGCCACAACCGCGAGGACGAGTACAGCTACGTGCTCGAAGGGCGGATGGGCGCGCTGCTCGGCGACGACGTCGTCTACGGCAAGCCGGGCGACTTCATCTTCAAGCCCCGCGCCCAGTGGCACACGTTCTGGAACGCCGGCGAGAGCCCGTGCCGGATCCTCGAGATCATCTCCCCGGGCGGGTTCGAGCACTACTTCGACGAGCTCGCCGAGACCATGGCCCGGCCCGACTTCAACCCCGGCATGGTCCCCGAGATCGCCGCACGCTACGCCCTCGACGTCGACCCCGAAGGCACCGCGCGGGTCTGCGCCGAGCACGGCCTGACGTTCCCCATGGGGCCGAGCTAGGTCACGAGCCCCTGAATCCCCGCGTACAGCGCGGCGACGCCGACGCCCACGCTGAGCACGACCAGCAGCCACGGCGACCACCGGGTCACGAAGGCCCGGATCTTCAGCAGCGGCCCCTCGGCGCGCTCGCCCAGCACCACGGCCACGATGGCGATCACGATGATCGGGGCCACGTACATGACGTTGAAGAGGACGAGCAGCAGGATCTCGGGAGGCGCCGAGAGGTCCTCGCCGAGGATGGCCACGATCGCGGCGAAGTAGGGGAACGCGGTCGGGAGGTCGACGGCCGTGATCCCTGCGCCCAGCACCACGGCGGAGCCGGGCTTGACGTCGACGTCGGGGATCTTGGCCTGATCGCGGCGGTGCAGGAAGATCCAGACTGCGAACGCGAAGGCGACCAAGCCGGCGACGATGAAGCCGATGTCGAACGCCAGCCCGCTGGGATGGCTGGTGGCGGTGCGGATGAGCTGGGACGGGCCGAGGGTGAGAATCAGCCCACCGAGGAAGTAGACGCCGAAGATCCCGGCCGTGTAGCCGGCGAGGCGCCAGAGCGGCCGCTCGGTCGTGGCCAGCACGACGGCGACGGCAATCGTGGCGGGGTTGAGTGAGTCGACCAGGCCGACCCCGGCGATGAAGAGGGCAAAGCCGACGGTCAAGAGGCAGGAGCGTGTTCGGAGGGCGCGGCCGCCGCCGACCGCCGCCCGCTGCCCGCCCTCGGCTCGCGCCGCTCGGGGTCGTGAACCACGACGGTGTTGGCCAGGCGGTCCTGGAACCCGCGCCGGCGCTCGGAGAACAGGATCCCCACCAGCCCGAGAAACAGCGGCAGCACCGCGAGGATGAGGCCCACGAAGCGGCGCGCGGCCCGCGGATACCCGAGCGTGCCCCCGTTGGCCGGGACCACGCGGATGTACATGACCCGGTTGCCGAGCGTGCGCCCGTCGGTGGCCCAGAACCAGATGAAATAGCCCCCGGCCCAGAGGATGTAGGCGACGCCGCCGATCACGAGCAGGATCGTCTTGACGTCGTCCGGGATGTGGAGCACGGTGCTGGCCAGCGCCACGACGGCGAACACGAGCACCGCTACGCCGTCGATGACGGCGGCGTCGACGGCGAAGGCGATCGCCCGCGTGACCAGTCCGACGTAGCGCGTGTGTGCGAGGCCGGTCACGTCTTCCCGCGCCGCAACATGCGCCGCGCGATGCGCTCGAGCCGGTCGTCGCCACCGCGCGAGTACGCGCGCATCTCGGCCGCCAGCTCGCCCGCGAAGCCGAGCGTGTCCGCGGTGATGGCGTCCGTGACCGGCTCGCTGCGTGCGATCTCGCTGACGAGCAGCCACAGCTCGTCGCTCACGAGCAGCTGGCGCACGACGGCGTCGACGAGCCGGCTCTCGATCACGCGCGTGACGACCCGCTCCATGCCCGGGCTGTTGGCCACCTCGTCGGCGACGCGCTCGATGGCCGGGCTGTTGACGACGCCCTCGGCGAGCCGGGCGAAGGCAGGGCTGGCCAGTGTCGTGTCGACGATGCGGTCGAGCTCGGGGCCGGTGACGATGCGGGCGGCGATCTCGTCCCCGATGCCGGCCTCGAGCAGCTGGTCGGCCAGTCGCTGGGGCACGGCGTGGCGAACGAGGTCCTCGGCCACGGCGTCCATCAGCGGCCCCGCGAGGATCCGGTCGACGGCGCGCTCGGCCAGCGGGCTGGCCAGGACGCGGTCGACGGTGCGGTCGGCCAGCGGGCTGTCGAGGACCCGGTCGACGGTGCGATCGGCCAGCGGGCTGGCCAGGACGCGGTCGACGGTGCGGTCGGCCAGCGGGCTGGCGAGCACGCGGTCGACGGCTTGCTCCGCCACCGGCGAGGCCAGCGCGGCGTCGAGGGCCATCAGGAAGGCGGCCTCGGCCGTGCGCGTGGCCGCCCGCCCTGCCTCCGCCCCAACGCGGAGCGCGAGACCGAGCCCTGGGGGACCGGGGAAGCGCATGGCTATCGCCGGCTCGCGACCACCGCGGTGGCGATGACCAGCGACACCGCGACGAGCGCGCCCAAGGCCCCGATCCCGTTGAGGCCGGTCCGCTGCCGGTAGTGGTCGGCCACGCCGATGAAGCCGAGCGGTATCGCGATCGAGAGGACGATGAGCACGGCCCGAACGCTGCGGCGGCGCCCGTGGCCCTTGTCGTTGCCCTCCTTCGCCGCGTTGATCGCCGCCCGCATGTCCTCGGCCTCGCCGTCGTAGAAGCGCACGACCCGCCGGCCGAGCTGGCGGGTATGGCTCTCACACGCCCAGGCCATGGCGATCATGAACGTCACCGGCAGGACCCAGGTGACCAGCCAGATCGCCCCCGCCACCGCCAAGCCCGCCACCGCCTTCAGGCGGGGGTGCCGGACCTCGTGCCCGTCGTCCTCGGTGGGCAGCGACATGAACCCGCCGAAGATCAGCAGCGAGCGTACGCTGCGCACCCAGGTGCGGATCGGCCGCCGCTGCTCGGGCTTGTCCGGCAGGGGCCTACCCCGCACGGCGTCCAGCGCCTCCGCGGCCTCGTCGGGGGTGCGGTGCACGCCGCGCAGCGTCAGCATCTCGGCCGTGGTGCGCGCGTCCCCGGGATCCTGCCCGTACAGCGCCGCCGTGCGCAGGACCATCCTGCCCTCCTGCCACAGGTAGGCCACGTAGCCGGGGACGAGCGCGAGGTAGAACGGCGTGCCCGCGACGGCGCCGTCGATGCGCGCGATGTTCGCGGAGTCGCTGCGCAGCGCGTCTGCGAGCTCGACCGTCGACGCGTCCGGGTTGTCGCGCAGCTTGTCCTCGGCCCAGAGGCGCGAGGGCTCGGCGAGCCGGTCGGCAGCGTAGTTGGCAAGCCGTTCGCTGACGTGCTCGGGGTCGCGGTAGACGACGCGCACGAAGTCGCGTGCCCGGAGCGCCGCTCCGGCGACCCGCCCGTGGGAGCGCTTGGTGGTGCGCTCCGGCGTCGCCATAGCGCCCACCATAACCCGCGCGCCGCAATCGGGCACGATGTGCAAGCCCGTGTCCGCCCCCGACCTCATGCGGCCCTACCTCGAGCTCGCCCGCGCCGGAGACTGGGAGAGCGCGCTCGCGCTGGTGGCCGACGACGTCGTCATCCACATCCCCGGCCGCCCGCGGATCTTCGAGCAGGACCACTACGCGGTCGACGAGCTCACGGCCGACCTGAGTAAAGGAACGACCGAGGAGGCGAGATGGCCGAACGCTGGTTTTCCGAGGAGGAGTTGGGGGAGATGTCGCGCCCGACGATGGACCGGGCGATCGAGGCGATCGAGGCCGGAGACCTCGAGCAGGCCAAGGCGCTGTGCGAGGCGATGAAGCACGAATGGCGCTTCCTTCACGACATGATGGTCGACGGCATCGCCGCCTCGATGTCGTGGGTCAAGGAGCACTGCGGCGAGGAGGCGCTTGGGGAGTCGCAGCGCTGGGCGATGGAGCGCTACTGGAAGGCAGCGTCCACGCCATCGACGCCCGCGACCGCAAGGAGATCGTGCACCTGCTCGCCGCCACCTGGCGCGCGCACTCGTGCAGCGGCATCGGCCCCCAGCCGGGAGCGTTCACGGTCGAGGAGGACGAAGAAAAGGTGACCTTCCGGATGAACCCGTGCGGCTCGGGCCAGCGGCTGTGGCGGATGGGCCGCTACGAGGGCGCCGATGGGCACGCGGTCATGGAGGGCGAGCACGACTGGGCGTACAACCGCAAGGGCTTCCCCATCTACTGCACCCACTGCACGTTCATGAACGAGATCCTGTCGATCACGTGGATCGGCTGCCCGGTCTACCCGAGCGACCCGCCCGCCGACTTCGACCACGATCCCTGCACCTGGTACTGGTACAAGGACCCGGCCGACATCCCGGACCGCCACTGGGAGCGCTATGGTCTCGAGCGCCGCTAGCGACGCGCTGAGCCCGGGCGGGCGGCGGGTCATCGTCACCGGCGCCGAGGGCGGCATCGGCCGCGCCACCGTCGCCACGCTGGAGCGCGCCGGCTGCGCGGTGGCCGGCTGTGACGCCGGTGATTTCGACGTGCGCGACCGCGCCGCCGTCGAGATCGGTGTCGCCGCGCTGATCGACCGCCTGGGCGGCTGCGACGCGGTGGTCGCGTGCGCCGGCGTCGTGGACACCATCCACCGGGCCGAGCGCTTCTCCGAGGACCAGTGGCGCAAGGACGTCGACACGAACCTGACCGGCACCTTCCACGTGGTCCGCGCCCTGTTCGAGCCCCTGCGCGCGTCCGGCGACGGCCGCGTGGTCGTGCTGTCGTCGGCCTCGGCCGAGTCCGGCCTGCCCGGCCAGGTCGCCTACACGGCGTCCAAGGCGGGGCTGGTCGGCATGGTGCGCACGCTCGCGGCCGAGTGGGGACGCCACGGCATCCGCGTCAACGTCGTCATGCCCGGCCTGATCGCGACGCCCAAGGTGCGGGCCCTGCCCGAGCCGGTGCGGCAGGGGATGAGCGCCGCACTGCCGCTGGGCCGGATCGGCGCGCCCGAGGAGGTGGCGGGCACGATCGCGTTCCTGCTCTCCCCGGCGGCCGCGTACACCACCGGCACCGTGCTGCGCGTCGACGCCGGCTACGGCCTGACGACCGCGAGCCTCGCCCACCCCTGATCAGTTCAGGCCGACACGGGCGTTCAGGCGCTGCGGCACGCCTCGCACCGCCCGACCATCGGGAAGTGCGAGAAGCGGACCTCGTAGCCGTAGGCGTCGCGCAGCTGTGCGCGCAGGGCCTCGAGGTCCCCGGGCTGGACCGCCGCCACGCGGCCGCAGCGCTCGCAGGCGAGGTAGTCGCGGTCGCCGCCGCCGGCGAGCACGTAGAGGCCGGGCCCGTGGCCGGCGTGCAGGTGGCGGACCGCCCCGAGTTGCTCGAGGCGCTCGAGGTTCCGGTACACCGTGGGGAGCTCGACCGGCGTGGCCGCGTCGGCCGCGAGCCGCTCGGCCGAGACCGGGACGTCCGCCGCGAACAGGGCTTCGAGGAGGACCCGCGTGGGCACGGTCACCCGGTGGCCGGCGCGGCGCAGGGCCTCGGTCACCTCCTCGATGGTCTCGAAGCGCAGCGGCTGGCGCTCAGGGGCGACCGTCATCGGGGCGCGGCTCCAGGTGGGCGCTCCAGCGCTCCTCGATGTGCCCGAAGTGCCACACCGCGTGCGCCACCGCCCAGGTCAGGACGAACAGGCCAACGAGCACGTAGCCGACGAGGTTGAGGTCGAGGTTGGCGACGAACTCCCATGGCTGGCCGGTGAGGTTGAGCTTGTCCGCGAGCACCGCCATCAGCTCGATCGCGCCGATCACCAGCGCGACCGCGACCGACAGCGCGGTCACGGTGATGTTGTAGTAGATCTTGCGGACCGGCTTGGAGAAGGCCCAGCCGTAGGCGAAGTTCATGAACGCGCCGTCGATCGTGTCGAACAGCGACATCCCGGCGGCGAACAGGACCGGCAGGCACACGATCGCGTACCACGGCAGGCCACTGGCCGCGGCGCCGCCGGCGAGCACGAGCAGGGCCACCTCGGTGGCGGTGTCGAACCCGAGGCCGAACAGGCAGCCCAGCGGGTACATCTGCCACGGCTTGCGGATGGCTCGGGTGGCGCGTCCGTAGAGGCGGTTCATGAACCCGCGGGCGTCGAGCTGGCGCTCGAGCTCGCGCTCGTCGAACGCGCCCGCGCGCATGCGCCGGAACACGCGCAGGATGCTCACGAGGATGAGCAGGTTGAGGACGCCGATGAGCAGCAGGAACGATCCCGAGACCAGCGGGCCCACGAGGCCGGTGGCCTCGTGCAGCGTGGAGTCGTGGTTCTGCACCGCGCCGCTGAGCCCGCGGATGCCGCCCACCACGAGCAGCCCGAGCAGGAACACGATCGTCGAGTGCCCGAGCGAGAAGAAGAAGCCGACGCTGAGCGGGCGCTGGCCCTCGTTCATGAGCTTGCGCGTCGTGTTGTCGATCGCGCCGATGTGGTCGGCGTCGAACGCGTGCCGCAGCCCGAGCGTGTAGGCGGTGATGCCGACCCCGAGCCCGAAGGCGCCGTGCGGCACGACGAGCAGCAGCAGGATGCCGAAGCCCACGACGTGCAGGCCCACGATGACGCCGGTCATCCCGCCGACCCGACGCCACTCGGCCGGGCTCAGGGACTGCTTGACGCGCAGGTACCGCGATTTCGCGCGCACGGGGCCGGCGTGGGCCGCCACAAGCTCTCCTCGCGTCGCCTGATGCGAGCGTATCGCTATTGCGAATGGGTCGCAACATCGCGCGCCCACCACCGCCTCCGGCCCTCGGCGGCGGCCGCGGCGGGGGGCACCAGGCGCTCCTCGAGGTGGGCGAGGTTGTCCAGGTGCTCGCTCGCCCAGAGCAGCATCACGGCGCCGTGGATCTCCTCGTGGCTGCCGCCCGCGGCGGCGCGCCCCACCCGCATGGCGAGGTGCCGGCGGCCGGTCGCGTTGGGCGCGCCGACCGGGGGCGGGTCGTCGCCGTCGACCAGCGCCGTGGCCAGGCGGCAGTACCACTGGTGCACGCCCTCGGCGTCGGAGGAAAGCCGCTCGCCGTCGTCGTCCGGCACCAGAGCGCCGTCGACCCGCAGGCCGAGGCCGGTGAGCGACAGCGCGGTCCGGCGCAGATGGCCGGCGCCCGAGACCAGCGTGCCGACGTCGCCCAGATCCAGGCGCTTGGCCGACCGCTCGGCCAGGTAGTGGCGGAAGGCGTCGTCCAGCCGGACCGCGGTGGCCTCGGCGGCGCGGGCGGCGGGTTGCGACGCGGTCATCTTGGTGCGGTCGACGATGCGCGCGACCGCCGCGTCGACGAATTCGACCCCGCTGACATAGGCCGCGGCCACGCTGCTGCGCACCAGCGAGGCGGCCCCGCGGGGCCAGAACACGACCCCGACGGCCAAGCTGATCCCGAAGCCGATGGCGACGTCCTGGACGCGCACGATCCCGACCTTCCAGCCGACCGGGACGATGAGGTTGAACAGGATCAGCAGCAGGATCGTGAACCCGGCCTGCCCGGCGGCGAAGGAGACGATGCGCGGCGCGTAGGACGCAAACAGCACCGCGACCGGCAGCAGGAGCCACAGCACCGTGGTGTCGGTGCCGATGGCGACGACGATCAAGGCGCCGGCGACGATCCCGATCGCCGTGCCCGCCAGCGCGCTGATGACGGTGGCGCCGGTGGCCAGGGCGTTGGAGCGCAGGACCGAGAGCGTGCCCAGGACGACCCAGAAGCCGTTCTGGACGCCGGTCTCACGGGCGACGAAGACGCCGATGGCCAGCGCCGCGGCGCCGCGGATGCTGTCGCGGAACCACTGCGAGCGCGGGCCGGTGTGCTCGCGGGCCAGGCGGCCGACGGCCTCCAGCGTCGGCCGGGTGCGCGGGCGATGGCCGCCGGTGGCGGCCATGGCGTTCGTCGCGATCTGGTGGGCCGAGTAGGACATGACGCGCAGGCGGAACGAGGGCCCGAGCGCCCCCAGGATCGCGTCGGGCTCGGCCGCCTGCGGCATCTCGGGCAGACGCTCGGGGATGCTCTCGGCCAGCGCGTCGCGAGCGGCGTCGAGGCGGGCCAGGTCCGGCACGACCTCGCTGCCCTCGAAGCGCGCGCCCGCGGCGCGCAGCGCCGCCGCGGTCGCGTCGATGACCTCGCCGTTCTCGTCCCGGCAGAGTGGCGCCACCTCCGGCTCGGCGGTGGGCGCGAGCAGGCGGGTCTTGAACCAGTCGAGCTCGTCGACGATGAAGGTCAGGGCCTGCGCGGAGTCCGTCGGCCCGGTCGGGCGGTAGGGGGTGGCGAAGAACTGGTCGCGCAGTTGGCCGATCGCCTTGCTTGCCTCGTCCACCGAGCCCCCGGACTCGGTCGCGTCGGCCAGCTCGCGGCAGGCGCGGGCGATCAGCGGGCCCAGGCGGTCGCGCGGACGGGTGGGCCAGATCAGGAGCTGCGCGCTGATGCCGACGAGGCACGCGATGCCCCAGCCCGCGAGCCGGTCCGGGATGACGGACGCGCTCACGGGCATGCTCACGGGCAGGATGTACGTGAGCATCGCCGCCGTCGCGCCGGCGGCGAAGTAGCCGTTGATGAGTCCCGAGAACAGCACGGCGAACGCGACCACGCCCATCGACGCGCCGGCCAGCCACGGGTTCTTCGCGCACAGCGTGCCCAGCGGGATGAAGATGGCGCCGACCGCGGCGAGGACAAGGAACGCGCTCAGCCGCGCGCGCGGGGTGCCGCCGAAGTCGGCGAACACGAGGATCGCGAACGATCCGAAGGCCCCGAACAGCGACATCTGGGCGTTGCCGATGACCTGGTGGGTGAACGCGAACACCGCCGGTATGCAGATCGCGGCGCGCGTGGCGGTCTTCAGGCCCAGGAACCCGGGATCGGCCTTGCGCAGCCGCGACACGTGTCCGCTCAGCCAGTCCATCGGCTAGGCCCCCGAGCTCCCCTCCGCGGACTTGCCCGCCGAGGCGCCGCAGCCGTTCGGGCCCGCCGCGAGCTGGGCCGCGGTGGGCGGGTCGGCCGCCAGCAGTTCCGGCACCGTCACCGGAGTGAGCTGGTTGTGCCGCAGGGTGTTGAGGACGTGGTCGAGCGCGCGAATGGTCTGTCCCCGATTCTCGTGCATGAGCACGATCGAGCCCGGCTTGACGTGGTGGCGCACGTTGGCGGCGATGCCGGCGTAGTTCGCTCCCTCGGAGTCGCGGGTGTCGACGTCCCACAGGATCTCAACCATGCCCAGCGCCTTGGTCTCGGCGTCGATGGCGGGGTTGCGGGCGCCGTAGGGCGGGCGGAACAGGCGGGGCGGGCTGCCGGCGGCGGTGGCGACGCGCTGCTGGGTGCGCGCGATCTCGCTCTGCATCGTGTCCCGGTCCAGCGTGGTGAGCTCGGGGTGGGTGTAGGTGTGGTCGCCCAGCGGACCGACGCTGCGCTCGATGGCGGGGAGGCCCGGATCGGCGTCGATCTCCTTGCCGACGAGGAAGAACGTCGCGGGCGCGTGGGCCGCCTGCAGCTTGCGCAGCGCCAGCCTGGTGTAGGGCCCGGGGCCGTCGTCGAAGGTCAGGGCGACGAGGCGGTGCCCACGCCCCCCGCAGTAGATGGGCTTGCCCGCGGCCGCGAAGTGGGTCAGCGCGGCCTGCTGCTGGCTGGGAGCGGCGACGGGCTGCGGGCGCGCCGCGGCCGTCCGGTGGGCGGGCGCCGGCGGGTGGGTCGCGCCGCCCGAGGCGGCGACGAGCACGATCCCGAGGAGCAGCGCCGCGAGGATGGCCAGAGCCGTGGCTCGGCGCCGCCGCACCTGCCGTCGCCGCCGCTCCCGTCGCGCGGCGACGCGGCGGCGCTCCAGAGTCCGAGCATCCAAGCTCATCGAGCGCACAATCAGAGCAAATTGGCGCGCGCGTACCGAAGCGCGAGAAGCGCGCGCGGGTTGTGGTCGGGGTGGCCGCCTTCGCCCGCAGCGCGGTCGTGGTGGCGGCGATGGTGCTCGTCCTCGCGCCTACCGCGTCGGCCAGCAGCCCGGAGTTCGATCCCGGCATCGACCGCGAGACCCACCTGCTGTCGCAGACCTTCAACGGCACCTGGCCGGACGGGCCCTCGCAGGACCCGGCCTTCTCCCAGGACCGGCAGTACGCGTCGGTGGCAGCGTTCGACTCGGATGCGGACAACCTCGTGCCGGGTGATATGAACGGGACCAGGGACGTATTCGCCGTCTACCGCCGGCAGCCCTACAGCCTGGCCGGCGAGCCGTGGCAGATCGACAACACCGACCTGATCTCGCGGGGGATGGGCGGGCAGCCCGCCGACGGCCCGTCCTACCTGCCCGACGTCGACGGCGACCAGCGCCACACGCCGCGCTGCATCGCGTTCGTCTCGGCGGCCGACAACCTCGTGCCCGGAGACACCAACGGCACGCCCGACGCGTTCGTCTACGACCTCGACACCCAACAGGTCTCGCGCGTCTCGTTGGCCACCGGCGGGGCGCAGTCGGATGGCACCACCTACGAGGTCAAGGTCGACGGGAGCTGCACGCGGGTCGCCTTCGTCTCCGACGCATCCAACCTGGCCCTGACCGCAAGCCTCATCCCGGCCGCGGCCAAGCTCGTCACCGGCGCCCCGCCGCCGGGCGCCAAGCAGATCTACGTCCGCATCCTCGGCGACCGGGGCAACAACACGGGGCTGCAGGGCGTCACCTTCCTGGCCTCGGCCGACTCGCACGGCGTGCCCGGCAACGGCGACTCGGCCGAGCTTGCCTTCGCGCGCTCGCCCGACGGCTGCGGGGGCCTGAAGACGTGCGGGGACTCGGGCGCAGAGGCGCTGTACTTCACGTCGAGCTCGATCAATTTGTCCCCCAACGACACCGACCCGGGCGCCGACGTCTACAAGCGCACGTTCGTGCGCGACAAGCAGCTTGACCCGATCGCGGTGCGCACGCGGCTGATCACGCTCGGCGCCGACGGCGAGTCCCACCACCCGGCCACGAACGACACCGGCCGCTACGTGGCCTTCACCACCGCGGCGGACAACATGTTCCCCGACGACACCAACGCGGCGCTCGACGTCGTCCGGGTGGACACATCGACGACGCCGTTCAAGGTGCAGGATGCGTCGCGCTCGCGGGCGGTGGGGGCGCAGGGCAACGGCGACTCCGACCAGGCCAGCATCAGCCGGCCGGGCTCGCCGGTGTTCTTCGCGTCCGACGCGTCCAACCTGCAGCCCACGCGGCCGACGCGCTCGGGCATGTTCGCCGACCAGAACCACAGCCGCGACGTGTTCTTCTGGAACAACGCGCAGAAGGTGTGGCTGGTCGGGCGGGACTCGAAGAACCGGATCGTCAACCAGCCGAGCCTGTACGGCAGCCGCGTGGCGCGCCGCCGGGTGCCGTCCGTGATCGGCGGGCCGACCGAGCACCCGGCCGCCTCCTACTACGGCAACTACGTGCTCTACGAGTCGACCTATCCGCTCATGGACCTGGACATCGCGGGGCCGGTCCTCCCCCCGGCCGACCTCGTGCCGGCCACGGCGGCGCAGCTGAGCCACGGCGACACGATCTTCCACCAGGTCTACGTGCGCTATGTCGGCCCGCGCTGACCACTCGCCGTCCTAGGCTGAGGGCATGCCCGGGTTCGCCCCCGTCTCCGCCGACCTCAGCGGGGTCATCGATGCCATCGGGCAGTTCTTCGAGCACCTGGCCGCGGTCGAGTGGATCCCGCTGCTCCTGGGGCTCGCACTGTACGGGCTGGCCCTGACCGCGCGCTCGCGCGGGTCCTACAACGTGCTCAAGGCGGCCTACCCGGACGAGACGTTCCGCTTCCTCCCCGTGTGGGGCGCGTACGTCGCCGCCTACGGGGCCAACGCGGTGTTCCCGGCGCGCCCGGGCGACATCGTGCGGCTGTTCCTGCTCAAGCGCACGGTGCCGAATTCGCACTACCCGACGCTGTACGCGAGCTTCCTGGTCGAGAACATCTTCGACTGGGTCGTGGGGATCCTCGTGCTGATCTTCGCCTTCACCCAGGGCGTGTTCCCGAAGCCGCCGGACTTCTCCAAGCTCGACGCCTTCGACCTCTCGTACTTCGCCGCCCACCCGCAGTTCACGCTGTTCGTGCTGACGGTGCTGGGGATCCTCGTGCTGATCGCCGTCGCCTGGCTGTCGGCGCGGGTCAAGGCGTTCTGGGCGCGGGTGCGGCAGGGGTGGACGATCCTGCGCGACCGGCGCCGCTACTTCCGCGAGGTCGTCTCCTACCAGGCGCTGGCCTGGGCGCTGCGCTTCGGGTGCTTCTGGTTCCTGCTCGACGCGTTCAGCATCGGGGGCAGCGTGCGGAACGTGCTGCTGGTCTTCGGCGTGACCGCCGTGTCGTCGATGGTCCCGCTGACGCCGGGCGGCGCGGGGGTCCAGCAGGCGCTGTTCGTGAAGGTGTTTGCGACGAGCGCGACCGCGGCGACGGTGGCCTCGTACTCGGTGGGCCAGCAGATCGCGATCGCGGCCTTCTCGTTCGGGCTCGGACTGGTGGCGCTGATCACCGTCTTCCAGATGCGCTCGTTCCGGCAGGTCATCCGGCTGGGGAAGGCCGAGCGGGCGACGGCGCAGTCGCCGTCGTAGGGCGCCGCGTGGCACGCGTGGCGGTCGGTTCGGGCGGCTGTGGTTGGCGGTCCGCGTGAACGGCGGCGACGAGGGCGTGGTTCGGGCGGGGGTGGCGCTCGGTTCGGGAGGTTGGGCTTGGCGGTCGGCGTGAACGGTGGCGACGAGGGCGTGGTTCGGGCGGGGGTGGCGCTCAGCTCGGGCGGCGCATCTTGCGCGGGAGGGAAAGCACATCCGGTGCACATCGCGCGTGTTCTCCGCGAGTCTGGAGACGTGGACCACGCGAGGTCGAATAGTCAGACCCGAGGTGGCTCACGTCCATTTGGTGTGCAACTCGGCGGCCTTCCGACACAAAGAGAGCGTCATGCGCGCGTGGGGGACGGACGTGTGACGTGAAACCGCTGACAGTCAGCCAAAATACGGCATACCCCGGGTCCGGACCGCGTGAGCGGCGAAGCGGGCCGCGCTGGGCGCCGACCTCGCCCGAACCCACCCACGTCGTCGCCGCCGTTCACGCGGCCGGACGAGCGAAGCGGGCCGCGCTGGGCGCCGACGGCGCCCGAACCCACCCTCCTTCGTCGCCGCCGTTCACGCGGCCTGGCCAGGGGACCCCGCCTGAACTGGGCGCCGATCACGCCCGAATCCACCCTCCTTTGTCGCTGTCGTTGACGCGGCCCGAGTGCGAGCGCTGGCCCGGGGCACCGCCTCGGCCGTGCATGCGGTCGACGTGGTCGACCGGGTCGGAACGCTGCACCCGCTGGTGCTGCGCCGCTATGTGCGCGGC
>DATBDE010000005.1:0-4940 GCA_036270095.1 Solirubrobacteraceae bacterium | reverse complement strand
CAACCGCAACAGCAGCACGGCGGACATCTGGACCATCAGCCGCACGGGCGCGGGCGCGCGACCGCTCGTGCACACGCGGGCGAACGAGACCCAGCCGTCGTTCTCGCCCGACGGCACCGAGCTGGCCTACACCTCCAACCGCCGTCACCACGACGACATCTGGGTCATGCCCGCCCGCGGGGGCCGCGCGACGAACGTGACGCCCGACTCGGCCAGCGACGACTCGTCCGCCTGGGGGCCGCGTAGCGCGGTGGGCAACCTGGACGCGGTGCCGGGCCTGAGGCGGGCTCCGCAGACGCGGAGGCCGGGCTTCTCGCTCTAACCTCCAGGCATGGCCAGCGCCCCGGAGTCCGAGCACCGCACCATCGCCCCCATCGTCGGCCCCGACGACCCGCGCCGGTTCACGGACTCGGGCATCGAGGTCGACCGCGTCTACACCGAGGACGACCTCCCCGAGCAGCTCGACCTCGGGGAGCCGGGCGAGTACCCGTTCACCCGCGGCGTGCACCCGGACATGTACCGGAAGCAGGTCTGGACCATGCGGCAGTACGCGGGCTACGCGACCGCGCAGGAGTCCAACGAGCGCTACCGCTACCTGCTCGAGCACGGCTCCACCGGGCTGTCGATGGCATTCGACCTGCCGACCCAGCTCGGGCTCGATTCCGACAACCCGCGCTGCCTGGGCGAGGTGGGCCGCACCGGCGTGGCCATCGACACGCTCGACGACATGCGCGTCGCGTTTCACCAGATCCCGCTCGACCAGGTCTCGACGTCGATGACGATCAACGCGCCGGCCAGCGTGCTGCTGTGTCTCTACCAGCTCGTGGGCGAGGAGCAGGGCGTGCCGTCCGAGAAGCTGCGCGGCACGACGCAGAACGACATCCTCAAGGAGTACATCGCGCGCGGCAACTTCATCTACCCGCCCGAGGGGTCGATGCGGCTGACCACCGACCTCTTCGCCTACTGCAAGGAGCACGTCCCGCGCTGGAACACGATCTCGATCTCCGGCTACCACTTCCGCGAGAAGGGCTGCTCGGCCGTGCAGGAGGTCGCGTTCACGCTGGCCAACGGGATCGCCTACGTGCAAGCGGCGCTGGACGCCGGCCTGGCGGTGGACGAGTTCGGCCCGCGGCTCGCGTTCTTCTTCAACGGCCACAACAATGTGTTTCAGGAGGTCGCGAAGTTCCGGGCCGCGCGGCGGATGTGGGCGCACATCATGCGCCGGCGCTTCGGGGCGACCGAGGAGCGGGCGATGAAGCTGCGCTTCCACACGCAGACCGGCGGGGTGACGCTGACCGCGCAGCAGCCCGTCAACAACGTCGTCCGCGTGGCGTTGCAGGGCTTCGCGGCAGTGTGCGGGGGCACGCAGTCGCTGCACACCAACGGCTACGACGAGGCGCTGGCGCTGCCCACCGAGCGCGCGGCCAAGCTCGCGCTGCGCACGCAGCAGATCATCGCCCACGAGTCCGGCGCGGCCGACAGCGTCGACCCGTTCGCGGGCTCGTACTTCGTCGAGGCGCTGACCGACGACATCGAGGCGCGGGCCTGGGAGCTGATCGGCAAGGTCGACGAGCTCGGCGGCTCGGTCAACGCGATCCCCTTCATCAAGGGCGAGATCGAGGAGTCGGCCTGGGGCTACGAGGAGCGCTACCGCATCGGCCAGGACATCGTCGTCGGCGTGAACAAGTACGTGGAGGAGGACATCGAGATCGAGGACATCCTCCGCGTCGACCCCGCGACGGAGAACGCGCAGGTGGAGCGGCTGAAGGCGTTCAAGGAGCGGCGCGACCAGGAGCTGGCCGAGCGCCGCCTGGAGGAGCTGCGCGACGCCGCCCGCGGCACCGAGAACCTGGTGCCGTTCATCCGCCAGGCCCTGAAGGACGCGTGCTCGATGGGCGAGGTCTGCGGCGCGCTGCGCGACGTCTTCGGCGAGTACCAGCCGGACATCTAGGCGAACCCTCGACCACCCTCAAGGGGGTCTGACCCTTCATCATGACCACGCTCGCCTCGCTCCGCTTCTTCGACGTCGTCCTGTTCCTGCACATCACCAGCGTCGTGATCGCGTTCGGCGTGCTTTTCACCTATCCGATCGTCGTGCCGCTCACGGTGCGCAACGCGCCCCGGCAGGTCGCATGGCTGCACGAGATGCAGGTCGCGGTCGGGCGCACGGTCGTCACGCCGGCGGCCGCGCTGATCCTGCTCACCGGCATCTACCTGGCCGCCGACGCGGACGTGTTCAGCAAGTGGTGGGTCACGGTGCCGCTGATCGCGATCATCGTCATCCTCGGCCTCGGCGGGGCTTACTTTGCGCCGAGAGACCGCAAACTGGCAGATCTTGCCCGGCGCGACATCGACGCCGCCGGGGAGGGCCAGGTGGTGTTCAGCCAGGAGTACGAGGACCTGGGCCGTCAGGTCGGCACGATGGGCGCGCTCTTGGTGCTGCTGGTCGTGGTCGTGATCTTCATCATGGTCACCGGGCCGCTGCTGTAAATCGGGAGGAGTCCATCGGGCGCGGGCGAATTGACGCGCGATGCCCGAGGTCGAAGTCCACCGCACGCTGGTCAAGTCGCCGCCCGAACTGTGGGCGGAGCTGAGCGACGTCGAGGCGCTCGCGCGCCATCTCGGCGAGTTCGGCGAGATCCGGATCACCCGCACCGACCCCGAGACCACCGTTGCCTGGGAGGGCGAGCACGCCCGCGGCACGGTCGAGATCAAGGCGTCGGGGTGGGGGACGAAGGTCACGCTGACCGCCGAGATGCCGGAGGCCGTGGCCAAGGAGGAGCCGGAACCCGAGCCCGAGCCGGTCGCTTCAGAGCCCGAGCCGGAACCGGAGCCCGAGCCTGAGCCGGAACCCGAGCCGGTCGCTTCGGAGCCCGAGCCCGAGGCCGAGCCCGTCGCAAGCGAGCCCGAGGAGCTCCCCGCCCCGGTCCTGCCGCCTGTCGCCGAGCCCCCGAAGAAGCGGGGGTTCTTCGCCCGCCTCTTCGGTCGCCGCAACCGCGCCGGGGAGGTCGCCGTCGCGGAGCCCGTGGAGGAACGACCGCCGGAACCGGTGGAGGAAGCACAGCCGGAGCCGGTCGCGGAGGAGGCGGCGCCGCCGGCGCCCGCAAAGCCCGAGCCGGTCGCGGAGGCGGCGCCGCCGGCGCCCCTAAAGCCCGAGCCCGCTCCCCCCAAGCCCTACGCCGAACGGGAGACGAAGTGGGTCGTCAACGCGGACCCGGAGCACGCCGTCGCGCTCGTTCCCACCCCCGAGCCCGTCGCCGAGGTCGAGGCCGTCGTCACCGACGAGCGCGCGCTTGAGGTGCTGACCTCGACGCTCGACACGCTCGGGGCTGCGCACCACCGGCCGTTCTCGCGCAGCTAGCGCTGAGCGCACCGCCGCGACGGCTGCGGCGGTAATCTCGCGCCCCGCATGCTTCGCGCCCTTCTCAACTTCGCGGCCGACGAGCCCTCCAAAGTGCCGTTCTACATCGCCGGCGCGGTGTTCGCCGCGTGGGCGGTGCTGCTCGCGTTCCTCGGGCTCTCGCGCGCCAGCTTCCCCGGCGGCAGGCGCGGCCAGGGCGCGGTGGTCGGCATCAGCGTCCTGCTCGCCGCAGTCGCCATCGGCACCGCAATCGGCACCGCCTCGACCGAGAAGCCGGGGAAGAAGAAGGTCGTCGAGGCGGGCGCCGTCAAGCCCGCCGCAGTGGCGCCCAAGGCCGCGGCCACCGGCGGCACCGCCGCCCCGGCCACGCGGCCCGCGGCCGCCGCCCCGCTCGCCCTCGCCGCCGACCCCAGCGGCGCCCTCAAGTACGACAAGAAGGCGCTCAACGCCAAGGCCGGCAAGGTCACCATCGCCTTCACCAACGCCTCCCAGGTCGGCCACGACGTGACCATCGCCAAGGGCCCGACCAAGCTCGCCGGCACGAACGTGATCACGAACTCCAAGGCCTCGGTCAGCGTGACGCTGAAGCCCGGCGCCTACGTCTTCTACTGCTCGGTCCCCGGCCATCGCCAGGCCGGCATGCAGGGAGCGCTCACCGTCACCTGATCTACACTCCGGCGCCGCCATGGCCCGCGAGAAGGCGCCCGAGACCTACGACGAGAAGCTCGCCCAGTTGGAGCGGCTCCGCCACGACTCCCTGCAGGGGTCGGAGGCCGCCGTCGAGAAGCAGCATGCGCGGGGCAAGTACACGGCGCGCGAGCGCATCGAGAAGCTGCTCGACCCCGGCTCCTTCCAGGAGCTCGACACCTTCGTGCGCCACCGCGAGCACGAGTTCGGCCTCGAGAAGAACCGGCCCCCTGGCGACGCCGTCGTCACCGGCCACGGCACCATCGACGGCCGCCGCGTGTGCGTGTTCTCCAAGGACTTCACCGTGTTCGGTGGCTCGCTGGGCGAGGTCATGGGCGAGAAGATGGTCAAGGTCATGGACCTGGCGGCCAAGATCGGCTGCCCGGTCATCGGCATCAACGACTCCGGCGGAGCGCGGATCCAGGAGGGCGTCGTCTCGCTCGGCGCTTACGGCGACGTGTTCGTTCGCAACGTCATGTGCTCGGGCGTGATCCCGCAGATCTCGCTCATCATGGGCCCGTGCGCGGGCGGCGCGGTCTACTCCCCCGCGATGACCGACTTCATCTTCATGGTGAAGGAGACCTCGCACATGTTCATCACCGGCCCCGAGGTCATCAAGACGGTCACCGGCGAGGAGGTCGACTTCGAGTCGCTCGGCGGCGCCATGGCCCACAACAGCAAGTCCGGCGTCGCCCACTTCGCCTCCGACGACGAGGACCAGTGCCTCGAGGACACCCGCTACCTCCTCTCGTTCCTGCCTCAGAACAACCTCGAGACGCCCCCGCGCGTGCTACCGAGCGACGACCCGATGCGCATGGACGAGGCGCTCGATCACGTCGTCCCCGACAACGCGAACAAGCCGTACGACATGCGCGACGTCATCCGCTACATC
>DATBDE010000004.1:0-36797 GCA_036270095.1 Solirubrobacteraceae bacterium | reverse complement strand
GCCGCGCACATAGCGGCGCAGCACCAGCGGGTGCAGCGTTCCGACCCGGTCGACCACGTCGACCGCATGCACGGCCGAGGCGGTGCCCCGGGCCAGCGCTCGCACTCGGGCCGCGTCAACGACAGCGACAAAGGAGGGTGGGTTCGGGCGTGATCGGCGCCCAGTTCAGGCGGGGTCCCCTGGCCAGGCCGCGTGAACGGCGGCGACGAAGGAGGGTGGGTTCGGGCGCCGTCGGCGCCCAGTTCGGGCGGGTCCGCTGGCCAGGCCGCGTGAACGACAGCGACGAAGGAGGGTGGGTTCGGGCGTGATCGGCGCCCAGTTCGGGCGGGGTCCGCTGGCCTGGCCGCGTGAACGGCGGCGACGAAGGTGGGTCAGTCCAGGCGTGGGTCGGCGCGCAGCGCGACCCGCCTCGCGGCTGAAGCGGCCCGGACCCGGGGTGTGCCGTATTTCGGCTGACTGTCAGCGGTTTCACGTCACACGTCGGTCCCCCACGCGCGCATGACGCTCGCTTTGTGTCGGAAGGCCGCCGAGTCGCACACCAAACGGACGTGAGCCACCGCGGGTCTGACTATTCGACCTCGCGTGGTCCAGGTCTCCAGAGCTCGCGTAGAACACGCGCGATGTGCACCGGATGTGCTTCCCCTCCCGCGCAAGATGCGCGCCGCCCGAGCTGAGCGCCACCCCGGCCCGAACCACCCCCTTCCTCGCCGCCGTTCACGCGGACCGCCAACCCCAGCCGCCCGAACCGCGCGCCACAGCCGCCCGACCCGGGCGCCACCCCCGCCCCAAACCCACGGGCGCCTCGCCCGCGCGCACCAGCGCAGCGCCGCCGCTGGCGGGTCGCTCCGCAGCAGGCCGTGCTCGGCCGGTGACAGGCAGAATCCGTGTGCGGGCTAGATCGGGTGCATCAGAGCTGGGTCTCCAGGTCGATCGTTCCGCCCTCGATGTCTAGCGTGCGCGTGGGGCCGAGGCGCTCCATGATGCGCCGGAACGGCCGGTTGGCGACGCCGGTCTGGGCGACGAAGCGCTCGATGCCGTGGTCGCGGGCGGTCGCGGCCAGCTCGCGCACGAGCACCTTGCCGAGCCCGAGCCCCTGGGCCTCGTCGGCGACCACGATCGCGACCTCGGCGGCGTCGGATGCGGGGGAAAGGCGGATGTAGCGCGCGATCCCGAGGCCGCGGGTGCCGTCCGGCGTGAGCGCTCCGATGGCTTCGTGCTGGTCGTGGTCGACGTTGACGAAGAAGTCGAGCTCGTCGTCGCGTAGGTGGTCGACGATGCGGAAGAAGCGCTGGTAGCGGCTGCGCTCGCTCAGATGGTCGAAGCCCTCGACGAGGAGCGAGCGATCGGCGGGATCCACGGGCCGGATGAGGACCGGCGTCCCGTCGCGGAGGCGGACGGTGCCGACGGCCATGCGCACACATGGTGGTACCCGGCGCCGCGAAATGCCAGCTCGATATTGTTCCGAACAATGCTCGTGTCCGACCAGGTGTTCCGGACGCTGCTGGAGGCGCTGCTCGAGGGCCGGTACGCCCCCGGCGAGAAGCTCCCGACGCAGCGCGCACTGGCCGCCGATCTCGACGTGACCTTGAGCTCGGTGCGCGAGGCGCTCAAGCGTCTGGAGCAGATGGGGCTGGTCGACGTACGCCAGGGCGACGCCATGCGCGTGCGCGACTGGCGCGCGCATGGCGGGCTCGACGTGGTGGCCCACCTCGTGCTCCGCTCGGGCGCGGTGGATCCCGGCGTGCTGGGCGACGTGCTCGAGGCGCGCGAGCTCATGCTGCGCGAGCTCGCCCGGCTGGCCGCGCAGCGCCGCGACGACGACGAGGCCGCTCGCCTGGTCGAGCTGGCGGCCACGTTCGCCGCCACCGACGACCCGGCCGCGGCCCAGGCGATCGACTTCGCCTTCTTCGCCGCCGTCGCCGAGGCCGCGCGCAACATCGTCTTCGTCCTCATCCTCAACGCCATCCGCGACGCCTACTTCGCGCACGCCGAGCGCGTGCCGGTCACCGCCGAGCCGCGCGCGCTGGCGCCGCGCTACACGCGCCTGGCGGCCGCGATCGCCCGCCGCGACGCCGACGAGGCCGCCGCCACCGCCTTCGCGCTGGCCGCGCAGCAGACGGCGTGGGTGCGAGAGGCGCTCGTGCGATGACCGCCCGCGAGGCCGACATCTTCCGCTGCCTGGTCGACACCGTGGTCGCGCCGGCCGCCCCGGTTGCGCGCACCGACGCCGACGCCTTCTTCGCCGACTGGCTCGATCACGCGGCCGCGCTGAACCGGGCCGGGATCCGCGCGCTGCTGTACGCGCTCGAGCTCGCGCCGCTGGCCACCGGGGCGGGGGCGCGCCTGCGCCGGCTCGACGGCGAGCGGCGGCGGGCGGCGCTGCAGCGCATCCGTGCCACGGCGTTCGGCGGCGCCGTCGACGCCGTCGCCGCGATCGCGCAGCTCTCCTACTACGGCGACGGCGCGGTGATGCGCTCGCTCGGCTACGACGCCGATGCGGTGACCGCGCGCTGCCGCGCCCTCCGTGTCCGGGAGGCGCGCTGGTGAGGCCGACCGGGGACGCCGCCTACCGCAACGGCACCGGCACCTTCCACCCGGCGCAGCGCCGGGTGGTCGACGGCGCCGACCTGCACGGCGACACCACCATCGCGGTCGACGCTTGCGTGATCGGCGCCGGTGCCGGCGGGGCGGTGGCGGCCAAGGAGCTGGCCGAGGGCGGGATGCGGGTGGCGCTGCTCGAGGAGGGCCGCTGGGAGGACACCGACTCGTTCACCGCGCGCCCGCGCGAGATGACCACGCGGCTGTACCGCGACGCCGGCCAGGTCGCCACGCTCGGGCGCCCGCCCATCCTGCTGCCGCTGGGCAAGGCGGTGGGCGGCACCACGCTGATCAACTCGGGCACGTGCTTCCGCACCCCGGCCGCCGTGCTCGCACGGTGGCGCACCGAACTCGGCCTCGAGGGGTTCACCGAGGCCGAGCTGGAGCCGTGGTTCCGGCGCGTCGAGCGCGAGCTCAACGTCGTGCAGGTGCCGCCCGACCTCGCCGGGCGCAACGCGGCGGTGGTCCGGCGCGGAGTGGAGGCCCTGGGCTGGTCGGGCGACTTCCTGTACCGCAACGTGCGCGGCTGCGTCGGCGCGGGGGTGTGCGCGTTCGGCTGCCCGTCCGGGGCCAAGCAGCACACCGGCGTGACCTACGTGCCCAAGGCCTGGGCGGCGGGCGCGACGACGTACACCGGCACGCGCGCGCAGGGCATCGACGTCCGCGGCGGCGCGGCCCGGGCCGTGGAGGCGCGCACCCGCGCCGGCGGGCGGCTGCGGGTGGTGTGCGAGCACGTCGTCGTGGCCGCGGGCGCGATCCACACGCCGCTGCTCCTGCGCCGCGCCGGCCTCGGCACCGGATCGGGCTGGCTGGGCCGCAACCTCTCGATCCACCCGTGCGCGGCGGTCAAGGCGATCTTCGAGGAGCGCATCGAGATGTGGCGCGGCGTGCCCCAGTCCTACTACTGCGACGAGTTCGCGCACGAGGGCTTCGTGCTCGAGGGGGCCGCCGGCCCGCCGGACTACATCGCCGCATCGATCCCGCGCTCGGGGCCCGAGCACCGGGCGCTGATGGAGCGCTACCCGCACATGAGCCAGTTCGGGATCATGATCTGCGACGTGGCGCGCGGGCGCGTGCGCGCAGTCGCCGGCCGACCGCAGATCACCTACGACCTCGACCCGCGCGACGTGCACGCGCTCCAGCGCGGCATCGAGGCGCTGTGCGAGATCTACTGGGCCGCCGGGGCGCGCGAGGTCATCGTGCCATCGCCGCGCGTGCCGATCCTGCGCGACGGCGAGACGCGCCCGTTCGCCCACGCGCCGCTGCGCGCCGGCGAGCTCATGCTCATGGCCTTCCACCCGCTCGGCACCGCGCGCGCGGGGGCGGATCCGGCTGCCTCGGTGGTGGACGGGCGCGGGCGCGTGCACGGCGTGGGCGGCGTGCACGTGCTCGACGGGGCGTTGGTGCCCTCGGCGCTCGGAGTCAACCCGCAGATCACGATCATGGCCCTGGCCACGCGGGCCGCGTTCGCCCTGCTCGGCGCGCCGGCGCCGGACGAGCCCGCGCCGGAGCGCATGGCCGTGCCCCGGCCCGCGACACCGGTCGTTGCCTAGGCGGCTGCGGCAATACCCTCTCGCCCGAGATGGTGACCCGGGACCAGGCGCTCAGCGCACTCACCTCCGAGCCGTTCGACCTCGTCGTCGTCGGCGGCGGCATCACCGGGGCCGGGGTGGCGCTGGACGCGGCCAGCCGCGGCTTCGCCGTGGCGCTGGTCGAGAAGCGCGACTACGCCGCGGGCACCTCGTCGCGCTCGAGCAAGCTCGTGCACGGCGGGCTGCGCTACCTGCAGCAGTTCGATGTCGGGCTAGTGCGCGAGGCGCTGCTCGAGCGCCAGCTGCTCACAGCGCTGGCCCCGCACCTGGTGCGGCCGCTGCAGATGGTCGTCCCCGCCTTCGAGGGCGGCCACCTGGACCGCCTCGTGGGAGTGGGGCTGAACATGTACGACGTCCTCGCGCTGGACAAGCTCCGCCGGCCGCTGCGGCGCCGTCGCGGCGGCGGCGACGGCGAGGGGGAGGAGTGGAGCCCAGACCGCCACCGCACCATCGACGGCGACGACGTGGTCGAGCTCATCCCCGCCCTGGCCGACCGCCGCCCCAGCTCCGGCTACCTCTTCTACGACTGCCAGACCGACGACGCCCGCCTCGTCCTCACCGTGCTGGCCGAGGCCGAGCGCTTCGGCGCGGTCTCCGCCAACCGGCTCGCCGTCACCGAGGTGGTGGCCGACGGCGTGCGCGCGCGCGACGACGAGTCCGGCGACGAGCTGCTCATCCGCGCCGACAACGTGATCAACGCCACCGGGGTGTGGGCCGACCGCGTGCAGGCCGAGGAGCTCCACGACGAGGCCGAGGTCCCGGTCATCCGGCCGAGCCGGGGCACGCACATCACGCTGTCGCCCGACGACCTGCCCATGCACGCCGGCGCGATCGTGCCGGCGGGCGCGGGGCGCACGATCTTCGCCGTGCCGTGGCTCGGGCGCACGCTCGTGGGCACCACGGACAACGACTACGAGGGCGACATCGACCACGTGCCGCCCGCCGAGGACGACATCGCCTACCTGCTCGACGCCATCAACGCGTTCTTTCACCGCGACCTCGGGGTCGCCGACCTGACCGGCGCCTACGCGGGCGTGCGGCCGCTGGTCTCGCACGGCGACAGCAAGAAGTCGGTCGACATCTCGCGCAAGGCCGAGCTCTACGAGACCTCGAGCGGCATGATCACCATCACCGGAGGCAAGCTCACGACCTTCCGCCGCATGGCCAAGCTGGCGGTGGACCGGCTGGTCGAGCGCGACGGGCGCGACGCGCCCTGCCGCACGCAGGAGATCCCGCTGGGCATGGCGGTCGACGCGAGCGAGCTGCCGCGGGTCGAGGGCGTGCCCGAGGACGCCTACGCGCAGCTCGCCGGGCGCTACGGCTACGGGGCGCGCGAGGTGCTCGACGTCGCCGGCGAGCGCGGCGAGCTGGCACAGCCGGTGGTGTCCGGCCGACCCGACCTGCTGGCCGAGGTCGCCTACGGCGCGCGGCGCGAGCAGGCGCGCACGGTGGGGGACGCGCTGCTACGGCGCACGCGGCTCGGGTTGCTGGCCGCGCACGAGCTGCTGGACGACGACGGAACGCCGAGCGCGGCGGTGCAGCGGGCGGCGCGGACGCTGGGCCGGGAGCTGGGCTGGGACGACGGCCGGGTCGAGCGTGAGATCGCCGGATTTGCCTCCGAGGCGGGCGCCGAGGGCATCCTCGTGAGCGCGTCCATCGGGGCCCGACCGTAACTTTTCGTCTTCGCGCGAGTTTCGGACGCGAATTCCGAGGAGGCCGAACAGCGTTGCCATTGCTACAAAGTCGCCCGCGCTCGCTCCGCGCCGTCGCGCTCGGCGCGGCGCTCGTCGTGCTCATGGCCGTCGCCGCTGCGCCCGTCCGCGCGGCGTGGTTCCCGGGGACCGTCGTGGACGGTCCGTCGTCGAGCATCGTCGAGGTCGACGGGCTCGACCTGTCGATGGACGGCACCGGCGGCGTCGTCTACATCAAGCAGGACAACGGGGTCAACCACGTCTTCGTGTCGCAGTTCTTCCAGGGGCAGTTCGGGCCGCCCCAGCGCGTGGACCCGGGGCTGGGCGGTCCGTCGTCGAGCGCCCGCATCGCGGCCTCCGAGGACGGTCGCCTGGCGGTCGTGTTCATCAACGGCGGCAGCCTGTACGGCGTCGTCGCGTCGGACAAGACGCAGCCCTTCACCCAGCCGGCGCAGGTCGCGGAGGGCTCGCAGGGCGCGCCGATCATCAACCCCGCCCTGGACATGAGCGTCCACGGCGCCGCCTACGTGGCCTACGTGACCACGCCGGGGAGCGGCGGCGGGGACATCCACGTCGCGCGTCTGGGCGACGCCGACCAGAGCTTCACGCAGTTCCCGGGCACGCTCGACCAGGACGCGAGCCACCAGGCCGGCACCGGCAACGGCCGGCCGAGCGTGGCCGTGGCCGCCGACGGCACGGCGATCGTGGCCTGGGGCGAGGCCGGCGGGGTGCTCATGCGCCGCGTCGACCGCGACAGCTTCTCGAGCAGCTTCATCGGGGCCAGCGACTCGCCGCTGGACGGTCACATGCCGGGTCAGGCCGACTCGCCCGACGTGGCCCTGGAGGACGACAGCTCGTACGGCGAGGTCGTGCTGCGCCAGGACTTCGACAACGGCAACGGGCTGCCGGTGTCGCGCATCATCGCCCGCCACCTGGTGGCCGGCGACCTCGGCCCGGCCGAGGGGATCGACGGCCTCTCGTTCCCGGTCGTCGAGGGCGCGGACAACCCTCAGCTGGGCATGGACCTGCGCGGCCGGGGCATGGCCTCGGGCACGCGCATGTCGTCGCTGACGCCGACGTCGGCGTTCCTGCGCAACGATGCGTTCGCTCCGGGCGCCGTGCTCGGCTCGCTCAACAACGGGGGCACCGACCCGCAGACGGTCATCGCCGCCGGGCAGAACCTCACCGGCGTGGTGGCGTGGCTGCAGGCGCCGACCCCGGCGCCCGCCGGCGTCGTCGTCGCCGGCCGCTTCTCGGCCAACAACACCTACGAGGACGAGGTCCAGCTCTCGCCCGGCGAGTTCGGCCCCGTGCCGACCAACGGCGGCCTGTTCGCCGCCAGCTCGCGCGTGGGCGACAGCATCGTGGCCTTCGCCCAGGGGCCGTCGACCGACCGGCGCGTGGTCGCGTCGGTCTACGCGCGATTCCCGGGCCACGCGACCCCGCACACGTCGCGCGTCGTGCACACCAAGGAGCCGCTGCTGCGCTGGCTGCCGGCGATATCGGTGTTCGGGCTGCCGACCTACACCGTCTACATGGACGGCAAGCAGATCGGCCAGACCCAGGGCACGACGCTGCGCCCGCCCAACCCGCTCTCGGAGGGCCGGCACAACTGGCGGGTGGACACGACAGACGCCCATGGGCAGAAGCGGGCGGGCCGCAACCGCGGCCTGCGCGTCAAGACGACGCCATCGGCGGCGTGAGCTGAGGTCCCCGGCGTGAGCCTCGAGCTCCGGGCCGGGGACCGCGCCCTGGCCCTGGATCGCGGGCCGCTGCTCATGGGCGTGGTCAACACATCGCCGGACTCGTTCTCGGATGGCGGCCGCTGGGCCAGCGTGGACGAACAGGTCGCGCTCGCGCGTTCGATGGTCTCGGCCGGGGCGCACCTGCTCGATGTGGGCGGCGAGTCGGGGGTGACCAACGCGCCGCCGGTCGAGCTGGAGGTCGAGATCGAGCGCGTCGTGCCGCTGGTCGAGCGCATCGTGGCCGAGCTCGACGTGGTCGTCTCGGTCGACACCTACAAGCCCACGGTGGCGGAGGCGGCGATCGCCGCGGGCGCGACGATGGTCAACGACGTCAGCGGCCTGCGTGACCCGGCGCTGGCCGCGGTGTGCGCACGCGGCGGGGCAGCGCTGGTGCTCGTGCACACGCGGGCTGCGCCCAAGGTCAAGCTCCTCGACCCGGCCTGGGACGGGCGCGTGGTGGCGGACACGCAGGAGTTTCTGGCCGAGCTGATGGCCCTCGCCGAAGCCCAGGGCGTGCCGCGCGAGTGCCTCGTACTCGACCCGGGACCGGACCTGGGGAAGACGCCAGCACAGACGGTGGAGGTGCTGCGGGCGCTGTCGTCCTTCGCGGCGCTGGGCCGCCCGCTGCTGCTGGCGGTGTCGCGGAAGGACTTCGTCGGGGTGATCACCGGCCGACGGCCGGCCGACCGTCTTGCCGGCACGCTGGCGGCGGTCGCGCAAGGCCTGGACGCGGGCGCGCAGATCCTGCGCGTGCACGACGTGGCGGCGGTGGCGGACTTCGTCGCGGTGCGCGCCGTGCTGCGCGGCGAGGCCGCTCTGCCACCCGGCGTGCGGCTGGCGGAGGACCTGCGCCGGGAACGCGCCCGCTAGCCTGCGGGCTGCAATCGGATCGCCGGACGCTGCCCCAACGCGTGCCGGAGCCGACCGACCGACCACACGAAGGAGGGCCCGTATGTCCGTGCTCGACCGTTCTGCCCTGGAGGCAAGCCCCCTCGCCGACCTGCACGCCATCGCGTCGGAGCTGGGGATCGACGGGTTCCGGCGCCTGCGCAAGGAGGCGCTGATCGAGGCCATCGTCGAGCGGCAGGGCGGCTCCGGTGAGGCTTCCGAGGAGCCGGCTCCCGTCGAGGCCGACGGGCGTGCCGAGGCCGCCGAGACCGCCGACGCCGACGGGGCCGACGCCGACGGGGGCGATGAGGCCGCCGAGGCTTCGGAGTCCGATGCGTCCGACGAGGACGAGGCACCGCGCCGCCGGCGGCGGCGCGGCGGGCGGCGGCGACGCAGCGCCGACGATGACGACGAGACGACCGACTCCCACGCTTCCGCTTCGGACGAGGGCGACGACGAGGCCACGTCCTCCGACGAGGACAAGGTCGTCGAGGGCACGGTCGAGCTACTGGGTGGCGGGTCGGGCTTCGTGCGCGTCGCGCCGCCCGACCCCTCGGACGAGGACGTCTACATCTCCGCCGCGCAGGTGCGGCGCTGCGAGCTCGTCACCGGCGACGTGATCGGCGGCCCTGTGCGGCCGCCGCGGCGCTCGGAGCGCTACCCGTCGCTCGTCCGCGTGGACACCATCAACGGCACCCCGGCCGACGAGGTCACCGCGGGCACCCGCTACGAGGACATGCCCTGCGCCCTCCCGGCCGAGCGTCTCGCGCTCGGCGGCGACGACGCCACCGTGCACGCGATCGAGTGGCTGACGCCGTTCGGTAAGGGCTCGCGCGTGGCCGTCACCGGCCCCGCGCGCGCGGGCAAGACGCAGGCCCTGCGGCGGATCGGCGCGGCGCTCGCGGCCCAGGCCGGCGACGGCGAGGGCGGCCTGCAGGTCACCCTCGTGCTCGCCGGCGTGCGTCCCGAGGAGATCGCTGACTGGGAGGACGGGGGCCCGGCCCCCGCCGCCGCCACGGCGCTGGGCACCTCGCCCGACAGCCAGGCCCAGGCGATCGAGCGCGTGGTCGAGCAGGCGCGCCGCGTGGCCGCCCGCGGCCGCGACGCCGTGGTGCTGGTCGACGGCCTCGACGGGCTCAACGCGCCGGCCGCCCGCAAGGTCCTGGCGTCCGCCCGCAACCTGGTCGACGCGGGCTCGCTGACCATCGTCGCCACGGCCACCGAGCCGGTCGGCGGCGAGACGACCGTGATCGCGTTGAACCGCGAGCTGACCTCCACGGCCCGCTTCCCCGCCGTCGACCTGGTCGCGAGCGGGACGATCCGTCCCGAGCTGCTCGTTGGCGACGCGGGCGCGGAGGCGATCGCGAAGGCGCGCCTCGAGGCGTTGGAGCGGTAGGGCTTTCAGCCTCGTCGCTCCCTCGGCGCACACGGTGCGCAACGCGCGGGAACGGCAGCGACGAAGGAGGCGGTCAAGCCGGGGACGGATCCGACGTGAACCACCTCGGGTCTGACATACAGACCTCAGGTGGCTCACGTCACGCGCCGGCCGGACCCACCCTCCCTCGTCGCTGCCGTTCAAGCGGCTTCAAGCCCTCAACCACCCTCAAGGCGGTCTGACTCCTTGGCGCGCTCGTCTACGGCTTCACGCTTGCCTTTGCCGAGCCGGCGATCCCGGCTTCGTACGGGTAGCCGTCCTGGCGGTTGACCCGCGCGCGGAACAGGAACATGCGCACGCCGCCCGCCACGCGCGTGAACCGGTAGCGGGAGCGGAACCGGCCGTCGGCCTTGCTCCGCGTCACCGCGAAGGTGCGCCAGTGGCCGCCGCGCCGCGGCCGGCCCTGCAACGTCACGAGCACGCCGCCGTCGGGGTAGGGCATGCCGAGCAGGCGCCCGCTCAGCGTGACCAGCCCGCCGTTGCCCACCCGCCGCGGACGCACGGCCAGCGACGCCCCCGCCCGCACGAGCAGCGACAGCCGCGTGGTCTCCGCGTAGGAGCGGTCGCGGTCGAAGGCGCGCCAGGCCACGGTCACCTCGCGCGACGGACCCCGCGCCGTGGTCACGCTCCACCGCCCGTCGTCGTCGGTGATCGCCTGTCCGCCGTCGGGTCCGGGCAGGCCGGGCACGACGGTCTGCGAGCCGACGTCCAGCCGTGCCCCCGCGATCGGGGTGCCGTCGCGCTGGGTCAGGCGCCCGGAGATCGTCACCGAGCTGCGCCGATAGGGGACGAGCATGGCCTGGCGGCGGTTGACGAGCGTCGCCGTGAGGAAGGCGTCGCCCGCGCCGCCCGAGCCGTTGTGCTGGCCGCGGTCGGCGGCGGCGGTGTCAGCGGTGGGATGGTCGCCGCCACCACTGGTGGCGCCGGCGCTGGGGGGCGGCGCCGGTGACGTGGGCGGCTGGTTGCCGATGGTGATCATGCGCCCCGTGTCGACCGTGTTCACGTTGTCGGCCGCGTCGGCGACGACGAGCCGCAGCGGGTAGGCGCCGTCGGGCACCTGCGTCGTGTCGATGTCGAGCGTGCGGCTCTGGCTCAGCGGGCACGCGTTCCAGTCCGTGAACCGGCAGGCAGAGCCGAAGTCCAAGCTCCCGACCGTCGCGCCGCCCAGCTGCACCGCCACCGTGTGGATGCCGGAGTCGGCATCGTCGGCGGTGAAGCTCAGCGACTCGGTGCCGTGGCCGGGGTCGGTCCCGAGCAGCGAGCCGCCCGTCGCCTGCGCCGTCGGGTCGTCGCTCTCCGAGAGCACGAACAGGAACCAGGGGACCGAGACGACGCGGCTCTCGTCGTCGAAGCGGCAGTTCGCCGGCCCGGCGCCGAAGCTGCAGTACACGTCCATGGTGAAGTCGCGCGCGCCGGCCGGCGGGGTGCGCGTGACGCTCTGCGACCAGCCCGTCATCTCCTGGTCGAGCAGCACGCTGCCACCCGCGAACCAGCGCAGGAAGGCGAACTGGTCGCGCTCGCGGGCGACGGCGATGGCCGCGTCCACGCCGGCGATGGCGATGTGTGGACGCGAGGCGGGGACGGCGATGGTCAGCCCGCCGGTCGAGTCGTAGGGCATCTCGCCCATGCGCAGGCCAAAGGCGTCGTCGCCGCCGCAGGCGTCGAACAGGCCGCCGGGGCCGTAGGCGCGCCAGTCCGAGGAGACATCGCGCGCGGGCGCGGTCCGACACTGGACCATCTCGTAGGTGCCCGCGCGCGCGGGCACGGTGAGGGTGAGGACGGCGACGGCGGTGACCAGGGCGAGGGCGAGGAGGGTGCGCATGGCCGCCCCAATGCGGGCGGCGCGAGAACCACCCCCTTGGAATCAGCGGGTGCGCGGGGTGTACGCGACCCGGCCCCAGGAGGGCTCGGGGGCGAGCTCGATCGGCTCGCCGTCGCGCTCGGGCTGGATATAGGAGAAGCTCTGCGTGTCCGGGTCGAAGGCCACGTCGAGCTCGCCCTCCTTGACCCGCTGGTCCAGCCACGCGCTGCGGAAGATCAGGCGCCGCAGCCAGTGCACGAGCGAGCGCTCGGCCGGCCCCACGAGCTCCGGCCAGCAGTCGTTGACGTGCTCGCCGAGGGCCGACGCCGGGTCCTGCACCTCGCCGTTGACCACGAGGTTGACGAGGTCCTCGGACTCGCTCACGCTGAGCTGGCCGGACACGAATCCGACCTTGCGCGCTGCCTGTTCGCAGCGTTCGCCGAAGTCGCGCTCGTTGAACGTGAAGCGAAGCTCCCCGTATTCGAGCACGAAGTCATCCCCAGAGCTGTAATTGCCGCGGCGGGTCATCGCTAGAGCGAGGCGAACGGCCCGGTCGGGCCGCGAGCGTCGTGATCTTATGGCGGAGTCCTCCTCGTCCTGACGAGTGCATGGTGTCTTGCAGCGCGAGTAGGGTCCGGAGGCGTGGGCGCGCCGACCGACCCCAACCAGCCGCCGTACGGCCAGCCGCAGCAGCCGCCGGCTCCGCCGCCGTACGGGCAGCCCCAGCAGCCGCCGGCGCAGCCTCCCGCCGTGCCGCCGCCGGCCCGGCCGCCTCAGCCCGCTCAGCCCGCTGCGGTGGCCCCGGCCGTGGGGTGGGCGGTCAAGCGCGGCATCGTGCGGGTGGTCGTCTTCCTGTTCGGCGGCACGTACCTGTTCTGGTGGTTCTACAAGACCCGCCCGAAGGTGACGGCCGAGCTCGGCACCTACGACAACGTCACGGCACAGACCTGGGGCCTTCTGGTGCCGATCCTCAACTACTTCATCCTCTACTGGCTCCTGCGCGACATCGCCGAGCTGCGCCGCCGCTTCGCGATGCCCAACGACATCGACCCCGTCGTGATGCTCGTGATCTGGATCTTCGTGTCGCCGGCGGGAATCGGGCTGAGCCAGAACCAGCTCAACGAGTACTGGGACCTCCGCTCCAACGGCTACGCGACCGAGGACCCGATCACGTTCATCGAGGTCCTTGCCGCGTTCGCGCTCTGGATCTTCTTCTTCATCGTGCTGATCGTGGTCATCATCGCGGCCGCGGCGGCGTCGTCGAGCTAGGGCGGCGCGACCGCGCGGCGTGCCCTTCACGGGGGGCGCGGCGCGAAGCCCTTCGCCCTACACCGGGCATGGACGGCGCCCACACGATCCTGCTCGTCGAGGACGACGACGCCACGCGGACATTCCTCGCCGACAACCTGACCGCGGACGGGTTCGACATGCTCGTGGCCGACTGCGTGCGCGACGGGCGGCGGCTGCTGGAGGCCAAGTTCCCCGACCTGGTCGTCGTCGACGTCGTCCTGCCGGACGCCGCCGGGCTCGACCTCGTGCGCGAGGTGCGGTCGGCCGACGGCATCGCGAGCCGCCTCGATCCGCACACGCCGGTGCTCGTCCTGTCGGGCCGGTCGTCGGAGCTCGACCGGCTGCGCGGGTTCGAGCGCGGGGCGGACGACTACGTCGTCAAGCCGTTCGCCTACGCGGAGGTGCGGGCGCGCATCGAGGCCCTGCTGCGGCGGGCGAACCTCCGGCCGGGGCAGGGCACGCTGCGGGTGGGCGAGCTGCGGATCGACCCGCCGTCGCGCGACGTGACCCTGCGCGGGCGCCGGATCGTGCTCTCGCAGAAGGAGTTCGCGCTGCTGCGCACGCTGGCCACCGAGCCCACACGGGTGTTCACGAAGAAGGAGCTGCTGCGCAACGTCTGGGGCTTTCGCGCGCTCGGCTCGACGCGCACGCTCGACTCGCACGCGTGCCGGCTGCGACAGAAGCTGAGCCGCGGCGGCGATCGGTTCGTGCTCAACGTCTGGGGCGTGGGCTACCGGTTGATCGACGGGCCGGTGGAGGAATGACCGCGGCCGTTGCGGCCTTCGGCTGGGCGGCGGCGGCCGGAGCGCTCGCGCTCGCCCTCGCGGCGCGCCGCGAGCTCGACGCCCGCATGGAGCGGCTCGCGCGCGCGTCGCACGAGCTGCGCCGGCCGCTGACCGCCGCGCGGCTGGCGGCGCACGGGCTGGCCGGCGCGAACGGCGACCGGCGGGGGCGGGCGGCGGCGATCGAGCGCGAGCTCGCGCGAGCGGGTCGCCTGCTGGGGGACCTTGACGCGGTGCGCGGCGCGGCGGCGCCCGCGTGGCCGGGCGAGTCGCGCCCGGTGGCGCTGGGCGAGCTGCTGGCCGAGGTGGCGGCGTCGTGGGAGCCGGTCGCGGCGGCGCAGGGCCGGTTCGTGTGCGTGGAGGCGGGAGCCGAGGCCGACACGATCGTGCGCGGCGACCCGGAACGGCTGGCCCAGGCGCTGGGCAACCTCGTCGCCAACGCGCTCGAGCACGGCGCGGGAGCGGTGCGCGTGGGCGTCGGCCGACGCGCCGACGGCGTGACGCTGCGCGTCAGCGACGCCGGCCTGGGCCTGCCCGCATCGCTCGACGCGCACGTGGGCCGCGCCCGCGCGGGCCAGGGGGCCCGAGGCCGCGGCCTGGCGATAGCGGCCGAGATCGCCCGGGCGCATGGGGGAGCGCTCCGCCTGGAGCGGCCGTCGTGCCTCGCCCTGGATCTCCCTGCGGTGCAAGGGGCCGAGGTGCCGCGGTGACCCGCCGGCGCCGCGCCGTCCTCCTCATCGGGCTCGCCCTCGTCCTCGGCGCGCTCGCGGCCTCGGACGTCGCACGCCGCGAGGCCGCCCTCTCCCGCCAGCTCGGCCCCGACACGCCCGTCGTCGTCGCACGCGGCGACCTCCCCGCCGGCGCCCGGCTCACGACCCAGCGGCTCGCGGTCCGGCGCATCCCCGCGCGCTACGCGCCCGCCGCGGCCGCCAGCGCGCCCAGGGACGTGCTCGGCCAGCGCACGGCCGTTCCCGTGGCCTCTGGCGGATACCTGTCGACCAACGACCTCGCCGGCGCCGGCGGCGCGCCGCCGCCGGGGGCACCGGTGCGGCCGGGCGAGCGCGTGGCCGACGTCGTCGCCTCCGGGTCCGCCGAGCTCATCCAGCCCGGGGGTCACGTCGACGTCCTCGTCACCCGCGAGAGCGACCACGGGGACGGTGGCAGCACAACGCTGGCGCTCGAGGACGTCGAGGTGCTGGCCGCATCGGCGGCGCCCGAGAGCGCAGGCTCGTCGTCGCAGTCGCCGGGCCCGCGCGTCGCCGCCTCGCTGCGGGTGACGGTCAAGCAGGCGGTCTACCTGGCGGCGGCCCAGGCCTTCGCGCGCGAGATCCGGCTCCTGCCGCGCGCGGCGGGCGACGACCGCCACGGCTCGGCGGGAACCGAGATCGGAGCGGGCTTGGCCTAGCCCCAGCCACTAGGGTCCGCCGCGCGATGCCCGACTGGGACCGCATCGGCACGACCGCGCTCGGCGACGATGTCACGGTCCGCCGGGTCGGCGTTCGGCGGCGTGCGCCTGACCGGCCCCGGGACCTTCGGGCCGCCGCGCGATCTCGACGCCGCCCGTCGCACCGTCCGCCGGGCGCGGGAGGCCGGCATGCAGCTGTTCGACACCGCCGACTGTTACGGCCCGAAATCAGCGAACGCCTCATCGCCGAGGCCCTCTACCCCTACGACGCCGACGTGGTCATCGCGACCAAGGGCGGGCGCATCGCGCTCGGCGACGAGCACTGGCGGGAGACTGGCCGTCCCGAGCAGCTGCGCGAGGCCTGCGAGGGGAGCCTGCAGCGCCTGCGGCTCGACACCATCGGCCTCTACCAGCCCAACGCCATCGATCCCGACGTGCCGGTGGAGGAGTCGCTGGGCGCGCTCGTCGACCTCCGCGAGGAGGGAAAGATCCGGTCCATCGGCGTGTGCAACGTCGACGTCGCGGAGCTCGGGCGGAGCCGCGCGGTGACCGCGATCGCGTCGGCCCAGGACCACTACGACCTGCTCACGCGCGTCAACGAGCCGGTGCTGGAGGCATGCAGCGACGACGGGATCGCGTTCTTCGCCTGGTCTTCCCCGATCCCGGCGAGGCGGCGCCGTCGGGATCCGCGGTCGAGCGGGTCGATGCCGCGCGCGGCGCGACCAAACGCCAGGTCATGCTCGCCTGGCTGATCGCGCACGCCCCGGCGATCGTCCCCCTTCCGGGCGCTCCCGACCTCGAGAGCTACGAGGAGTACCTCGAGGCGTTCGCCATCGACCTGACCGCCGACGAGCTGGCGCTGCTCGGTTGAGCCGTGCCGACCCGCTGGATCGTCGACGGGATGAACGTCATCGGCTCCCGGCCCGACGGCTGGTGGCGGGACCGCACCCGCGCCATGCGCGCCCTCGCGGCCGACCTCGACCGCTTCCGTCAAGCGACGGGTCAGCCGGTCGCCGTCGTCTTCGACGGCCGGCCCCGGGAGATCGAGGCGGAGGTCGACTTGCGCTTCGCGCGCCGCACGGGGCCCAACGCCGCCGACGACGACATCGCGGGCATGGTGGCGGCCGACGCCACGCCCGGCGAGCTCCGCGTGGTGACCTCCGACGCCGACCTGGCCGACCGCGTCCGGGCCGCCGGCGGCACCGTCGAGGGCGCGGGAGCGTTCCGGCGCCGCCTCGACGCGCTCGAGCCCTAGCGCCACAACGCCTCGCGCAGCGCCCGCTCCTCCTCGGCGAAGAACGGAGCCCACACCGCCTCCCGCTCGACGAGGATCCGGCGCTTCGTCGCCCCACTCACGAACGCCAGCTGGGCCGCGATCCCCGCCGCGACCGCCCGATCGACCACTCCCGGGACGACTTCGGCCACCACGCCACGGCGCAGTGCCTCCTCGGCCGAAAGCGACGCGCCGGTCAGGCACAGCTCGCGCGCCAGCGGCGCGGGCAGCGCCGCGCGGGCGGCCGCGAAGGCGGGCGGGATCCCTAGCCGCGCCGCCTCGGGGAACCCCATGCTCGCCGCCGGCGCCGCCAGGCGCAGGTCGCACAGCAACGCGAGCGCGAAGCCGCCCGCCACCGCCGGGCCGTTCAACGCACCAAGCAAAGGCTTCGGGAACGTCCCGACCGCCGCGAAGGCGCCCACGCTCACCTCCACCAGCCGCTCGCGGTGCGCGCGCTCACCGCCGAACTCGTCCCGGTCCATCCCCGAGCAGAACGCGGTTCCCGCGCCGGTGAGCACCGCGCAGCGCACGTCGTCGTCGTGCGCCAAGGCCGCCAGCTCCTCCATCAGCCGCTCGCGCAGCTCGATCGACAGCGCGTTGCGCTTCGCGGGCCGGTTCAGGGTCAGCGCGCCACGCCGTCGGCGCGCGAGACCGTCAGCGGCGCCACGTCAGCGCGCCGCGCGCAGCTTCCGTGCCGCGTTGGCGAGCACGAGCAGCACCCACCCGAAGCACAGGAAGTCGAGCCCGACGAGCAGGCCGAGCGCCCATGAGGCGGAGCTCGGCAGGTTGAGCGCCACGAGGATCCCGAGGATGAGCGCCACGCCGCCGCTGACCGCCATCGCTCCCGCCGCCGGCGTGCCCCGGTCGCGGAACGCCGTGAACAGCCGCACGATCCCGGTGGCGATGAACCAGATCGTGAGCACCACGGTCAGCGTGATCGTCCCCTTCAACGGCGCCACGAGCAGGTAGATCCCCGCCGCGGCCATGAGCACCGCGAGCACGAGGCGGATGACCATCCCCGCTGTCCCCTCGACCGAGAACGCGCTGAAGAGCTGGACGATCGCCCCGAACACGAGCACCCACCCGAGGAAGATCGCCACGCCGACGGATGCCGCCGCGGGCACGACGATCGCCACAATGCCCACGACGAGGAAGATGACCCCGAGGGCCATCGTGATCTTCCAGCGTTCCGAGAGCTGCTCGAGCGATGGCGTATGGGCGCTGGCCACGGCCCGACCTTACCGCCCAAGGTCGCTGCGGCCCGGGCACGAGTGCCCACGCCGATTGGTCGAGATTTGACAAATACTGCGAGGTGAAATAATGCGTTGAAGACGGTTGAGCAATCCTCCGTACAGGGATGGTCGACGACGGAGCGCAACCCACCCGCAGGATCGGCGACGTGCCCGAGGGCGCGCCGATCCAGTGCCGGCTCGGCCGCCGCGTCGGCCGTAAGGACGGCGGCCTGATGAGCCGGCCCCGACCGCCGGCCGAGCCGCTGCGCCGGGCCGACATCGCCCGGCCCGGTCGCCGCGGCGCCCCGCCTGACCGAGTGCATCTCCGGTGGTCGCGCCCACGCGCCTGATCGCCGAGGAGACGCTGGCCGTCCACCCGGCGGCCCCGCTGCTGGCGCGGCAGATGCTGGACCGGCTCCCGATCGCACGCACGCGGCGCAAGGACGTCGAGCTCATGACCAGCGAGCTCGTCACCAACGCTGTCCGCCACGCCGGCCTGGGCGCCGACGACACGATCCGGCTGAACGTCGGGGCCGATCCGAACTGGGTGCGCGTCGATGTCCGCGAGGACGGCCCCGGCTTCAAGCAGGCGTTCCACGCGCGCTCGAGCCCGGGCGGCTGGGGGCTGCTCATCGTCTCGCTGCTCGCCGACCGCTGGGGGAGCACCTACCGGGGCGGCGAGTCGTGCGTGTGGTTCGAGGTCGGATCGCCGCAGCCGGGGGGCGCGCCGACCGGCCCTCGCCCCTAGGAGGGGCGTGGACGACGCGCTCGAGCGCCTGGCGACATCACTGCGCGAACGCCTAGTCGCCGAGGCCGGCGCGGGCGACCCCGACGTCTCCGCGCGCATCCGTGCCATCGTCGAGCGCGAGGCCGGGCTGCTGGACGCCGAGCAGCGCGACGCCCTGGTGGCGCGGGTGGCGGAGCGCTCGTTCGGCCTCGGGCCGCTCGAGCCGCTGCTGCGCGACCCCGACGTCGACGAGGTCATGGTCAACGGCCCGCGGGCCGTGTTCGTGGAGCGCGCGGGGCGGGTCGAGCCAGCCTCCGTGACCTTCGCCTCCGAGGCCGAGCTGCGCCACGTCATCGAGCGGATCCTCGCGCCGCTCGGCCGGCGGGTCGACGAGGCCTCGCCGCTGGCCGACGCGCGCCTTCCCGACGGCTCGCGGGTGAACGTGATCATCCCGCCGCTGTCGCTGGACGGGCCGATCCTGACGGTCCGGCGGTTCCGGCGCCGTGGGTTCACGGCAGCCGAGCTCGTCGAGCAGGGCACGCTGACCGAGGCGCTGCGCGCCTTCCTGGCCGGCGCGGTGCGCGCGCGGGTCAACGTGCTGATCAGCGGTGGGACCGGCTCGGGCAAGACGACCACGCTGAACGCGCTGTCGGCGTTCATCCCGCACGGCGAGCGGATCGTGACCATCGAGGATGCCGCCGAGCTGCGCCTGCAGCAGCCCCATGTGGTGCGGCTCGAGTCGCGGCCCGCGAACCTCGAAGGCCGCGGCGAGGTGCCGATCCGGGCGCTCGTCCGCAACGCGCTGCGCATGCGCCCCGACCGCATCGTGGTGGGGGAGGTGCGCGGCGCCGAGGCGCTGGACATGCTGAGCGCGATGACGACGGGCCACGAGGGGTCGTTGTCGACGATCCACGCGGGCTCGCCCGAGGAGGCGCTGCGACGGTTGGAGACGCTCGCCCTGATGGCCGACGTGGCGCTCCCCCTGGCGGCGGTGCGCGAGCAGGTGGCGGGAGCGATCGAGCTCGTCGTCCACCAGGCGCGCGGGCGCGCGGGCGAGCGGCGGGTGGTCGAGGTGGCCGAGGTCGTGCGCCTCGCCGGGGGTCCGGCGACCCGCCAGCTCTATGCGTGGCGCGACGAGCGGCCGTACTGGCGGGCCGCGCTGAGCGACGGCCTGGCGGCGCGGCTGGGCGCGGCGGCGTGACCCGTGGCGCGCTCCTCGCGGGCGCGGCCGGCGCGTGCGCCGTGCTCGGCGGGTGGGAGGCGCTCGTCGCGCTCGAGCGGGCCAAGGTCGCCGCTGCCGTCGCCCGCGTCCTTGCCCCGCTGGGCCGCGCGCGGAAGGAGGGTCGCGAGCCGACCGCCCCCGAGCGGCGGCGACTGGCGCTCCTCGCCGCGGGGACGCTGCTCGCCGGCGGGTGGATCCTGTTCGGGGCGCTCGGCGGCACGCTGCTCGCCGCGGCCGGGCCGCCCGCGCTGCTCGGTGCCGCCCGCGCCCGCCGGCGGCGCTTCCTGGTCGAGCTTGCCCGTGGGGCGCCGCTCGCCGCCCGGGCGCTGTCGGACGCGCTCGCCGGCGGCCACGCCATCCGTGGCGCGATCGGCCAGGCCGCGCGCGGGCTCCCCGGCGCCGCGGGCACGGAGCTCCGAGCGACGGCGGCGCGCCTCGAGCTCGGCGCGCCGACCGAGGTCGCGCTCGAGCGCCTGCGCCGCCGCGCCGCCAGCCCTGCCTGGGACACGATCGTCGCCGCGATCCTGCTCACGCGCGAGGCCGGGGGAGACCTCGCGAGGCTGCTGCGCGGTTGCGCGCAGTCGCTCGAGGATGCCGCGCGGCTGGAGGCCGAGGCGCGGTCGGCCACGGCCCAGGCCCGCTTCACCGGCCTGCTCGTGATGGCGCTGCCCGCCGGCGCCGCGGGGCTGGCCGAGCTCGCCAGCCCGGGCTACATCGCCTCGCTGGCCCGCGCGCCGCTCACCGCCTGGCTCGTGGGCTGCGCGGTGCTGTGCCAGCTCGTCGCGTTCGCCGCGATCCACCGCCTGGCGCGGGTGGCGCGCTGACCCCAACCGTCCTCCTCGCCCTCCTCGGCGCCTTCGCGGCAGCGGGCGGCGTCGTCGGCCTCGCCACGGCGATCGCGGATGCGCGGGCGCGGGGCCCGCAACCGCCCGAGAAGCGCTTCGCCGCGCGCGCGGTGCAGACGCTCAAGCGCATCGGCGCCCGCGTCGGCGCCCCCGCCGCGCCGGCGAGCCTTGCCGACCGCATCGAGGCGGCCGGTCGCCCGCTCGACCTCGGCGTCGCCGACGTCATGGCGGTCAAGGGCGGTGGGGCGCTCGTCGCCCTCCTCGGCGGCGCGCCCGTCGCCGCCGCGCTCCCGGGCCGCCTCCCGTTGCTCGCCGCCTTGGCGCTCCCCGCCGCCGGCTTCCTCGCCCCCGACCTCCTGCTCGCCCGCCGCGCGCGCCGGCGCGGGCGCGCGATGGCCGACGAGCTCCCCGACCTGCTCGACCTCCTGCGCGTTGCGGTGGAGGCGGGCCTGCCGCTCGGCCGTGCCATCGCCGAGGTCGGCGTGCGCCACGGCGGCACGCTGGCGGCGGAGTGGCGCCGGGCGGCGGCCGAGCTTGCCCTTGGCGTGCCGCGCGACCGGACGTTGGAAGCGCTCCTGCGCCGCTGCCCCGCCACCGGCATGGCCGGCCTCGTCGCGGCCGTACAGCGCGCCGAGCGCCACGGGGCCCCGCTCGCCGACACCCTCGACGCGCAGGCCCGCCAGGCCCGCGCCGAGCGCGCCCGCCGCATCCGCGACCGCGCCGCCCGGGCCGCGCCGAAGATCCAGCTCGTCATCGCCCTGCTGCTCGTCCCGAGCATCCTGCTGCTCGTCGCCGCGGCGCTGGTGGCCAGCCTCGTCCACTGAATTAGGGGAATGGCGCGCCCCCGCTTCGTGGTACCTGTGAGAGCGATGAAGGCACCGGACGGACCCACTGCCCTGAAACGCGACTCGTGGACAGCGGCCCTCAAGCGGACGTGGAGCGAGTTCCGCGAGGACAACATGACCGACTGGGCCGCCGCCCTGACCTACTACGGCGTCCTGGCCATCTTCCCCGCGCTCCTCGCGGTGGTCTCGGTTCTCGGCCTCATCGGCCCGTCCGCCACCCAGCCGCTCATCGACAACATCAACGCCCTCGCACCCGGACCGGCGAAGGACCTGCTCGTCTCGGCCATCCGCAACCTGCAGCACAGCAGCGGCGCGGCCGGCGTGCTGTTCGTGCTCGGCATCGCGCTGGCCATCTGGTCGGCCTCGGGCTACGTGGCCGCCTTCATGCGGGCCTCCAACGTCATCTACGACGTCGGCGAAGGCCGCCCGATCTGGAAGGCCCTGCCCACCCGCGTCCTCACGACCCTCGCGCTCCTGGTCATGCTCGCGATCGTCGCCGTCGGCGTGACCGTCACCGGCAGCGTCGCGCACTCGGTCGGTCAGGCGCTCGGCGTCGGCGACACCGCGGTGACCGTGTGGGGCATCGCCAAGTGGCCGGTGGTCGTGCTCGTCGTGATGGCGATGTTCGGCCTCCTGTACTGGGCCGCGCCGAACGTCAAGCACCCGCACTTCCGCTGGGTCACGCCCGGCAGCATCGCCGGCGTGGTGCTGTGGATCGCCGCCTCTGTCCTGTTCGCCGTCTACGTCGGGAACTTCTCCTCGTACAACAAGACCTACGGCGCGCTGGGCGGCGTCATCGTGTTCCTGATCTGGCTGTGGATCTCGAACATCGCCCTTTTGCTCGGCGCTGAGCTGAACGCCGAGACCGAGCGCGGCCGCCAGATCGAGGCCGGCCACCCCGAGGACCGCGAGCCGTTCCTCGAGCCCCGCGACACCAAGAAGCTCAAGCCCACGAGCGCGGGCTGAGCGGCGCCTACCGCGCCCCGATCAACACCCGCCGCTTCGTCCGCTTGATCCCCAGCTGCGCGTAGGCAACGCGCGCGAGGTGGGGGAGCGCGGCGCGGAACAGCGGCGACCGCGCGAGCCCCAGAGCACCCGCGAACGCCGCTGCTCGCCCCGGTGTCAGCCACCCCGCCGGGAGCAGGCTGCCGCCGAGCTGGTCGGCGGTCTCGCGGAACGCGCGGAGCATCCCCAGCTTCACCGGGGCGTCGAGCCCCGCGCCCGGATCGCGCCCGTACACGATGGCGATCCGGTTGCCGCGGTTGATGACGGTCACCGGCCCCGGCAGCAGCCGCGGCGCGCGCACGACGAACCCCTGGGGCGCGGGCGCAACGGAAACACCCGGCTGCCGCGCCACGAACCGGCGCAGCAACGCCAGCGCATGGGCCGACTGGTCCGGGTTCAGCGACTCGATCACCAGCCCCGCGGTCAGGTCGGCCGGCGAGGTGCCGAACGCGAACAGCGCCGCGCCGCCGATCCAGCTCGCGATGTCCTCGATCGGCCGTAGGCCGGTCATGCGCGCGAAGCGGCGCTCGAACGCGCGTAGCTGGTCGCTGGGCAGCCCGGGGTTGACCTCGGGGCTCAGCGCCTCGAACAGCCGCTGGCCCGCCTCGGGGACATCGACCGCCAGCCACGACTGGGCCGGCAGCGAGTAGATGAGCCGCGTCGGCAGGAGCGACGTGCCGCGCTCGCCGCCGCCCACCGGCGTCGGGCTGCTCGGGTCGGGCGCGGCCGGCGGATTGCCGAAGTCGAGCGCGATGCGGTTGTCGGCCCCGGTCATGCTGATCACCGTCGGCTTGTCCTCGATGCGCGCGAAGCGCAGCCGCAGGTCGCGGCGCCGCTGGGCCCCGATCAGCGACGCCGGCAGCGCATCGACGAGGTTGGGCACATCGATGTAGACCATCGCGACCGGCGACGCGCGCTGCGCGATCGCCTGCGTGTAGCGATCCGACGCGCCGAGCGAGATGCCGCTCTCGGCCGCCCGCTGGGCCGCGTGCACGGCCGCTGCGGTGCCCACGATGGCCGCGCCGTTGAGCACCGCGAACGGCTTGCCCGTCCGCTCCAGCGTCTTGCGCGCCAGATGCTGATCGGCGGCCGAGGCCACGATCGCCCCCTCGAAGCCGGGCCCGAACCGGGTTACGAACGCGCTCAGCCGCGAACCGACCCAGGGCGCGACGTCGCGGGTGTAGCTCAGCCCCGCCCGGCCGAGGACGGCGTCGGCGAGGCTGCGCAGCGCCGGGCCGGGGTCGTCGCCGTCGCCGGCCACGTGCCCGAGCACGTGCTTCACGGAGTCGCCCGCCTCTCCGCCCGGGTTCAGGTCGACCGTCGCGTAGATGGCGGCGCTCGGCGGCACGGCGTTGGCCGGGTCGCCGCCCGACCCCGAGCTCGAGAACGCACCCGCGGCCAGCAGCGCGCCCACGATCACCACCACCACCGCGACTGCGGCCAGGACGAGCGGAAGCCGCGGGCGCCGGGACATCGGGCGCCAAGGCTAGATGGTCGATCCCGCGACCATCGAGCTGTGGAGGTCGGCGGCCTCGGGCGCCGAAGTGGAGTCTTCGGAGCGCGGTGTGGGGACGATGAAACGAATTGTGTTGCAGGGTGGGAGAAAGTGGGGTACAGTCGCCCCGCGACAGACGGAAAGGACCGTGGTGGCGGGGCTCCTCCCACTCCGCCACCTCGGTTCGACCCTCAGTCACTCCGACGCGCACCACCACGCGCATGGCCTTCCGCGGCACCTTCGACTACACGCTCGACGCGAAGAACCGACTCACTGTGCCTGCCAAGTTCCGAACCGCTCTCTCCGACGGTGTCGTGCTGGCCAAGGGCGTCGACGCCTGCGTCGAGGTCTGGCGGCCCGGCGACTACGACGGCTACACGTCGACCGTGCTCGGCGAGCGCAACCCGTTCTCGCAGGAGGCGCGCCAGCTGACCCGGTTCCTCGCCGCCAACGCGCACGACACCGAGCTCGACTCGGCCGGCCGCGTCGGCGTCCCCGACTTCCTGCGCGAGCACGCCGGCCTGAACAAGGAGGTCGTCGTGGCCGGCGCCGGCGATCGCCTCGAGGTCTGGGACCGCGGCGCCTGGGCCGACCAGAACGCCTCCCTGACCCGCACCGTCCCCGACATCGCCGCGGCCCTGGGGGCGTAGGTGAGCATCCTTCTGGACATGACCTCGCTGCACGTCCCCGTCCTGGCCGGCGAGCTGGTCGGCGTCCTCGACCCCCAGCCGGGCCAGATCGCCATCGACTGCACCGTCGGCGGCGGCGGTCACGCGCGCCTGATCGCCGAGCGCCTCGGGCCGACCGGGACGCTGATCGGCATCGACCGCGACCCGGTCGCGGAGGAGCGCTTCGCCGAGCTCGCGGCCGAAGTCAGTTGCCAGACCCGCTTCCTGCGCACGAGCTTCGTCGACGGCCTGGCCGAGCTCATCGACGAGGGCGTCCGCGCCGACCTTGTCTACCTCGACCTCGGCGTCTCCAGCATGCAGGTCGACACCGCCGACCGCGGCTTCTCCTACGCCTACGACGCGCCCCTGGACATGCGCATGGACCCGATCGGGACCGAGCTGACCGCGGCGGAGATCGTCAACACCTGGGACGCGCGGCGCCTGGCCCGGCTGATCCGCAGCTACGGCGAGGAGCGCTACGCGACCCCGATCGCCCGCGCCATCGTTCGCGCGCGCCACGACGGACCGATCGACACCACGCAGGAGCTCGTCGACGTCATCAAGGCCGCGATCCCCGCCCCGGCGCGCTTCGCCGGCGGCCACCCGGCCAAGCGCACCTTCCAGGCCCTGCGCATCCAGGTCAACGACGAGCTCGGCCAGCTCGACGCCGCCCTCCCGCTGGCCTGGGAGGTCCTGGCCCCGGACGGGCGCCTGGCCGCGATCTCGTTCCACTCGCTCGAGGATCGCCGGGCCAAGCGCTTCCTAGCCGACCGCGCCAAGGGCTGCATCTGCCCGCCCGACCTCCCCGTGTGCGGGTGCGGCCGCGAGCCCGAGGCCGAGCTGCTGACCCGCAAGGCGATCGCGCCCACCCCCGGCGAGGTCGAGGCCAACCCGCGCTCCAAGTCCGCGCACCTGCGTGCGGCCAAGCGGATCTAGTGGCCGCTCCGACCGCAGTACCACGCCGCTCCCCGTTGCGCAGGCCGGTCGCGCCGCGCGTCCCGCGCCGCGTCTCCGGCCCGAGCACGCGCATCCGCCGGCGCTCCTCGCTGCTGCAGCGCATCGCCGCACTGCCCGACCACCGCCTGGTCGACCGCCTCGTCCGCGGCCGCGTGTGGATCCCGCTCATCGGCTTCCTGCTCATCGGCATCGTCTTCATGCAGGTCTCGATGCTCAAGCTCAACGCCGGCATCGGCAACAACGTCGAGAAGAGCTCGACGCTCGAGCGCACCAATGGTGAGCTGCGCGCCGACCTGGCCAAGCTCGAGGCCGGCGAGCGCATCCAGCAGGCGGCGAGCAAGTTCGGCATGGTCATGCCGGCGCCCGACCAGGTGAAGTACCTCAAGGCGAAGCAGAAGTAGTGCCAGTCATCGAGCGGCGCATCGGGCTCCTGTTCCTCGCCTTTTGCGCCCTCCTCGTCCTCGCCGGGCTGCGGGCCCTGCAGCTCGGCGGACTCAAGGGGCGCTCGCTGCGCGAGAAGGCCGACACGCAGCAGATCTCGCAGGTCCCGGTGCCCGCGCGCCGGGGCACGATCACCGACCGCAAAGGCGTCGAGCTCGCGGTCTCCGAGCCCGCTGACGACGTCGCCGTCACGCCCTACCTGATCAAGGACCCGGCTGGCGCGGCCCGCCGCCTCGCGCCGCTGCTGCACCAGCCCCAGGACGCCGTGTTGCGCAAGGTCGCCCAGCGCAACACCGGCTTCGTCTACCTCGTGCGCGAGCTGCCGGCCAGCCAGGCCCAGCAGATCGGCAAGCTGCACATGCCGGGCATCCAGCTCATCCCGTCCAGCCGCCGCATCTACCCGCAGCAGTGGATGGCCGCGCAGCTGCTGGGCGCGGTCGGCACCGACGGCAACGGCCTGTCCGGCCTCGAGTACGCCCGCGACAAGACCCTGCGCGGCGCCAACGGCGAGCGACGCCTGGTCAAGGACGCGCTCGGCCAGCCGATCTCGCTCGCCGACGTGCGCCAGGCCCAGCCCGGCCACAACCTGACCCTGACCCTGGACGCGGCCATCCAGGACAAGGTCGAGTCCGTGTTGCAGCAGGTGGGGCAGAAGTTCTCGCCCCGCGGCGCCACGGCGCTGGTCATGGACCCGCGCACCGGCGCGATCATCGCCCTGGCCAACTGGCCGCGCGTGGACGCCGACAACCTCAGCGGCGCGCCCGCCTTCGCGCGCCAGAACCGCGCCATCGGGTCGACCTACGAGCCCGGATCGACGTTCAAGGCCTTCACCGTCGCCGGCGGGCTCATGGACCGCAAGGTCACGCCCGCCACGCCGTTCGACGTCCCGCCCCAGCTCCAGGTCGCCGACCGCACCATCCACGACGCCGAGGACCACGGCTACGAGACGCTGACCACGGCGCAGATCCTGGCCCAGTCCTCGAACATCGGCGCCGACCTGATCGCCGCCAAGGTGGGCCGCGTGCGGTTCGACCACTGGGTGCGCACGTTCGGCTTCGCCAAGCCCACCGGCGTCGACCTCTCGGGCGAGGAGTCGGGCATCGTGCCCCAGCTCAAGCAGTACTCGGGCTCCTCGATGGGGAACCTGCCGATCGGCCAGGGCCTGGCGGTCACGCCGATGCAGATGGCCACCGCCTACGCGGCCATCGCGAACGGCGGCATCCTCCGCCCGCCCCACATCATCGAGCGCGAGGGCGAGCGCACCATGCCGACCCCGCGCGGGCACCGGATCATCAAGCCGGCGGTCGCGGCGCAGCTGCGGTCGATGCTCGAGGGCGTGCTGGGTCCGGGGGGCACGGCCCACGAGGCCGCGATCCCCGGCTACAAGCTCGCGGGCAAGACCGGCACGGCCCAGAAGCCCGACCCGGTACACGGCGGCTACTCGGACACGAAGTTCGTGGCCTCGTTCGTGGGCTTCGCCCCGGCCGACGACCCGCGCCTGCTGGTGGCGGTGATGGTCGACGAGCCGCAGGGCGAGATCTACGGCGGCGCCGTCGCCGCCCCGGCCTTCCAGGCCATCACGAGCTTCGCGCTCCCCTACCTCGGGATCCCGCCCTCCTAGGCGGTGGGTCCTACACTGGCGCCGCCATGAAGCTGAGCGAGGTGATGGCCGGCGCCGGCGTGCCGGCGGTCGCCGACGTCGAGATCTCCAATCTCGCCTATGACTCGAGGGCCGTACGGCCCGGAACCCTGTTCTTCTGCGTGCCCGGCTTTACCTCCGACGGCCACGACTACGCCCCCGCGGCGGTGGAGCACGGCGCTGCCGCGCTCGTCGTCGAGCGCCCGCTGCGCCTCGGCGTGCCCGAGGTCCTGGTCCCCGACGCGCGGGCCGCCATGGCCCCCGCCGCTGCCGCCTTCCACGGCGACCCCACGCGCGCCCTCGACGTCGTCGGCGTCACCGGCACCAACGGCAAGACCACGACGGCCTTCCTCGTCCGCGCCCTGCTCGAGGCCGACGGTCGCCAGACCGGCCTGCTCGGCACCGTCACCTCGATCGTCGGCGGAGAGGAGCGCCCGGTCGTGCGCACCACGCCCGAGGCCTTCGACCTCCAGCGCGACTTCGCGGCCATGCGCGACGGCGGCGACGTGGCCTGCGCGATGGAGGTCTCCTCGCACGCCCTCGAGCTGCACCGGGCCGACACCATCCACTGGGCGGTGGCCATCTTCACGAATCTCACCCAGGACCACCTCGACTTCCACCCGACCATGGAGGACTACTTCGCCGCCAAGCGGCGGCTGTTCGAGGCCGGCCCACGGGCCGCGGTGGTCAATGTCGACGACCCCTACGGACGCCGCCTGGCGGAGGAGCTGCCCGACGCGCTCACCTTCGGCGTCCAGAGCCTCGACGCCGCCGTGCGCGCCACCGACGTGGCCTTCGGGCTGACCGGGTCCACGTTCACCGTGGAGGGCCGCACCGTCGGCACCCCGCTGCCGGGCCGCTTCAACGTGCTCAACGCGCTGGGCGCGCTGGCCGCCGCGCGCGCCCTCGGCGTGGCCGACACCACCAGCATCGCCGCCCTGGCCGGCGCCGGGCGCGTGCCCGGCCGCTTCGAGCCGGTCGAGGCCGGGCAGCCCTTCGCCGTCCTCGTCGACTACGCCCACACGCCCGACTCGCTCGAGAACGTCCTGCGCGCCGCGCGGGAGATCGCCCAGCGCCGGGTCATCGTCGTCTTCGGGGCGGGCGGCGACCGCGACCGCGGCAAGCGCCCGCTCATGGGCCGTGCCGCGCGGACGCTGGCCGACCTCGTCGTGGTCACCAGCGACAACCCGCGCTCGGAGGACCCCGATGCGATCATCGCCGAGATCACCGAGGGCACCGGCAGCGGGCCTGGGGTGGAGGCGATGGTCGACCGCCGGGCCGCCATCGGGCGCGCAGTGGAGCTGGCCCAAGAGGGCGACGTCGTCGTGATCGCGGGCAAGGGCCACGAGCAGGGCCAGGAGTTCGCGGGCGGCCGCAAGATCCCGTTCGACGACGTCACGGTGGCCCGGGAGGCGCTCGCGTGAGGGACTGGAGCGCGCAGCGCATCGCCCGCGCCAGCGCCGCCGGCCTCGTGCGCCCGGCGACCACGCCCGGCGGCCCGGCTCGCGCGGTGGTCGACACCCGTGCCCTCGCACCGGGCGACCTCTTCGTCGGCATCCGCGGCGAGCGCGACGACGGCGGCCGCTTCGCCGCCGCCGCCCTGCAGGACGGCGCCTGGGGCGTGCTCGTGACCCCGGAGCACGTCCGCGACCTCCCGGACGGCGGCGCGGTCCTGGCCACGCGCGACCCCATCGCCGCCCTCGGCCGCCTGGGCCGCGCCTGGCGCGAGGAGCTGCGCTGCGCCGTCGTCGGCATCACCGGCTCGACGGGCAAGACCTCGACCAAGGAGATCCTCGCCGCGCTGCTCGCGCCGCACCGCGCCACGCTGGCCTCGCGGGCGAACTTCAACACCGAGATCGGGCTGCCGCTCAACGTCCTCGAGGCCGAGCCCGGCGTGGAGGCGATGGTGCTCGAGCTGGCGATGCGAGGCGCCGGCCAGATCGCCGAGCTGGCCGACATCGCCCGCCCCGACGTGGGTGTCGTGGTCAACGTCGGGCCCGTCCACCTGGAGCTGCTGGGCTCCCTGCCCGCCATCGCCGCGGCCAAGGCCGAGCTCATCGTGGGCCTCGAGGCCGGCGGCACCGCCGTGGTCCCGGCCGGCGACCCGCTCCTGGCGCCGCACCTGCGCGACGACGTGCGCACGCTGAGCTTCGGCGCCGGCGGCGATGTGCGCCTCATCGCCCAGGACGGCGCGCGCGTGACCATCGACGCCCTCGGCGAACCGCTGGAGCTCGACGTGCCCTTCACTCAGGCCTATCACCGCAACAACCTGCTCGCCGCGGTGGCAGCGGCGGTGGCGATCGGCGTCAAGCCGGAGGGTCGTGTGGAGGTGGCCTTCTCGCCCCTGCGGGGGGAGCGCGTGGAGCTCGCGGATGGCACGGTCGTGCTCAACGACTGCTACAACGCCAACCCGATGTCGATGCGCGCGGCCCTGGATGAGCTGGCGAGCGCCGAGGGCCCGCGCCGCGTGGCCGTGCTCGGCGACATGCTCGAGCTCGGCCCCGACGAGCTCGCCTTCCACGAGGAGGTGGGCCGCGAGGCCGCCGCGCGCGACGTGGACCTCGTGGTCACCGTGGGGCCGCGGGCGGTCGCCATCGGGCATGCGTTCGACGGTCAGAGCTACGCCGTCGCCGACGCCGGCGAGGCCGCCGCGATCCTGCCGGAGCTGCTCGAGCCCGGCGACGTCGTGCTGGTCAAGGGCTCGCGGGGCGTCGGGCTCGAGGTCGTCGCCGAGGCGCTGCGCGAGCGCGTCGAGGCCTAGCCCGTGGGACAGGTGCTCATCGCGGGGACGGCCTCGCTCCTCATCTGCGTCTTCCTCTCGCCGAAGTTCATCGAGTTCTTGCGCGACCGCGAGTTCGGGCAGAACATCCGCCCCGAGGGGCCCGCGGGCCACCACGAGAAGGCGGGCACGCCGACGATGGGCGGGATCATCCTCGTCACCGCGATCTCGGTGCCGTTCCTGGTCCTCGGCGGCCAGAAGCCGCAGTCGCTGGTGGTCTACGGCGTCGCCGTGGCCTGCGCGGCGCTCGGGTTCGCGGACGACTGGACCAAGATCATCAAGCGCCGGTCGCTGGGCCTGCGGGCGCGCACGAAGCTGATCGTGACCATCGTGATCTCGATCGGGCTGTTCATCGGCGCGACCAAGTGGGCGGACAAGAGCGAGGTCCTGCGCCTGCGCCTGGTCGACTACCAGATCGACCTCGGCCTCGCCTACGTGCTGTTCGTCTATCTCGTGGTGGCGGGCACGACGAGCGCGGTCAACCTCACCGACGGCCTCGACGGCCTGGCCGCGGGCTGCGCGGCCATCGTGCTGCTCTCGTTCATCGCCATCACGTTCATCACCACGGGCCAGCGCGACCTGGCGGTGCTGTCGGCCTGCTTGGTCGGGGCGTGCATCGGCTTCCTGTGGTTCAACTCGTTCCCGGCGCAGATCTTCATGGGCGACACCGGTTCGCTGTTCTTAGGGGGCGCGATAGCCGGGCTGGCGGTCATGACCAAGACCGAGGTTCTGCTCATCGTGCTGGGCGGCATCTTCGTGGTCGAGGCGCTGTCGGTGGTGATCCAGGTGATCTCGTTCCAGGCCTTCCGCAAGCGCGTGTTTCTGATGGCCCCGATCCACCACCACTTCGAGCTCCAGGCGTGGTCGGAGACGAAGATCATCTTGCGCTTCTGGATCGTCGCCGCGGTGTTCAGCGCGATCGGCTTCACGCTCTACCAGCAGTCGATCAGGTAGGGCGGCCGGCTAGTCCAGGCCGGCCAGCAGCGCCTCGCGCGCCAGCGGCAGCTCGTGCGGGGCGCCGGGCTTGGCGGCGAGCACCTGGTGCACGGAGATGTCGCCCGCCTCGAAGGCCAGCGCCGAGCCGGTCATGTAGAGGCGCCACACGCGCTCGCGCTCGGTGCCGGCCTCGGCGATCGCCGCGTCGCGGTTGGCGGCCAGGTTGGCCACCCAGCGGCGTAGCGTGAGCGCGTAGTGCTCGCGCAGCGCTTCGTCGTCGCGGATCTCCAGGCCGGCCCGCTCCATCGCGTCGACGAGGGCGCCCACCGGGTGCAGCTCGCCGTCGGGGAAGACGTAGCGGGCGATGAAGCTGTGCTTGTCCCACAGCCGCGGCTGCGCCCGCACGATGCCGTGGTTGAGGAACAGGCCACCCTCGCGCAGCAGGCGCGTCACCCGGCCCACGTACTCGCCGAGATGCGCGCGCCCGACGTGCTCGTACATTCCGACGCTGGCGACCTTGTCGTAGGGACCGTCGTCGACCTCGCGATAGTCGGCGACCCGGATCTCGCAGCGGTCGCTCAGGCCGGCGTTGCGGATGCGGCCGCGGGCCAGCTCGGCCTGGGGCTCGGACAGCGTGACCCCGACGGCGCGGCCGCCGTGCTCGCGCGCCGCGTGCAGCACGAGCGCGCCCCAGCCGCAGCCGATGTCCAACAGCCGATCGCCCGCCCGCAGGCGCAGCTTGCGGCAGATGGTCTCGAGCTTGCGGGTCTGCGCCTCCTCGAGCGTGTCGTCGGGGGAGCTGAAGTAGGCGCACGAGTAGACCATCGTCGGCCCCAGCACCATGCGGTAGAAGGCGTTGGAGACGTCGTAGTGGTGGCGGACGGCGACGCGGTCGCGGTCGAGCGAGTGCCGCCGCCCGCGCCCCACCGGGGCCTCGCTGGCCGGCACCGCCGGGCCGCGCAGGCGCACCGCGCCCAGGCGCGCGACCGCGCGCAGCGCCGCCAGGCGGTCGGCGGCCGAGAGCCGCAGGCCGCCGAAGCGATCGCGCAGCGCCAGGCCGCGCTCGAGGTCGCCGTCGACGTCGAGCGCGCCGGTGACCCAGGCGCGCCCGAACCCGAGCTCGTTGGGCTGGCGCAGCGCGTAGGCCAGCGCGACGGGGTCGCGCACGACCAGCGTGAGCTCGTCGTCGGCAGTCGGGGGCGGCGGGACCTCGGAGCCGTCCCAGAACCGCAAGCCGAAGTCACGGGCGCCGGGGGCGCGGCGGTCGAGGCGTTCCACCACGGGCCAGACGGCTTCAGCGACGCCGGGCATGCCTGGACAGTATCCCGTCGCTAGGGTCGGTACATGAGCACGAAAGCCGACTACACCGAGGACGAGTGGAAGACGGTCATCGAGGCGCCCACGAGCGCGGGCATGATCGTCATCACCGCGTCGCGCGGAGGCACGTTCCGCGAGACCTTCTCCATGGCCAAGGCCTACACCCAGGCGCGGCAGCAGCACGGCGCGAGCGCGCTGCTCGACGACGTTGTCTCCACCAACCCCAAGGTCGACCGCCACGGCGGCTCGCCGGCCGAGCTGGAGACGCGCGGGCTCGGCCACCTGCGCGACGCCGTCGCCACGATCGAGGCCAAGGGGAGCCCGGGCGAGGTCGACGAGTACCGCCGCTTCGTGGTCGGGCTCGCCGAGCGCGTGGCCCACGCCCACCGCGAGGGCGGCGTGGAGGTCTCGGACGCCGAACAGGCTGCGATCAACCAGATCGAAGAGGCGCTGGGCGGCAGCGGGGGCGACGCGCCCGCGGCGGGTTAGGCCGCCAGCGGTACGTCGGCAACCCGCGCGAGCAGCGCCTGGCGGTACCAGCCGGCGCCGTTGCACGGCGCGCAGCGCACGAGCTCGGACAGCCACGGCTGGCGCGGGTGCGGCTTGCCGTGCCGCCAGCCCTCGCCACGGCAGTGGGGGCAGACGACCTCGTCGTACACGATCCGGACCATGCCGCGACGGTAGGCCCGGGGGCGGACGGAATCAGGACTTCTGCAGGGAGATCCACTCGTCGAGGAACGGCTCGGCGATGGCGTAGGCGCCGCGCCCGCGCCGCTCCACGACCCCCTCGCGCGACAGCGCCCGCAGGGCGGTCTGCACCGTGGCGATGCTGGGCAGGCCGTGTCGGCGCTGGTAGTCGCTGCTCAGCGGATGGCCGGGCTGCTCGGCGGCCAGCGCCTCGAGCACGAGCCGCTGCGCGGCCGACGCGCGCTCCCAGAGCAGGCTGAAGTGCGCGTGCTCGGAGCGCAGAACCGCCTGCAACGCCCGCTCCAGCGTGCCCTCCTCCCACAGGAAGTACAGGAGCTCCTGGGTCGCGTAGGGGTGGCCGCCGGTGACGTCCAGCGCCGCCCGGGCGGTGGCGGGGCGGAGGCGCCGACCGGTGGCGGCGAAGCGCTCGAGCGCGAAGGCCTCGAACGGCTCGGGCGGGATCGGCCCGAGCTCCATCTGCTTGGCGCTGCGCCAGAAGGGCTCGTTGGCGTCATTGAAGATGCGCTCGATCATGTGGCGCTTGGAGCCCAGGTAGACGTGGGCCACGTCGCCCTGCTCCTGGAACACCGAGCGCATGAGCTTGATCAGCCCGGGATCGATGTCCATGACCTCCTGGAACTCGTCGAGCACGAGCACGACCCGCCGCTTGCGCTCGGCCGCCAGCCGGCCCGGCAGGGCCAGCAGCTCCTCCAGCGTGGCGTCGATGCCCTGCCGGGCGGCGTAGGTGTCGAAGCTGAACGAGAGCGACCCGTCCTGCGGGTCGACGGTGACCGTCGGCGCCACCCGCAGCTCCGAGAACATGCGCAGTCGCTCCTTGGCCCGCAGCAGCGGTGTGGCCAAGTCGTCGTGAATGGCAGCCGCGAGCTTCTCGGCCAGCCGCTCCTTGGTCGGCGCGCGCATGAGGTCGACCTGGGCCACGAGTACGCGGCGGGTGACGAGCTGCTGGGCGACGCGCCAGACGAGCGACGACTTGCCGTAGCGCCGGGGGGCGAAGACGACGACGTCCTGGCCGTTGCGCATGTCCGCGGCCAGCTCGGCGATCTCCTCGTCGCGGTCCGTGAACGCCTCGTCCAACGCCAGGGCGCCGAAGCGGAACGGGTTCGTGGAGCCGCGTGCTTTGGCCACGAGACAATTATGTCATACGGAATAATTCTTTTCGACCTAGGTGCGCGCGGGCACGACGGGCTGCACCCGCGCGGTGCAGAAGGCACACCGGGTCGCCCGCTGCGGGATGTCGCTCCGGCACTCCGGGCAGTGCCGCGTGGGCTCGGAGACGTCGGGCTCGGTGCGGAACCGGCTCATGAGCGCGTTGATCGGCCGGACGACGACGAAGAACACCGCCACGGCCACGATCACGAACGAGATGATCGCGTTGATCACGAGGCCGTAGTGGAAGTGGCTGCCGTTGATGGTGAACGACAGCGCGGCGAAGTTCGGCTTGCCGCCGATGGCGGCGATGATCGGCGTGATCAGGCCCGCGACCACGCTGCTGACGATGCGCCCGAAGGCGGCGCCGATGACGATGCCGACGGCGAGATCGACCACGTTCCCGCGCAGCAGGAACGTGCGGAAGTCCCTGGTCATGTTGCCGGTCGGGGCGGGGGTCGCGGACGGCGCCGACACGGCGGCTGACTTCGCGGCGCCGTCGGATCCACCTGCTTGCATGGCGGCGTGAAGCCGCGCCCGCCCCTGCCCGGCGGCCCCTATCTCGTCGTCGGCCTGGCCCGCTCCGGCGTGGCCGCCGCGCTCGCCCTGCGCGCGCGCGGCGAGGAGGTCGTCGGCGTCGACGGCGGACGCCCCGACGTCGGCAGGCTCACGGCGGCCGGCGTCGAAGTGCACCTGGATACGCCAGGCGGGGGCCTGGTCGACCGTGCCCGGACGCTGATCAAGAGCCCGGGCGTGCCGGCACAAGCGCCCGCGATCGTCGCGGCGCGCGCGCGCGGGATCACGGTGATCGGCGAGCTCGAACTGGCCTGGCGGCTCATCCCCAACACGTTCATCGCGGTGACCGGCACCAACGGAAAGACCACCACCACCGAGCTCCTCGGCCACATCCATCGCGAGGCGGGACTGCCCTACGCGGTGGCCGGCAACGTGGGCACGGCGCTGGCCTCGTTCGTCGGTGCGGTGGCCCCCGACGCCGTGGTGGTGGCCGAGTGCTCCTCGTTCCAGCTCGAGGACACGGAGGCCTTCGCGCCCGAGGCGGCCGTGCTGCTCAACGTCGAGGAGGACCACCTCGACCGCCACGGCAGCTTTGCCGCCTACAGGGAGGCCAAGCTACGGGCGTTCGCCCACCAGGGGCGCGACGACCTTGCCGTGGCCCCGCCCGACCTCGTCGGCCTGCTCCCGGGCGCGGCCCAGCGCATCGTGGTGGGCGAGGACGTCGCCGAGCGCGACGGCGCGCTGGCGTGGCGCGGCGAGCGCCTGCTCGGCCTCGACGAGCTCGCCCTGCGCGGCCCCCACAACGCGCAGAACGCGATGGCCGCCGCGGCGGTGTGCCTGGCCCGCGGCGTCGATCCCGACGCCGTGCGCGCCGGGCTGCGGACGTTCCCCGGCGTGCCCCACCGCCTCGAGGAGGTGGCCCGCGAGGACGGCGTGCTCTACGTCAACGACTCCAAGGCCACGAACGTCGCCTCCACGCTCGTCGCCCTGCGCTCGTTCGAGGCGCCCATCCACCTCATCGCCGGCGGGCGGGCCAAGGGCTCGGGCTTCGAGCCCCTGCGCGCGCCCGTGGGCGAGCGCTGTGCCGGCGTCTACCTGATCGGCGAGGCCGCCGACGCCCTCGACGCCGCCCTGGCCGGCGCCGGCGTGCCGGTGCGCCGCTGCGGCGACCTCGAGCATGCGGTTCAGGATGCGCGCGCCGCCGCGCAGCCCGGCGACGTCGTGCTGCTCTCGCCTGCGTGTACGAGCTACGACCAGTATCCGGACTACGAGGCGCGCGGCGCCCACTTCCGCAGCCTGGTCATGCGGGGCTGATGGCGAAGGGGAAGGGAAAGGCGCCCGAGCACCCGCTCGCGCACCGGATGCTCCTGACCGTGACCATGTGCCTGCTGGCGGCGGGCGCGGTGATGGTCTACTCGGCCTCGTCGGCGCGCGACCTGCTGGCCGGCGGCGGCGACGGCACCGGCTACCTGCTGCGGTACGTCGGCTTCGGCGCCCTCGGCGTCGTGCTCATGCACGTGCTCTCCAAGCGCGGGCTCGACCTCGTGCGGCGCTACACCCCGCTGCTGCTCACGCTTTCGTTCGTGCTCCTGCTCGTCGTGCTCCTGCCCGGCATCGGGGTCGAGGTCAACGGCGCCAAGCGCTGGATCGGCGCCGGCTCGCTGAGCTTCCAGCCCTCGGAGCTGGCCAAGCTCGCGCTCGTGCTCTACGCCGCCGAGCTGCTGGGCTCCAAGCGCCGCATCCGCTCCATCCGCGCCGCCGCGCCCGTGATCCTCGTGGCCGCGGTGATGGCGCTGCTCGTCGCCGTCGAGCCCGACCT
>DATBDE010000003.1:0-48894 GCA_036270095.1 Solirubrobacteraceae bacterium | reverse complement strand
CGACGAGATCGCGACGCTGCCGAGGCCCGCCGACCTCGTGCCGAAAATCGCCGGCCTCGCCTGACTTTGCCAGGGGTGCACACCGTGGCGTGCACTAATCCCTTGGGCTGACTTTGGCGCGTGGCAGGTGAAATGGCGAGGGTGTCGCCCGTACGGTCGTCCACATGGCGAGGAGACGGGCGGACGCCTGCTATCGAGAACTGGGTGCGGAACTCCGAAAGCGGCGGATCGCCGCGAACTTGACCATGCGCGAACTCGCGTACCATCTCGACTGGTCACCGTCCACGGTCTCCCGGGTCGAGTCTGGCTACATCGGGCTGCCCACCACGGAAGTCTTGCCACCGCCACGCTCTTCCCGCGCGATCCGGTTCTCGGGCTCAGCCGCGAACACGTCTGTCAAGGCCGGTTGAAAACTGGGCCACCCAGATTGGGTAGGGCGCCCGCGGAGCGAAGCCCGGAGGGCGAGGGGAGCGGGCGCCGGCGAGCCGACTGGGACCCGCCGGCCGAAAATTGACCCCCGACCCCGATCTGCCCCGGACCGGGGCCCTGAGAGCCGATCTGCGGCCCGCGACGGCGCCGGCGCGTGTGATCCGTCGTCCGCTTCAGGCGCGCTCGGCCGGCGGTGGGCCGCCCAGGTCCTTGTCGCGAAGCCGGTAGCTGTCGCCTTTGAGCGAGAGGATCTCGGCGTGGTGGACGAGCCGGTCGATCATCGCCGTCGCGGTCACCTCATCGCCGAAGATCTCGCCCCAGGCCGAGAACGGCTTGTTCGAGGTGACGATCATCGAGGCGCGCTCGTAGCGGGCCGAGACCAGGCTGAACATCAGGTTCGCCGCCTCGGGATCGAACGGTATGTAGCCGACCTCGTCGACGACGATCAGCGGGACGAAGCTCAAGCGACGGAGCTCGGCCTCGAGGCCTCCCTGGCGCTTGGCCTCACCGAGCTTTGCCACCCACTCGGTCGCGGTCGCGAACTGGACCCGCTGGCCGGCGAGGCAGGCGCGGATCCCGAGCGCGATCGCCAGATGCGTCTTGCCGGTCCCCGGCGGGCCCAGCATGACCACGTTCTCCTTCGCATGGCAGAAGTCGAGCTGGCCGAGGTGCTCGATCACGGTCTTGCGCACCGAGCGCTGGAAGGTGAAGTCGAACTCCTCCAGCGTCTTTCGGGCCGGGAAGCGAGCCGCCTTGATCCGGTTCTCGCCGCCGTGGGACTCCCTTGATGCGACCTCGGCCGAGAGCACGGCTTCCAAGAAGCGCTCGTGCGACCACTCCTCCTCGCGCGCTCTGTCGGCGAGCTTCGGAGCGGCCCTGGCCGCCGCCGGCGCCTTCAGGGTCCGAAACAGGTGGGTGAGCTCGGAGGTCTTGCTCATGCCGGGATCAGGGCGTCGTAGCGGGCCAGGGGCCGGACCTCGACCTCGGGCTCTCGCCGGCGTCGCTTGCGCTCACCGCGCAGCTCCTCGAGCGCGGCCTGGTGGGCGGGATCGGTGAAGGTGAGCCCGCCGGCGAAGACCCGGCGGTGGCGAGCGGCGAGCTCGCCGCTGTCGAGGGCGACGGCGATGACCTCGGCTTGGGAGGCGCGGACCTCGACCCTCCGGCCGACCAAGCGCGGATCGAGCGAGTAGTCGTTGCGGTCGAAGCGCAGGTAGGGCTGGGACGGGACCCGCAGGACCCAGCGCCGGTCGGTTGAGGGCATCGCCTCGGGCAGGGGCCGCATTCGCTCGTGCTCTGAGGCGAGGCGCTCGCAGACGATCGCCCGCGTGCTGCGGTGCTTGCGCTCGTTGATCCGATCGCACCAGCGGTCGAGCTGGTCTTGGAAGTCGGCCGGGTTGGCGAAGCACCGGCCGGCCTCGAAGTTGCCGTGAACGAAGCGGTGGTCGCGCTCGAGGGCCCCCTTGGCCTGGCAGTCGCCGGCGTCGAGGACGATCCAGCCCAGCGCGAGCTGGCCGCAGAAGGCGAGGAACGGCTCGGTCGGCTGACCGCGCGGCGCGATCGCACCCTCGCGGTCCCAAACGAGCTTTGCCGGCAGCGCACCGAGCCTCTCAAGGCAGCGGCTCATGCCCCAGGCAATGTCGGGAAACTCCTTCGAGAAGACCAGGGCGCCGGCAAAGGCGCGCGAGTAGGGCAGCTTGCAGGTGACGAGATAGCCCTTGCGCAGCTGATCCCAGCCGACCGGGATCTCGCGCCGGGGCTCGGTGAGGTCGAACTGGGCCAGCTCGCCGGGTCGGTAGACGGTGCGCTGGTGGGTGCGCGGCCGTGGCAGGTAGCGGGGGCGGAGCTCGCGCAAGAGATCGTCGAGGATCGTCTTGCCGCCGCAGTAGCCGAGCTCTTCGATCTCCTCGCGGATGCGGACGCCCGAGAGCGTCGGCTCCTGGTCGAGCAGTCGCTCGATCTCACCAACGGAGGGACCGAGCTTCGAGGGGCGCTTCGGCCGCGGCCCGTAGCTCGGCGGCTCGTCTGCGTCGAGCGCGCGACGGATCGTGTCGCGGTGGATCCCGGTCAGGCGGTGAATCTCCCGCTGCGATCGCCGCTCGACCTTCGCCATCCGCCTGATCTCCGCCCACTGCTCCACGTCAAGCAACTGCCTTCTCCCGGTCTCGACCTCTTGGTCGAGCCGGGGTCAGAGCCCGGCCGGATGGCTCCGGCCCTGCGCCGAGTGGACCAGTTTTAGACCGGCGCAGGTGGCCCAGTATTCAGGCGGCGCCTACACAGGGCGGCGACCGGTGCCCACGAATTGCACGCTCGACCAAAGGCGAGCGCCAACCTGCGGCGCACGCCGCACGAAGCTGCAGCTTCGGCACGGCGCGTTGGCTCAGCGCGATACATCCCGAGCCGACGATTTCACGGGTACGCTTCCACCGTCCGATGACCGGCCCGCACCGCGAATGACCGCAATCGCGGGGGATTCCTCCACCACGGGTCCGCGGCACCGGGAGACGCTGGCTTCGGCTTGGCGGGCTGTGTCTGGAGCCGGGTTCACGCGCGACCTGCTCGACTGGCCGCCCGACGTGTTCGCTTTCGCGAATGTGCTGCTCCGTCGGTCGGAGGTGTTTCGATTCGTGTTGTCGCCACCGGCGGGGGTTCGGTGGCCGCCGGTTGGCGCTGGTGTCTGGTCTGAGGCCATGGTGGACGCGAGTCGGCGCTGGTGTGCATGGGTCGAGGGTCGCCGGGGTTCTGTGCCCGGCGTGCTGGCCGAGGCGTGGAGTGTCGCGTTGGGGCGATCCGATCTGCCGCTTGAGGATCTGGCGGAGGGGCGGGATTGGCGCGTGTGCGAGGCGCTGTTGACGCTTTACGCGATCGCTGACGAGGCGTGCGCCGGGCTTGGCAGTGCGAGCGCGCGTGCGGACGGACGGGGAGCCGCGTATCGCAGTCGCGCTCGGGAGTTGCTTGCCAGGACAGGATCGCTGGCTCGATTCCCGCCGCGGCTCATGCGGGTGCTGCCGAAGATCCGCACGCCGCCGACCGGCCGAGCGTCGTTCGCACGCTATGCCTGCGTGGAGGGATCGGGACTCGAAGCCCGCCTGTGGCTGCTGTCAAATCCGGTCCACCTCCGCCCGCCTGGCGGACGGTGATGGGTCAGGGTGTCGCCTTGATGGGTCAGCGTGTCGCCCGTCGCGCCCGGTCGCTGGATGAGGGCCTTAGGACGTCGCGCTGGAGCCGCGCGGGCAGGCGCCGGCTGGTGTAGCGGGCCACCGCCCAGACGCCGAGGAGCACGCCGCCGATGGCCGCGCCGAGGAAGCCGTCGGCGAGGTCGGTGATCGTGTCGGTCTCGCCGATGAACAGGTGCTGGCCGAACCGGTGGTCGACCACCCACTCGTAGATCTCATACCCGCTGGCTGCGGTCACCCCGAGGCAGGTGGCGATCAGTCCCATGCCCACCACCTCGGACATCCGGTGCACGCGCTGGGAAGGGTCGGGCACGACGTCCAGCCGCGAGAAGCCGATGTAGAGGATCGGCGCGAGGCTGGCCGGCAGCGTGATGTGCACGGTGTTGTCGTACCACCAGAAATCCTGGAACAGGTGCAGGGCGTTGCCCCAGCCCTGGAAGATCATCGCGATGCAGAACAGCAGGTCGACCGGCCGCGGGAGGTCGAGCGCCCGGATCAGCAGCACCAGCGCACCCGGGATGAGGAGGCGGACCACCGCATCCCAGTCTCCCTGGAGCGCGAAGATGAGCGCACCGACGGGGAAGCTCAGGCGGACCAGGTCGAGCGGATCGCGCAGCCACGGGTGCCAGTCGCCCACGAAGATCGTCGCCAGGATCTGCTTGAACCGCCCTGGCCGCTGCGATCCGCGAGAGGTGCGAGTTCGCCGCTCTTCGGACGCTCCTGCCTGTTGTGCGTCAGGACTGGTCATCCGCGCCTCGCTCGAAGTTCTCGACCTGGCGGGTTGTCACGGGCATGCAGCGCTCAGCGTCCAGGTTTGGACCGTCCCTCGCGCCTGTCAACCCCCGGGGTGGAGTCCCTGGTCGTGCGAGTCGGCGACTCGCACGATGGTGCTAGGCGGGTCTCAGCGCTGCGAGGCAGGTCTCGCCCGTCCGCTCGCACCGTCCGCCTCCTCGGCGCAGAGGCGGCAGTGCTCGTGGTGCTCGGCGTGGCGTTGGCACTCCTGGGCACAAGCCGGGCATGCCGCCCGACACGGCTCGAGCGTCGTGCGCTGGGTGGCGGCCTCGGGCTTAGCGGCCAGCAGGAGGTTCCCGCCGGCGGGCCCGGTCACGCGACCGTGTGCCGAACCTCGCGGACGTTCCAGCCGAGGCCGATCAGGCCGACGCCGTTGAGGACGAAGCCGATGCCGACCAGGATCGCCAAGGTGCCATACCCGATGTTCGGGTTCGCGACGATCACGATGCCAGCGATCAGCTCCAGCACGCCCGCGAGGGCATGCCAGCCGCGGTGCCGGTACTGGTCGAATGCGGTCGCGAAGCGGATTACGCCCATGGCGATCAGCCAGATGCCGATCAGCAGGGCGACCGCGGTGACGCCGCCGATGGGATGGCGGATGAGGAGCACGCCGACGATCGCCGTAAGCACGCCCAAGAGGGCCACCAGCCCCCGATTATCCGTGCTGCGCGTGAACGAAGCGATGAGCTCCAGGATCCCGTCGAGGAGCAGAAAGATCCCCGCGATGACGGCCAACGTCGCAAGGCTGCTGCTCGGCTTGGCCACGATGATCACGCCCGCCACGATGCTCAGCACGCCGACGACGACCACCAACCACCAACCCCAAGTGAGGTCTCGCACCTGCTCTTGTGCCGGGGTGGCGGTCATGACTCCTCACCCCCACCGGCGCCGACGCGGAGCCCTTTGAGCTTGGCCTTGAGCTCGTCGATCTTGGCGCGGATCTCCTCCTTGGTCTTGGCTTGGCGCTGCTCGCGCAGCCGCTTGCGCGCCTCTTGGGCCGCCGCTCGCTGAGCCTCCTCGGCAGCGGCAACCTCCGCTTGCACGTCGTCGAGCGACCGGCGCAGCACCGACCCCCCCAGCGACGTCATCGCGTTGTCGACCACGTCCGGGCTCTGTTCGTCTGCCTCGGCCAGCAGCGCGGTCTTCCCCGGCCGCACCGTACGCGAGATGTCCCCCAACGCGGATTCGGTGGCGTCAGACTCGTCGAGGTCGTACAGCGAGCCGATCAACAGTCCGGTGACGCCGCCGAGCAAGATCCCAAACGGACCTCCAAGGATGCCGATGACCAACCCGATAACGCCCCCAGTCGCCGTTCCGGTCATCTCGTCATCGCCGGTTTGGTCCTTCGCCTCGATGTGGCCGTCCTCGCTACGGGCCACCACCGCCGCGGCGGTGAGATCGAGCTGACCCTGTCCATCGAGCTCCTTGAGCGAAGACAGCGCCTCATAGGCCTTGCTGTCCTCGGCGAAGCTGACCGCGAGCACATTCTTCATTTCCTGCGCTCCTTTCTCGCTGACGAGCAAACCCTCATCGTCCCGTCAGCGCGTCGCGCCCGTGAAGTCCCTGGCCCCCCTCCCCGGTATGCATCCCGACGCGCAGCCCGGGCGGGTATAGGCAGCCGGCCCCGGACCCGGCGCTGCCGCCGTGACTTCGTCCCGATCGGCCGCAAATTGCGGGAAGCGCTCGGGACGCTTACCGAGTTGATCAGAGGCCATTTCGCCTGCAAAGGGGCCATTCTGGCGCCAAGGGCGCGATCGCTTCACACGCGAGAGCTCGCTCATTCGAAACCAGCCGCGCGCATCATCGCCCCCCAGACCGCATGGCGACGCATACGACTGCAAACCGGCGTTGCTCCGGGGCCCGGCTCCACTTAGGAGCGCATGGCGACGCACGCCATTCGCGCAAGTCAGACGCGACTCAGACGCCGACCTCGCCAAGCACCAGGAGTCCGAGCGGCAGACGCGCTCGTAGCCAGACCGGTGAGGTAGATCGCTCCCCCGAGAGCAATCGGCCCCCCGATTCGTGTCCGGGCTCGCCGTCACTGGCCGAGCGACGCTCAAGATCCGCGGGCGGACGACTGCACGCCGGCCGTCCCCGGCGTCTCGGCCGCGCTGCCGACCGAGACCTGGAACGCCTCGGCCACTAGGCGCGCGTCCTCCGGCCGCGGCGCGTAGTGCAGGTACTTCATGGTCGTCCGGATGTCGGCGTGGCCCATCCATTCCTGCACGCGGCGGATGTCGGCCTCGGCGATCATGCGTGTTCCGAAGGTGTGGCGGAGGTCGTGGAACCAGAGCGGCCGCAGCCCGGCGGCCTTGACGGCGATGTCGTACCGTCGGCGCAGGGCCGAGCCGTCGACGTAGCCGCCGAACTCGCCGATGAACACGAGGTCATCGTCGTCGGTGGACTGGCCACGATGGCCCAACTTCGCCAGGGCGGCAGCGACCTCGGGCGCCATCGGAACCGACCGCACTTTGCCGCCCTTGGGCGTGGTCAATGCTCCGTCGGCATAGCTCGCGCGGACGCGGATGGTGTCGCCGGCAAAGTCGACTGCGGTCTGGTAGATCGCCGCGTCCTGATCGCTCGCAGCCGACCGCACGAGGGCCAGGACCTCCTCGGGCGCGTATATATGTCGGTGTCGCCGCTGCTCCGGGCCTGGAACTTCTCCACATCGGTGGCGGCGTTGCGGGCCAGGCCGTAGACCTTTCGGGCGCGCTCCAGGAGACCGTGGAGGACGATCAGCAGCTTGTTGCGGGTGCGGACCGATCGGTCGATGGTGGCGATCCAGGCCTCGATGTCGTCGGTGGTGAGGTCCTCGACCGGAACGCTGCCGAAGGCGGGCAGCAGGTGGGCTTCGATCATGGACCGGTAGCCCCGGAGGGTGGACGGCTTGCAGCCTCGATCGTGTTCGGCGTAGCGCAGGTACTCGGCCGCGGCGTCGGTGAAGGTGGCGCCTGTGCGTACGATGCCGGGCACGTGCCGCGGCGGGCCTGATCGAGGAGGTCGCGCAACCATGCCTCCGCGGTTCGCTTGGTCACATAGCAGGCGGCCGTCCTCGCCCCGTCCACGCGGGCCCGATCTTGCGCTGGATCTGGCGACCGTCGGGCAGGCGGTACTTCGCGTACCAGACAGGACCACGCACGCGGTCGACCTTGAACACGTGTCCGCTCGGCGGGCGATACGGAGTCGACCGGGCCCCTCGCAAGCATCGCAACCTGCCCCAATCCTGGGACATATTTGGGACACGCGTGCCCGATCCGAGGAGGAAAACAAAACGAAACCCCGCTTTTGCGGGGCTTTTGATGGGCCGTGAAGGAATCGAACCTTCAACCTTGGGCTTAAGAGGCCCCTGCTCTACCAATTGAGCTAACGGCCCGGGGACCGGGCATGCTAGGCCATTCTCGGCGCCGAGCGATGGCCTGAACGAGGAGTACTCAGCCGGTGGAGGTCGTCGGCGCCGGCGCCGTCGGGGTCTGGCCGCCGGCCGCGGCCGCGCCCTGCTTCTTGGCCTGGTCGAGCTGGTCCTTGACCGCCGTGCGCAGGTCCTTCGGCGTCTCGGCCAGCGCCTTCTGCGCCGCGAGGTCGCCCTTGCGGGTCTGGCCGGCGGCGTAGGCGAGCTTGGCCAGGTTCAGGTAGGCGTTGCGGTTGGGGTGCGCGCCGGTGACGATCTCCTGCGCGTCGGCCGCCTTGGCCGCCTGGTTGAGCTGGATGAAGGCCTGCACCATCACGGCCGCGGTGGCGGTGTCGGGCTTCTCGGGATTCAGGGCCAGGTAGCGGTCCCAGGCCACGCCTGCCGCGGCGAGGTCCTTGCGCCCGTCGGCGGAGATCTGGCCCGTGTTCTGGTCGACCGTGCTGGCCGCGAGCTGGAACTTGGCCCGCGCCAGCCGCGCCCAGGTGGTGGGGTCCTGCGGGTTCTGCTGCGCGCGCTTCTGCAGCGTGTCGGCCTGCTTGGACAGGTTGGAGCTGGCCGTGTTGCTCGACCCGCCGCCGCCGTTGAGGGCGTCGATGAGGCCGCCCGCGAGCCCCGACCCGACGCCGAACAGGATCAGCCCCGCCGCCATGAGGACGGCGAGCGTCGTGTAGACGATCTGGACCGTGCGGTGCCGGCCGCGGCCTCTGAGGTCGAAGAGCATTGGTCAGTCGAAGTCGAGCGGCTCGTAGTCCTCCTCGCCGTCGGGCTCCAGGTCACGATGCACTGGAGATCGACGGTCGAGCCAGGTCAGGAGCAGGATACTCAGCAGGTAGAGGGCCAGCAGGGGAATCATCTCCAGCACCGTGGTGACCGGGTCGACCCCAGGCAGCAGGGCCGCGACCACGGCGATGATGACCACCGCGTAGCGCCACGTCCGGCGCAGCTTGGCGGCCGAGAGGATGCCCGCACGGTTCAGTGCGACCATCCCGATCGGCACCTGGAAGATCAGCCCGACCATCACGATCGTGAGCAGCTCGAACTTGTAGTAGTCGCGCGCCTGCACGAGCACGTCGAAGGACTGGTCGTTGAAGTGCTGCAGGAACCCGATGGCCGGCGGCAGCACGAGGAAGTACGCGAACAGCACGCCGGCGATGAACAGGATCGGGATCATCGCCATCAGCGGCAGGGCCACCCGGCGCTCGCGGGGCGAGAACGCCGGTAAGACGAACGCGTAGATCTGGTACAGGATGATCGGCAGGGAGAAGATCAGCCCGAACCAGAAGGCGGTCGTCAGCGTCGTCGTGAACGGCTCGCCCACGCCGAGCGTGACCGGTTGGCGCTTGGGGATGGTCGACGGCAGCAGGGTGACGGTGCGGTTGTACGCGCGCAGCTGCGCCTCGAACTGCGCCCGCTGCACCGGCGGGAGCCGCTCGGCGCCCTCGGCCAGCGTGTTGACGGCGCCGCCGAGCTGCTGGAGCGCGCGGCGCTGCAACGCGGCCTGGCGCGCCGTCTGCGAGAGCCGCCCGCCCGACGTGACCGCGTTCGTGGTCTCCTGCAGCGGCACGTTGAGGATGTGCAGCAACACGTGGTTCTGCCAGAAGCAGACGCCGAACGCGACCGCCAGCGTCACCCCGCAGATGATCATGCGCGTGCGGAGCTCGTCGAGGTGCTCGACCAGCGAGAGCCGGTCGTCGTGCTTGATCGGACGGAGCGCGGTCGCCATGCCGCCGGCGGCTTCGGGGGCTAGTCGCCGGACCGGCCGAGCGCCTCGTTGACCTGGCGCTCTTCGGCGGGACGGTCGTCGGACTTGGCCTCCGCCTTGGTCAGCTCCGGCCGCTCGTCCTCATCCTCGTCCTCGTCGTCGTCCTTGCCCGCGATCGAGTCCTTGAAGTTGCGCATGCCGGACCCGAGGGATCTCCCCAGCCCAGGCAGCCGCTTCGGCCCGAAGATCAAGAGAATGATCACGAGCACGACGATGATTTCGAGGGGTCCGATCGAGCTGAACACGAAGTTCTCCTCGACAAGCCTAGCGGCAGTGCCCAACCGCTTACCGAAATCAAACCGAGAGCCGTCAAGTTCGTCATCCCCGAGTCGATATAGGCACGAGAACATGGACCAGCAGAGCGAAGATCAGGACAAGGTGCGACGCCTCCGGCTTCCCAGCGGGAAGCAGATCGAGGTCGTGGTGTTCGGCGCAACGGGCCGCCGCGACGCCGCCGGGCCGGAGGCCCAGAAGACGGTCGCCGCCCCCTCGCGCCGGCTGCACATCTGCCGCGACTGCGGCTCCAATCTGGTCCACCCGATCGACTGGGAAGAGGTCGCCGCCGACACCTGGCGGCTCGAGCTCCGCTGTCCCAACTGCGAGTGGATCGGCGGCGCGGTGTACGACCGGGGCATCGTGGAGCTCCTCGACGAGGAGCTCGAGCGCGGGATGGAGACCATCGTCCACGACCTGCGCCACCTGACGCACGCGAACATGGAAGAGCAGATCGAGCGCTTCATCCACGCGCTGCAGGACGACTTGATCGTCCCGTTTGATTTCTAAGCCAGAGCTCGTGTTCCTGGGGCCGGACGCGGGGGTGAGCCGTGCTCGACACGGCGAACCCGAGGACCCCGCCAGGGGCGGCGAGAATGGCTCAGGGCTAGGCGTAGCGCTCGACGACGCCGTCGGCGACCAGCTCCAGCGCCTCGCGCTGGGGGCCCGGCAGCTCGGGCAGCTCCGCCTTGGCCTCGGCCACGATGGCCAGCGCGCGGCGCTTGGCCTCCTCGAGCGCGCCCGTCGCCTCGACCCGCGCGCACACCGCCTCGGCCTCCGCCGGCGTGCGCACCGAGCGCGGATCGAGCGCCGCCAGCTCGGGGTCGCGCTCGCGCGCGAGGATCAGCGGCAGGGTCACCGTGCCGTCGAGCAGGTCGGCCCCGCGGTGCTTGCCCGTGCGCTCGGCCGGCCCGGAGACGTCGAGCACGTCGTCGAGGAGCTGGAAGGCCAGCCCGACCCGGCGCCCGAACGCGCCCAGGGCCTCCACCCGGCCGTCGGCGTCGGCACCCTCGAGCGCGCCCAGCATGCACGCGGCCTCGAACAGCCGCGCGGTCTTCAGCTCGCAGCGCTCCAGGTAGCGCTGCACCGGCACCGAGCCGTCCCAGGCGTCGGCGCGCTGCAGCAGCTCGCCGGCGGCCAGCGCCGAGCCCGCGTCCGAGAGCACCTGGATCTCGTCGATGCGGCCGTTGTCGGCCAGCTCGGCGAACGCGCGCGAGAACAGCAGGTCGCCGGTCGCGGTGGCGATGTCGCGGCCCGCCGAGGCCACCACGGTCGGGCGGCCGCGGCGCAGGGCGGCCGCGTCGAGCACGTCGTCGTGGACCAGCGTGGCCGAGTGCACGAGCTCGACGGCCACCGCGGCGCGCACGACGCCGTCGCCGGTCGCGTCGGGGCCCGCGGCCACCAGCACGAGCAGCGGGCGCAGGCGCTTGCCCCCGGCCGCGATGGTCGAGCCGGCGTGCGCGGCCAAGAGCTCGCCGTGGCCGGCGATGACTGCCGCCAGGCGCTCCTCGATCCGGCCCATGAGCGCCGCGACGTGGGGACCCGCCGCGCGCACCACAGCGTCGACCGTCGGCGCGGTCGCCACTACGGGCGCTCCCCGACGTGGATGGCGATGATTCCGCCCGCGGTCAACACCCAACGGATCCTCCCGAGGCCCACGGATGCGAGCGTACCCGCAAGGTCCTCGGGAGCGGGGAAGCGGCGCACCGAGTTGGGCAGGTAGCTGTAGGCGTCGGCCTGCCCGGTGACGCGCCCGAGCATGGGCACCAGGCGGTCGAACCACACCCGGTGGAACCACGACAGCGGCGGCCGCTGAGGGTTGGTGATCTCGAGCACGACGACGCGCCCGCCCGGGCGCACCACGCGCGCCATCTCGGCCAGGCCCTGGCGCAGGTCGGAGAAGTTGCGCGCGCCGAAGCCGACGGTGGCGGCGTCGAACGCATCGTCCGGGTAGGGGAGGTCGAGCGCATTGGCCTGGTCGAACTGGATGCCCGGGGCCTTGCGCCGGGCGAGCTCGAGCATCGACGCCGAGAAGTCGCAGCCCACCACCTCGCCGCGCTCGCCCACGCGCGCGGCCAGCTCCAAGGTCAAGTCGCCCGTGCCACAGGCGACGTCGAGCGCCCGCCCGCCCTCGCCCAGCGCGGCCAGGTCGGCGGCGCGCGAGCGCCAGCGCGCGTCCAGGCCCGCCGTCATCACCCGGTTCATGCGGTCGTAGACGCCGGCGATGCGGTCGAACATCGCCCGGACCTGCTGCTCCTCGAGCATGCCGCCGGCCGCGGCGCGCGTCACTGCAGCTGGCTCAGGAAGGCGACGAGCGCGTTGAACTTCGCCGGCGGGAGGTCCTTGAACGACGGCATCGGCGACGTCGGGTTGATCAGCGTGCGCGCAATCGCCTGCTTGGGCACGCGGCTCCCGACGTCGGTCAGCGGCGGACCCGGGCCGTCGTTCCCGTTGTCGCCGATCTTGTGGCAGGCCAGGCAGCCCGACTGCGCGGCCACGAGCTTGCCCGCGTTGTACTGCGCGAGCGACGCGCCGTGCAGGTCGCTGGGCGGCTTCATGTCGATCTGGGTGGGCGGGCCGGCGTTCGCGCCCTGGTAGGTCAGGAAGGCGATCGCGGCGATGGTGAGGATCCCGGCCGTGGTCGCGATCGGCCGCCGCTCCGGGCGCCGCTCGGTCGAGCGGTCGAAGAACGGCAGCGTGAACAGCAGGATCATGCAGATCGTCGGCACGCCGATCGTCGCCAGCGGGACGAGCTCGGGCGGCTTGATGACCCGCAGCACCTCGAAGAGGAAGAAGAAGTACCACTCCGGCCGCGGGACGTAGGTCGTGGTCGACGGGTCGGCCTTGGGGCCGAGCTCGGCCCCGAGCACGACCGAGAGCGCGATGATCACCAGCATCACGATCAGCGCCATGATCGAGTCCTTGGCGACCGCGTAGGGGAAGAACGGCTTCCCCTGCGACTTCATCACCGAGTAGTCCCGGAGGTAGGCCTCCTTCTCGCGGGCGTTCACGAGGTCAGACCTCTTGCTCGCGCAACTCGGGCTCGGACTCGACCTTCAGCCACGGCGGCGCGGTGGTCCCGAGCTTGGCGACGAGGTACAGGTGCGCCCCGATGAGGGCAGCGATCGCCCCCGGTATGAGCATCATGTGGATGGCGTAGAAGCGCGACAACGTGGTCGCCCCGAAGTCGGGTCCAGCGCGTAGGAAGTCGCTCAGGTACGGCCCGATGAAGGCGCCGGTGCCGTTGATGTTCACGCCCACGATCGTGGCCCAGTAGGACCGCTGGTCGAACGGGAGCAGGTAGCCGGTGAAGGCCATGGTCATGGTGAGGATGAGCAGGACCACGCCGATGACCCAGTTCAGCTCGCGCGGGTACTTGTAGGCGCCGAAGAAGAACACCCGGGCCATGTGCAGGAAGATCAGGATCACCATCACCGACGACCCCCACTTGTGCATGCCGCGCACGAACTCGCCGAGGAAGGCCTCGTTGGTGACGAAGCGGATCGACTCGTAGGCCCGCGTGGGCGAGGGGTCGTAGTACATGGCCAGGAAGACGCCGGTCACCGCCTGGTTGAGGAAGGCGAACAGCGTGGCGGAGCCCAGGGTGTAGAACCAGTTCGTCCCCTTGGGCACCTTGCGGAACAGCGTCCAGCGCAGGGCGCCCGACAGCGAGGTGCGCTCGTCGACCCAGTCGACGACGGTCGTCCCGGCCTCGGTGCCGTCGTGGATGACCTTGTCCTTCAGCGACTTCTTGCCGTTGCCCTCCTGCGGCCGTCCCGGGGAGGGCTGCAGCGATTTGGGCACCGCGCCTGGCGGCGGCGAGGGAAGCTTGGACGGGAGCTTGATCCGCGGCATCAGGGCTTGGGGGGCGAGAAGCGTGCCGGGTACAGGTACTGGCCGATGCCGTCCAGCGGCTCGCCCGGGTCGCGCGGCGAGAAGCGGTTCAGCTCCGAGTTGACCGAGAAGCGCGGGCCGATCTGCAGGTGGCCGGCGCGCACGCGCGTGTAGAACCGGTCCAGCGGGCGCACCGGCGGCCCGCCGTTGACCTTGCCGAGGTTGTCGTACACGCCGCCGTGGCACGGGCAGATGAAGCGCTGGGCCGCGGGCACGTAGCGGACCGGGCAACCCAGGTGCGCGCAGCGGGTGGAGATGGCGATGTAGGCCTCGTACCGGTCGCGCGGCTCCTGTCCGCCGTCGATCGACGGGTTGAAGCGGCGTACGTAGGCAGTGGTACGGCCGACGTCGCCGATGCCCGGCGTCTGGGTGAAGTTCACCGGGACGTAGCTGTTGGGGTTGAACGCCGTGATCGGCCCGACGTCCTCCCATGTGGCCGGGCGGCGTTCGAACACCGGTCCGAGCGCAAACGCCAGCGCGGGCAGCGTGAACGCCAGCGTGGCGCCGGCGCCGGCCAGGTGGGTCGTGCCCACCATGAAGCGTCGTCGAGTGACCGTCTCGCCCTCGTACGCCCCCGGGATCTCCCGGTCCTCGGCGTAGCGGGACTTGATGTTCTCGCGCTTGTCTGGCATTCCTGATGGAGGGTCCGTCCGCGGGCCCTAAACGCGGGCTCAACCCGAGTACGCGGCAGGTTACCGGTTGGGTTCTGTCAGCCTCGCGGTCGCCTCGTGCCAAGCCGCACGAGCACGATCGGGGGCGCCCTCGGCGTGGGCACGGGCGCTGTCGGCGATGAGATCGGCGAGGACCACGACCGCCTCCAGATCGCCCAGGTCGGCAAGGCGCGCAAGCCCAAGCGCGTAGAGCCGGTCGCCCGCCAGCAGCGCCAGGTCGGGATCGTCGGGGGCGACCACGCGCGGGTGGCCGTAATGCAGCTCGTAGCCCTCGCGGATGGCCTCCACGATGAGCGCGTAGTCGCCCGGCACCCGCTCGCCCCAGTCCGCCGGCGGGTACGGCGGCGCGGCGGCGACGTCCGCGAGCAGGCCGCCCTCGTCGCGGACGGCGTCGGCCAGCGGCTCGAGGGTCACCAGACCTCGCTGAACGCGGCGGTCGCCGCCTCGATCGTCCACTCCAGGTCGCGCTCGTCGTGGGCGAGCGAGACGAACCAGGCCTCGAACTGAGAGGCCGGGGCATAGACCCCGCGCGCGAGCAGGGCGCGGCACCAGGCCGCGTAGGCATCGAGGTCGCAAGCGGTGGCGTCGGCGAAGTTGCGCACCGGCTTCTCGGAGAGGAATACCGTGACCAGCCCCGGTACCGCGGCCACCTGCACCGGACCGCCATCGGCGGCGGCGCGCAGGCCCGCGGCCAGCCGCTCGGTGGTGGCGGCCAGACGCGGGTAGGCGATGTCGTCGAGGAGGGCCAGCGCGGTGCGCCCCGCGGCCACGGCCAGCGGGTTCCCGGACAGCGTGCCCGCCTGGTAGACGTCGCCGGCCGGGGCCACGCGCTCCATGAGGTCGTTGGAGCCGCCGAAGGCCGCGGCGGGCAGCCCGCCCCCGAGGATCTTGCCGAGAATGGTCAGGTCGGGCAGGACCGCGCACAGATCCTGGGCGCCGCCGGTCGCCACGCGGAAGCCGGAGATGACCTCGTCGAAGATGAGCAGCGCGCCGTTGGCGTCGGCCTGCTCGCGCAGCAGCTCGAGGAAGCCGTCGTTGGAGGGGACGACGCCCATGTTGGCCGGGAACGGCTCGGCGATGATCGCGGCGAGCTCGTGCTCGGCCGTGGCCGCTCGCAGTGCGTCCGGGTCGTTCCAGGGCACGATGACCGTGGCCCGGGTCGCGGCCTCGGGCACGCCCGGCGAAGCGGGGATGGCCTGCGTGGCCAGGCCCGAGCCCGCCTCCGCCAGCAGCCCGTCGACGTGGCCGTGGTACGCGCCGGCGAACTTCAGGATCTTGTCCCGGCCGGTGGCCGCGCGGGCGAGCCGCAGCGCGCTCATCGTCGCCTCGGTGCCCGACGAGGTCATGCGCAGCATCTCCACCGAGGGCATGCGCGTGGCGACCTCCTCGGCCAGCGCGATCTCGCCTCGGGTCGGCGCGCCGAAGCTCGTGCCGCGCTCGGCCGCCGCGATGACGGCCTCGAGGATCTCCGGATGGGCGTGGCCGTGGATGAGCGGCCCCCACGACATCACCCAGTCGACGTAGCGGTTGCCGTCGACGTCCATGATCTCCGAGCCCTCGCCGCGGTCGATGAACAGCGGGTCGCGCCCGATCGCGCGCATGGCCCGGACCGGCGAGTTGACGCCCCCGGGGAGGTACTCGAGGGCGCGGCGGTAGAGCTGTGCCGACCGGGCGTCGGTGAGGGAGACGGCCATCAGCCGCGCCCGCGCTCAGGCACGGGCGCGTTCCCAGTTCTTGTAGTCGTCCGCGAAGTAGAGGAGCCGGACCTTCTTGAACTCGGTCGACGAGTACAGCGTCGCCCGCTGGTCGATGCCGGTCTCCTCCGCGATCGCGTCGAGGATCGCGTCGCACTCCTCCTTGCTGCGACCATGGGCCATGGTGAAGAGCGAGTAGGGCCAGTCCTGGTAGGTGGGGCGCTGGTAGCAGTGCGAGATGCCGCGGAAGGCGGCCATCTGCTTGCCGGTCTGCAGCACGCGGTCGTCGGGCACCTTCCAGACGCCCATGCCGTTGGCCGAGAACCCGGCCCGGCGGTGGAAGAGGATGGCCGCCACGCGGCGCAGGAGTCGACGCTCGACCATGCCCTCGAGGTGCGCGAGCAGGTCGGCCTGGTCCACGCCCAGCGCGCTCGCCGTGGGCGCGTAGGGCTCGGGCACGACCGGCAGGTCGCCCTGGAGCGCGCGAATGATCGCCATGTCGCGCTCGTCGTAGGGCTGGGGCTCGGTCTCTGCGGGCTCGACCGCCGCCGCCGCGCGGGCCAGGTCGGCCGTCGACCCCTCCATCTCCAGGTCCATGCGGATCTTGAAGAGCTTGAGGGTGGGCAGCCTGCGGATCGAGGTCGCTCCGGCCTCCTGCCCGAGCACCTCGAGCGTCCGCTCGAGCCCGAGTATCGAGTCCGGCTCGGTGGCGATGGTGAACCAGATGTTGAACTCGTGATTGCGCAGGTAGTTGTGCGAGACCCCGGGGTGCGCGTTGATGATCTTGGCCGCCCGCCACGGGTGCTCGGGGTCGACCTTGGCGGCGACGAGCATCGACGTGTAGCCCAGCGCGCGGGTGTCGAAGATCGGGGTCACCTGGCGGATGATCCGGTCGTCGAGCAGCCGCTCCACGCGCTGCAGCGCCTCGGCCTCCTCGATGCCCGCCTCGGCGGCGACGTGCTGGTAGGGCCGCGGGGCCAGCGGGAAGTGCCCCTGCATCAGGTTGAGCAGGCGCTTGTCGGTCGCGTCGAGCGGGACTGCCGCGCCGTCCTTGCGCGAGCGCAGCTTGGGGCGCGCTACCGGAGCCACTCCGCCGCGTCCTTGGCGTGGTAGGTGATGACGATGTCGGCCCCGGCGCGCCGGATGGCGGTCAGGGTCTCGAGCGCGGCCGCGCGCTCGTCCAGGTACCCGGCCGCCGCGGCCGCCTTGAGCATCGCGTACTCGCCGGAGACGTTGTAGGCGGCCACCGGCATCCGGGTGGCGTCCTTGACCCGGCGCACGACGTCGAGGTACGGCAGCGCGGGCTTGACCATGACGACATCGGCGCCCTCGTCGCGGTCGAGCAGGGCCTCGCGCACGGCCTCGTCGGGGTTGGCGCCGTCCATCTGGTAGGAGCGGCGGTCGCCGAACGCGGGGGCCGAGTCGGCCGCCTCGCGGAACGGCCCGTAGAAGGCGCTGGCCATCTTGGCGCTGTAGGCGACGATGGCGGTGTCGGTGAGCCCGTGGTCGTCGAGCTCGGCCCGCATGTGGCCGACCCGGCCGTCCATCATGTCGCTGGGGGCGACCATGTCGGCGCCGGCGTTGGCCTGCGAGACCGCCGTGCGTGAGAGCAGCTCGAGCGTCGCGTCGTTGTCGACGCCGCCGTCGGAGCGCAGCAGCCCGCAGTGGCCGTGGGAGGTGTACTCGCACAGGCACACGTCGGCGATGACCAGCACGTCCGGGCACGCGTCCTTGATCGCGCGGGTGGCGAGCTGGACGACGCCCTCGTCGTCCCAGGCGCCGCTGCCCTCCTCGTCCTTGTCGGCGGGCAGGCCGAACAGCAGCACGCCGGAGATGCCGCGGTCGTGCAGCGCCCGCGCCTCGTCGGCGGCCGCGCTGATCGACAGGCGGTCGACGCCGGGCATGGCGACGATGGGCGCGCGCGGCGCGTCCTGGGCCAGGGCCACGAACAGGGGCTGGATCAGATGCCGCGGCGCGAGGTCGGTCTCGCGCACGAGGTCGCGGAGCGCGCCGGTGCGCCGCAGTCGGCGCAAGCGAGTCTGGGGGAACGCCATGCGACAGCCCAGGATAGTCCTAGGCGAATCGCCTCAGGCTGAGACGCGCGAGTGCCCCGAAGGCCACCACGAGGATGACCAGGTGCAGCAGCGGCAGGCCAATGCCGCCGCCCGACAGCGCCGCCGCCATCGCGTCGAGCGCGGGGCGGAAGGGGAAGATGGCCGAGATCACGCGGATGATGTCGTAGAGCGTCGGGTTGGTGGCCCCGCTGGGCACGAGCGCCAGCACCGCGATCGGCAGCGAGAGCAGGAACGCGAACAGCGACGCCGCCCGCACCTCGCGCGCCCAGCCGCCGATGGCCACCCCGAGCGCGCCGAACCCGGCCGCGCCGAACAGCGTCGCGACCACCCACAGCGGGAACCGGCCCCAGTCCACGGCCACGAAGATGCCGATGCCGATGAGCATGGCCAGCGCGACCGCGGTTGCGCACAGCGCCGCCAGCGAGATCTTCTCCGTCACCAGCCCGAACCGCGAGACCAGCCCGCGCGCCAGCCGGGTGAAGGCGTTCTCCTCGCGCTCGAGCGCAAGCATCCCCGCCGCCAGCAGGACGCAGACGAACATCATCGAGATCGTCACCGCCACCGCCACCGCGAACGTGTCCAGCGGCTGCTTGCCGCCGGCGCCGATCGTGGTCGTCCGCACGGCCAGCGGCGCGGACACCGAGGCCAGGACCTGGTTGGAGAGGTCGAGGTTGTTGATGGCCAGCGTCGCGAAGTGGATGACCTGGTCGAGCGGCGGGCCCTGGGGTGAGCCGCGCGGCAAGGAGGCGCGCACCCCCTTGAGGATCGTGTTCGCGCTCTGCAGCCCGAGCACGTTGAAGTTCGTCCCGAGGGCGTTGAAGTTCCCGCCCTTGAGCAGCAGGTCGATGTATTGCGAGGCGACCTTGCGGAATTCTCCGGACAGCGCCTGGTTGGCCTTGGCGAGCTGGAACTGGATCGTCGACTCGACGAACTGGCGCTTGAGCGGGTTCTCGGCGTTGTAGATGACGTCGAGCGTCGGGCGCTCGAGCCCGCCGGTCGAGAGCTTCTGGACGATGTCGGCGGGGATGATCAGCGCGGCCAGCGCCTGCCCCGAGCGCACCTTTTGCAGCGCCTCGGCCCGGCTGTGGACGACGATCGGGTCGATGGCGGTGAAGAACTTGCCCGCGTACTGGCGGCCGTTGATCTTCGTGGACCCGAGGTTGAACGAGCCCTGGCCCGCCGGCACCTCGTTCAGGAACGCGACCTTGGGCTTGGTCGGGCCGCGCGAGAGCGCGTACCCGATCAGCAACGCAATCAGGACCGGGTAGATGACGAGCAGCCCCACCAGCAGCGGCGACCGACGCAGGATCTGCAGGTCCTTGAGCAGCAGCCAGCGCATGCGCAGGAAGGAGCCGGCCTAGAAGGCCCTAGATGGCCGTTTCCATGGGCGCGCGCGTGGGGTCGTGGAATCGGCCATCTCAGTGGCCGCGCTCGTGCAGGAAGCGCACGAACGCCCCCTCGAAGTCGTACGTGTCGCCCCCGACCGCCTGCTCGAGCTCGCGCGGGGTGCCGTGGAAGAGGAGCTCGCCGTCGGCGAGGACAAGGAGGCGGTCGGCGTAGCGGTCGGCCTCGCCGACGTTGTGGGTCGAGAACAGCACCGTGGTGCCGCCGCCCGCCAGCGCGCCGATGAACTCCCAGAGCCGCTCGCGCTGGCGCGGGTCCAGCGACGACGAGGGCTCGTCGAGCAGCAGCGCGGGCGGGCTGGAGAGCAGGCCGACGGCGATGTTCACGCGCTGGCGGTTGCCGCCCGAGAGCTTGCCCAGCTCGTCGTCCGCGCGCTCGCGCAGGCCGGTCTGTTCGAGCATGCGGTCGACCGCGGCGTCGGGATCGTCGACCTTCTCCAGCCGTGCGAACAGCCGCAGGTTCTCGGCCACCGAGAGCTTCGAGTACACCGCCGCGTGCTGGGGCACCCAGCCGATGTCGCGCGGCGGGCACGACACGGTGCCCGAGGTCGACGGCTGGATGCCGGCGAGGATCGAGAGCAACGTCGTCTTGCCCGCGCCGTTCGGGCCGATGATGGCCACGCGTTCGCCCGGCAGCGCCTCGAACGAAGCCTCGCGCAGCGCAAGACGCTCGCCGTAGCGCTTGGTGACGCGCTCGACCTTGAGGGTCGGCTCGGTGGCAACCGTGGTTCCAGCCAAGGCGTCGGAGATTAGTCGCGCGGTGTTGAGCCGGCGCCTACTTCGTCGCGCTCGCGCTCCTCGTCGGGCTTGGGCTCGATGGTCGGCGATTCGACCCCGGTTCCGGCCCCGACGACCTCGGCGGAGCTCGGCGTGCCCCACGGCTCGAGCACGAGGTGGCGGCGCAGGTAGAGCACGGTCTCACGCGCGAGCGCGGCCAGCGGCAGGGCGACGAAGGCCCCGACGATCCCGTAGAGCTGCCCCCCGATCAGCAGCGCGGCCAGCACCAGCAGGGGGTTGATGCGCAGCGTGCGCCCGAACACCTGCGGGGCCACCACGTGTCCCTCGAGCTGCTGCAGCGCGATCAGGGCGAGAATCACCCACAGGCCGCTCAGCGGGTCCTGGAACAGCGCGATGATCGCCGGCGGCGCCCCGCCCAGGATCGGCCCGATGTAGGGCACCAGCTCCATGACGCCGTAGAAGGCCCCGAAGAACAGGGCGTAGCGCTGGCCGTCGGGGAAGATGCCGACGACGCCTAGGAACCACAGGATGATGCCGGCGCTGAAGCCCATGATCAGCGAGAAGGCGACCTGGCCGCGCACGTAGTTGAACACCGCCTTCTGGGCCCGCCGCGGGAAGTCGTCGTCGGGCGTGCCGTCGCCCTGCGGCAGCACCCTGCGCACGAAGACGCCGATGCGGGGCCCGTAGAGCAGCATGTAGATCGAGATCACGATCGTGAGCACGAGGCCGAACGCGCCCTCGACCACCGTGCCGAGGATGTCGCGGGCCGAGGAGACGATGTCGCCGGTGCTCTGGGACAGGTTGTCCTGGAGCGTCTGCAGGGCGGTGCGGCCCTGGCTGGTGATCTCGACCTTGATCCCGTTGTCGTTCAGCGTCTTCTGCAGGTCGGCCAGCGACTTGTTGGCCTGGTCGACGAGGTTGGGCAGGTTGCGCTGGAAGGACTCGACCTGGTTGGCGATCGCGTTGACCAGCAGCAGCCCGACGCCGAGCAGGACGAGCACGAGCGCGAGGTACACGAGCAGCACCGCGAGGCCTCGCGGCAGGTGGATCTTACGCAGCGGCTTGGCGAGCGCCTCCACCACCGGGTTGAGCCCGAGCGCGACCACGGCGGCCACGGCGAACACCAGGAGGACCGGCCCGGAGGCCCGCGCCAGCGCCCACACGCCGAGCAGGGCCAGCGGCAGGACGACGAGCTGGATCCAGCGCGGAACGACGACCGGCTCGGGGCCGCGGGGTGGTTCGGTGGGGGGTTCTGTGGGTGGAGCGTGCTGGCTCACACAGCCATCCTCTCCGTTTCGACAGTATGCGCGACGGATGAGACTGCTCTTCGTCGGGGACATCGTCGGGGGAATCGGCCGCCGGACACTTGCGGTCCTGCTTCCCGCCTTGCGCGAGGAGCTCGCGCTGGATTTCGTCGTCATCAACGGCGAGAACGCGGCCGGCGGCCTCGGCATCACGCCGCGCACGGCGGACGAGATGTTCGCCCTGGGCGTCGACGCGATCACGCTCGGCAACCACACCTACCGGCACCGCGAGGTCTATCCGTACCTGGACGACGTCCCAAACATCGTGCGGCCCGCGAACTTCCTGCGCTCCCAGCCCGGCCACGGCACCTGCGTGGTCGAGCGCGACGGCGTGCGCCTGGGGGTGCTCAACCTCTCCGGCAACGTGCACGTGCGTGCGGGCCGCAACGCGTTCGCCGAGGCCGACGCCGCCCTGCACACCCTGCGGGAGGACGCCGACTACGTGCTCGTCGACATGCACGCCGAGGTCACGAGCGAGAAGGTCGCGATGGGCTGGCACCTGGACGGCCGCGTGACCGCCGTGGTCGGCACCCACACCCACGTGCCCACGGCCGACGACCGCGTCCTGCCCGGCGGCACCGCCTACATCACCGACGTCGGGATGACCGGGCCGCGCGGCGGGGTGATCGGCGTCAAGCGCGAGCAGGCGATCGAGTCGCTGGCCACGATGATGCCGGTGCGCTTCGAGACCTCGACCGAGGACCCGTGGCTGATGGGCGTGCTGATCAGCGCGTCGCAGCCGCCGCGGGCCGACGCCATCGCGCCGGTGCGACGACCCGCGCCAGGAGTGACGTGAGCGCGACGAGCAGGAGCGCGTTGCGCGCGCCCACGAGCACCGCTGCACCGGTGTTGCCGTAGACCAGGTCCCAGTAGCGGGCCGGGAACTCGAGCTGGGTCAGCACGATCGCTGCGGTCACCGCCGCGGCGGCCGTCCACTCGCGCCAGGCCCAGGCCAGGGCGGCGAAGGGCACGAGCCAGATCACGAACTGCGGCGAGAGCACCTTGCCCAGCGCGACGAAGGCCACCAGCGTGGCGAAGGCGCAGAGCACGAGCCAGCGTGGGTCGGGGCGCCGCCGGGCCGCGAAGGCCACGGCCACGATCGCGGCCAGCGAGAGCAGCGAGCAGATCGTCGCCAGCGCGTCGGCCGGGCCGCCCACGAGGCCCTGGGACTTGAACGCGTCCGGGTGCCCCGGCACACCGGTCACGCTGCTGTCGCCGACGGCCAGCAGCACGCTCGCCGGCGTGGACTCGATCTGCACCGGGCGGTCGAGGTGGAAGGTCACGACGCGCGCGAGGCCGTGCGGCGCGAACGGCAGCGCGATCAGCGCGACCACGACGGCGAACACGGCCGCGCCCTGCCAGGCCGCGCGGCGTTGGCCGCGGGCCACGAGCCACACCAGCGCCATGGGCACGAGCAGGGCCGGGAACAGCTTCGTGGCCGCCCCGAGCCCGAGCAGGCCGAGGCCCAGGCGCGGGCGGTCGCGGGCCAGGGCGAGCAATGCCGCCATGGTCATGGCGGCCGGCCACGCGTCGAAGTGCGTGCGCCACAGCGCGCCGACCGCGATCGGGCTGAGGATCAGCGCGCCGGCGCACACCGCGCCCGACCCCCCGCCCGCCTCGCACAGGCGCACCGTGGTCCAGAACAGGACCAGCCCCGCCGCGAGCATGAGCAGTCCGAAGGTCAAAGCGAAGTCCCCCGTGCGCGCGGCCAGCCACATCGGCACGAGCGCGACCGGCGGGTACTCGGTCAGGGCGTGCTCGTACGGCCAGTTGCCCTGGTCGACCAGGCGCGCGATGCCCTGGTAGATCGGGAGGTCGGTGATGCTGTGGTTGCTGGTGGGCCCGACCGTCGTCGCCAACACGCCCACCACCGCGAACCCGGCCGCCGCGGCCAACAGCCAGCGGGTCCTCATGCCGGGACGGGCGTGCGCTCCTCGTGCACGGGCGCCGCGACGGCCTCGGGCCACGCCGAGCCGGGCTCGCCGTAACGGCCCAGCAGCGCGACGAGCACGAGCGGGAAGAACCACACGATGTACAGGTAGAACCAGTGGGTGATCCCGGCCTGCAGCGCGATGATCACCGCCGCGCTGAGCGCTGCCAGGGTCACGATGTCGCGCTTGCGGGGCACGAAGGCCACGAGCAGCGCCAGCAGCAGGCCGCCGATCTTGACCGCCGCCTGCGGGAAGCCGAGCCCGCCGTACAGGCCCCAGATCGAAAACGGCGAGCCGCGGTCGCCCTGGTAGCCCAGCGTGCGGTCATAGAACGTGTGCAGGCCGCCCTTCGCCAGGGCCACGGGCAGCAGCACGATCGCCGCCGTCGCCGCGAAGGCGGCCAGGAAGGGCAGCAGCACGCGCGGGCGCAGCGTCACCCGCTCGCGCGCGGCGTCGTAGGTGGCCAGCAGCGGCGCCAGCCCGAGCGGGGCGAACTTGCTCAGGCCCGCGAGCGCACCGGTCGCGCCACGCGCGGCCGGCCGGCGCACGACCAGGAGGGTCAGCACCACCAGCATCGCGACCAGCGAGTCGTTGGCGTTGGACTCCAGCGTGAACAGCGTGAACGGGAATGCGGCCCACCCGTAGGCCAGCGCGATGCCCAGCGTGGGTCCGCGGATGCGCCGTCCCAGCAGCCACAGGAACAGCATCGTGGCCAGGTCGAACCACACCGCGGTGAAGTGCGCCGCGGGCAGGTCGTCCCACTTCCCGCTCCAGGGCCAGATCAGCGTGCCCGGCACGTAGGCGTCGTAGTTGACCGGCCCGTAGGTGTCGCCGTGCTGGTTGTCGGTGGGGAACGCGTTGTAGACGTCCTTGCCGTGGATCAGGTGGTCGGCGCCGATCACCCCCGAGTAGCCGACGTCGACGACGTTCGAGTTGGTGACGTTCAGACCCACCCGGAACCCGACCAGGAACACGATCGCCACCACGAGCCAAGTGGAAGGCACGAGCAGGCGGATGGGCTCGGTCGGCGGCCCGGGCTTGCGCCGGAACGCGATCCACAGCATCCGCGCCAGCACGTAGGCGAGCAGCGGATAGACAAGCGGCACCGAGATCCCGATGTTGGCGTTCTCGAAGAAGGCCAGCGAGATCGAGAACGCCAGCAGCACGAGCAGGTCGAGGTGCAGCATGCGGAACGGCCGCTTGCGGTCGATGAAGGGCACGAAGAACAGGAGGCACAGGGGCACCCATAGCCAGACCGCGTTGATCTTGCGCCCGAACGCGCCCGCGTAGCCGCGCGCCATGGTCCACGCAACCTGGAAGCCGGTCCACGCCTCGCTGACCTGGCCGCTGCGGTCGCTGATGATCACCTGCGCGACCTCCTTGTCCCCGTCGTGCGGGTCGTAGTAGGAGATCTGCCAGCGGTCCGTGCCCTTCAGGAACGCGCGCGAGTACGTGCCCTTGTGGTGGCGCTTGGTGTCGATGACCTTGGGCTGCCGGTTGGCGATGGCAATCGCCTTGTCGCCGGTGAGCGCATGGTTGATCGGCGGCCGGTTCAGCGTCTCGGGCACGCTGAGGGCGTTGGGGTCGGTCGAGGTCGGCTGCGAGCCCGGGGTCTGGGCCGAGGCCGCCGGCGCGAGGAGCGCGCCGAGGCACAGGGCCACCAGCAGCGCTCGCGCGATCACTTGAAGGTCCAGAGGCGGTTGCCCAGGAAGTTGGCGGGCATCGCCACGAGCACCGCGACGGCCTGGGCGGGCACCTTGGGCAGGCCCGCGACGGCGACCAGGAACTGGAGCAGGAGCAGCCCGAGCCCGAAGGCGGCCAGGGAGACGACGAGGAAGCGCGCGGCCTGGAACTTGGCGTTGCCGCCCGTGGCCTTGAACGTCCAGTGCCGGTTCCACCAGAAGTTGTTGCTCACGGCGGCCAGGAACGCGATGGTGGCCGACACCCGGTAGTCGATGCCGAGCGGGTGCACGCACAGCGCGTACACGGCCAGGTTGAGGACGTAGCCGCTGGCGCCGACCAGTCCGAAGCGGACCAGCTGCAGCCAGTTGGCCCCGTGGCGAAGCCCGACCCGGACGCGCGTGGAGAGCGGAAGCCGGAGCTCGGCCGTGCTCGCCTCTTGCTCAGGCATCGGGCCAGCTTAGTGGCCGAAGTGGGTCCCGAGCGTTAGAGCCCGAAGTGTTGGCGCACCATCGGAGCAACATCACGCAGCGTCCATTGTGGGCGCGCCTCGCGCCGGTCCGGGCCGGTGCCGCACCACAGCAGCACGCCCTCGGAGTCGGAGCGGTGCAACGACCCGTGCGATCCCCCGCCGACGTGGTCGGCCCCGCCCCAGTCGGTGAACTCGTAGCCGGGCGCGGCCGAGAGCAGCAGGTCGCCCGAGGTCGGACACGTCACTGCCGCCCACGCGCGCGCCAGCGCATCCGGGTACTCGTCGCTCCACACGCCGCCATGGGCGCTCTGCAGCTCGAGCACGGCGAAGTCGCCGCGCACCGACCACGTGCCGCCGCGCACGTCCGCCAGGGGGCCGTCGGGGGCGAAGCGCAGCTCGCCCTGCGCCGATGTGATCACCGCCTCGCCGTCGTCGCGGCTGAGCACGAGGTCGACGCCTGGCGTCTCCAGCGCGGTGCCGACGAGCTCGGGCAGCAGCTCGTCGCGGCGCTCCTCGTCGATCACGTAGAGGCCGGCCGAGCGCTGGGCCGGGCACACGGCGATCTCGGCCCCGTCCTCGGGGCCCACCGGCCGGCGCACCTTCCAGGCCGCGAAGGCCTCGCCGAGCGAGATCCGGTCCTCGATCAACACCTGGGAGTGGTCGCCCATGACGATGATCGCGTGCGCCTCGAGGAAGGCGTCCATGCCGCCGGCGGCGTCGGCCAGGCGCTGCAGCTCGCGGTCGGCGCCGGCGATCGACTCGACCTGACCCTCGGGGCCGGTCTTGTGCGAGTGGGTGTCGTTGTCGGGCAGCGAGAAGAGGAGGAAGTCGAAGAGGTCGTGCTCGACGAGGTAGGAACCCACGCAGCCGGTGTGCTGGTCGCGCACCCCGGGCAGGCCGAGCTGGCTGCGGCAGCCGGTGCGGCGTGAGGCGAAGACGTCGGCGTAGAACAGCTCGCGCGGGCCCCAGACCCCGTGGCGGAAGAGGGTCCGGTTCAGCAGCCCGGTGATCGGAGTCTCGCGCGCGATCTCGTGGCGATGGCGGCCGCGATAGATGAGGAAGGTCGTGCCCGCAGTGCGCACGTCGGCGTCGTCGAGCGACTCGAACACCGTCTGCACGTCGGGCGACAGGTGCGCGAGGTTCATGTTGTAGATCGTGTCCAGCAGCGAGCGGTGGATCCCGAAGGTGCGGCTCGCGGCGAACGACGACCCGTACTCGACGTAGCGCGCCTCCCCCCGGTGGTACCAGTTCATGTTCGGGATCAGGTGCTGGTCCTGGGCGGCGCCGGTGGCGATGGTCGCGGCGCATACCGGAGTGATCGAGGGGAAGGCGGAGACGCAGTCGTCGACATAGACGCCGTCCTCGATGAAGCGCGCGATCGCGGGCGCGCGCTCCTCCTCGACGGCGCGCTCGAGCATTTGCGGAGCGACTCCGTCAATCACGCAGAGGACGAGCTTCCGGGCGCTGGACCAGCTCCCCCCGGCGGCGTCCTCGGTCGCCGGCGTGCCTAGCACACCTGGCTCCCTGCGTCCTTGCCGGGAGGGCTGACCGACACCCGCGAGTTCATTTGGTCAGCGAGCGCAGGCCTGCGTACTTCTCGCCCTCGCGCCTGCGGCCGCCGATCCACAGCCAGGCCAAGAAGCCGATGATGAGGATCGACACCGGCGGGATGATGATCGCCAGGGCGGCCGCGGCCAGCGACCCGCCGTCGGCGTAGAGCGGCAGCGCCAGGCGTGCCTCATCGTCCAGGCGCTTGGCCACGCGACCGAACAGGGACCGCGCCGCTGCCTGGCCGAGGAAGGCACAGGCAAGGCCGGGCGCCAGCCACGCCCACGAGGTCTCGCCGTGGTCGGCCAGCGAGCCGGCGAACAGCAGCGCACCCAGCCCGATGGCGATGCCGGCCAGGGCGGCGCCGTAAGCCCCGGTCTCGGCCGAGCCCGGGCGCCGGCGCTCGATGACCACGGTGATGATCAGCAGCACCACGACGGCGACCAGGAACCAGGTCGTTTCCAGGAACGCGTAGCGCGTGTGCTCGAAGTCGAGGCCGAGATCGGCGCGGGCGCAGGCGCCGCTGAGCAGGGCGGGCAGGAACGGCCGCACGCCGGCCGCGCCGGCGAGGCCCATGCCCTGCGTGATGTCGAGGAACAGCCGCACGTCCAGTCGGGGTCGGGCTCCGGCCGACCACCCTCGTTCCGCTAGCGTCTCGCGGGCCGTGACTGTAGACGACGGTCCCAGGAACCCACGCGGCCGCGGCGAACTCGACCGCAGGGGCGACCGCCCGCGGTCGACGTCGCGTGACCTCGAGCGCTACGCCGGGCTGTTCGCCCAGCGCACGCAGGGCATGAAGTCCTCGGCCATGCGCGACCTCATGGCCATCACCGAGCGCCCCGACGTGATCTCGCTCGCCGGCGGCCAGCCCGACACGTCGACGTTCCCGCCCGAGTCCTACGCGGCGCTGATGAGCCGGATCGCGGCCGAGTCGACCGCGCGCGCCCTCCAGTACGGGCCCACGGACGGCATGGCCGCGGTCAAGGACTGCATCGTCGAGGTCATGGGCAGCGAGGACATGCGCGTCGACCCCGACGACGTGCTCGTCACCACCGGCGGCCAGCAGGTCATCGACCTGATGTGCAAGACGTTTGTGGACCCCGGCGACGTCATCGTGGCCGAGGCCCCCACGTATCCGGGAGCGGTGCCCTCGTTCGGCGCCTACGAGGCCGACGTGGTCCAGGTCTCCATGGACGCCGACGGGATGCGCATCGACGAGCTCGACACGCTGCTCGACCGGCTCGACGGCGAGGGGCGTCGCCCGAAGTTCGTCTACACCGTGCCCTCGTTCCAGAACCCGGCCGGGGTGACCATGTCGCTGGAGCGCCGCCGGCGCCTGGTGGCGATCGCCCACGAGCGCGAGCTGCTCGTGCTGGAGGACAACCCGTACTCGCTGCTGCGCTACGAGGGCGACCCGGTGCCGAGCCTGCAGTCGCTCGATGGCGGCAACTTCGTCGTCTACCTGGGCACGTTCTCGAAGATCCTCTCGGCTGGGATCCGCTTGGGCTGGGCGGTTGCGCCGGCGCCGATCATCGAGAAGATGAACCTGGGCAAGCAGGGCGTCGACCTGTGCTCCTCCTCCATGACCCAGCTCTTCGTGGCCGAGTACTTCCGCGAGCGCCGGTGGATGGAGTACGTGGCCTCGCTGCGCGAGCTCTACCGCCGCCGGCGCGACGCCATGCTCGACGCGCTGGCCGAGCACTTCCCCCGCGAGGCCGAGTGGACCTACCCCCAGGGCGGGATGTTCCTGTGGGCCACGCTGCCCGACTACATCGACACCACCGACCTCTTGGCCCGCGCGCTGCAAGAGAACGTCGCCTTCGTTCCCGGCCGCGCCGCCTATCTCGACGACCGCGGCGGCTCGTCGATGCGGCTGAACTTCTCCGGCGTGGGCGAGGACGACATCCGCGAGGGCATCCGGCGCATCGGCAAGGTCGTGCGCGAGCAGGTGGGCCTGTACGGCACGCTCACGGGCCAGGCGCCCCCGGCCACCGAGCCGGGGCGCGAGCCCGAGGACACGGCCGAGGTGCTGCACCTGCCGCGACGCGAGCCGGGGAAGCGTGACGCGCGTCGCGGTGCTTAAGGGCGGACGCTCGCTCGAGCGCCAGGTCTCGCTGCGGTCGGGCGCGCGTGTGGAGGACGCACTCGAGCGCCTGGGCCACGACGTGATCGCCATCGACGCCGGCGCCGACCTCGTCGAGCGGCTGCGCGCGTCCCGGCCCGACGTCGCCTTCGTCGCCCTGCACGGCCGCGACGGCGAGGACGGCACCGTGCAGGAGCTGCTCGAGCTCGTGGGCGTGCCCTACACCGGATCGGGTGTCTCGGCCTGCATCCGCACGAACGACAAGGTGCTGGCCAAGCACGCCATGCGCGACGAGGGCATCCCGACGCCCGACTTCTACTCGTTCACCCAGACCGCGTTCCGCGAGCTCGGCGCCGCCGCGGCGCTCCCGGCGATCGAGGAACGGCTCGCGTTCCCGATCGTCGTCAAGCCCGCCGGGCAGGGCTCGGCCCTGGGGATCAAGTTCGCCCGCACCGCCGCCGACGTCCCCGCCGCGCTGGTGTCGGCCTTCTCCTACGACGACAAGGTGCTGCTCGAGCGCCACGTGGCCGGGCGCGACCTGGCCGTGTCCGTGCTCGACGGCGAGGTGCTGCCGATCGTCGAGGCGGTGCCGGTCGGGGAGGAGTTCTACGACTTCGAGGCCCGCTATCAGATCGGCCGCACGGAGTTCGTGTGCCCGGCCGACCTGCCCGACGCGATCTCGTCCGCAGCCCAGGACCTGGCCCTGCGCGTTTTCGCGCTGCTCGGCCTGGCCGGCTTTGCCCGCGTGGACCTCATGCTCGAGCGCGCGACGGGCCGGCTCTACGTGCTCGAGGCAAACTCGATCCCGGGCCTGACCGAGACCTCGTTGCTGCCCCAGGCGGCCGATGCGGCCGGAATCGGCTTCGACGCCCTGATCGGGCGGATCGTGGACGGCGCGCTCGAGCGGGCGGCGGCTTAGCCGGCGCCGGCGCGGCCCTCGGGGGGCTCCTCGCCCTCGCCGGCCTGGAAGTCCTCGGGGGAGACCTTGTCGAGGAAGTCCTTGAACTTCTCGACGACCTCCTCGGTGTCCTCGACGTCGTGCTCGAACTCGATCGCGGACTCCTCGATGACGTCCTCGGCGGCGAAGATCGGGGCGCCGGCGCGCACCGCCAGGGCGAGCGCGTCCGAGGGGCGGGAGTCGATCTCGAGCTCGCGGCCGTTGATAGCCAGCGTGATCGAGGCGTAGAAGGTGTTCTCGCGCAGTTCCGTGACCGCGACGCGGGTGCAGGTGGCGTCGAGCTCACCCAGCATGTCGGAGAGGAGATCGTGCGTCATCGGGCGCGGGGTGCTGGCGCCCTGGAGCTTCATCAGGATGGCCGCCGCTTCCGGATGGCCGATCCAGATAGGCAGGAACTTGTTCGAGTCGACGGTCTTGAGCAGCACGATCGGCTGCTTGCCGACCATGTCGAACGAGACGCCGTAGATGACCATTTCCTGCACTTGCTTTGCTCCCTCACTGGCCTGGGAGCCGCAGTATAGGCCCAGGGCGGGGGCGCTCAGACCGGGTCCGAGCGCCCTCGCGGATGGCTTCTGGGTCAGCGGCGGAGGGCCAGCTGCACCCTCGTCGGGGCCGACCGTTGCCCGCGGCGTCGGTGCCCGTGACGGCCTCGGTTGTGCGCCACGCGTACAACTGGCAGATGGTGCTCTCCGGCCTCACGCACCCGATCGTGCTCGCGCCGCTGGCCGGTGGGCCGTCGACCCCGGCGCTGGCGGCGGCGGTCAGTGACGCCGGTGGGTTCGGGTTCCTCGCCGCGGGCTACCGCAGCCCGGACGCGCTGGGCGAGGAGGTCGCCGCGCTACGCGCGCTGACCGATGCCCCCTTCGGGCTCAACCTGTTCGTGCCCGGCGCGCCGGCGGCCGACCCCGCGGCCGTGCGTGCGCACGTGGACCGCCTGGGCCCCGACGCGGGCGAGCCGCGCTTCGACGACGACGGCTGGGAGGCCAAGCTCGCGCTGTTGCGGGCCGCACCGGTGGCGGCGGTGTCCTTCACCTTCGGCTGCCCCGCGCCCGAGGTCGTGGCGGGCCTGCGCGCGGTCGGAACGGAGGTGTGGGTGACGGTCACCGACCCCGACGAGGCGCGCATCGCCCGCGACGCGGGTGCCGACGCGCTCGTGCTCCAAGGGGTGGAGGCGGGCGGGCACCGCGGCGCGTTCGTCGACCGCCCCGGAAGCGAGGGCCTGGGGCTGCTGGCGCTGCTGCGGCTCGTGGCCGTCGCCGACCTCGGCCTGCCGCTCGTCGCCGCTGGCGGCATCGGCGACGGCGCCGCGGTGGCGGCGGTGCTGGCGGCCGGCGCCGCGGCGGCGCAGCTCGGCACCGCGTTCCTGCTCGCGCCCGAGGCGGGCACGCACCCCGAGCACCGGCGCGCGATCGCCGGCGACGCGCCCACCGCGCTGACGCGGGCCTTCACCGGCCGACTCGCGCGCGGCATCGTCAACGGCTTCATGACCGCCCACCCCGACGCGCCGGTCGGGTACCCGGAGATCCACCACGCGACGGCGCCGCTGCGGGCGGCGGCCCGCGAGCGCGGCGACGCGGACGGGTTCAACCTGTGGGCGGGCGAAGCGCATGCGCTCGCGCGGGAGCTCCCCGCGGCCGAGATCGTGCGGACGCTGAGCGAGGAAGCCGCGCGGCGCCTGGGCTAGCGTGCGCCTCCGTGCGCACGCTCAGCCAGCGCGAGCTCAACCGCACGCTGCTCGCGCGCCAGCTCCTGCTCGAACGTGGGCGCACGCCGATCCCGCGGATGCTCGAGCGCATGGGCACGCTGCAGGCGCAGTACGCGCCGTCGATGTACATCGGGCTGTGGGCGCGCATGGAGGGGCTCGAGCGCGAGCAGGTCACCCGCGCGCTCGAGCGCCGCTCGGCGGTGCAGGCGACGCTCATGCGCAGCACCATCCACCTTGTCTCCGCCCGCGACTACTGGCCGCTCGAGGTTGCTGTGCGCGAGGGGCGCATCGCGGCCTATGCGCGCTCGCACCGCGACTACGACCGGCGCGCCTGGGCCACCGCGGCGCGGCGGCTGCGCAAGCGGCTGGCCGAGACCGGGCCGCTGCCCCGCAAGGAGGTGCAGACGCTGCTGGGCAAGCGGTTTTCGCGGGAGATCCACGCCCTGGTCCCGCTCGTGCGCGTGCCGCCCTCGGGGACGTGGGAGCGGCGACGCGCCGACCTCTACGGCGACCCCGAGGCATGGCTCGGGCCGCCGCCGGAAGGGTTGACGCGGGAGGCCGGGCTCGAGCGGCTCGTACGCCGCTACCTCGGCGGCTTCGGCCCGTCCACGCGCAAGGAGGTCGCGGACTTCGCCGGCCTGCAGCCCAAGGAGGTGGCGCCCACGCTGGACCGCATGGAGCTGCGCGTGTTCCGGGCCGAGGACGGGGCCGAGGTCGTCGACCTCCCGCGCCTTCCGATCGCCGACGCCGACACGCCCGCGCCGGTGCGCTTCCTGCCCGTGTGGGACGCGACGCTGCTCGTGCACGCCCGCCGGACCCAGATCCTCCCCGAGGAGCACCGCTCGCGGATCTTCTCCGTCCGCACGCCGCACTCGGTCAACACGTTCCTGGTCGACGGCGCCGTGGCGGGCACGTGGCGGTACGAGGACGGACGCGTCCGCACCGAGCCGTTCGGGCGCCTGGACCGCGCGACGACGCGGGCGCTGCGCGAGGAGGCCGAGCGCCTGGCCGCGTTCTGCGCCTAGGCGATCCCCGCCTTGCGGTCGAGCTCCTGCAGCAGCTCGTGGGCGGCGAGCTCGACCCCCTTGTGGCGCCACTCGGCCGCACGGTAGTGGCAGGCGATGAGGCCGCTGCGGTGCAGGCGGCGGAAGTCGCCGTAGACGAACGCGTAGCGCGCCTTGGTGTCCTCGGCCGGGCCCTCGGTCAGCCCGACGAACCAGCCGGCGTACTCGTCCCACGAGTGCCGTTCGAGGTAGGCGTTCTCTTGCGCGGCCGTGGGCTGGACGTCGCCCCATTGGCTGTCGAGCACGTACTGGCGCGCCGCGATCAGCTCCCGCGCCTTGGCGACCCCGCGTTCGTTGACCGTGTACGTGGCCATCGGCGTCGCAGTGTCGCAACGATTCCCGCCGCCGACGCACGAGCGCAGCCCCGGCGAGGGCCAGCGCCGTTCCGGCCACGGCGACGAGCACGGCGAAGGGGGCGACCCGGTCGAGCGCGCTCTGCCGGGGCGCGATCCGCACCGGCACCGCCGCTATCGGCGACGCCGAGGCGCTGTCCACGGTCACCGCCAGGCGCGAGTCCCCCTTGCGGCGAGCGCGCAGAGCGAACGTCGCGCTGGCCCGGCCGTCGGGCGGCAGGTCGCGCAGCCGGCGAGACGTCGCGCCCACCGGGCTGACGCTCCCGTCGACGTCGAGGTGGGCGCGGACCTGGCTGGCCGGGCGGCGGCTCGGGTTGGCCACGACCACGCGCACATGGAACGGCTCGCCGACGCGCACGCCCGCGCGTGAAACCGAAGCGTCGGCGGTGAGCTCGGCCGGTCCGTCGCCGGTGATCTCGATCCCGGAGTCGGGGAGGATCCGCACCGCGCGCACGCGGGCCGAGCGCAGCTGGTCGACCGCGAAGCTCAGCGTGTTGACCCCTGGCCGCACGCCGCCGAACTGGAGGAAGTTCTCGTTGATGACCTCAACGCGCCGCGGAGCCGTAGCCCAGCCGCTGCAGCGACCAGCGCCCGGGGCGCGTCGACGCGGGTCTGCGCGGACGCCGGCGCCGCGGTGGCCGCGAGGGCGACGAGGGCCGCGACGAGAGCCAGAGCGCCACGCGCCAGGTGCGATTCTTGCGCGGTGCTGGTCGTCGACCGGGTAGCGCTGCGCGAGGACCGCGATGCCGTCCTCCTGGTCGCCCGCATTCGGGCCAGCGGCCGGGACGCGGTGGAGCTGCACATCGGCGTGCCCGCGGAGCATGCCAATGCGCTGCGCGTGAGCGGCTCGCCGTGGCTCGTGGCCACGCTCATGCCGGCGATGATGAGCGGCCGCACCCTGGTGGTCGACGCGCCGATCGCGCCGGAGCTGGTGGGGGGCGTCGAGCGGGCGCAGGAGGTCATGCTCGACTGGTGGGGGCCGCGCTACCGGCTCGAACGGGTGGCGGTGCATGCGCCGACGTCGAGCGCCGCGGGCGGCGGCCAGGCGCGGGCCGCGTACTTCTCGGGCGGCATCGACTCGTACTTCACGGTGCTCGAGCACGGCGCGGGGTTGACCCACCTCCTGTACTCGGCCTCGGTTGACTTCCAGCACGACGCCGGGAGGCGGGAGCGCGCGCTGCGCGCGAACGAACTCGCCGCCGCTGACCTCGGCCTCCCGCTCGTCCCCGTGTCCACGAACCTGCGCGGCTTCCACGACGGCTACGCCGGCTGGGTGCACGGGTACGCACAGGCGTTGGCCGGGATCGGCCACGCGCTCGACGGCCTGCTCGGGGAGGTGCGGATCTCCGCCGCATACCGCGCCGACCAGGGCATCCCGTGGGCGTCGCACCCGGTGCTCGCGGGGCCGGTCTCGTCGGCGACGACGACGATCCACCACGTCGGCAGCGACGCGCGGCGCATCGACAAGGTGGTCGCGCTGGCGGGGCGCGACGGCGTCGTGCGGCGGCTGCGGGTGTGCATCAGCGACGACAGCGAGGGCAACTGCGGGCGCTGCGAGAAGTGTCTGCGCACGGCCGTCGAGTTGGCGGTCGCGGGCGCGGACAGCGACGGCCTGTTCGAGGCGGGGCTGACGCCCGGCGCCGTCGCCGCGACGCGCATGCGGCGCACCGAGGCGATCTGGTGGCACGAGGTGCTCGAGCACCCGGGGATGGCGCGCCTCGGCCCCGCATACCGCCAGGCGATCGAGGAGGCGCTGATGGCGTCGGGGCAGCGCAACCGGCGCTAGCGGAACCGCGCGCGAACCTCGGCGATCCCGGGCTTCGGGCGCCAGGGGATGGGCGCTCCTCGCTCCGGCGCGGCCTGCGGCTCGCGCCGGTCGGGCGCGCGCGCGTACGCCTCCGCGAGCTGCTCGAGCCACGCGGACCGCGCCTCGCGCGGCCCGTCGAGGGACGGCGCCGCCGGCCGCTCGAGAAAGCGCTCCAGGGTCAGGTCGCCGGGCAGGCCGAGCCCGGCGCGTTTCTGCCGGTAGTACCGGTTGCGCGCGCGCAGGAAGCACGGCACGCCGAGCACGGTGCACAGCAGGGTCACGTGGTACGAGCACGCGTACGCGAGCCGGGCGCCCTCGGGCAGCGCGGCGGGAAGCGGCCCGTGGTCGACGGCGAGCGCGAGCCGGGCGAGGTCGACGACGCCGTAGGACGCGAACGGGAAGGCGTCCTCGAGCTCGACCACGGCCCCCAGCGTGTCGGTGATCTCGTACACGCGGCGCTCGTCGAAGGCCTGCAGGAGCACGACGTCGTCGCCGGCGCCGCCCAGCCGACCCAGGTCGGCGACGAGCCCTTCGTCCTCGCCCTGCGTGTAGAAGGAGGTGTTGAGATGGACGAGGACGCTCGCCCGCGGGCGCGGCGCCTCCGCCCCCGCGGCGACGAGCCGGTCCATGGCCTCGAGCGCGTCGTCGAACGAGTGCTGTCCCGGTGCTCCGGCCGCGCGCAGATGCGCGGCCGACTCGGGGTCGCGCCCGCCGGCGAGGACGGGCGTGCGTCGCTCGAAGTACGCGCGCATGGCCGGTACCGCGGCGGCGTCGGCCTGCTGGCCGCTGAGCACGTAGTGCCCGACCCCGAAGCGCCGGTGCGCCGACTCGATCAAGGCCATGTAGAGATCGACCCAGCGCCCGCTGAAGCACTCGCCCCCGTACACGTGCAGGTGCGGCACGCGCGGCACCCGGCGCAACTCGGCCAGCCCGGCCGCGGCCGCGTCGACGGGCCGCTCGCTCCAGTAGAGGACCTGGTCGACGCCGAGCCACGCGCGCAGGCGCGCGCTGAACCCTGGGTCGGCGATCGCGGTGAGGCTCAGGGCCGGCACGGGCCGCAGGCCGGTCACCTCGCGGTGCCAGCGCGCCACGGCCTTGACCTGCAGGAGGTCGCCGAAGTTCGCGAAGCCCTGGTAGCCGCCGACGAGCAGCACGGCGTCCTCGCCCGGCGGGTCGCCCGGCTCGGCGTACCAGCAGATCGCGTCCAGGTCCACGTCAGCGCGCCTCGACCGCGGCCGGCGGAGCGGGGAGCAGCTCGATCACGAGCAGCACCAGACCCGCCACCAGCACGACGGCGGCCGCGACGTAGTACGCGGTGCCGATGGCGTCGACGATGGCCTCGCGCGCGACCCGCAGCGCCGGACCGACGTGCCCGTGCGTCACGTCCGCCGCGATCGCCCGGCGCGAGGCTGGGTCCTCGGCGAGGATGCGCTCGAGCCCCACGACGTGATCCGGGTCGACGCCGGCCGGGCCGAGGCTGGCGCTGAGCCGGTCGTGCTGCACGACTGCGACCACGGTCCCGATGACCGCGAGCCCGAACACGCCGCCGAGTTGTCGCACGAGCTGGATGAGGCCCGCCGCCTGCCCGCGCAGTGCTGGACCGGCGGCGGTCAGCGCGTCGACGGTGGCTGGCCCCGAGGTGAAGGCGATCCCCAGCCCGATCGCCGTGTATCCCGGCACCAGCCACGCGTAGCTCAGGCGGTCGATCACCGCCCCGGTCCACGCGAGCCCCAACGCGGTGGCGGCGGTGCCGAGCGCCAGCGGGAGCCGCGCCCCGACCCGGTCGTACAAGCGCCCGGCGAGCGGAGCGACGAGCGTGATGGCGATCGTCGTGGGAACGATCGCCAAGCCCGCCTGCACCGGCGTGAAGCCGAGCAGGTCCTGCATCAGGATGGCCCCGAACACTGTCAGTCCAACGAGCGCGAACTGGATCACGAAGACCACCGTCCCATCGACGACCAGTGCGCGGCTGCGGAACAGGCGCAGGTCGACGAGCGGGTCGCGCGCGTGCCACTCGTGGAGGAAGAACGCCGCGAGCAGCCCCGCTCCGGTCACCAGCAGGACAATCGTCGCGGGCGATCCCCAACCCCACTTGGCCGCCTCCATCAGCGCGACAACGGTCGCGGCCAGTCCGGGGACGAGCAGGAGGACGCCCACGCGCTCGAGTCGGGCCACGCCGGCCCTCGCTCGGTCGCTGTGGGGGTGCGCCACCCACGTGAGCGCCAGCGTCACCACCGAGACCGGGAGGTTGACCCAAAAGATCGCTCGCCAGCTCACCCCCTGGGTGAGGAGGCCGCCCACCACCGGGCCGAGCGTGAGGAACACGCTGGAGACGCCCGAACGCAGGCCGACCGCGCGGCCTTGCTCGCCGGGGTCGAACGCGTTCATCACGATCGCCAGCGACGCCGGCATCATCGCCGCGGCGCCGATGCCCTGGACGGCACGCGCGGCGATGAGCACGTCGCCGCCCTGGGCGAGGCCGGCCGCCGCGGAGGAGAGCGCGAACACGACCACCCCGGTGCCGTACAGCCGAACCGGGCCGACGAGGTCGGCGAGGCGCCCGCCTACGGACACGAACGCCGCCAAGCTCAGCAGGTAGGCGTTGACCACCCATTGCAGATCGACGGTGGGGAGATTGAGGTCGCGCTGGATGGTCGGGAGCGCGACCCCGATCATCGTCGTGTCGAGCAGGATCATCGACAGCGACCCGGTCATGGCGACGAGCACCCACCACTTGCGGTTGGCGTCCGTGATCCGGAACGGCGAGGGGCGCATCGCGCGGACGCTACTCGGGTCCGCTGGCGCGGTCCCGGCGCCGACCGAAAACGCCTGGTGTCGGGCGGAATTATGCGCCACCGTCGCACCGATCTTCGGGGTGAAGTCCGGACGCTACGCGAGCCGCCAGTGCGCCTCTGCGCGAATCGACCGGCCAGCTGGCGGAGCCCACCAACGCTGGTGTGGCGCTCCTCCAGTTCGGTCGCCTTCCCCGTTGTCTGATCGTGGACGCCGCCGGCGGCCAGGCGAACGGAGGGACGCTGCACGATTCGTCCCGCGCCGAAGCGCACAACGAGGGCGGCGACCTCATGAACGTGTTCGTGACCCCCGTGAGCACGCTGACGTACGACGCGATGCACGAGTGCCCCGACCTGAGCGGCGCGAGGCAACCCGCGTCGTCGAGCGCCTGCTGGGCATCCCGTCGCACTTCGACGACATCGACCTGGCGACCGACGACGGGCCGTTCGACGGCGACACCTATCTCGCTGCGGTGCCCCGCGCGGGCGGAGTCGACAGGCTCAACGCGGCGCTGCTGCGCACCGACCGGCGCCGCGCCTTCCACGGGCGCCACGCGGTCGCGGCGGACACCGATGCGGACCTCCAGAAATGGTGGAACGACCTCGACGTGACCAAGATGGTGAAGGACGGCCTCAAGGACTTCGGCCTCTCGATCTTGACCGGCGGGCTGGAGTCCGGCGGCAAATGGGTCCTCGGCCGGTTTTCCCGAGACTGGGGCCTCAAGGACGTCAAGGACTCGTGCTGCCCAAGTCCGACGCCCAGAGGATCATCGAGATGCTCCAAGAGCTCACGATCCGTTTGAACAGCCTCCAGAAACCTCTGACACGATCCTCAAAGAGGTCCTCGGAACCAACTTCAACACCGTGCTGGGGCCGTCGATCGACCTCATCGCCAAGGTGGACGCCATCCAGACGAGCATCGCGAATCTGTTGAAGCTGGATGACAACGACTCCGGTCGCATGGGCGCGACGAAGGACATCTTGACCGAGATCGGGGCCATCGTGCCCAGCCGAAATCTCTTCCACACGATCCTCACCCAGACCGTCCGGGGCGGGGACAATCTCCTGAAGGCCGCATCGAAGAAGCCCGCTGTGCAGGATCGCTGGTTCACGGCCGAGGAGGTCAAAAGTGTCACCGACGTCTGCGACTACTCCGCCATCTATCAACTTCGGTTGGCCAACCTGCGTGCACGAACACGCCGGCCCCACCGGACTGCCTGTCGCCGAAGATGATCCAGCTGAGCGTCGACAAGTTCGACACGGCGATCGACGATCAGAAGGACCAGCTCAAGCCGCCGCTGCCCCCGGGGACGTTCGTCGACCGAACGACGATGCGGATGTGGCTGACGGCTTCGTGGCCGCTCAACGGCCAGGACGCACTCAACTGGACGTCGCAGTGGGCCCCGAAGTCCTGCTCGATCCCGACGGGGGGCGCAGCGACGTGCACCGGGTCCTCCGTCTCTCCGTTCGACGTCCCGCGCAAGACCACGGGGTTGAGCTTCCCGGTGCTCGGCGTCTACCGGGCGGACCTCAGCGAACCCGACAAGCCGGGCCCACACACCTTCTTCAAGCGCGCCGCCATGCGCAGCGCTCCCTGCGACACGTCAGCCAGCGGTCGGTCCTGCAAGGAGAACCCGGCGAGCATCAACTGCAGCGACATCAGGAACAACTACACGGGCCAGATGCTCCTGTGGCGGCAGGTCACCCCCGGCGACTACTGGTGGCCCTAGCGGGCTCGGTCCAAGCTTCACCCGCGCCCGTCGGCGCACACGTCGAGCTCGGCCGCCACTCCCGGCTCGGACAGCGGCTCGAACGGGGCGATGAAGACGGCTGAACGTGCGGTTATCCATCCCACGCGATCTGCGGGCCGACCACGATCACGTCGGGGATCGGCTGCAGCGCCCAGTCCGGCGGCTCGACGCCCTGCGAGGCGGCGGCGGCCCGCGCGAAGTGGCGCTCGAGCCCGGCCGGTGTGCAGACGAGCAGATAGCGCGCGTCCGCGTCGCTGTGGTTGGCGAGCGCGTGCATGACATTGCGCGGGGCTAACGACAGCTCGCCCGCGCGCTTGGTGATCTGCGCGTCCTCGACCTGGAAGACCAGCTCGCCTTCGAGCATGTAGAACGCCTCGTCGAAGTCATGCGTGTGCAGGGGCGGACCGGCGCTGCGCGCGGGGACCACGATCTCGACCATCGAGAGGTGACCGCCAGACTGCTCGCTGCGCAGCAGGATGTTGGTACGGAGGTCCGGTACGGACGTCATGGTCAGGCTCCTTTCAAGCTCGCTAGACCGCCGAACGCACCGCTCCGAGCAGCAGGATCACGAGCAGGCCGAACAAGGGCTAGGCGCTGGCGGGTTGGAAGAGCTCGAGGGGGTTGCCGGCGGGATCGTCGAGCAGGATCTGCTGGCCGCCCGGGCCGGTGACGATGTCGTTGCGGAAGGTCAGCCCGGCGGCACGCAGCCGGTCGACTTCGCCGATCAGGTCCTCGACGATCAGGTGGATGCGGTTCCAGCCGCCCGGCTCGGGGGTGCGCCCGTCGGGCATCGCGCGTCCGGCCGAGCTGGCCGGCCCGCTCAGCAAGAGCCGCAGGTGGCCGCGGGTGACGTCGGCGAACGCGGGGGCGCGGTTGGAGCGCACCTCGAAGCCGAAATGGGCGGTGTAGAAGGCGACGGCGTTCTCGACGTCGTCGACCATGTAGCGGACGTTGACGAAGTCGTCAGGCATGCTCGAGAGCCTCCTCTGCATAGGTGGGGTGGTTGATCGCTGCGAGCAAGAACGCGATGCGCGTCTCCAGCTCCGCGGCCGTGCGCTCGAAGGCAGGCAGGGTCTCGGTGTCGGTGCCCGGCTCGCGCCCCGGGTCGCGGACGCTCCAGTGGATCGCCTGCGGTGTGACCGGGAACTCGGGACAAACCTCGCGCACGCGGTCGCAGAGGCTGATCATGTAGTCAAAGCGCCGGCGGGTGAACTCGCCGAGGTGCTTGGACCGGCGGCCCGCGAGATCGATCCCGCGTGCCCGCATCACGCGGACGGCGTTGGGATGCAGCGGCTTGGGATGGCTGCCGGCACTGGCTGCGCGCACCCTGCCGTCGGACAGCTGTTCGGCCAGCGCCTCGGCCATCTGCGAGCGCGCGCTGTTGCCGGTACAGAGAAAGAGGACGCGCGCGTGCGCCGAGCCCCGCGCTCGGCCGGGGTCTGACCCGACGGCCGACCTCAGGCCCGGGTGCAGCGAGGCCCCGGCGCCGGCGAGCAACTCGCCGCAGCGTGCCAGCTCCAGCACGTAGTACGTGTCACGCCCGTCGGCGAGGCTGCGACGCGCCGAGACCACGCCCCCGTCCCGCAGCTGGCGCAGGTGGTACGAGACCAGGCTCTGCGGCTCCCCGGCCAGCGCACACAGCTCGCCGACACGCCGGTCGCTGCGCGCCAGTTCGTTCAGCAGCCGCCAGCGCAGCGGGTGCCCCGCGAGCCGCAGAAACGGAGGAGGGGAGGGCTTTCCGGCTCGGGCCGTGGCAACCATGCCGCCGGGAGAATACATCAAACTGAGTTGATGCGTCGTCCGTGGGGCGAGATTGAGATATCGAGCAGACACCCCCGCTTGGACGACGGGTTCGCGCGGAAGGGTGGATCGGCGGCGTGGGGCACTTGGCGCCGCCACACCGTCGCTCGTCGCGTTGATCGGTGACTCTTCGAGCCCGGAGACGAGGGCCGCAAGCGTCGGTAGTCGCCTCGCCCGATGCAGGGGAAGCTTCGGCGCCCCGAACTCAGTCGCGGCGCTGCCGAATGAGGAAATACGCGGCAGCGGCTCCGGTCACAACCCCGGCCGCGAACGCGGGGGCTCGTCGCTTGGGCTTGGGCGCATCGGCGAGTCGCAGCACCTCGGCGGCCATCGGACCGTAGATGACGACGATCGAACCGGCCATCCGGCCCGCGGCGACGAGGCGCTCGGTTTGGCCACGCGCCTTCCGCTTGGCGACGGTCTTGCCAACGCGCCACCCGATCTTGGCGGTCGGAGCTCCGGCTCGCGCGGTCGCCCGCCGAAGGGTGGGGTGACGGGCCATTGCCATCGCGCCCCGGACGCCCACTTGCGCCTTCGCCTTCTTACTCACCACCGTTCCGCTCCTCCATCCGGGCGCACATCGTACCTTGCGACACGCAGACCCCGCTGCGGCGCGTCAGTTCTTGAGCACGACATCGATCTGTGCGCCGAGGAGAGTGAATAGTGACTGACGATAAAACCACCACAAGGTCGTGATCGCCGGCGTGAAATACACGTACGTCGCCTGAGTCGTGAGGGATCCGGCAGGCCACCACAAAGATCTCCACATCGAACGCGGCGACCAATACGTAGCCTGCGGTCGTCCTGTCCCGCGGACCAGTCAGCGCGGCGACCGGGCAAGATGTGTTCGCATGCCTCGGGTCCCCGGAGCCGTACGGTTCGCTCGCATGGCCGGTTCGTCCATCGCGACGCCGGCCGCCAGTGCATGGGTCACCGATTTCCTCAACGCGGCGTATTACGCGTGGCCGGGCCGCTCGCGCGATGTGCGTGATCTTCGGCTTGCGTACGGCGTCATCACAACCCGATGGGCCGCGGGGCCGGGTCGCCGCCTGGGTGCCCGTGACGTGGTCAGTCTCAACCGTGCCTACGGGCGGCTGCGTTTGGGGCGGGGCGGGCGGCTCGATCGCGACGCACTCATGGAGGGCGCCGGCGCACTGATCGGGGACTGGTTTCCCGCGGCGTGGGGTGACGAACAGCGGCGCCGGCATGGCATTGCGTTCTCAACCGTTGAGGAGGCGCGCGCATTCCGGCCCGAGCGGCGCCTGCGACGCGCTGCGCTCGGTGCGCTCACGCCACCTGCGCGCCGTCCTGCAGACCAACACTGGGCCACATACGACCCGGTGCCCTTGCCCGATGCCGACGCGGCGCTAGAACTCTTCCTCGAGCCGTCGCGGTGGCCGGACATCGGCTCCGCCACCGGTCGGTTCACTGCGCTGCGCAGCACCGGCCTGGATGGTCAGACCTTTGAGATCGAGGTCGTGGCCGAGCCCACCCCCCGCTCTCCTGTCTTCACGCGCGGCTACGTGACCTGCACCGCATTGCACACCGACGGCGACGATCTTGCCGCCGCGGATGACCGACTTCGGAGCCATTACCGTGAAGGTGCCGGCGACGAGGCCCCACCCGTCCTGCCTCCCGGAGCCGAGCCCCTCGCCCTGGCCATCCTGACCACGCACCAAGGCCACTTCCTCGGACGCGGGCTCTCGCACCTGCTTGTCTGGCGCGACTCGGAGGGCGCTTGGATCCGCGATATCGGCGCATGGGATCCACTGCCGCCGCATCTTGCCGCCACTTACGCGGCCGTTGGACGCACTGCCCAGCGCGAGTTCTGGGGTCCGACGCCGCCGGAGCGGAGCATGCTCGCCCAGCTCGCGATCGTCACCGACGGCGATCCGCCGCACCCCTGAGGCACGGGGGTCCGCAGGCTCCGGCGCGTGCCACGGACGAGCGTTGCGACGCTCGACCTGGGGCCTCTTCCTACTAGCAGCAGCCGGGGCGGCCCGCCTCGGGCCGCCCCCTCTGCTGACCGGTTCTTCGCGAGCGTCAACGCGTGCGCGCGTCAGGATGCCCCTGGTACTTGAACCGGTACCGCTTGGTCTTCGGCGTCGGCGCGATCTGCTCGAGCACGGGCGGCGCCGTCTCCTTCCAGTCCGGCATGTCGAACTGCGATATCGACACGTTCCAGCCGGCGTTCTGCATCGTGTCGCGCACGTACGCGACCGACGCGTCGTAGCCCGACGTCTTCGTATTAGCGCGTGCCGCCGTTCATGTTGGCGATGTCCTGCAGCGCCCGCGGATGGCCGACGATCCCGTCGACCGTCACGGCCTCGCGCAGCTTGGATGAGTTCACGTCCGGCGGCTTCGCCACCACAGCGGACCCGAACGCGAACGCCGCCAGCACAGCGACAAGCGCGAGTAGACGTAGCCGTCGCTCTTCCCTCCCAGGGAATGATTTCAGCGGCCTCCCAGACCGCCGATTGCGCCTGCGAGTTTTCCCTGAGCCGCGTCGATGTACCCTCGCCCGGCAGGCTGGTCGAATTTGTCAATAACTAGCCCGCCTCGAATCGGCCTCCGCGACGGCCGGCGCCGACCGCAGCGGTGTCCCCGGGGCCGTCGTCGCACAAGGACTCTCGGAAGGTCCCGGGCGCCGCGTGACGCCGACCTTGATCCTCGCCGGGGGTTCGCTCATCGCCTGCCGTCGGCCCTGCGCTCCGTCGCCAACCTTGCCCTGATCAGTCGCTGGACCTCGGTGCGAGGTGGGCGATCCAGGACTCGAACCTGGGACCTCTTCCTTATCAGAGAAGCGCTCTAACCGACTGAGCTAATCGCCCGTGCGCGGCTGAGTCTAGACGCTGGCGGAGGACCCGCTCAGGCGGCCTGGCGGTGCGAGATCCGGGCCGCGAGCGCGAGCGCCGCGTCCAGGCTCTCGAGGTCGATCGTGGCGCGCAGGCCGGTGCCGTTGGCGCTGACGCGGACGTCGGCGCCGAGCGCGGCGGCGAGCGCATCCGCCGCCTCCGAGGCCGCCGCGGCCAGGTCCGGATGGACGGCCCGCGGGCGCACGCGTTGCGGCGGGGCGGGCGCGCCGTCGGCGTCGCCGGCAGCCCGGGCGCGCGCCTCGGTCTGGCGCACCGACCAGCCCTCCGCCACCGCGGTCCGGGCGAGATCGCGCCGGTCTGCGTGGTCGGGCGCGAGCAGCAGCGCGCGGCCGTGGCCCTCGGTCAGCTCACCGCGCTCGATGAGCTCGATCGCCTCATCGGGCAGGTCGAGCAGCCGGATGAGGTTGGAGACGGCGACGCGCGAGCGGCCGACGCGGCGGCCGACCTCTTCCCGCGTCAAGCCCAGCTCCTCGACGAGAGCCGAGCAGGCGCGCGCCTCCTCGATCGGGTTGAGGTCCTCGCGGGCCATGTTCTCGATCAGGGCAAGCTCGATCGAGGCGGCGTCCTCATGCGCCCGCACCACGCCAGGGACCTGGTCGAGGCCGGCGAGCTTGGCCGCACGCCAGCGCCGCTCGCCGGCGATGAGCTCGTAGCGGCCGCCCCTGGTGGGCCGGACGAGCACGGGCTGGAGGACGCCGTTGGCGCGCACGGACTCGGCCAGCGCCACGAGGCCCTCCTCGTCGAACGTCGAGCGCGGCTGGCTGGGATTGGGGTCGACCAGGCCGACGGGGAGCGGCCGGAGCTCGTCGGCCTCCTCGCGCGGCGCGGCCGACAGGATCGCCGACAGCCCTCGTCCCATCCCGCGTTCCTTAGCCACGTGCAGCGACCTCCTTGGCGAGCTCGAAGTAGGCGTCCGCACCCGAGCAGTGCGGATCATGGTGGATGATCGGCCGCCCGAACGACGGCGCCTCGCCGAGGCGCACGTTGCGCGGGATGACCGTGTCGAAGACCAGTTCGGGGAAGTGCTCGCGCGCCTCGCGCTCGACGTCGCTGGCCAGACGCGTGCGCCCGTCGTGCATCGTGAGCACCATCCCCGCAACCGTCAACCTCGGGTTGAGCTCACGTTGAATGAGCTTGAGGGTTTCGAGCAGGCCCGCAAGGCCCTCGAGCGCGAAGTACTCGGTCTGGACGGGGACGATGACCCGGTCGGCCGCCGCGAGGGCGTTGACGGTCAGCGGGCCGAGGCTCGGCGGGCAGTCGAGGAAGGTGAACGCGAACCGGTCCTGCACCGAGGCGATCGCGTCGCGCAGGATGGTCTCCGATCCAGGTAGGCGTGGCAGCTCGGCGTTCGCGCCGGCCAGGTCGGGATGCGACGGCGCGATGGAGAGCCTCTCCACCCGACCGTTTTGCAGAGTGTCGGCCAGCTCGGCCTCGCCAGAGAGCACGTCGTACACGCTCGGGTGCGCGTCCTTCGGCAGGCCCAGGCCCACGGTGGCGTTGGCCTGGGGGTCGACGTCGACGAGCAGCGTCTCGTAGCCGGCCTCGGCCACACAGGCGGCGAGGTTCACCGCGGTGGTGGTTTTGCCCACCCCGCCTTTCTGGTTGGCGACGGCGTAGATCGTGCCCATGCGTCTGCTCGGTCAGGACGGTAGCGACGACCCCGGTCGGCCCCCGAGCGGGCGCTTGCGCGCCATCCCGGCGCGGCGCGGGTACCGATCCGGCGTCGGGGCCACCTTGACATAAGAATGGAGGTGCCGGTGCTCGGCGGCGGGGAAAGGGCGCACGGAGCGGACGTCCCGCCGCTCGAGGCCGAGCGCGGACGCGGCCAGCGCCGCCCGCCGCTCCTCGTCGGGATCGCGGCGGCCGCGCCAGAGGACGGCAGTTCCGCCTTCGTCGAGCAGCGGCGCGGCGTATTCGAGCACGACCGGCAGGCCGGCGACCGCGCGGACGGTGACGACGTCGTACTGGCCGTGAGCGTCCTCTGCGCGCACGTGCAGGGCGCGCGCGTTGGAAAGCTGCGCCCGTCCGGCCAGGTGCGCGATGAAGTCGGCCTTGCGCCCGGCGGATTCGATCAGCGTGACCTGTGCCTCTGGCATGGCCGCTGCGAGCGCGAGTCCGGGAAACCCGGCGCCGGCGCCGAGGTCGGCGAGGGTCGTAGCATGGCGCACCGCGGGAACCTCGAGCGCGACGAGCGAGTCGGCCAAGTGGACGTCGATCGCCTCCGCACGCGCTTGGACAGTGGTGGGCGCATCGGGCTCGCCAAGCCCGTCCAGCAGCGCCTCGAGCTGCACGCCCGCGGGCGCCGTGAGCCCGAACCGCTCGACGAGGTCACCGACGGCGCTCACCGCTGCACGCGCGCGATGTAGTCGGCGTAGCGGTCGAGCATGGTCTGCAGCCGGGCCGCGGCGTGCCCGTCGACCTCCGGCGTCACCAGGCCCTCGATGACCGGCAGGACGTCCTCGACGAGCGCGCGGCCCCGAGCCATCCACTGGAAATACGACCGACCGCCGTGGTGATAGGGCCCGTAGACCTTGGTGCGCGGGAACCGCGCCTCGAGCCAGCGGAAGAGCGCCTCGTGCCGCGTGTGCATGCGCAGCGTGACCTGTGGCTGCCGGCCGTCCCCGCCGAAGCTCCCCTCGCCGATCAGGACGCCGACGAAGATCCCCCGGTCCAGGTCGCTGAGCTCGCCCCGTTTCACGTTCAACATGACGGTGTAACACGCGCCGGACGGATCGACGGGGCGTTTCACGTTTGACATGACGGTGAAACACGCTCGGCGCAGCGTCAGGGGCCGCGTCCGCCGGCCGACCGGCCCGCGCCCTACGGCCTGAGCGGCGCCACCACGAGGTGGCGGTCGGGCTCGTCGCCCTCGGAGTACGTCTCCACGTCACCCCGATCCCGCAGGTACTCGTGCACGACCTTGCGGTCCGAGGCCGTCATCGCGTCCAGCGCCACCGGGCGGCTGAAGCGGAGCGCGTCCGCCACGGCCTGGTCGGCCTGGGCCTGCAGCGCGGCTGCGCGGCGGTCGCGGTAGCCGGCGGCGTCGATCACCACGCGCCGGCGCTCATCGCTCTCGCGCACCGCGATCCGCCAGGCCAGGTGCTGGAGCGCGTCGATCGTCTGGCCGTGCCGGCCGATGACCAGGCCGAGGTCCTCGCCGACAAGGGTCCCGGTGACCACCTCGCCGTCGTCGGAGACCTGGATCTCCGCATCGAGGTCAAGGGCGTCCACGACCTCCTCGAGCAGCTCGCGAACCCGCGCCTCGGGGGTGTCTGCCGAAACCTCCGCCATCCGGCGCCGGATCATGCCACGAGCGGAAAGCGGATGCGGTCGAGCGAAGCGGCAGGGCGCGCCGGGACGCATAGCTCGGCGTGGCTCGCAAGGACGCAGGGAGCGTGGCGTGCTCCGCACGCGAGCGACCGAGGACGCAGCGAGGCGCGGCGAGAATGCGTCCCGGCCTACCTGCGCCGGCCGGAGCGCTTTTTCTTCTTACGCGGCGAGCTCGGCGGCGGCCCGCTGCGCTTCGGCTTCGGCTTGTCGCCCCCCGACGAGGCGTTCCCCCTGCCGCTGCCCTTTGCCTTCGCACCGGCGGCGACCTTCTGCCGATCGGCCTTTGCGCCGGCGCCGTTGCCCTTCCCGTTGCCGCCCCCGGAGCCGCCGCCACCGCCCGAGCCCGAGCCGCCGGTGGCACCGGTCAGCGCCTCCTTCAGCTGGGCGAAGGGTGAGGGCGCAGGACTCCCGTCGGCTTGCACGGGTGGTCGTATCGGCCCGACGGTTCGGCGGATGATGTACTGCTGGAGGATCGTCCACGTGTTCGTCGTGATCCAGTAGACGAGCAGGCCGGCCGGGAAGTTGATGATGAAGATGACGAAGAAGAAGGGCAGCGCCATGAAGATCAGGCGCTGCGTCTTGTCCGTGGTGATCGACATCAGCAGCGACGACGCCAGCTGCGTGCCGACGTAGAGCACGATCAGCGTGATCAGGACCGCGCCCGTCGCCTTGGCCGTCAGGTCCGGGATGAAGAGGAAGCCGGTGTCGAAGCTCGTGTGCACGTGGTGCGCCTGCTGCGCCGGCAGGTGCAGCCAGTCGGTGAAGCTGACCTCGGCCCCCTTCGGCACGCCCTGGCCGTTCATGCCGTTCGTGCACGAGACCGCTCCCAGCCCGCCGGACGGCTTCTGCTCGGCGACGTACTGGATGACCGGCGGACAGATGTCCTTCTTGAGGTCCGTCCGCAGCATGTAGAACAGCCCGATGAAGACCGGCAGCTGCAGCAGGAGCGGGAGACAGGAGCCCAGGGGATTGACCTGGTTCTCCTTGTAGAACTTCATCATCTCCTCGTTCTGGCGCTGCTTGTCGCCCTTGTACTTCGCCTGCAGCTCCTTGATCTTCGGAGAGAGCGTCTGCAGGCGACGCATGGACTTCATCTGCCGCAGCGTCAGCGGGAGGATGGCCGCGCG
>DATBDE010000002.1:0-14406 GCA_036270095.1 Solirubrobacteraceae bacterium | reverse complement strand
CCGACACCGACCTCCTGCCCGGGCACACCGACGCGACGACGGTGGGCGAGGAGTGGGAGCGCAACGCGTTCATCCGCGTCTGGCGCGGCCTCGACCCCGAGGGCAACGAGCCCTGCACGGCCATGGGCGAGGAGGCGACCCTCGTCCTGCTTGCGCCCGACTACGACGGCGGCAAGAAGGCCTGGGTGCGCTGGCCGGACGGCAGCGACGACATCGTGCCGGGGTCTCAGGTCCAGCCTCGGTCGTAATCTCCGGAGGGCCATGAGCCCGAAGGACAAGATCCCCACCTCGCGGGTTCGCCGGTCGGCGAAGGTCGGGCGTCTCGCCGCGGGCCAGGCCGCCCGGCAGCTGGGCACGAAGACGGCGAATCTCGCCCGTTCCGACGAGGCGGCCAACGTCGCGCTGGAGAAGCGCCAGGTCGAGGCCGCCGAGCAGATCGTGGCGGCGCTGGGGACGATGAAGGGCGCGGCGATGAAGCTCGGCCAGGTCATGTCGTTCCTCGACGTCGGCCTCGTCCCCGAGCCCTACCGCGAGGAGTTCCAGCGCAAGCTCGGCGAGCTGCGCGACGCCGCCCCCAAGGTCCGCTTCGAGGACATGCGCAAGGTCATCGAATCCGACCTCGAGGAACCGCTCGAGGACATCTTCGAGTCCTTCGAGGAGGAGCCCATCGCGGCTGCCTCGATCGGCCAGGTCTACCGGGCGACGCTGCCGGGCGGGCGCGCCGTCGCGGTCAAGGTCCAGTACCCGGGAGTCAACGACGCGGTCCGCGCCGACATGCAGAACCTGGGGATCATCCTGCGGCTGATGAAGCGGGTGGCGCCGGGGATCGACGTCAAGGCCATCGGCGAGGAGGTCCGGGCGCGGATCTACGAGGAGCTCGACTACGAGCTCGAGGCTCAGAACCAGCGCTCGATGGCCCGCATCTACCGCGGCCACCCGTTCATCGTCATCCCCGATGTCCTGACGCGCTTGTCGCGTGAGCGCGTGATCGTGCAGGAGTTCGTCTCCGGCCGCGGGTTCGAGGAGCTCAAGCGCCTGCCCCAGGACGAGCGCGACCGGATCGGGGAGATCGTGTTCCGGTTCTTCTTCGGCTCGCTGTACCGCCACCGCCAGTTCTCGGGCGACCCGCACCCGGGCAACTTCCTGCTCCTCGACGACGGGCGCATGGCCTTCCTCGACTTCGGGTTGTTCAAGCGCATGAGCGACGAGGCGGTCGAGTTCGAGCTCACCTGCCAGCGCGCCTACATCGACGGCGACGGCGAGACCCTGATGCGCCTGTTCGTCGAGCACGGCTTCATCAGCGACCCCAAGCGCTTCACGCCCGAGGGGCTGATGGCGCAGATCGACGACTCGACCTGGTGGTGGTCGCGCGACGAGACCGTCGCCCTCGACCCGGGCATCGCGACGAAGATCGCGATCGAGATGTCTGACCCGCGCTCCAGCCACTTCCACCAGATGCGCCACGAGTCCCTGCCGTCCGAGCACCTGTTCGCACGGCGCGTCGAGATGCTGACCATGGCCGTGCTCTCGCAGCTCCGGGCGCGCGGCAACTTCCATCGCATCGCGTTGGAGTGGATCACCGGCGCGCCTCCCGCCACGGAGTTGGGCGAGCAGGAGGCCCTGTTCTACGCGCGCGCGGCTGCGTAGCTTCCCGGCGACGGGTCGACGAACTACGTCGACGCCTTCAAGGCCGCGCACGCCTCCAACCCCGGGGCGCAGGCGCGGATCTTCCTCACCGACGGCAGCCAGAACAGCAACAACATCGACCAGACCAACGACCACCAGAGCTGGGGTGGCCGTCTACGTGATCGGCCTGACGATCGGGGCCCCGGCCAAGGGCAACCCGGACGCCGACCGGCTGCAGAGGATCGCCAGCGACACCGCCGGCACGTACTTCCCCAACGTCTCCTCGACGGGGACCTCGGGCGTGCCGAACACGTCGCTGCAGGACGTCATGGCGACGATCTCGTCGACGCTGGCCTGCAAGGGCGTGCCGGTGACGACGCAGCTGACGACGCTCCAGGCGACGGGGCAGTCGGCGACCCAGAGCGCCCCGGTCAACTCGGGCGCGACGAGCGCCAACATCACCCTGAACTGGGGCAACGCAGGCAACCAGTACCGCGTGACCAAGGTGCTGATCCGGCTGCACGGGCCACGACCGCCTCGGCGGCGCGGCACCACAAGAAGCCCAAGCAGCCGGCGAAGCTGGGCGTCCAGGCCCGGGGCGGGCCGACGTTCGAGACCCTGAGCAGGCAACCAACGTGACCGTCCCCGAGACGGTCTCGGCCCTGCTCAGCCAGTCCTAGGAGTCCGCCGGACGCGGGCGCACCGTCACGCCTCCATCACCTGGAACAGGGAGGTCGTGCCGGGGCGCCCGCTCGGCAGGCCGGCGGTCACGCCGATGCGCTGGCCCGGCTTGACCCAGCCGAGCTCGACCACGCGGTGGGCGGCGTCGCGGATGAGCTCCTCGGTGACCTCGTGGCGGCGCATGCGCTCGGCCTTCACGCCCCACATGAGCGAGCAGCGGCGCACGGTCTCCTTGCCCGGCGACAGGGCGTAGATCGGGACCCGGGGCCGGTGCGCGGAGACCAACCGCGCCGAGCGGCCCGACAGCGTCGGGATAACCAGCGCGGCGAGGTTGAGCTGGCGCACGGCGGCGCAGGCGGTGTGGGCGATCGTGTAGGCGGGGTCGCGCTCGTCGCGGTCCACCCGCGACTCGTTCCACTGCTCGTAGGGGGCGACCGACTCGGCGCGCTCGGCGATGGCGGCCATCATGCGGATGGCGCCGACCGGGTGGGCGCCCACAGCGGTCTCCTGGGAGAGCATGACCGCGTCGGTGCCGTCGAGGATGGCGTTGGCGACGTCGGTGACCTCGGCCCGCGTCGGGCGCGAGGAGCCGACCATGGAGTCGAGCATCTGCGTCGCGGTGATGACGGGCCGGGCGCGGCGGCCGGCCAGGGCGATGATGCGCTTCTGGACCAGCGGCACGTCCTCGATCTCGAGCTCGATGCCGAGGTCGCCGCGGGCGACCATGACGCAGTCGGCCGCCTCGACGATCGACTCCAGGCGGTCGACGGCCTGCGGCTTCTCGATCTTCGCGATGAGCGGGATGCGCGTGTGCTCGCGGAAGCGCTGGATGTCCTCGGGACGCTGGACGAAGGACAGCGCGACGATGTCGACGCCCATCTTCTCGCCGGCGTGCAGCAGGTTGAGATCGTCCTCGAACACGGCCGGGAACTCGTCGACCTCGCCGGGGATGTTCAGGCCCTGGCGCGAGGCCACGGTGCCGCCGACGCGCACGACGGCCTCGACCTCTCCGGTGCTCGGGCGCACCTCCTCGACGCGCAGGCGCACGGCGCCGTCGGCGAGGTAGAGCTCCTCGCCCGGCCCGATGGCGCTGGCCAGCGCGGGCCAGTTGATGGCCATGCGGCGCTCGTCGCCCTCGGTGTCGCCGCCGTCGTCGCCGACGAAGGTCACGCGGTCCCCGGCGGCGAGCTCGGCCAGCCCGTCGCGCAGCGGGCCGATGCGCAGCTTGGGGCCGGGCAGGTCCTGGAGGACCGCCACCGGGCGCCCGGCGCGGTCGGCGGCGGTGCGCACGCGGGCGCAGGTCTCGGCGTGCTGCTCGGGCGTACCGTGGGAGAAGTTCAGCCGGGCGACGTCCATGCCCGCGTCGACCATCTCGACCAGGGTCTCGTGGTCGTTGCAGGCCGGACCGATGGTGGCGACGATCTTGGTGCGGCGGGTCATGGGATGAAGGCTCCGTCACGCTGGATGATTGCGCCGTCGGCCTTGAGGGTGCCGCCGGCGCGCAGGTCGCAGATCAGGTCCCAGTGCACCGAGGAGTCGTTGACGCCGCCGCTCTCCGGGTAGGAGCGGCCGACGGCGACGTGCACGGTGCCACCGATCTTCTCGTCGAGCAGGATCGAGCCGACGGCGCGGTCGATGCCGAAGTTGGTGCCGATGCCGATCTCGCCCAGGCGGCGAGCGCCGGCGTCGGCGTCCAGGGTGGCGTCGAGGTAGGCCTGGCCGCGCTCGGCGCGAGCCTCGCGCACGACGCCGTCCGCGAAGGTCAGCTCGACGTCGGCCACGTCGACGCCGCCGGGGCTCGAGGGCACGGTGAACCGGATGTGGCCGTCGGCGCTGTTTTCCACCGGGCCCGTGAACACCTCACCCGAGGGCATGTTCCGGCGGCCGTCGGAGTTGATCCAGGTGCGGCCCTTGACGTTGAGGCGCAGGTCCGTGCCGTCGGCCTCGATGTGCAGCTCCTCGGCCGCCGTGAGGCGGTCGACGAGACCGGTCTGGAAGTCGCTGAGCTCGCGCCACGCGCCCGCGGGGTCGGGGCGGTCGAGGAAGAGCGCGCGCTCGACGAAGGCGGCGAAGTCGTCGAGGGCCATGCCCGCCTCCTGGGCCTGGGCCTCGGTCGGCCACACGCTGATGGCCCAGCGCTTCTGCAGCCGCAGGTCGCGCAGCGGACGGGTGGCGTTGATCACACGGGCCTGGGCGGCGGGGTCGACGCCGGCCAGCGCGCGGGTGTTGAACGGTGCCTGGATGGCGAGGAAGGCGTCGACGCTCTCGGCGACGGCGCGCTCGGCCTCGGGGAAGGCGTCGAGGTGGGCGTCGCGGGCGGAGACGAAGAAGCCCTCCTGCTGGCCGGGGAGCTCGGGCCGCAGCAGCGGCCAGGCGCCGCGTTCGAGCAGCGCGCGCTGCACCGCGGTGAGCAACGGCGCGGCCAGCGTCGTCGAGCGCACCAGCACCTGCTGGCCCTCCTGCGCCTCCAGGCACCAGTCGGAGAGCAGGGCGGCGAAGGCGTCGGGATCGGGTCGGGCCATGCACCCAGCGTAGATAGCCCGCGCCGTGGCGGACCCGTGGCCCCTCGACGTGCTCACGCCGGACTACCTCATCTCGGGCGTGGTGGGGCGGGGGCGGGTCGGGCGGCGAGCGTCCATTCAACGCCGTTGAATGGAACATTCGGCGCGCTGTAGCGCGTACAAAGCTCCATTCGCTCCGGATCGGCCCGGGGCGGCCGACCGCTACGGCGCCTCGAGCTCCGGATAGTGCTCGGCCGCGTGGGCCCGCAGCGCCGCCAGCACGAACGCGCGCTGGGTCGCCGTCGCCGACTCGTAGCGCGCGATCAGCGCCGTGCGGCCGCGCACCACCGCCCCGCCGATCTCCCACCGCACCGCCAGGCGGCGGAACAGGAACTCGGCCCCGCGGTCGCGGAGGTCGTCGGTCGACGTCGCGGCGCGGATGCGGTCGTAGAGCATGCGGCTGCGCGCCGGCAGGGCCCAGCGCAGCGTCAGCACGCCCGCCTCCGGGTCGCGGTAGTCGGTGTGCGGCGCCGCGCCGTCGTGGCCGGTGGGGACAGCGTCGCCGCGGTTCCCCCGCTTGCGGCGGAAGCTCATCGGTCCGCCGCCTCCCGGAGCACGCTCCCGACGTCGCCGGTTAGCGGCCCGCGGTGGCCGGGCCAGGCGGCGGCGGGCTCGAGGTCGGCGAGCTTGCGCATCGACGCGCGCGCCGCCTCGGTGCTCCAGTTGAACGCCGGATGGGGGACGGCGGCCGGGCGCGCGGCCAGCGTCGTCGCGTCGAACATCGCGAAGCAGTCGTTGGAGAGCGCCAGGCGGTCGGACTCGCGCCACAGCGCGATCAGCCCCGGCGCGTGGCCGGGCAGGTGCACGACCCGGAAGCCGGCGACCTCGTCGCCCTCGGCCAGCGTCGCCGAGACGTGGACCGGCCCGCCGTCGAACGAGCGCATGATGCTCGGCGTCACCTTCGAGGCCGGGAACGGGAGCTCCGAGTAGGCGAAGTAGTGCTGCCCGCCGTCGCCCTCGGCGTCCTGGCGCTCGTCGGCATGGCACAGCACGTCCGCCCGCAGCGCCGGCGCCCCGCCGCGATGGTCGGGGTGCGCGTTGCCCAGCACCACGCGGCGCAGGCCCCCGTGGCGCCCGGCCGCGGCCGCGATTGCCGGCGCCATCGTCCGCACGCCGGCGTCGAACACGACCACGCCGTCCTCGTCCTCGATCAGGTACGCGTTGACCCAGCGGCTCGGCACCCCGCCGCGGACCACCCACACGCCGTCGGCCACCGGCTCCTCGTCCGTGCCCGCAAACGCGCGCGTGGCCTTCGCGCGCTGGTTGAAGACCGCGTTGAGCCCGCGCTCGGCTTGCGACCCCACCGCCGGCACCAGCCCGATCTGCCGCGCGATGGCCAGCTGGGGGATGTGGGCGAGGTTGCCGTGCACGAGCCCGTCCTGGACCTGGACCACGTCGCAGCCGGTGACGTCGATGCGGGCGCCGTTCGGGTTCAGGCCCTGAAAGGTGCCCGGTCCGGCGAAGGTCCCGGTCGCGCGCCAGAGCACGGCACAGCGGTCGCCCTCGGTCACGGTGGACTGCACCGTGAACGTGAAGTCGGGGAAGGCGCCGAAGATCTCGTTGAAGTACGAGCGGACCCCCTCGGGCGCGACGAGGTCCTGGTCGCCGACGATGCCGTCGAGCGCCCCCGGCGCCCAGCACGCCACCATCGCGTCGACGTCGCGGGCCGTCACGGCGGCCATATAGCGGAGTGCTACCTCGGTCGTGGGGCTGGTGGTCGGGGTCGCCATAAGGCCATTCGAGATTACCTCTATCGTCCGCGCGCGTGAACCCTCCACGCCCGCGCGAGCTCGGCCGGGGCGAGCGCGTGCTGCCGGGGATCTGGCGCCTACGCCTGCCGCTCCCGTGGCCCGGCGTCCCCCACTGCAACGCCTGGGCGCTCGCGACGGGCGACGGCATCGTCCTGGTGGACACGGGGATGCACGAGCCCGGCTCGCTCGCCCACATCGAGCGCGCCATGCAGATGGTCAACCTGCGCATCGACCACGTGCGCCTGCTCGTGGTCACCCACGCGCACGCCGACCATTTCGGGCAGGCCCTGCCGATCGTCGAGCGCTCCGGCTGCGACCTCTGGATGAACCCGAATCTGGATCACGCGCGCGCGTACGCGAACGACCCCGACGGCGCCTTCCGGCGCCGCATCGAGGTCGCGCGCCAGAGCGGCGTGCCCAGCGAGCCCCTCGACGCCTACGCCGAGCGGCGCAAGGCACAGGGCTCGGGCATCGCCGGCTGGGTCGCGCCGGCCCGCGACGCCGTCGAGGGCATCTCCTTCGAGACCGACCACGGCGAGTGGCGTATCGTCGAGACCCCCGGCCACGCGCCCTCGCACGTCTGCATCCACCTGGCCGAGCGTCGCGTGCTCCTCTCCGGCGACCACCTGCTCGGCCGCGCCTCGCTGTACTACGACTACGGCTGGACGCCCGACCCGGCCGGCGAGTTCCTGGCCTCGCTGGAGAAGATCGACGCGCTCGACGCCCGCCTCTGCCTGAGCGGCCACGGCCGCCCCTTCACCGACGTGCGCGCGCACGTGGGCGCCAACCAGAAGCTCGTCGCCGATCGGCTGGACCGCGTCGAGCGCGCCCTCGGCGGCGGCGAGCCCCGCACGGCCTACGAGATCATCCCCGAGGTCTACGACACCGAGCTCACCGCGGCGACGGGCGCATGGTGGCTGGCCGAGACCCTGTGCTACCTCACGCACCTCCAACGTGCGGGGCGGGTGCAGCGGTTGGAAGGGGAGCCGGAGCGCTGGCAGGCCGCGTCATGAACGGCCGCTCGACGAGCTGGTAGAGCAGCGCCGCCGCCGCGATCGAGGCCGGCGCGCCCAGCGCCACCAGCACCACGAGCCGCCCGTGCCCGACCGGCGCGAGTTGGGCCAGCACGAGGAAGTGCAGGAGGTAGAGCGAGTACGAGCGCTCGCCCAGCCAGCGCAGCGGCCGCGCGCCCAGCAGCGGCCCGGTCCCGCCGCCGGCCCACTCGCGCACCAGCGGGCCGGCCACGATCGCGCCCGCCCCGGCCGCGACCAGCGCCCCGCCCACCGCGCCGGCCATGCCGTGCACGGCCGCGAGGGCGCACAGCGCGACGCCGGCGACCCCGATCGCGATGCCCGCGGGCCGCGCCCACGCGAACGCGCGGGCGGGCACGAGCGGCTCGACCAGCGCCGGCGCCATCCCCGGCGCGAACGCGAACAGCGCCGGCAGCGACCGCGCCAGCGCGTCCGTCACCTGCCCCGCAGCCTGGCGCGCGATGAGGCTGACGACCGCCACCGCGCCCAGGCCGCAGAGCAGGGCCACCGCGCGTGCCCTGGGGCTAGGCAGTCGCCGCGCGACCAGCGCGGCGAGCGCGGCGACGACCGGGAGCAACAGGTAGAAGCCCATCTCGGCGTCCAGCGTCCACGCCTGCGGCAGCGTCGGCCAGGTCCCCGCGAACAGGAACGCGGTGAGCACGCCGGCCGCGCCCGCGCCGGACACCGCCAGCGTGATCAGCAGCGCGGCCCAGAACGCGGGCACGATGCGGCGCAGGCGGTGGGTCGCGTAGCGGCGCAGTCGCGGCCCCGGCGCTCCGGCACCAGCGAGCGCGCGAACGGCCGCGCGATCAGGTAGCCGGAGAGCGCGAAGAACACGTAGAGGCCGAGGTCGAGGTGGCTCGCCACGGCCCAGACCGGCCCCGAGGCATGCCCGGGCGCCGCCGCCGATGCGATCACCGCCGCGTGGAACCCCACGACCGCCAGCGCGGCCAGCGCGCGCAAACCGTCGCCGGCGCCGAAGCGCCCTCCCTGCATCTGCCCCCAGCCCTTCCGTTGATCCCCTGTCTGCGGCGCGGATCGTACCGGCTCGTACTATTTCCCGCCATGCGGATCGACGACATCCTGGCCGGCCGCGGCCGCGACAGCGAGCCGGTCTTCTCGTTCGAGTTCTTCCCGCCCAAGACGCCCGACGGCGAGCGCAACCTGCAGCGCGCGCTGGACTCGCTCGCGACGCTCCAGCCCGACTTCGCATCGGTCACCTACGGCGCCGGCGGCTCCACCCGCGACCGCACGCTGGACATCGTGCGGGACATCAAGAACCGCTACGGCATCGAGGCCATGGCCCACCTGAGCTGCGTCGGCGCGACCGCCGACGAGCTTCGCGGGACCCTCGACCAGGTCCGCGACGCCGGGATCGACAACGTGCTCGCCCTGCGCGGCGACCCGCCCGCGGGCGAGACCGAGTGGCGGCCGCACCCCGGCGGCCTGCACTACTCGACCGAGCTGGCTGGCCTCATCGCCAACGACTACGAGATGGCCATCGGCGCCGCCTGCTTCCCCGAGGTCCACCCCGAGGCGCCCGACATGGCCCACGACCTCCGCTTCCTGCGCGAGAAGGTCCAGGCCGGCGCCAGCTTCCTCATCACCCAGCTCTTCTTCGACAACCAGCTCTACTTCGACTTCGTCGACGAGGCGCGCGCGGCCGGGATCGACGTCCCGATCATCCCCGGGATCATCCCGATCACGAACGCCGACCAGATCAAGCGCTTCACCCAGCGCTGCGGCGCGTCGATCCCCGCCGACCTGCACGAGGCGCTCGACGGATACGCCGACGAGCCCGACTCGGTGCTCGAGCTCGGCGTCGCCTACGCGACCCTGCAGTGCGCCGACCTGCTCGCCCGCGGCGCCCCGGGCATCCACTTCTACGTGCTCAACAAGGCGCCGTCGGCCCGCGCCATCCTCGGCGCGCTGCGGCTGCAGCGCCCGTGGGAGCGCTCTCGCCCCGAGCGCGTCTAGCCCGCGCCCTCGGGCCGGAGATGCTCGGTGAACCACGCGGTGGCGGCGGCCGCCGCGCGGTCGAACTGGTCCGTGTAGGCGGAGAAGTGCCCGCCGCCGTAGAGCTCGAGCCGCTTGGGCTCGTTCGCCCGCCCGAACGCCTCCAGCCCCAGGTCGGTGGGGCAGACGACGTCGCTGTCGCCCATCACCACCAGCAGCGGCGTCGGCGCGATGCGCTCGATGTAGGTGCCGGGCTCGTACTCGGAGTAGAGCTCGAGCGAGCGCAGCGTGATCTCGTTGCGCCACTTCTCGAAGCGCCACTGCTCGTCGGCCGGCGCGTGCCGGCCGGTGAAGAACTCCCACGCGTCCGCGCTGGCGTGCGAGGCGGGACCGCCCTGGTCGGGGTCGACCACCATCGGCACCATCTTCGGCTCGCCGCCGCGGTAGCGCTCGAGCCGGTCAGCCTCCCACGCCTTGCGCTGGCCCGGCAGCGCCGGCGGCGGCGTGCGCCGCAGCGTGGCCTGCCAGCCGCTGATCGTCGGCACCTGCGCCACCACGCAGCCGACGCGCCGGTCGATCGCGCCCACGACGAGCACGTGGCCGCCGGCCAGGCTGGTGCCCCAGACGCCGACGCGGTCGGGGTCGACGCCGTCCAGCGTCTGCACGTAGGTGATGGCGTGACGGTAGTCGCGCACCTGCAGCCACGGGTCGAGCTCTTGGCGCGGCTCGCCGTCGCTGTCGCCGAAGTTGCGGTGGTCGTAGGCGAGCACGACGTGGCCGGCGCCGGCCAGCGCCGCGGCGTAGCGATCGAGGTAGAGCTCCTTGATGCAGTTGTAGCCGTGGGCCATGAGCACGACCGGCGCCGGCCCCGTCGCCGCCGTGGGGCGGTAGAGCCAGCCCCGCAGCGTCACGCCCTCGGCGTCGAAGGCGACGTCCTGTACCTCGTAGGGGTCTCCGGATGTCATGTCTCCTCCTCCTGCTGCGGGGCCTCGATCTCGAGCGCGTGGGCGACGATCGGACGTCCGTCCACCTCGTAGGCCACGTCGACCTGGTCGTCCTTGCGGTAGGTGCCGATCCCCCAGGCGCCTAGGAACCAGCGCCAGAAGCCCAGCTTGCCCTCCTTGGCCAAGGGCCGATCGAAGATCAGCCGTCTCCCGCGGCGCTCGTAGTCCACCCCTGCGGTCTGCGGCACACCGTTCAGGTAGACCTGAAACGGTTCCTGTACGCCGGGGGGAAGTCGTACGATCCACACCCTCGCGGTCGCCATCCGTCGCATCATGGCGGCTCCACGTCAAGCCCTGCGGACCGGGCGCCGATACCGACAGCAGCCCATGCGCCCCCGCTCTTCAGCCAGTCGCGCCTCCCTCGTCCTCCAGGAAGTGGTGCGGGCCGTGTCCGAGGCCTACGGCGCCGAGGCGGCCTTCGTCATCGCCGCCCCGCTGAACGGCGGCCCGCTCGAGATCGCCTGCGCCATCGGCCTCGACGACGCCACCGCCGCCGCCCTGCCGCGCGAGGCGGTGGTGGCCGCGCTGCTGGCGGGCGAGGAGACGGGCGCACGCACGGCCAACGGCGTCCTCGGCCTCCCCGCCCTGGCCCTGGCCCCGTTCGCGGCCGACACGGGCGAGCGCGCGGTCGTCGGCGTGGCGCGACGGGCCGAGCGGCCGTTCGAGGAGGTCGAGGTCACCCTGCTCGAGGCGGTGGTGACCAGCGTGGGACACGCCCTCGAGCGCGACCGTCGCGCCACCCAGCAGGCCGCGCTGGCCTCCGCGGCCGCGGCCGTGCACGCCTCGCTCGACCTCGACCAGGTGCTGGCGACGCTGTGCGAGGCGATGGCGCACGCGTTCGGCGCCGATGTCGCCGTCGGCTCGGTGGCCGACGACTGCGACGGCTACGCGGCGATCGCCGTCCACGGGCTGCCGTCGAGCTTTGTCGGCCTGTCGCGCGAGCTCGACGAGGGCCTGAGCGGCCGTGCGATCGCCACCAACGCGCCCGCGCTGTCCAACGCCTACGAGCACGAGGGCCACGCCGCCCTGCGCGGCGTGCGCAGCGGCGTGGCCGTGCCGGTGGGCAGCCCTCTCGGCGTGGACGGCGCCCTCGAGGTCGCGTTCCGCCGCGAGCGGCCGGTCGGCGAGCTCGACGCCGAGCTCCTGAGCGCCTTCGCCGACCTGGCCGCAGTGGCCTGCCGCAACGCCGACGCGCTGACCGCCGCCCGCCAGGCCGCGGCGCGCGACTCGCTCACGGGGTGCCTGAACCACGGCGCGCTCCAGGCCCGGCTGCACGAGGAGATCTCGCGCGCCGAGCGCGGCGGCGGCCCGGTCACGCTCGCCCTCATCGACCTCGACGACTTCAAGTCGATCAACGAGCAACACGGCCACCTGGCCGGCGACGCCGCGCTGCGCAGCGTCGGCGAGCTCCTGCGGGGCACGGTGCGGCTGCACGACCAGGTCGCGCGCCTCGGTGGTGACGAGTTCGCCCTGCTTCTGACCGCAACCGAGGACGAAGCGCAGAAAATCGTCGACCGTGCCCTGCGCTCGCTGCGGGGCACGCCGATCCCCTCCGAGCAGGGGCTGGGCGCCTCGGGCGGCATCGCGCAATGGCACCCCGGGGCGCAGGCCACGGGCCTCATCGACGAGGCCGACCGCGCCCTGCGCAACGCCAAGCGCGAGCGTACCCACATTGCCGTCGCCCGCCCCGGCGACGCGAACGCCGGCCCCGCCCGCCTGGCCTCGGCCTCCGCGCTGGGCGCGAAGATCAGTCGCCTCCAGGACGTGCGTGCCATCGCCACCGTGGCGGCGGGCGATGTGCACGCGGTGCTGGGCTTTCCCTGCTGCCGGGTGGCCGAGGAACGCGACGGCGAGGTTGTGATCGTCGCCAGCGCCGGCGCGATCTTTGCGTCGCCCCAGCCCGACGAAGACGCCGTGATCGCCCGCTGCCTGGAGGAGCGCCGCCCGGTGCTCACCGGCAGCGCCACGGTGACCGACCGCTCCGAGCTCGCGGTCCCCCTCTATGTGGGCGGCCGCGTGTGGGGCGCGATCGGCGTGCGCTCGCTCAAGTCGGCGGCGTTCGACGCCGACGACGCCAAGGTCGTCCAGGCCGTCGCCGACCATGTCGGGGCGGCGATGCTGGACGCGGCTCGCGTCCTGCGGCAGCGCTAACGTCGTCGCGCTCTGTCTGCCCAGCGCGAGATCCCCTACACCATCCGCCGCTCCGACCGCGCCCGGCGCGCGTCGGTGACCGTCGACCCCGACCGCGGGGTCGAGGTCGTCCTCCCCCGCCGCTCGCCCGAGCGCCAGGCCGAGCGGGTGGTACGCGAGCTCGGGCCGTGGATCGAGCGCCGCCTCGCCGCGCAGGAGTCGGCGCGCGCGGCCGTGCAGGGGCCGCCCGGCACCGTGCCCTGCCTGGGCGAGGCGCTGACGCTGGTGCGCGAGCCCGGGCGCATGCGCGTGCACCGGCGCGGCGACGACCTGCTCGTGCCCGCCGAGGACCCCGGCCCGGCGCTCGAGCGCTGGTACCGTCGCGCCGCCCGGGCCGAGATCGCTCCGCGCGCCGAGGCGGCGGCCGCCGCCGTGGGCGGGCGCGTCACCGGCCTGACCATCCGCGCCCAGCGCACGCGCTGGGGCAGCTGCTCGCCCACGGGCGCGCTGTCGTTCAACTGGCGCCTACTGCTCGCGCCCGAGCCGGTGCTCGACTACGTCGTCATCCACGAGGCCTGCCACCTCAAGGTCGCCGACCACTCGCAGCGCTTCTGGGCCCTGGTCGGGCGGCACTGCCCGGACTGGCGCGCGCAGGCGCGTTGGCTGCGTCGCAACGGCTCGGCGCTGACGCTCGCCCTCTAGCCGGTCAGGGCCTTGCGCAGCGCGTCGTAGGGCGTCTTGTTGCCCTTGGCCTCGACCGTGCGCCGGCGCACCCCGCCCACGTAGGCCGACACCGTCCCGTCCCCGTGCACGTCGACGCCGCCACGCTTGGGCGGCAGGAAGCGGCCCGGGCCCGAGACCTCGAGCCGCGCCACCACCTGCACGGCGGGCGAGAACTCGCGCACCTTCAGGTCGATCGTCTTGCTCGGCGGGCCGAGCGTGAGGCGGGCGGCCCGCGTCTCCAGCTCGTCGACCGCGGCATCGACGGTGTCGAAGCGCTCGCGCTCGACCTTGGGCCCGTTGCGGACCGTCAGCCAGAAGCCCGACGGCACTCAGCGGTCGTCGATGGGCACGTACGCGCGCTCGCGCTCGCCCGTGTAGATCTGCCGCGGCCGCGCGATCTTCTGCTCGGAGTCGTTGACCATCTCCAGCCACTGGGCGATCCAGCCGCTCGTGCGCCCGATCGCGAACATGACCGGGAACATCGAGACCGGAAGGTTCAGCGCCTCGTAGAACAGGCCGGAGTAGAAGTCGACGTTCGGATAGAGCTTGCGCGACGTGAAGTAGTCGTCGTCGAGCGCGCGCTTCTCGAGCTCGGACGCGATCTCCAGCAGCGGGCCCTTGCCGGTCACCTCGAAAACGTCGTCGAGGTACTTCTTGATGATCCGCGCCCGCGGGTCGTAGTTCTTGTAGACGCGGTGGCCGAAGCCCATCAGCCGCTCGTTGCCCTCCTTCACGCCGGTGAGGAAGTCCGGGATGTTGTCCACCGAGCCGACCCGCTCGAGCATGCGCAGGGCCTGCTCGTTGGCGCCGCCGTGCAGCGGGCCGTAGAGCGCGGCCACGCCGGCGGCCAGGGCCGAGTAGGGGTCGACCTGGGTCGAGCCCACGGCCCGCACCGAGCTCGTCGAGGCGTTCTGCTCGTGGTCGGCGTGGAGGATGAAGAGGA
>DATBDE010000001.1:0-3048 GCA_036270095.1 Solirubrobacteraceae bacterium | reverse complement strand
CGTGTCGCCCGAAGACCTCCCGGGCCTCACCGACGAGCAGGTTCAGCCTCGCGACGTCGCAGAGACCCTCGTGGCAAATGACCGCTCCGCCCTGGGCGCGAGCGGACCGCTCCTCGTCGAGGAGCAGGTGTTCGATCGGCTCGGGCTGCGCAAGGTTGCCGCCTGCCGTTTCACGACGCAGGAGGACGGCCGCACGCTCGTGTGGCGCGTGAGCGGCGTGCCATCGCAGGCGGCGGAGATCGTGGCCGAGGCCGATCAGCTGCGGCTGGCGGTCACGGCGCCCGAGCCCGAGATGTCGGACGAGCCGGTACTGGTCGCCGAGCCCGTCACGGCGCCCGCGCCCGCGCCGATCGACGATGCGCTGGCCCGTATCGGGCGCCTCGAGGCCGAGCTCGCGGAGGCCCGCTCGCGGGTCGCGCTGCCCGATCCGCGGTCGCAGGCTGGGCTGCGGGCCCTCGCAGGCGTCGCCGAGGCGCTCGAGCACCCGATGCGCGTGGCGCCGGCGTTCCGGGCCGCGGCCGAGCGGCTGGGCAGCGCGCTGGGGTTCGACGCCGCGGTCACGTGGCGCCCGGCTCGCGACGGCGGGCTTGCGTGCTCGTCGGTATGGACGGCGAACCCGGGCGCGCGTGAGTTCGAGGACGCCTGCTGGCGCGTTCGGCGCGCGCCGCTCGCCGAGCTGAGCTGGAACCCCGAGGCGGCGGAGCCGCATGGGATGCGGACGGTGGTGACGGTTCCGCTCGGCGACGCGGGCGCGCTGGAGCTCCTCGCCGTGGACCGGCGCGAGCTCGAGCCCGAAACGCTCGAGGTCCTCGACATCGTGGCGCGCCAGCTGAAGATCGTGGCGCAGCTCACCGAGCTGGCCGACCTGCCGCGCTGGGCGTCGATCGCGAGCAACGCCACGACCTGAAAGCGCGCGCTGCGGCAAGTCAGGGGTGTGGTGGCACCCCCCTGACTTGCCCTGCTCCCCTGATTGGCCACGTGGCCGGCGCCGCCTAGCTTCGGAGGTGTCAAACGGGTGGATCGGCCACCCGGTCAGGAGGACCTTCTCATGGGATCGAAATGGTCGAAGTGGCTTGCCGCGTCGCTTTTCGGCGCTCTCGCCGTCGCCGGTTGCGGTTCGAGCAGTTCAACGACGACTTCGACGCCGACGTTGCCGGCGAGCGGCAACTACGTGGGCAAGCTGACCACGAACGCACTTGCCGGCGCCGGTGTCGACACGGTCAATGTCGGGGCGGGCGGGGTGTGGCATCTGGCGATCAGCCCCACCAAGATGAGGCTCACCTCGCCATCGGGCGACGAGACCGTCTATCCCGTGGTTGCGGTTGCGAAGAACCGGCTGACGCTCGGCGGAAACCCCCTGTGCTCGGTCAACACCGCCCAGACGCAGAAGAGCGTCTACGGCGTTTCGACGTCGCCGCGAGGACTGCAGTTCGTGGGGGTCAAGGTGGCGTGCAAAGAGGACGGCGGAACGCTGACCGCGGGACGGTGGACGAAGCCGTAGGCGCGGAGCTGCCTACGGCCCCGTGAAGTCCTGGCGCAGTGCCTCGATCACGTCATCGGCGGCTAGTCGCGAGCCCGTGCCGTTGAGGTGCACGCCGTCGGACTGGCGCACGAGCTGCTCGCGGCCGTTGACGGTCATCGCGTCGCGGTACTTGTTGCCGGGAGTGAAGATCGCGCCCATGTCGAGGATCCGGACCTGGGCGCGGTAGGGACTGGCTGCTGTGTAGATCGCGGCGTTGACGACGTGCGCGATGGTGTTGCGCGCCTTGGAGCGGTAGGTCGGCAGCAGCAGCCAGTAGACCCGAGCGGCTCCGCGGCGACGGTAGGTGTCCATCATGCGCCGCGCCCGGTAGGCGTACTCCGCGGCCCAGTCGGCGCCGCAGCACTTCACCTCGCGCGCGCCGATCTTCATCGGGAGGCCCTCGTTGGCGCCCATGAACATCACGACGGCGTCGGGCTGGTTCTTGGAGACCTGCGAGATGGAGAGCTTGCCCCAGTCGACGATGGTGGTGTCGGAGATCCCCGTGCCGACGTGCGCGTCGCGGGCGACCTTGATCCCCTTGGGCGTGAGGCTGCGCGCCACCTCCGCGTCGAGCGGCTGCGCCATCGAGTCCCCCGTGACCAGCACGGTCTTCAGCGGCCGCGGAGGCGGGGGCTTGGCCCCGAGCGCGCGCGGGTCGAACGCGTCCGGCGTCACGGGCGCCACGCCACCGGCAGCCGCCGCCGTACCGCGGTCGGAGAACGAACCGGCGCCACCGCCGCTGAGATCGTCACCGGACTTCAGCGCCTTCCCGAGCGCGTTGGCTGCGTCGGCGAGCGGCAGCCGGTCGGCGAGCCAGCCGGCGGGATGACCGACCGCCAGGACGAGCGAGCGCTCCCAGCCGGAGGGCATCTCACGACCCGCATGACGAACGGAGCGGCCCTCGGCGAAGGTCAGCAGGACCACGGCGATGCCGCAGCAGATCAGGAGGTCTCTCGGTCGGTGGCGCATCAGAACTGGAAGTAGATGAACGGTGGCACGGCCTGCCCCGGCACGGTCGCGCCGACGATGGCGACGCACGTTGCCAGGCCCAGGCCCAGGGCGGCGGGGTTGAGGCTCTCGAAGCGGTTGCGCAGGACCTCGATCGGGCGCTCGGGCACGAGCTGCAGGCCGAAGACCAACACCAGCGAGATGGCGACGCCGGGGCTCAGCAGCGTGAGTGCGCCCGGGTGGAACAGGCGCCCGAAGAACGCCTCGGCGACGCCGAGATCGGGCGCGCGGAACGGGATCCATGCCAGCACGACGAGGTTCAGGACGATCAGCCAGCCCACCCACGTCGGGGGTGGTCTGAGGCGGTCGCGCAGGATCCGCTCGGCAGCGAGGTAGAGGCCATGCAGGCCGCCCCACAGGACGAAGCCCCAGGCCGCGCCGTGCCAGAGGCCGCCGAGCAGCATGGTGATCATCAGGTTGCGCGCGCCCTTCCACTTCCCCCCGCGATTGCCGCCGAGCGGGATGTAGAGGAAGTCGCGCAGGTAGCGGCTCAGCGTCATGTGCCAGCGCCGCCAGAA